>NZ_JCAKKP010000001.1:0-545727 GCF_059509755.1 Aquamicrobium sp. YD-1-mutant5
GCTGCGCAAGTGCGCGGCCAGAACCTTCGACACCCTATGCCATGCACTCGGCGACATCTGTGGCCTCTTCGATCCAACACAATGCCGAAACTTCTTCAAAGCCGCAGGATATGAGGCCTATTAAACACGACACGCTTTAGAGCATTTTGCAGCCGGATGAAAACATCCGGCGTCGCATAAATACAGCTAAAACAAAAGGATAGAGCACTTCTGCGATTCGGAGAAAAGCAGAAATACTCTATTCGTGCCTGAGCGCGTCGATGGGGTCGAGGCGGGCGCCGCGCAGGGCGGGGAAAAAGCCGAACACCATGCCGATCAGGGCCGAAAAGCCCACTGCCAGCATGATCACAGCGGCACTTGGCGCAAACGGGATCGATAGCGCGAAAGCCGCGCCGCCGGCCAGTGACAGGCCAAGCAGGATGCCGATGATGCCGCCCAGCAGCGACAGAACCGTCGCCTCGACCAGAAACTGGATGAGGATGTGCTTTTCCTGCGCGCCAATGGCGAGCCTGATGCCGATCTCGCGCGTTCGTTCCGTCACCGACACCAGCATGATGTTCATGATACCGATGCCGCCGACCAGCAGGCTGACGCCCGCAACCGCGCCCAGCATGCCGGTCATGGTGGCGCTGGCGCTGGCCATGGTGTCGGCGATCTGGGTCATGTCGCGCACGCCGAAATCGTCCTCGCCATCGGGGGGAATGCGGCGCACGTCACGCAAAATATTTTCGATGCGCGTCTGCAACTCGCTGGTCTGCACCGAATCTTCGGCCGAAACATAGATGTTGTCGATGTTGCGGTTGCCGGCGATGCGGCGCTGGAAGGCCACCAGCGGCATCAGCACCACGTTGTCCTGATCCTGCCCGAATCCCGTATAGCCCTTCGGCTCCAGGAGGCCGATTACCTTGCAGGCGGAGCGGTTCACGCGGATCAGTTCGCCGTCAGGATCGCCCGCGCCGAAGAACTGCTGGCGCACCGTTTCGCCAATCAGGCACACGCCCGCGCCATTGCGGGTTTCCTGCTCGGTAAAGGGGCGGCCGGAGGCCAGAGTCCAGTTGCGGGCATCGAGAAAGGCGCTGTCGGTGCCGGTCACGGAAACGCTGAGGCTTTCCGTACCGTAGATGACCCGCACCTGCTTCTGTGAGGCTGCGGAAATGGCGCGCGCGCCGGTGAGGCGCGTGGAAAGCGCCTCGAACTCCTTGGACCCCAGCTTGCGGCGCTGGCCCCAGTCGGTACCGCCGCCCGGACCTCCGGGACCGGCGGGGCGGCCTGGATGGACGACCAGCAGATTGGAGCCGAGCTGGGCGATGTCGGCCTTGACCTTCTCGGTCGTGCCCGAGCCGATGGTGAGCATGGCGATGACCGCGGCAACGCCGATGACGATGCCGAGCAGGGTGAGGAAGGAGCGCAGAGCATTGCGGCGCACCGAGCGCAGGGCGAGGCGGATGGTCTCCCAGATCATGACGCTTTCCTCCGCACGGTGTTGCGCAGGTCTGCCGCCACCTTGCCATCGAGGAAGTGGATGGTGCGGCCCGCATAGGCGGCGATGTCGGCTTCATGCGTGACCATGACGATGGTCAGGCGATGATCCGAATTGAGCTGTGTCATCAGTTCCATGATCTCGTGGCTGCGTGCCGTGTCGAGATTGCCGGTAGGCTCGTCGGCGACCAGAAGGGTGGGACGGGTGACGATGGCGCGGGCAATGGCCACACGCTGCTGCTGGCCGCCTGAAAGCTCGGCGGGCGTATGGTGCTCGCGGCCTTCCAGACCCACCTGTGCAAGCGCCTGCATGGCGAGGCTGCGCCTTTCTGCGGCGGCAACGCCGCGATAGATGAGCGGCAGCTCGACGTTTTCAGCCGCCGTGGTGCGCGCCAGCAGATTGTAGCCCTGAAAGACGAAGCCGATATAGAGGCTGCGCAGCAGGGCGCGGCGGTTACGGTCCAGCCGTCCGGCATCCACGCCCATGAAGGAGTAGGTGCCTTCAGAGGGCGTATCGAGGCAGCCGATGATGTTCATCGACGTCGATTTGCCCGATCCGGAGGGTCCCATGATCGAGACGAACTCACCTTTTTCGATGGTGAGATCGACGCCCGCGAGCGCGTTGACCCGCGCTTCGCCTTCGCCATAGGTCTTCCAGACCTTGTCGAAATGGATGAGCGATGAGGCGGCCATGGCGCTAGCCCCGCTGTTGCTGGCCGGTAATCACCAGATCGCCTTCGGAGAGGCCCGACAGGATTTCCGTCAGTTCACCATTGGTCGAGCCGACATGCACGCGCACCGGCTGCGGTTCGCCATTCTTCAGCACATAGAGCGTGCGACTGCCGTCGGCTTCGCGCTGGCGGCCCTGCTGCTGTCCACGACGCTCGCGCGGAGGCTGCATGCGGCCGGTGAGCATCGAAAGCGCGCTCCAGTCGCTGCCACCCTGCTGGGCGGAAGGCCGGTAACGGAAGGCGGTGGTGGGAACGGTGAGCGCGTCCTTTGCATGTCTCGTGACCACGGTGACGGTGGCCGTCATGCCCGGGCGCAGCAGGAGTTCATCGTTTTCGACCTCCAGCCTGGCGTCATAGGTCACGACGCCGTCCGTGGTGACGGAAGCATAGGAAATGTCGCGGATGGTGGCGTCGAAGCGGCGCTCGGGAAAGGCATCGACCGAAAAGCGCGACTGCTGGCCGGCTTTCACCGTGCCGATGTCGGCCTCGTCTATGGCGGCCTTGAGTTCCATCTTCTTCAGATCGGCGGCAAGCACGAACAGCACCGGGGCCTGAAGCGAGGAGGCAACGGTCTGGCCCGGATCGACCGAGCGGGTCAGCACAATGCCGCTGATCGGCGCATAGATGGTGCTCTTTGCCAGATCGGTCTGCTGTGCCTTGAGATCGGCCTGTGCGATGGCGAGGTTGGCCTCTGCGCTGTCGAGCGCGGCTTTCGCCCGGTCGCGGGTGGCGGTTGCCGCTTCCAGCGCCTGCGCGGTCGCCATGCCGCGTTTGTTCAGCGCCTCGGCTCTCACCAGCGCCTGTTCGCTTTCCTTCAGGGTGACGGCTGCGTCATCCACCTTCGCTTCGGCTGCCTTGGCGGATGCCTTGGCGCGGTCGATCTGCACTTCGAGCTTGGAGGTGTCGAGCGTTGCCAGAACATCGCCCTGCTTCACTTCCTGATTCTCGGCGACCGCGACGGAGCGGATGATGCCAGAAAGCTCGCTCGAAATGTCCACCTGTGTGAGGGGTTGAAGGGTGCCGGTGGCCGAAACCTCAAGCACGAGGTCGGAGCGGGCAGCCGGCTGGGTTGCATATTCGATGCGGGCAGGGGAGGCGGAGAAATAGCTGTAGCCGGCAAAGGCTGCTGCCACCGCCGCGATGCCGAGCACGACATAGCCCAACCGGCGGCGGGACGGCTTGGCCGCACCCTTGCCGGTGAGGCCAAGACTGGCCTCGATCGCGTTTTCCGATTCCGCCCTGGGCGGATTGACAAACTGGTCCACGCCGGACCCCTATATTAGAAGTAATGTCCCTTACCGAACACACATCAGGTGTCAGAGCCTGAAATTCAAATTAAATTTCGCTCATGTTTCGCCATCTGGCGGAGGAAATCCGGCAATGCAGGGTCGCAGATATCTGGTGTATGACGTGTTCACAGAAGAGGCCCTCGGCGGCAATCCGCTGGCGATCGTGCTTGATTGCGAGGGGCTGGACGAGCGTTCGATGCTGCGCATTGCACGCGAGTTCAATCTCTCGGAGACGGTGTTCGTCCTGCCCGCCGAACAGGCGCGGCACAGGGCGAAAATCCGGATTTTCACGCCCCATTATGAAATGCCCTTTGCCGGGCATCCGACTGTCGGCACAGCGGTCGCACTGGCAAGAGAGAGCGGCGAGAGCGCCAGCATTTTCGTTCTCGAAGAGAATATCGGCCCGGTAAGATGCGCGGTGTCGCATGACGGCCAGTTCGCCGAGTTCGATCTGCCGAAGCTTCCCGAACGAATCGATGCTGCCATGACGCCGGAAGCCGTGGGTGCGGCGCTGGGCCTCGCGCCGCATGAGATGGGGTTCGAGAATCACCGCCTGTGCTGCTGGAGCGCCGGCGTTCCCTATGTGATGGTGCCGGTGGCCGGATTGAAAGAGGCGGCGAAGGCCCGTATCGATTCGCACCTTTGGGCGGAGATCGCGCCACTTAAGAGCGAAACCGCCCACGCCAGCGCCTATGTCTATTGCCGCGAAACCGTCCGCCATGACAGCGCTTTCCATGTGCGCATGTTCGTTGCCGGCAATCCTTCCTACGAAGACCCGGCAACGGGTTCGGCGGCCGCCGCCTTTGCCGGAACGATCATGCATTTCGACGGTCCCGGCGAGGGCATGTCGCCCTTGTGGATAGAGCAGGGGCTGGAAATGGAACGCCCCTCCCGAATCCGTCTGGAACTGGAGGTACGGAAAGGCCAACTCGCGGCGGCCCGCATTGGCGGTTACGCTGTCAAAACCGCTGAAGGACGGCTTTTCGTTTAGCTGCCTGATCTTTTTTTCACATGTGCGAATGTTTTCTCAGCGAAATATCAGGACAGGGGTAGACAGGCCTCATGGCGGCAGCTATATGCCCGCCAACGTTGGTTTTCCCAACGCCCGTGGGTGATTAGCTCAGTCGGTAGAGCAGCTGACTCTTAATCAGCGGGTCGTAGGTTCGATCCCTACATCACCCACCATTTTCAATTATTTAGCGGACATGTAGCCAAGGCCATTTTACAAATGGCCTGATTTTTTTCACTTCACGCTTGTGTCATTCCGGCTCTGATCGTCTCGCACCATGCCTTCGAATGGCCGGATATCTCCGCGATGTGCCCTATGTCTGCGGCGCCCGTCCGGGTTCGGTCTGATGACTTAAAATGGCATGCGTGCCGGATCCCTCATCACATCGACGCTTCCGATCGGCAGCGGCTATCCGACCGGGCGGCCGGAGTATGGGCATCGCCGCCTGGGCGATGCTGTCCGGGCCTGTGTCGAAATGGACGAGGCTCCCGACAGGCGGCGCAAGTGATCGAACGCCATCACGTCGATGAACGAGAAGGCAGGTATTCTCGCCACAGAGATTCGGGGCCTGCACTATGTCCTGAACAATGAGGCACCGTTTGCGCCTGTCAGGATAGCTATCAGGATCCACATCAGGATGAGGCCGCCAACTACCCAGCAGACGATGACAATCGTCTCTGATCTGCGCGAATTTTCTTGTCGGAGCGGTTGCCTAGTCGCTTCAGGAGAAGCGCAATCGGTAGTCTCCCCACTCAGGGGGTGATCCATTTTACCGGTTACTCACAGCGATGAAACCCGGCGTATTTACCAAACTATTTCGTCATTGTCACGATGCGTGAAGTGGGCTGGCGTGCAGTCCAGTCCTGAAGGACAGCATGCCCTTTCTGCAGCGTTGCCGAATGTTTCCACAACACAGGCCATGGTGCCAGAAGCGCGCTCCGTCGATCGGGCAGGTATTTCCAGCATGACCCGTTCCGGATCTTTCTGACGGTGGGTCGGCAGGCTTCAGCTTGCGGCGGCGTGGCGCTGCATGCGGTCTCTCGCATAGGATTTCAGGCTGGTCATCATGAAAGGCAGATGCAGCAGGTTGCAGGCCTTGGCGAAGTACCAGCCCTGCAGGCTGTCGCAGCCCAGTTGCGTCAGGATTTCAACCTGATGTTCCGTCTCGACACCTTCGGCCGTGACCGCCTTGCCCATTCCATGCGCGATGTCGATGACACCGCGGACGATCGCGAGATCAGCGCTGCTCGTGCCCAGATTCGATATGAAACTGCGGTCGATCTTCACCCGGTCGATCGGCATGTGCCGCAGATGAGACAGGGAGGCAAAGCCGGTGCCGAAATCGTCGAGAGCGATCTCGACACCCGCCGAATGGAGGCGATGCAGGCGGCCCTCAAGCTGCTGGAAGTCGCGTCCGAGAAAGACACCTTCCGTGACCTCGATGCAGAATTTTTGCGGTGGCAGGCCCGTCTCTTCGACAAGCTCGAAAAAGCGGTCGACGAATGCATCGGAGCGGAAGTCGGCATTGGTCACGTTGATGGCCACCCGGCGAAGCGGCAGGGACATTTCCTGCATTTTTTGCATGTCGGCGAAGACCTGCTCCAGCACGAACATGCCGAGAGCGGCCATAAGGCCGGGATCGTTCATTTCAGACAGAAATGCACCCGGGGCCAGATGGCCGTGCTGCGGGTGTTCCCAGCGCAAAAGCCCTTCCAGTGCCGGGTCGAGGAGCTGATTGGTTGCGATGATGGGCTGATAGAACAGCCGGAACTGGCCTTGGGCGAGGCCGGTCTCGAATGCGTGGATCAGCTCGCTTTTGCGCAGGGCCACCTCGCGCAGCCGCGGCACGAAGAACTGGACACGGTCGCGGCCCAGTTCCTTGGCCCGGTAAAGCGAGAGGTCGCTTGCCTTGAACAGTTCGTCGAGCGAACCGGCCTGATCCGGGAAGGTCGCAATGCCGATGCTGGCCGAGCAGCGGCGAACCACCGGGCCAAGATTGACGGGCTGGCGCAGGCAGGACAGCACCTTGCCGGTGATCTCATGCACCTGCCTGTCATCAAGGCCGGTCATGACGATGCCGAACTCGTCGCCGCCGAGGCGGGCAACGAAAACGTCTTCGCTGGTCAGTTCACAAAGCCGGCCGCTGACGACGCGCAGAAGATCGTCTCCCACGTCGTGGCCGAAGGTATCGTTGATTTCCTTGAAGGAATCGATGTCGAGAAGAGCCAGATGGACCTTGTTGGTATCGCTGGCGACGTGATTGGCGATAACCGTCTCCAGATGCTCCTGAAAGCGGCGCCGGTTGGCGATGCCTGTCAGCGCGTCGATGTTGACGATGTAGCGCAGTTTCTCGTCGGCGCTGTGGCGCGCGGTGATGTCGAAGCGGATGGCGGTGTAGCTGTCGACCTTGCCGGCCGAATTCACATGCGGCACGATGGTCGTGTCGACCCAGTAATGGGTTCCGTCCTTGCGCCGGTTGCAGATCTCGCCCTGCCACACCTGACCAGCCGCAATGCGCCGGTACATCTGGCGGAAGAATTTCCTGTCATGAATTCCGGAGTGAAGCATGCGATGGTTCGAGCCGACCAGTTCATTCCGCGCATAGCCTGAGATTTCGCAGAACTTGTTGTTGGCGAAGGTGATCGTGCCGCGCACATCGGTGATGGCAACGATGGCGGCGCTGTCGAGCGCATAGCGTATGAATTCCATCTCCGACGGAAACGGCCGAATGCTGGATTTCTTCATCTGCGATGTCATGTACGCTGTTGCCCAGGATGTTTCGCCCGCCGTGCCCGATGCGCGGCAGGTGATGCCCAAATCCCCTGTGCCGAGTTCTAGGAAAGCCGGGTTAAATTTTTGGAACCTCCGGCCCGTCAGTTGCTGCCGGAAAGCGAAAACGAAACAGCGATTTCCCTTATCCGCCTTTAAACAGTTTCAATTTGCCGGATCATTGCCTAACCCATGCGACACCCTGTCATCTAAACAGGGTTGATCGAGGCCACGTCCAACCTCATGATCACGGCTGTTACAGAGCAGGTGCGCATGGCCCAGAATGCAATTGCAGCGATCCTAAGCGCCGAAACGGCCCCCATTCAGGCCTTGTTCCTGAACACGGTGGCGCGGTGGCGTGCCGCCGGGCTTGCGGTCTGCGGTCTCATCGAAGAGTCCGACGGTCCCGCGGAAAGCCGCTGCAGCGCCGGTTCGCTACGCAATCTGGTCACCGGCGAACGCTTCGCCATGTATCTCGATGAGCCGCCCGCGCACACCTCCTGCCACCTCGACGAGCTTGGCGTGACCGCCGCAGGCGAAAGCGTGCTCGACCAGATCGCCGGCAGCGACGTGGTGGTGCTGAGCAAGTTCGGCAAGGTGGAGGCCGTGGGCAGCGGGCTGTTCTGCGCCTTCGAGGCTGCGGGTGCTCTGGGCAAGCCGGTCATCACCTCCGTCGCGCCCAAGCACAACTATCCATGGCAGCGCTTCGCGCCCACCGCCACGATGATCAGGGCGCAGCAGGCCGAGATCGACGGCTGGTGGAAATCCATAGCTCCGGCAGTGCTCAGGCAGGGTCTGGCCGCGTCAGGGCGATAAGACTCAGTTCTCCGAAACGCCGGCCTCGGCGAAGCTTGCCATGCCTGCGTGGCATTCCAGCGCCGAGCGCAGGATGTTGACCGCGAGGCATGCGCCCGAGCCTTCGCCCAGCCGCATGCCGAGATCGAGCAGGGGAGCCAGTGCGAGCGCTTCGAGCAGGCGCCGGTGTCCGGCTTCAGCCGACACATGCGCGGCCAGAGTGTGGTCAAGCCCCTGTGGGTGGAGGCGGGCCAGCGGTGCGACGGCGGCCGTGCACACGAAGCCGTCCAGCAGAACCGGAACGTTGCGGTGGCGGGCGGCAAGCGTCGCGCCGAGGATGGCGGCGAGTTCGCGACCGCCGAGTGCTGCTGCGACTTTCAGCGGGTCCGCGATGACCGCGCCGTGGCGCTTCAGTCCGGCCTCGATGGCAGCCACCTTGCGGCCGAGACCGGCATCGTCCACGCCGGTTCCGCGGCCGGTCCAGCCCTGCACATCGCCGCCGAAGAGGGCCGCGGCCATGGCCGCGGCCGGTGTCGTGTTGCCGATGCCCATCTCGCCGAAGCAGACCAGATCGAGGTTTTCGTCCACCGCATCATAACCGGCTGAGATGGCGGCGAGAAATTCCGCCTCATCCATGGCTGGTTCCCGTGTGAAGTCGCCTGTCGGTCGGTCTAGTTCGAGCGAGATGACGTCCAGCTCGGCACCCGCAACGCGGGCAAGCTGGTTGATCGCAGCGCCACCATTGGCGAAGTTCGCCACCATCTGAACCGTCACTTCGGCCGGATAGGCGGAAACACCTTGCGCGGTCACGCCATGATTGCCGGCAAAGACGATGACCTTCACCCGGTCGAGCTTCGGCATGTCCCGACCCTGCCAGCAGGCAAGCCAGCCAGCAATGTCCTCAAGCCTGCCGAGGCTGCCGCGCGGCTTGGTGAGCACCTCCTGACGCTGTGCCACCATGCTCCGCGCTTCCTCGTTGCCAGCCGGCAGGGAGAGACAGGCAATGCGCAATTCCTCGAGCGATTTGAAAGGCATGTGGCGGAAGGCTCCGAAAATGATTCAGGAAAGGACGGCGCTGGCAACCAGAAGCACGGCGATTTCGCCGAACTGCTGCAGCGCGCCGGCAGTATCGCCCGTTTGCCCGCCGATCTGACGGCGGCAGAGCGCGGCAAAGCCGGCAAGCATCGCGATCAGCAGGAGAAGAGCAGCGAGTGCGGCACCGGGGCCGAGGGTGAGGAGCGAGACCGCACCGATGACGGCACCGATCAGCGCTGTGCCCTGCGATACCGTTCCGGCACCGGCCGAGAGGCCATCCGCGCGCGCCGGCGGCAGAACATGCATCAGCGCGGCGGGCAGGGCGCGCGAGGCGCAGTGGGCGGCAATGAGGGCGGCGAACACCTGAGATGGCCCGGCGAGAGCAGCCAGCGCGCTCCAGCGCAAAAGCAGGGAGATGATCAGAGCGGCTGTGCCGTAGGAGCCGATACGGCTGTCGCGCATGATTTCCAGCTTGCGCTCGCGCGTCGCGCCGCCGCCGAAACCGTCGGCCACATCGGACAACCCATCCTCATGCAGGCAGCCGGTGGCGAGCAGCGCAGCGGCGAGGATGAGGGCAGCAGCAGGGCCGGATGGCAGGCCGAGCCAGACGCTGGACGCGTAGGCGGCTGCGGAGATGAATGCTACCGCCAGCCCGGCAATGGGTGCGGCCCAGATGGCATTCGCCAGCGTCCGGCCGCGAAAATCGAGATGCGGCAGTGGCAGCCGCGTGAAGAAGGCGATGCAGAGCGCGACATCGATCGGGGCGAGCTTGGCATTCATTCTTCCGCCCGCGCGATGGCATGGAAGAAGGAGCCGCTGACATGGCCGCGCCGCCCGCCGGCGGACCCAAGCGGATTGCCCTGACCGTCAGCCAGTTCGGCAAGCGGCGCGTCATCGCCCGGAGCGACGACCCGCGCATAGTGGAATTCATGGCCGCGGATGGTGTCGCCGGTGCGTCCGAGCGGGCAGTCCGCCAGAAGGCGCGCCTGCCGGTAGCCGAGGTTCATCTTTCGTTTTGCGAAGCTGGTGGCGTGGCCGAGCAGGCCGAGCATCCGGTGGGTGACGCCGTCTGCATCTTCCAGAGCCTCGCCCAGAACCATGTAGCCGCCGCACTCGCCATGCACCGGCTTCTGCGCCGCGAACGCCGTCATCCTGCTGCGGAAATTTGCCGAGGAGGCCAGCGCCCCGGCATGCAGTTCGGGATAGCCGCCGGGCAGCCAGCAGACGTCGCAATCTGGTGCCGGTCCCTCGTCGGCCAGCGGCGAGAAGGGCACGATTTCCGTGCCCGCGTCGCGCCAGTGCCGTGCGACATGCGGATAGAGGAAGGTGAAGGCACGATCCTGCGCCAGCGCGATGCGCTGTCCGGGCGGGGGCAGGGCACAGGTAAAATCACCTGTCTGCGGGGCGAGCGGTGCTGCGAGTTCGATCACCCTGTCGAGATCGATGGAGCGTTCGGCCATGTCGGCCATGCGGTCGATGAAGGCGATCAGGTCGTCGTGCTCGCCGGCCTGCACCAATCCCAGATGGCGCTCGGGCATGGTCAGGGTCGGGTCGCGCTCGATGGCGCCAACCACCGGCAGGCCGATCGCTTCGATGGCTTCGGCGCACAGACGGCGGTGGCGCTCGCTGCCCAGCCGGTTCAGCACCACGCCGGCGATGCGCACTTCGGGCCGGTAGGTGGCGAACCCCTTGGCCACCGCTGCGACCGTGGTGGACTGGCCGGAGACGTCGAGCACCAGCAGCGTCGGAATGCTGTAAAGTGCGGCCAGATCTGAAGCGGCACCAGAGCGGCCGGGCTGGCCCGGAATGCCATCGAACAGGCCCATGGCGCTTTCCAGAACGACAATGTCGGCATCGTCCGCCGCGCGCCCGGCAAGGGTGTTGAGCAGCGACGGCGCCATCGCCCAGCTGTCGAGATTGACGCCGGCAAGGCCGGTTGCGGCCTCGTGAAAACCGGGATCAATGTAGTCGGGGCCGGACTTCGCCCCGCGCACGCGCAGGCCGCGCCGGGCCAGCGCCCGCAGCAGGCCGATGGTGACGCTGGTCTTGCCCGCGCCCGAACGCGGCGCGCCGACGATGATCGCGCGCGCCGTCATGGCCTGCCCGCCAGTTGCCCGCGCAGCGCCACGATATGGCCGACGACGATGAGCGCCGGCGAAACGACATTTTCGCGCGCGGCGGCTTCCGCCAGCGTTCCCAGCGTTGCGACAACGGTGCGCTCCTGCGCCAGCGTGGCATTTTCGATGAGGGCGGCGGGCGTATCGGATGAAAGCCCGCCCGCTATCAGGTCGGCAACCGTCGCTTCCATATGGGTGAGGCCCATATAGATCACGATGGGCTGGCCGGTGCGGGCAAGGGCCGCCCAGTCCGGCCGGTCATCGGAGACGGCAGCGAAGCCGGTGGCGAGGATGATCGCGCCATTGATGCCGCGCATGGTGGCGGGAATGCCGGCCGATGTGAGCCCGCCAAAAGCCGAGGTGATACCCGGCAGCACGCGGTAAGGGATGCCCGCATCCACCAGCGCGCGGGCTTCCTCGCCGCCGCGTCCGAACACATAAGGATGGCCGCCCTTCAGCCGCACCACCCTGCGCCTTTCGCGCCCCAGCTTCACCAGCAGCGCGTTGATCTCTTCCTGCGGGATGGAGAGCCGTCCGCCACGTTTGCCGACATGGAATTTCTCGGCCTGCGCGGCGACGGCGATGATTTCGGGCGACACCAGCGCGTCATGCACAAGCGCATCGGCCTGCGCCAGCGCGCCCAGAACGTCGAGGGTGAGCAGGCGCGGATCGCCGGGCCCGGCTCCCGCCAGCCAGACATGGCCGGGCTCCAGAGCCTGCGGCTCGAAATCGAGACGGGCCAGCGCCGCGGCAAGGGCCGCTTTCGGCGTGTCGAGGCTCATGCGCCCTCCCGGCCGCGAAAGCGGCGCTGATACGCGGCATCGTAGAGCGCGCTTTCGGTAAAATCTCCGGCAGTCAGCGAACGGCCGACGAAGATGATGGCGGAACGCTCGATAGGATCTTTGCCGAGTTCTTCAACGAGGGTGGCCAGCGTTGCCCTGAGGATACGCTGCTCCGGCCATGACGCGCGGAAGACGACCGCGACCGGGCAGTCAGCGCCGTAGTGCGGGGTCAGTTCCGCGACCACCTGCTCGATGGCGTGGATGGCGAGGTGGATGGCGAGCGTCGAGCCGGTGCGGCCGAAGGCGGCCAGCGTTTCGCCGGGCGGCATCTTCGAGGCGCGGCCGGAAATGCGGGTGAGCACAAGGCTTTGCGCGACTTCGGGAATGGTGAGCTCACGCCCGAGCGCGGCAGCAGCCGCGGCGAAGGAGGGCACGCCGGGGGTGAGCGTGTAGGCAATACCGGCGCGCTCCAGCCGACGGATCTGCTCGGCCACCGCGCTCCACACCGAAAGATCGCC
The DNA here is from genome assembly GCF_059509755.1 of Aquamicrobium sp. YD-1-mutant5. Lineage (NCBI taxonomy): Bacteria > Pseudomonadati > Pseudomonadota > Alphaproteobacteria > Hyphomicrobiales > Phyllobacteriaceae > Aquamicrobium > Aquamicrobium sp. YD-1-mutant5. Next base: position 12,525 of record NZ_JCAKKP010000001.1, read on the forward strand.
CGAATGCAGCCGCGCCACGTCCTGCCCGGCCGCGTGGGCGGCGCGATATTCGGCCTCGATCTCGTCCAGCGACATCGGGGCGGTGTCGATGAGCTTCGTTTCCGGCCCGCAATGCTGCAGCAGCTCGGGCGAGACGATGGAGCCCGCGTAGAGGCACACGGGGCAGGAGGCGAGCAGTTTTGCGCCGCGCAGGGTGATCAGGTCGGCAGCACCGGGACCTGCACCTATGAAGTGAACCGTCATGGCGTGTCTCCATCGACCGCGATGGCGCAGGTGACCGGGCCATGTATGGTTCGTGGGCCGAGCAGCCGCGACCTTTGTCCGGTGGCGGCAAGGGCCGCCGTCTCCGACACGGAGGGACTGCCGGTGGCGGCCATCGAGGCGGCGGACTTCGTCATGCTGCGCAGTGAAACCATCTGCAGGGCGGGCCCGTCCACCAGAAAGACCGGCAGACGCAGCGCATGGCCGGCTTCGATGATCGCCTTCTCGCCCGCCTTCTGCTTGGCGGTGGCGAGGCCGGACAGCAGGTCGGGGGACAGGCCATAAGGTTCCAGTGCTGATTCCACCGCCGCAAGAACCTGTTCGCTTGAAACGCCCTTGCGGCAGCCTATGCCGGCAACGATCATCGTTTCTCCCAGCTCCATTGCGTGACCGGCATGGCCGGTTTCCAGCCCGTCATGGTGCCGACAGGTGCCGCGCGCGCGACGGAAATTCGGGTGAGCGTTCCGCCCAGTGCCGCATGGCGGGCAATCAGCAGCGCTTCCATGTCCAGCGTGACGGCATTTGCGACCAGACGCCCGCCGGGACGCAGCGCCCGGATGGCTGTGTCGAGAACGCCCGCATCGGAGCCACCGCCGCCGATGAAGACGGCATCGGGCGTTTCGAGACCGGCCAGCGCTGCGGCAGCCGCGCCATGGACGATGGTCAGGCCCGGCACGCCGAAGGCAGCGGCGTTGCGGGTGATGCGGGCGACGCGCTCAGCCTCGGCTTCGATGGCGATGGCGTGCAGCGAGGGGTGCGCCAGCATCCATTCGATGGCGATGGAGCCTGCGCCCGCGCCGATGTCCCATAACAATTCGCCGAGCCGGGGGCTGAGTGCCGAAAGCGTCAGGGCCCGGACCTCGCGCTTGGTGATCTGGCCGTCATGCTCGAACAGATCGTCGGCAAGGCCGGGCGTGAGGGCAAGGATTCGCGCCTGCGATATCGATTCAATTTCCAGCGCCAGCACATTGAGCGGATTGACGTTTTCGAGATCTAAGGATGCGATACGGGTGCTGCGGATGCGCTCGTTCGGACCGCCCAGCGCCTCCAGAACCGTGATGCGCGATCGCCCGAAGCCGAGTTCGGCAATGAGCGCCGCGATTGCTGCCGGGGCGTCCGCATCCGAGGTCAGCGCAAGGATGCGCGCGCCTGGATGCAGCAGCGGCCGGATCAGATCGATGGGGCGGCCGTGCAGCGAGACGGTTTCGACGTCCTGCAAGGCCCAGCCCATGCGGGCAGCGGCGAGTGAGATCGAGGAAGGCGCGGGAATCGTGCAGATCTGTTCTGGCGATATGGCGCGGGCAAGGGTGGTCCCAACGCCGTGAAAGAACGGATCGCCCGAGGCCAGCACGCAAACCTTGTGGCCGGCAAGGGCCGTCACCGCGTTCATTGCCGCGTCGAACGGTTTCGGCCATTGGCGCGCTTCGCCCCCGATGAGGGCAGCGGCCAGTTCCAGATGCCGGGCGCCGCCGAACACGAATTCGGCAGCTTTGATGGCCCGCTTGGCCTCGTCGCCGAGACCGGATATGCCGTCTTCACCAATGCCGACGATGGTGAGCCACGGGCGGGAAGGAGCCTCAGCCAACATGCGCATCCTCATTCTGGGCGGAACGACGGAAGCGCGGCAGGCGGCGGAGAAGCTCGCGGCCGTGCCCGAACTCGACGTCACCCTCTCGCTGGCCGGTCGCACCGAAAATCCGGTTCGACAGCCGGTGCCAGTGCGCGTCGGCGGCTTCGGTGGCCCGGAGGGGCTGGCGCGCCATCTGGCGGAACAGAGGATCGATCTGCTGATCGACGCCACCCACCCTTATGCGGTGCGGATTTCCGCCAACGCGGCTACGGCCGCGCGGGAGGCGGGTGTCGAGATGCTGGCGCTGCGTCGTCCGGGCTGGGAGCAGCGGGAGGGCGACCGCTGGACCTTTGCGGACGATGTGGCGGATGCGGTACGGGCGCTCGGGCGCGCGCCGCGCCGCGTGTTCCTGAGCATCGGCCGGCAGGAGGCGAGTGCCTTCGCGGTCGCGTCGCAGCATTTTTATCTCGTGCGCAGCGTCGATCCGGTCGAGCCGCCGCTGGCGGTTCCCGATGTGCGCTACGTTCTGGCGCGCGGGCCGTTCGCCGAAGAGGCCGAGCGCGCATTGCTGACCGAAAATCGCATCGATATGCTCGTCTCGAAGGACAGCGGCGGCGCGGCCAGCTACGGCAAGATCGCGGCGGCGCGGGCGCTCGGCATCGAGGTGATTATGATCCGCCGGCCGGAACTGCCACAGGTGTCGTCCGCTTCCAGCGTCGGGGAACTGGTCGCGATGACCTGCGCTCATTTCGGCCTCGTCGCCGCGCGCGGCGTGTAGACCAGCGCGGGGTTGTCCCCGCGCCTGATGATGCGCGTCTCGGGCGAGCCGACGATGATGCAGGTGGCCATGTCGGCCATTTCCGGTTTCGCATCGGCCAGCAGGCAGACCTCGATGCGCTCGTCCGTCCGGCCGGCGGCGCGGCCGAAAATGACGGGCACCGTGCCGGGCAGAATGGCCGACAGCGCCTCGAAGGCGCGGCCGAGCTGCCAGGGGCGCGATTTGCTGATCGGATTGTAAAGGGCGACGACGAAGCCCGCGCCGGCCGCTGCCAGCAGGCGCAGCTCTATCAGGTCCCACGGCTTCAGATTGTCCGACAGCGAGATGGCGCAGAAATCATGGCCAAGCGGCGCGCCGATTCGGGCCGCTACCGCCAGCATGGCGGTGATGCCGGGCACGATCTCGATGTCGAGCGCTTTCCATTCGTCCGGGCCGGATTCGATTGCCTCGCACACGGCTGCGGCCATGGCGAAGACGCCGGGATCGCCGCCGGACACGACCGCGACGCTGTGGCCCTCTACAGCCTTTTCCAGCGCTTCTTTTGCGCGCGCCAGTTCCTCGCGATTGTCGGAGGCTATGCGGGTCTGGTCGGGGCGCAGGTCGAGCCTGTCGACATAAGGCTTGTAGCCGTAGAAGAAAGTGGCCTTCGCGACGGCGCGGCTGGCTTCCGGCGTTACCTGCGCTTCATTGCCGGGGCCGAGCCCGATAATGGCAAGGCGGCCTGTCATACCACCACTCCCGAGGCGCGTTCGCCCGGCCGGTTTTCCCAGCCGGCGACGAGGATGATGCTGAAATAGGGGGCGGCATCGTCCGTCTTGTCGGCAAGGCGCATGGAGGCGCCATTGGCCATGGTGCCGCGCTCGACATAGATCGCTTTTCCGAGTCGGTTCGAGGCGGCCAGCGCGCGCCTGATCTTGGGCAGGTTGCGTCCCACCTTCATGATGACTGCGGCGTCCGTGTCGGCAAGGCGGCGTGCAAGTTCAGCCTCGCCCATCGTGCCGGGCAGCACGGTCAGCACATCGTCGCCCTGCACGATGGGCTGGCCAGTTGCCGACCAGCAGCCGGACATGGCGGTGACGCCGGGGATGACTTCCGTGGGGAAGCGGTGGGCAAGGCGCACATGCAGATGCATGTAGGAGCCGTAGAACAGCGGATCGCCCTCCGACAGCACGGCGACCGTGCGGCCGGCCGAAAGCTGTTCAGCCACCTTTGCCGCTGACTCCTCGTAGAAGGCGAGGATCTGCGTCTTGTAGTCGGCATGATCCTTGTCGATCTCGACGGTCACGGGATAGTGCAGCGGCAGTTCCACCGCGCCCGGCCTGATATGGCCTTCGACGATGGCGCGCGCATTGCCGTTGGAACTGCGCTTGGCGAAATGGGCCACGACATCGGCCTCAGCCAGCGCACGCACCGCTTTAAGCGTCAGCAATTCTGGGTCGCCGGGGCCGGTGCCGACGCCGATGAGACGGCCGGTGGTTGCTTGCACGCTCACAGGCCGGGCCTCGCCAGCGCGTTGAGGGCGGCGGCGGTCATGGCGCTGCCGCCCAGCCTGCCGCGCACGATGGCATAGGGCACGCCCCAGGAATTTTCGGCCAGCGCATCCTTGGATTCGGCTGCGCCGACGAAGCCGACCGGCATGCCGATGATAGCGGCGGGTTTCGGTGCGCCGTCGCGCAGTTTTTCCAGCAGATAGAAGAGGGCGGTCGGGGCATTGCCGATGGCGACGACTGCGCCCGCCATGCGTTCGCCCCACAGGTCGAGTGCGGCGGCGGAGCGTGTGTTGCCGATAGATGCCGCGATTTCGGGCGTGCGCGGGTCGCGCAGCGTGCAGATCACTTCGTTTTCGGCGGGCAGGCGGGCGCGGGTGACGCCACGCGCCACCATTTCGGCATCGCAAAAAATGGGTGCGCCGGCCTGAAGTGCCGTCCGCGCGGCTTCCACGAAGCCGGGACCGAAGGCGAAATGTCGTGCCGCTTCGACATCGCCACAGGCATGGATCATGCGGATCGCGACATCGGCTTCCGGCGGCGAAAAGCGTGACAGGTCCGCCTCGGCGCGGATAATGGCGAAGGAGCGCTCATAGATGGCGTTGCCGTCGCGTATGTAGTCGTAGGCGGTCATTCTCATCCCTGCATAAAGGCGTTTGTTACGGCAACAGCGCCCAGTCGGGCAAGGCAGGCGGCCACGGTTTCGCCGGATCGGCGGTTCCGGCGCGCCAGCGCAGCGATTCGTTCCATCCCGGCCTGAGCGTCCACAATCACCGTGCCGGCTGCTTCCGGCGATCTGGCGCTACCGTCTAGCGCGATTCCTGCGCCTCCGTAATGGCCGACGAGGGTGATAGCTGCCGGTGCAGGATGGGCGCAGCCTTTGGCGCAGCCTGAAACATGGAGCGTGAAGGACCCGTCGAGAAAATCCGCATCATGTGCTGCGATGCGCTCGGCCAGTGCGCGCGTGGCGATCCGGCCGGAAGCACAGGCCGGGGCACCCGGACAGGCGGCGATCGACAGGCGCGGGTCGTGCGCTTCGGTGATGAAGCCGAGAGAGGTGGCGGCATCGCGCAGGGTTTCGCAGGGGTCGAGGTTCATGCCGGGAAACAGCAGCGCGCGGGATGGGGCGGGGCGGATTTCGGCTGCGCCGAGCGCAATCGCGCCCTGCGCCAGAGCGATGATGTTTTCGGCCGGCATCGAGCCGAAGGGCAGGCCGATTCCGAGGACGCATCTGCCGTCCACCAGCGGGAACGTGGCGATGGGAGTGCCTTTTGGCAGGGCTTGCAAATTACCCCTCTCTGGCCCGCCGGCCATCTCCTCCACAAGGGAGAAGACCGGAGTTTGAAAAGCGCTTTCGCCAGTCTCCGGCGCTGCAAATGCGGAGCCGGCATTCAAGCCGCTTTTCTCCCTCTTTGGGGCGGAAATGGCAGGCTGACCGGAGAGGAATATTCTCTCAGCGATATGCTGCGCGTCCAGATCGCGCGCCCTTGCCTCGTGGCCCAGGGGGGCGATGGCTTCGAGGATCAAGATGGTTGCGGCGCAGGCGTGTGCCTCGTCGACAAAGCCGAGTGGCCGGGCGCTCGCAGCAGTTCCGCCGATGGCAAGCTGCCATGCTGGCATGTCGCCGCACGCGGTGAGACGCACATCGGCCGATATGCGGTCCATCGGCACGCGGCCGCCGCCGTCGACCACCACGGAAACCTTCGGGCCAAGCCGCGCGCTGAGGCCGGCTTTTTCGATGGCCGCCCGGATTTCATTTGCCAGTGGACGGGGATCGGCGATTTCTTCGGCGTCGATGCCGGCCAGCGGACCGGTCTCCACCGGCACGCCGATGCGCACATCGATCTCCATCGCATCGACATCGCGGGCCAGCGCCTGCGCGGATTGCGGTGTGAGGCCGCGGATCTGGATCGAGCCGCGCGCCGTCACCTCGACGATGCCGTTGCCGTGGCGCAGGGCCGATTCGCAGAGTCCGATCAGTGCCTTGGGCGATAATCCTCCAGCAACGGTTTTGAGGCGGGCGAGCAGGCCGTCGCCGGTCTGCATGGGCGTGGAGAGCGCGGGGCATGCGCCGCGTCTGGCGAAGGCGTTCATGCCGCCACCTGCCGTGCCTCGGCAATGAGGGCCGCAAGGTCGTCGTCTATCGCGTTGCGCAGCGGGTGCCACAGGCCGCGCCGGCGGGCGGAGAGAAAACGCTCGGCGATCAGCGCCGCCGCCTCGCGGTTTTCGCGCAACAGAAAGGCACGGACGTTTTCATCGCCCAGATATGCGTCGTGAACGGCCTCGATCAGCGCACCCGGAATGGCGTGGGTGGTTTCGGCGAAACCGACCAGACGGTCTACGGTCTCGGCGAACTCGGAGGCGCCGCGCGGGCCGTGGCGCATCTGGCCGGCGATGAAGCGCGGGTTGATGGCGCGGGCGCGAACAACACGGGAAACCGCCTCCGATACCGAACGCGGTTTCGGCTTTGCCGGATCGGTGGTGTCGAGCACGATGACGTCGGCATTGCGGCCGAGCGCTGCAAGGGCGGCCGAAAACCCGCCGATGAATGCGACATCGGCGGAGCCTTCGAGAATGTCGCGGCCGGGATCGTCGCCGGTGTGAACCAGCAGGTCGGCCTCCGAAAGGCGGTCCGCGAACGCGCCGGGCGCGGCCACGCCTTCGCCCTCTGCGCCGCCATAGGCGTGCGAGGCGCTGTCGAGATAGGCGCGGCCGATTTCCTCGCGGCTTTCCCAGTCGCCGCTGGCAAGCAGGCTTTCGATTCCCGCCCCGTATGTTCCGGGCGATGAGCCGAAGATACGCGGCCCGATGCGGCCCTCTGCGCGGGCAAGGGCGGCCAGCGGGTTTTCGTCGTCGGTCTCGTCGCGTGCGGCGACTGCGCGCGCGGCGGCGTCGATCAGCGCGATCTGGGTCGGGAACATGTCGCGGAACAGACCGGAGATGCGCCAGGTGACATCGACTCGCGGGCGGCCGAGCACGGCCGGCGGCAGCACCTCGATGCCGGTGACGCGGCCGGTGGCCGCGTCCCATTGCGGACGGCAGCCCATCAGGGCCAGACCCTGCGCAATTTCCTCGCCGCCGGTGCGCAGCGAGGCCGAGCCCCACAGGTCGATGACCAGCGAACGCGGCCAGTCACCATGGCTTTGCAGATAGGTTGTTACCACCTCGCCGGCCGCCGCACTGCCGAGATCGAAGGCGGTGGGCGTCGGCATGGTGCGCGGATCGGCGGTGAACAGGTTGCGGCCGGTGGGCAGCACATCGGTCCGGCCGCGCGCCGGGGCGCCGGACGGGCCGGCGGTGACGTGGCGGCCGTCGAGCGCGGCGAGAAGGCCGGTTTTTTCGGCCTCGGCGCTTTGCAGTCGCAGCGGGTCGGTTTCGTCAGCCGGAGCGCGGCCATAGATGTGCAAGCCGTCCTTGATGGCGAAATCCTTGAGGTCGCACAGCCAGGCATCGATGCGGCGCAGCGCCTCGTCGGGCGCGTCGGTGGTTGTCACGCCGGCCTCGACGGCAAGCCCCGTCTCTGCGGCGGTTTCCACGATCAGCTTCGCCAGCCGGTCGCGACGACGGCGGTCGAGGCCGTCGGCCTGCGCATATTCGTCCACCAGCCGTTCCAGCTTCTGCTGATGCTCGTCCAGTCCGGCGCTGGTGAGCGGCGGCGGCAGATGGCCGAGCGTGACGGCTGAAATGCGCCGCTTCGCCTGCGCCGCCTCGCCGGGATTGGAGACGATGAACGGATAGACGACCGGCAGCGGGCCGGTGACGATCTCGGGGAAACAGCTTTCGCTGAGCGCCACAGTTTTGCCCGGCAGCCATTCCAGCGTTCCGTGTGCGCCGACATGGACGATGGCCTGGGCGTCGAGCACCTTTTGCATCCACAGCCCGAAGGCGACCAGTTCGTGGCGCGGGGGCAGGGTGGGGTCGTGGTAATCGGACCGGCGGTCTTCCGAGCGGCCACGATCCGGGGCGAGGGCGACGGTGACGTTGCCGAAACTGGCGGCGCGGAAGGTGAAGTGGGTTCCGGCAGGTTCGCCCCATGCGCCGGTTACGGCCTCGCGTGCCTCGGCGGGCAGCTTGGCGAAGTGAGTTTTGTAATCATCGACAGCCAGTGCGTGGCTGCCGCAGTCGATTATATCGAGCAGGGCGCGCGGCGATTGCGGAATCCGGTCAACGACATAGCCGGCGTCCTTCAGGTCGTGAAGCATGGCAAGCACGCTGTTCGGCACATCGAGACCCACGGCATAGCCGGTGCGGCCCGGCGCGCTCGGATAGTCGGGGATGAGGATGACGATGCGACGATCGGCCGGCGGCGTGGAGCGAAGGCGCAGAAACGCGGAAAGCCGCCGCGCCACCTGCGCGATGCGATCGGGCACCGGCTGGTTGACGTTGGCGCGCAGGCCGAGTGCGGCATCGGCATCCGCCTCGGTCTTGAAGGAAATGGCGCCGGCCATGATGCGCCCGTCGAGTTCGGGTAGCACGGCGTGCATGGCGAGATCGGCGGGCGCAAGGCCGCGCTGGCCGCTTTCCCAAGCCTCGCGTTTTGTCGTGGCGACGACCACCTGAAACACCGGAATGCCGGTGCGGTCGAACAGCGTTTCCGCACCCGGTTCGGCACCTGAAGCGAAGGCCGTGGCGGTGACGATGGCTGCTGGTTGCAGAGCCGCGATTGCCTCTTCGACAAAGCCGAGAGAGGCTGCGTCTTTCAGGCTGGAGACGAAGACAGGCACTGCCGCGATGCCGGTGCGGCGCAGTTCCGTCGTCAGCGCATCGATGGGGGCGATGTCGTTCGCCAGCAGCATGGAACGGTAGAACAGGATCGGCACGACGGATGCAGATTTGTCGTCCGCCAGCAGCGGTGTTTCGACAACGCCTGTTCCGGGTTCGTAATAGCCGGCCCGCGGCACCGGCGTGGGAGCCGCAGCATCGGCCTCATGGCCGGCCAGCCTTGCCAGACGGCGCACCAGCGCCTGCATGTTGGCCGGGCCGCCTTCGCGGAAATAGCCCAGCAGCAGGGAAAGTTCCTCGCTGGGCAGGGTGGAGGCCTGCGCCAGCCGCTCGTCCTCGTCGCGGCATTCGCCGGGCAGCAGTGCCAGCCTGATGCCTTTGGCGCGGGCGATGGCGGCAAGCTGGTCGCAGCCATAGCGCCACCAGTCATAGCCGCCCAGAAGACGTACCAGAATGACCTTTGCGTGGCTGGCGACGCTGTCCACCCACAGATCGACCGACATGGGGTGGCGCAGGTCGCGCAGGGCCGCCAGCCGCATCGAGGGCAGGCGATCCGCGTCGGCTTTCCACGCGGAGGCCAGGGCGGCCAGATCGCTGTCGGTAAAGGACAGCGCCACCACCTCGCCTGGCGTCTGGCGCAGGTCGACCGGCTCGATGACGTCATCGAGCGAGGCGGAGGTGGTGGTCAGGATATGCATGGTTCAATCCTGATGAGCGGCGCGCCTGCCGTGTTCAGCCCGCCAGTATCTTCTCGATCGCCGGCTGGTCGAGACCTTTCAGGCCGATGACGACCAGCTGCGAACGGCGCTCGTCCTGCGCCGTCCAGGCGCGATCATAATAATGATTGACGCGCGCACCAACAGCCTGAACCAGCAGGCGCATCGGCTTGCCCGCAACGTCCACGAAACCCTTGACGCGCAGCACGTCCTGCTGCTCGGCAGCGATGGCGATGCGGCGGGCGAGGTCCTCGGGATCGGTGACAGCAGCGATGTCGACGATAAAGGTGTCGAAATCGTCGTGCTCGTGATCGCCGACGCCGTCATGATGCGACTTGCGGTTTTCGATGTCGTCCTCGACGGCGAGACCGAGGCCGAGCAGGATTGAAGGATCGACCTTGCCGTGCTCGGACGGAACCACCTTCACCGCCGGCCCGATATGGGCATCGACGATCCTGCGGGCGCGCCCGGCGGCGGCTTCATCGAGCAGATCGTTCTTGGAGAGGATGATGAGGTCTGCGCAGGCGACCTGATCCTCAAAGACCTCCTCGATCGGGTCGTCATGGTCGAGCGACTCGTCTTCTGCGCGCTGGGCGGCAAGCGCGTCCATGTCGGAGGCAACCTTGCCCTCGGCAAGGGCCGGGCCATCGACCACGGCAATGACGCCGTCGACGGTGACGCGGCTTTTCACGCTCGGCCACTGGAATGCCTGCACCAGCGGCTTCGGCAAAGCGAGGCCGGAGGTTTCGATCAGGATGTGGTCGACCTTAGGCGTGCGCGACAGGATCTGGTCGAGCGCCGGCACGAAATCGTCGGCAACCGTGCAGCAGATGCAGCCATTGGCCAGTTCGACGATGTTTTCCTCGGGGCAGGTGTCGATGCCGCAGCCTTTCAGGATTTCGCCATCGACGCCGACATCGCCGAATTCGTTGACGATGAGGGCGAGCCGCTTGCCTGCGGATTGTTCGAGCAGGTTGCGGATCAGCGTGGTCTTGCCGGCGCCGAGGAAGCCGGTGACGACGGTGCAGGGCACGCGGGTGGCGTTTGCGGTCATGATTGGTCCTTCAGAAGGGTCAGGGGAGGAATGCGCGCGACAAGGCCGCGCTTGAGTGAGTCTGGGCGGCCGCGCCACGGAATTTTTCCGTCTTCGGCGTTGGCCAGCTGACACGCGCCGATCACCAGATCGGCGCCGCTGTCCTCGGCGAGGTCGCCGAAGACATAGCTCCAGGCCCCGTCGTGCAGGATGGAGGCGCTGAGGCGGCGCTTGCAGTTGCCGAGGCATTCCACCGTGCGCACCTCGACTGGCTGGCCGGCGGCGGCGCGGCGCGTGTTTTCGGCCAGCTTCTCACCGGCGCGCGGATGCGTATCCGAGCCGCTGGCGTCGCGACAGGAAATGCAGACGATGATCGTGGTGTCGCTGGTCCGGTTGCCGGACTGGCCGGTTTCGCAGGCGGCGGGATTGCTGTCCAAAATACGCTCCTTGCCCGGGACACCCGCCAGGCTTGCGGCTTTTCTCGTACAGACGGCAGGTCTCCTGGCTTGCGGGTCATCGCCCTGATGCCGCCTTCCCGGGGATAACCCAGTGGCTGCCGGCAAGGGCTCGTCGCTTACAGTTGCGGGCACAGCCGCGGAGTCGGGAAAAATCCCTCACCGCGTTCCCTCTTAGCTCCCCTTCTTTGAAAGAGGAGACCGTCGCGGGGATTTAGGCTTGGGCGGGTCGCACTGTCAACGCGCGGCGATGGCGGACAGCGCAGGTCCGAGGCTGCCGGCCGGGGTGATTTCCATGCGATCGAGTTGCAGCCACTGGCGCATCTGGTCCAGCTCTTCGCAAAGTGCGGCTGCGGTTTCGGGCGGTGCGTCGGGTTCGGCATAGGCGGCATGGACGCGCAGAATGCCGGCGGGTCGGTCCGCTTTCAGATCGACGCGTGCGACAATCCTGTCGCCCAGCAAAAAGGGCAGGACATAATAGCCATATTGCCGCTTTTCGGCCGGCGTGTAGATCTCGATCCGGTAGCGGAAGCCGAACAGGCTTTCGGTGCGGTCCCGCTCGAACACCAGCGGGTCGAAAGGGGCGAGCAGGGTGCGGGCCTCGATCCTGCGCGGCAGACGCGCGTCGCGGTGCAGATAGGCTTGCCTGCTCCATCCTTTGACGGTGACGGGAATCAATTCCCCTTCCTCGACAAGATCAGCGATGAGCGGTGCGGTCTCGGTCGCGGCAAGTCGAAAGTAATCGCGCAGGCAGGCGGCGGTGGCGATGCCATGGGCGCGCGCGGAAATGCGCAGCAATTCGCGCTGGGCATCCGCCGGAGAGGGAACCGGCAGGTCGAGGACTGCCCGGGGCAGAACGCGTTCCGGCAGATCGTAGACCCGCTCGAACCCGCGCCTGTGGGCGGTGGTGATTCTTCCCGCCCAGAACAGCCACTCAAAGGCCATCTTTGCCTCGCTCCAGCCCCACCAGCCGCCGGAGCCCTTGTGGCCGTCCATGTCGGAGGCGGCGAGCGGGCCGCGCGTTTCAACTTCGCGAAATATCTCCGCGATGAAATCCGCGCGCTCGCGGCCGAACCTGGCCAGTCCGCGATACATCTCCTCGCCGCGCTCTGCCCTTTCCATGCGCCATCGCAACAGCGGATAGGTCTCCAGCGGCAGCAGCGAGGCCTCATGCGCCCAGTATTCGAAAAGCTGGCGCTTCGCTCCCGGACGGGCCGCGTCGTCGAGCAGCGAAAGCGGGTAGGGGCCAAGCCGCGAATAAAGCGGCATATAGTGCGCCCGCACCACGGCGCTGACCGAGTCGATCTGGAAAAGTGCGGTGCGGGAAACGACACGGGAGACGTGTCGGCGGTCGGGTGCACTTTTTGCGCGAGGCGCGCCGAAGCCCTGCGCGGCCAGCGCAATGCGACGTGCAAGGGCGGGGGAAATGGTTTCCTTCATATGATCCAAGCCTATCTGGAGTCATGGTTTACAGCAGCCCGATTCCTGCACGCTACCAGCTAAACCCCGGGAATACTGTCAGGACTAAAAGTGGAGTAAAAAGTGAAGGAAATCAAAGATGATCAGTTTTGTCGCAGATAGTGTGCAGTGCAGCGTTTTGAACAAGGTTTGACTTGCTTCGGCCATCCGCCTGCGCTAACCCTCGCCGCGTTGCAGCATGGGGCCGAAGAGGTTCCAGGGCAAATCTGTCACGCTTCCGTAACAGGGCCGGCTGCGCTAGTCTCAGGCGGATCCGCCGCCAACGGAAAGTTGCAGCATGAACGAGTTGCTAAGTTCGTATCTGCCGATCGTCATCTTTATCGGCGTGGCACTGGTGATCGCACTGGCGCTGATCGTGGCTCCCTTCCTGGTGGCCTATCGCGACCCCGATCCTGAAAAGCTGTCGGCCTACGAGTGCGGTTTCAACTCGTTCGACGATGCCCGCATGAAGTTCGACATCCGCTTCTATCTGGTGTCGATCCTGTTCATCATCTTCGATCTGGAGGTGGCGTTCCTGTTCCCGTGGGCGGTTTCGTTCGGCGATATCGGCATGCTCGGATTCTGGTCGATGATGGTGTTCCTTGGCGTTCTCACCATCGGCTTCATATATGAGTGGAAGAAAGGGGCGCTGGAATGGGATTGATCAGCGATTCCGGCACGCTCGTCGCGCCGCAGCCTAAGGGTATCCTCGATCCGCGTACCGGAAAGCCGGTCGGTTCGGATGATCCTTTCTTCATCGGCATCAACGACGAGCTGGCCGACAAGGGCTTTCTCGTCACTTCGACCGAGGCGCTCATCACATGGGCGCGCACCGGCTCGCTGATGTACATGACCTTCGGTCTGGCCTGCTGCGCGGTGGAGATGATCCACACCGCCATGCCGCATTACGACAGCGAGCGCTTCGGCGTCGCGCCGCGCGCTTCGCCGCGCCAGTCCGACATCATGATCGTGGCCGGTACGCTGACCAACAAGATGGCCCCGGCGCTGCGCAAGGTCTACGACCAGATGCCGGAACCGCGCTATGTGATCTCCATGGGCTCCTGCGCCAATGGCGGCGGCTACTATCACTATTCCTATTCGGTGGTTCGCGGCTGCGACCGCATCGTGCCGGTCGATATCTACATACCGGGCTGCCCGCCCACAGCCGAGGCGCTGCTCTACGGCATTCTTCTCCTGCAGAAGAAGATCCGGCGCACGGGTACGATCGAGCGGTGATGAAATATGAGTGAAGCACTCACAGAGCTTGCCGCCCACATCGCATCGAGGGGTGGTGTCGAGGTCCTGCACAGCGAGCTTGCCTATGGCGAGCTGACGATCACCGTTGCGCCGGCAGATATCGTGAAGATTTCGCGTTTCCTGCGCGATGACGAATCCTGCGGCTTCGTGTCGATCATCGACGTGTCGGGTGCGGATTACCCGGCGCGCGCCAACCGCTTCGATGTGAATTATCATCTGTTGTCGCCGCGTCGGAATCTGCGCATCCGCGTCAAGGTTCACGCGAACGAAGAGACCATCGTGCCTTCCGTCACCGAGGTGTGGCCGGGCGCAGACTGGTATGAGCGCGAAACCTACGATCTTTATGGAGTGCTGTTCTCCGGGCATCCGGATCTGCGCCGCATCCTCACCGATTACGGTTTTGAGGGGCATCCGCTGCGCAAGGACTTCCCGCTGACCGGCTTTGTCGAGGTTCGCTATGACGACGAGGCCAAGCGCGTCGTTTACGAGCCGGTGGAACTGAAGCAGGAGTTCCGCAATTTCGACTTCCTCTCGCCCTGGGAAGGCACCGACTATGTGCTGCCCGGCGATGAAAAGGTGAAGCAGTAAATGGCTGAAACCTCCGTCCGCAATTTCAACATCAACTTCGGTCCGCAGCATCCGGCGGCGCACGGCGTTCTGCGCCTCGTTCTGGAGCTGGATGGCGAGGTGGTCGATCGCGTCGACCCGCATATCGGGCTTTTGCATCGCGGCACCGAGAAGCTGATGGAGCACAAGACCTATCTGCAGGCCGTGCCTTATCTGGACCGGCTCGACTACTGCGCCCCGATGAATCAGGAGCACGCCTTCGCGCTGGCCGCGGAGCGTCTTCTGGGAATCGAAGTGCCGAGGCGTGGCCAGCTGATCCGCGTGCTCTACTCCGAAATCGGCCGCATCATGTCGCACATCCTCAATGTGACGACGCAGGCCATGGACGTCGGCGCGCTCACCCCGCCGCTGTGGGGCTTCGCCGAGCGCGAGAAGCTGATGGTGTTCTACGAGCGGGCCTCCGGCTCGCGCATGCATGCGGCTTATTTCCGGCCGGGTGGTGTGCATCAGGACCTGCCGCAGAAGCTGATCGAGGATATCGGCAACTGGATCGATCCGTTCCTGAAGACTATCGACAATCTGGATGCGCTTTTGACGCCCAACCGGATCTTCAAACAGCGTAACGTCGATATCGGCGTGGTTTCGCTTGAGGATGCATGGGCCTGGGGCTTCTCCGGCGTCATGGTGCGCGGTTCGGGCGCGGCATGGGACCTGCGCAAGTCGCAGCCTTACGAGTGCTATTCCGAGATGGAATTCGACATTCCGATCGGCAAGAACGGCGATAATTTCGACCGCTATCTCATCCGCATGGAAGAGATGCGCCAGTCGGCGCGGATCATGCGCCAGTGCGTCGACTTGCTGCTGGGCAAGGAGAGCACGGGTCCCGTCTCCAATCTGGATGGCAAGGTGGTTCCGCCCAAGCGCGGCGAGATGAAGCGCTCGATGGAAGCGCTCATCCACCACTTCAAGCTCTATACTGAGGGTTACAAGGTTCCGGCCGGCGAGGTCTATGCCGCCGTCGAGGCGCCCAAGGGTGAATTCGGCGTCTATCTGGTGTCGAACGGCACGAACAAGCCGTATCGCTGCAAGCTGCGCGCGCCGGGCTTTGCCCATCTGCAGGCCATGGATTTCCTGTGCAAGGGCTACATGCTCGCCGACGTTGCAGCCATCCTCGGCTCCCTCGACATCGTGTTTGGTGAGGTCGACCGCTAATGAGTGTCCGCCGTCTCGCAGAAGCCAGCGTCCAGCCAGCGGCATTCTCCTTCAACGAGGAGTTTGCTGCGGCCGCGCAGAAGTGGATCGCAAAATACCCGGAAGGCCGGCAGCAGTCGGCCATCATCCCGCTGCTCATGCTCGCACAGGAGCAGGATGGCTGGGTGACCAAGGCCGCCATCGAGAACATCTGCGACATGCTGGGCATGCCCTATATTCGCGGGCTTGAGGTCGCGACCTTCTACACCCAGTTCCAGCTCAAGCCGATCGGAACGCGCGCGCATATTCAGGTGTGCGGCACCACGCCCTGCATGCTGCGCGGCGCGGGCGAGCTGATGGATGTGTGCCGCTCGAAGATCCATCACGAGCAGTTGCATCCCAATGCCGACGGCACGCTGTCATGGGAAGAGGTCGAGTGCCAGGGCGCCTGCGTGAACGCGCCCATGGTCATGATCTTCAAGGATTCCTACGAGGATCTGACGCCGGAGCGTCTGGCCGAGATCATCGATGAGTTCGAGGCGGGCAGGGGCGATTCCGTGCCGACAGGGCCGCAGACCGACCGTTATTTCTCCGCGCCGGCTGGTGGTTTCACGGCCCTGACCGATGAGAAAGCCATTCTGAAATCGACCCGCGATCGCGAGGCGAAGGCTGCTGCCGGAGCTGCCGCGGCCGCAGAGGTTCCGCCTTCCAATGCCGCCCGGCCAAAGACCGATGCGCCCGAGACCAGCCCGGCTCTGAAGACGCCGGCGGAAGTCAAGGCATCACCTGCGGGCGAAAAGGCTGCAAGCGTTGCCGCGCCTGCTGGAAAGGTATCTGCAAAGCCGGCAAAACCATCGCTGGACGACAAGAACCGGCCCGCCGGCATCGCCCGCCCCGCGGCGGTTGACGATCTGAAACTCATCTCCGGCGTCGGGCCGAAGAACGAGCAGGTACTGCATGAGCTTGGCATTTTCACCTTCGCGCAGGTCGCGGCGTGGAAGAAGGCCGAGCGCGAATGGGTTGACGGCTATCTGAACTTCCATGGCCGTATCGAGCGCGAGGACTGGGTCAAGCAGGCCAAGGCGCTCGCCAAGGGTGGCGTGGACGAATATGTCCGCGTCTTCGGCAAGAAGCCGGTTTGAGGGAAGAACGATGCTTCAGGACAAGGATCGCATCTTTACCAATATCTACGGTCGCTTCGACAGATCGCTCGCGGGCGCGATGTCGCGCGGTTGCTGGGATGGCACCAAGGGCATCATCGAAAAGGGCCGTGACTGGATCATCAACGAGATGAAGGCGTCGGGACTGCGCGGCCGTGGCGGCGCGGGCTTCCCGACAGGCATGAAATGGTCGTTCATGCCCAAGGTCAGCGATGGCCGTCCGAGCTATCTCGTTGTCAATGCCGACGAATCCGAGCCCGGCACCTGCAAGGACCGCGACATTCTGCGTCACGATCCGCACACGCTGGTCGAGGGCTGCCTGCTTGCCGGCTTCGCCATGGGCGCGGTGGCCGCCTACATCTATGTGCGCGGCGAGTTCATGCGCGAGCGTGAAGCGCTGCAGCGCGCCATCGATGAGGCCTATGACGCGAAGCTCATCGGCAGGAACAACAAGAACGGCTACGATTTCGACATCTACGTTCACCATGGCGCGGGCGCCTATATCTGCGGCGAGGAAACAGCGCTGCTCGAAAGCCTTGAAGGCAAGAAGGGCCAGCCGCGCCTGAAGCCGCCGTTCCCGGCGAATATGGGCCTCTATGGCTGCCCGACGACGGTCAACAACGTGGAATCGATCGCCGTTGCACCGACCATCCTGCGCCGGGGTGCGGCGTGGTTCTCGTCCTTCGGGCGTCCGAACAATGTCGGCACCAAGCTGTTCATGCTGGTCGGCCACGTCAACACGCCCTGCACGGTCGAGGAAGAGATGGGCACCACCTTCCGCGAACTGGTGGAGAAGCATGGCGGCGGCATTCGCGGCGGCTGGGACAATCTGCTGGCGGTCATTCCCGGTGGCGCGTCGTGTCCGGTGGTCAAGGCCGAGGACATCATCGACTGCCCGATGGATTTCGACGGTCTGCGCGAGCGCAAGTCCTCCTTCGGTACGGCGGCCATGATCATCATGGACAAGTCGACCGACATCGTGAAGGCGATCGCGCGGCTCTCCTACTTCTTCAAGCATGAGAGCTGCGGCCAGTGCACGCCATGCCGCGAAGGCACGGGCTGGATGTGGCGGGTGATGGAGCGGCTGGTGCGCGGCGAGGCGCAGAAGAGCGAGATCGACATGCTGCTCGATGTCACCAAGCAGATCGAAGGCCATACCATCTGTGCGCTCGGCGATGCGGCGGCATGGCCGGTGCAGGGCCTGATCCGCAACTTCCGCCCGGAAATCGAGCGGCGTATCGACGAATTCACCCGCAACTCCCACCGGGTCGAGCCGGTTCTGGTCGCGGCGGAATAAGCGGCTGCCGCGCTGAAAGACGACAAGGCAGGAACGGAAAGGAAACCGGAACGCAGCCAGATGGCAGGAGCAGGCACAGGACTGAAATCCTGCCGGTGCAGACCGATTTGAAAAGCTTCGAGGCAATGCAGAACAACGCACCACAGATGATACCGAGCGAGATGGCCAGCGCCGTGAATCTGCTCGTCCATCCGGCGGCCGGGATGGCGGCTGCGTCGGCGCTTGGGTTAGGTCTGGCCAGTCAGGCTTTCGGGATCTGGCTTGGCGCGTTCAATGGTGCGAGCGAAGTTTCCCAGAAGCTGTTCCAGTCCTTCGAGGATGCTTCCGGGCACGACAACGGCAAGGCGGCTGCGGGCAAAGCTGCACCGCGTCCGGCGAAGGTCGCTGCTGAACCGGCGAAGACACATCAGCCGCAGGCGCTGGACAAGCCGTCAGCCCCTGATGATCTGAAAGCGATCGCAGGTATCGGACCCAAGCTTGAGATGGTCCTCAATGGCTATGGCATCTGGACTTACCGTCAGATTGCGGAATGGACGGATGCCGAGATCGCGTGGATGGACGACACGCTCGGTTTTCGCGGCCGCATCCGGCGCGACGACTGGGTCGGGCAGGCAGCGGCGCTGCAAGACGGGCAACGGGTAAAGTAAATCAAGGCAGGGCGCGGCTTCGATAGCGCCGGCAATGAAGATCGCGGCACGGCTGCGGGGTTGAGGCGAAATGGCAAAGCTCAAGGTCGACGGGAAAGAGATCGAGGTACCCGACCACTACACGCTGCTGCAGGCAGCGGAAGCGGCGGGCGCGGAAGTGCCGCGTTTCTGCTTCCATGAACGGCTGTCGATCGCCGGCAACTGCCGCATGTGTCTGGTCGAGGTGAAGGGCGGTCCGCCCAAGCCGCAGGCTTCGTGCGCCATGGGCGTGCGCGATCTGCGCCCCGGCCCGGAAGGCCAGCTTCCCGAGGTGTTCACCAACACGCCGATGGTCAAGAAGGCCCGCGAAGGCGTGATGGAGTTCCTGCTCATCAACCACCCGCTGGATTGCCCGATCTGCGATCAGGGCGGCGAGTGCGACCTGCAGGACCAGGCGATGGCCTTCGGCGTCGATTCCTCGCGTTTCCACGAGAACAAGCGCGCCGTCGAGGACAAATATATCGGTCCGCTGGTCAAGACGATCATGACGCGCTGCATTCACTGCACGCGCTGCGTGCGCTTCACCACGGAAGTGGCCGGCATTTCCGAGCTTGGCCTGATCGGCCGTGGCGAGGATGCCGAGATCACCACCTATCTCGAACAGGCGATGACCTCCGAAATGCAGGGCAACGTCATCGACCTGTGCCCGGTCGGCGCGCTGACCGCGCGTCCCTATGCCTTCCAGGCGCGTCCGTGGGAACTGACCAAGACGGAATCCATCGACGTGATGGACGCGGTCGGCTCCGCCATCCGCGTCGACACGCGCGGCCGCGAGGTCATGCGCATCCTGCCGCGCATCAACGAGCAGGTGAACGAGGAGTGGATCTCCGACAAGACCCGCTTTATCTGGGATGGCCTGCGCACGCAGCGTCTCGACCGGCCCTATGTGCGCCGTGACGGCAAGCTGAGGCCGGCAAGCTGGGCCGAGGCCTTCGCCGCGATCCGCGACGCTGTTTCCGCAACCTCGCCCGAGCGCATCGGTGCGATTGCCGGCGACCTTGCAGCGGTCGAGGAAATGTATGCGCTGAAGCGCCTGATGACTTCGCTGGGCTCCGCCAACATCGACTGCCGTCAGGACGGCACGGCGCTCAATCCCGCGCTCGGCCGCGCCAGCTACATCTTCAATCCGACGATCGAGGGCATCGAAGATGCTGATGCGATCCTCATCATCGGCGCCAATCCGCGCTTCGAGGCGTCGGTTCTGAACGCGCGTATCCGCAAGCGCTTCCGCGCCGGCCCGCTGCCGATCGGCGTCATCGGCGAGTTCGGCGATCTGCGCTATGATTACGAAGCGCTCGGCGCCGGTCCCGAGACGCTCAAGGATATCGCCGACGGCAATGGCAGCTTCTTCGAGGCGCTGAAGAAGGCCGAGCGTCCGCTGATCATCGTGGGGCAGGGCGCCCTGGCGCGCACCGACGGTGCTGCCGTGCTCGGTCTGGCTGCGAAACTGGCGACGGCTGTGGATGCCGTCGGACCGGAGTGGAACGGCTTTGGCGTGCTGCACCATGCCGCCGCACGTGTCGGCGGCCTCGACATCGGTTTCGTGCCGGGCGAGGGCGGCCGGGATACGGCTTCCATGCTGGACAACACGGACGTGCTGTTCCTGCTCGGCGCCGACGAGATCGAGATGGACAAGGTGAAGGCCGGGTTCGTGGTCTATGTCGGCACGCATGGCGATGCCGGCGCCCACCGCGCCGACGTGATCCTGCCGGCCTCGGCCTATACCGAGAAGTCGGGCACCTATGTGAACACCGAAGGCCGCGTGCAGCAGACCAGCCGCGCAGGCTTCGCGCCGGGCGATGCCCGCGAGGACTGGGCGATCTTCCGTGCGCTTTCCGATGTTCTGGGCCACAGGCTGCCGTTCGATTCGCTGGCGCAGCTGCGCAGCCAGCTCTATGGCGAGTTTCCGCATCTCGCCCGTATCGACCAGATCGAAACGGGCGCGGCGGAAGACATTGCCGCTGTTGCGAAGCTCGGCGGCAAGACCGACAAGGCCGGTTTCGTGTCGCCGGTGCGCGACTTCTACCTGACCAACCCGATCACGCGCGCCTCTGCCGTCATGGCCGAGTGCTCCGCGCTGGCGCAGGGCGGCTTCCAGCAGGCGGCGGAATAAGACATGGACGACAGCTTCTTCTCCTTCTACATCCTGCCGGCGCTGATCATTCTGGCCAAGTCGCTGGCGCTGCTGGTCATCCTGCTGATCTTTGTGGCCTATATCCTTTACGCCGACCGCAAGATCTGGGCGGCCGTGCAGATGCGCCGCGGGCCGAACGTGGTGGGGCCATGGGGCCTGCTTCAGGCTTTCGCCGACCTTCTGAAATTCGTGTTCAAGGAGCCGGTGATTCCGGCAGGCGCCAACAAGGCGGTGTTCCTTCTGGCCCCGCTGGTGACGTCGGTTCTGGCCATGGCGACATGGGCCGTCATTCCGGTGAACGAGGGCTGGGCGGTTGCCAACATCAATGTCGGCATCCTTTACATTCTGGCGATTTCGGGCCTTGAAGTGTACGGCGTCATCATGGGCGGCTGGGCTTCGAACTCGAAATATCCGTTCCTCGGCGCGCTGCGCTCCGCCGCGCAGATGGTGTCCTATGAAGTCTCGATCGGCTTCGTCATCGTCACCGTGCTGCTGCTGGTCGGCTCGCTGAACCTGACCGACATCGTGATGGCACAGCAGAGCGGCATCGGCACCTGGCTGGGGCTTTCCAACAGCTTCCTCGACTGGCACTGGCTGGCGCTGTTCCCGATGTTCATCATCTTCATCATCTCGGCGCTGGCAGAGACCAACCGTCCGCCCTTCGATCTCGTCGAAGCGGAATCGGAGCTGGTTGCCGGCCACATGGTGGAATATTCGTCGACGGCCTTCCTGCTGTTCTTCCTCGGTGAGTATGTGGCGATCGTGCTGATGTGCGCGCTGACCACCATCCTCTTCCTCGGAGGCTGGCTGCCGCCGTTCGACTTTGCGCCGTTCACCTGGGTTCCGGGCGTCATCTGGTTCGTCCTCAAGGTGTGCTTCGTGTTCTTCATCATCTCGATGGCCAAGGGCGTTCTTCCGCGTTACCGCTACGATCAGCTCATGCGGCTGGGCTGGAAGGTCTTCCTTCCGATCTCGCTGTTCATGGTCGTGGCCACGGCCGCTTTCCTCAAGCTGACGGGGCTTGCCTGATGTCTGCATTCGCTCAAGCGGCTAAGTCGCTGATTCTGAAAGATATCGTGGGTGGCTACTGGCTGGGCATCAAGAAGATGTTCGAGCCCAAGGAAACCATCAACTATCCGCACGAAAAGGGGATGATCAGCCCTCGCTTCCGCGGCGAGCATGCTCTGCGCCGCTATCCGAACGGCGAAGAGCGCTGCATCGCGTGCAAGCTTTGCGAGGCGATCTGCCCGGCGCAGGCCATCACCATCGAGGCCGGCCCGCGCCGCAATGACGGCACCCGCCGCACGGTGCGCTACGACATCGACATGGTGAAGTGCATCTATTGCGGCTTCTGCCAGGAAGCGTGCCCGGTCGATGCCATCGTAGAAGGGCCGAATTTCGAATTCGCGACGGAAACGCGCGAGGAACTCTACTACGACAAGGACAAGCTGCTGGCCAACGGCGACCGCTGGGAGCGGGAGATCGCCCGCAACATGGCGCTGGACGCACCTTATCGTTAAGGGCAGCTGCCGGACGCGGTGTCCGGGCAGCGGCATTTGAGACATGGACGGGCCGCGATGGCTCGTCTAAGGAACACGCGATTTCATGACCGGAGGCGGCATGGAATCAGGATTTGGAAACCCGGGGGATCCCCATGCTTGAAGGACTAGAGGCGGCTTTCTTCTACCTCTTCGCCCTCGTCGCGGTCGCATCGGCCCTGATGGTTATTTCGTCGCGCAATCCGGTGCATTCGGTGCTGTTCCTGATCCTCGCATTCTTCAATGCGGCGGGGCTGTTCCTGCTGGCCGGAGCCGAGTTCCTGGCGCTGATCCTGCTTATCGTCTATGTGGGCGCGGTCATGGTGCTGTTCCTGTTCGTGGTCATGATGCTCGACGTCGATTTCGCCGAGTTCAAGCAGGGTGCACTGCGCTACGCGCCGATCGGCGCGCTGGTCGGGCTGATCTTCGCAGCCGAGCTGATCATCGTAACCGGCGGCTATGTGCTCTCTCCCGAGCTTGGGGCTTCCGTCGCGCGGCCGATCCCGGATATGGCTGAGCGCACCAATACGGCGGTTCTCGGCGATGTCCTCTACACGGATTACATCCATTTCTTCCAGATGGCCGGTCTCGTGCTGCTGGTCGCCATGGTCGGCGCCATCGTTCTGACGCTGCGCCACAAGCAGGGCGTCAAGCGGCAGTCGATTTCCGAGCAGGTCGGCCGCACACCGGAAACCTCCATCGAAATACGCAAGGTCGAGACGGGGAAGGGCATCTGACATGACCGTCGGCATCGGACATTATCTGACACTCTCGGCTATCCTGTTCACGATCGGCGTGTTCGGCATCTTCCTGAACCGCAAGAACGTCATCGTCATCATGATGTCGATCGAGCTGCTGCTGCTGGCGGCCAATATCAATTTGGTCGCCTTTTCCTCGGTGCTCAACGATCTGATGGGGCAGATTTTCGTGCTGTTCGTGCTGACCGTCGCAGCGGCCGAAGCGGCGATCGGCCTGTCCATTCTGGTGGTTTTCTTCCGCAACCGCGGCTCCATCGCGGTGGAAGACGTGAATATGATGAAGGGCTGAGGCGTAACCATGTATCAAGCCATCGTCTTTCTGCCCCTCATCGGGTTCCTGATCGTCGGCCTGTTCGGCAACGCGATCGGCGCCAGGGCTTCGGAATATCTGACATCGGGCCTGATGGTGATCGTGGCCGCGCTGTCGTGGGTCGCGTTCTTTACGGTCGGATTCTCCGAGACGGAAACCTTCACCGTGCCGCTTCTGCGCTGGCTCCAGTCGGGCGGGCTCGATGCCGCCTGGGCGCTGCGCATCGACACGCTGACCGTTGTCATGCTGGTGGTGGTCAACACCGTCTCGGCGCTGGTTCACATCTATTCGATCGGCTACATGCACCACGACCCGCATCGGCCGCGCTTCTTCGCCTATCTGTCGCTGTTCACCTTCGCCATGCTGATGCTGGTGACCTCCGACAATCTGGTGCAGATGTTCTTCGGCTGGGAAGGCGTCGGCCTTGCATCCTATCTGCTGATCGGCTTCTGGTACAAAAAGCCTTCCGCCAGTGCGGCGGCCATGAAGGCCTTCATCGTCAACCGCGTGGGCGACTTCGGCTTCCTGCTCGGCCTGTTCGGCGTGTTCGTGCTGTTCGGCTCGGTCAACCTCTCGACCATCTTTGCCAGCACGGCGAATTACCTGCCGGCCGAGGGCGCGGCGGACAGCGCAACTGTGCTGACCTTCCTCGGATATTCGCTCGACAAGACGGCGGCGATGACCATCGTGTGCCTTCTGCTGTTCATGGGCGCCATGGGCAAGTCGGCTCAGGTGCCGCTGCACACCTGGCTGCCGGACGCCATGGAAGGCCCGACCCCGGTTTCGGCGCTTATCCACGCCGCCACCATGGTTACGGCCGGCGTGTTCATGCTGGCGCGCCTGTCGCCGCTGTTCGAACTGTCTCACAGCGCGCTCACCGTCGTCACCTTCATCGGTGCGACGACCGCCTTCTTCGCGGCGACCGTCGGCCTCGTGCAGAACGACATCAAGCGCGTCATCGCCTATTCGACCTGTTCGCAGCTTGGCTACATGTTTGTGGCGCTGGGCGTGGGCGCTTACGGCGCGGCCGTGTTCCACCTGTTCACGCACGCCTTCTTCAAGGCGCTGCTGTTCCTCGGCTCGGGCTCGGTCATCCACGCCATGTCCGACGAGCAGGACATGCGCAAGATGGGTGGCATCCGCAAGCTGATCCCGACCACCTACTGGATGATGATCATCGGCACCATCGCGCTGACCGGTCTCGGCATTCCGGCCACGGTGATCGGCACCGCGGGCTTCTTCTCCAAGGATGCCATCATCGAGAGCGCCTTTGTCGGCCATAACGCTGTTGCCGGCTATGCCTTCGCGCTGCTGGTGATCGCCGCCTGCTTCACCTCCTTCTATTCCTGGCGCCTGATCTTCATGACGTTCCACGGCAAGTCGCGCGCCAGCGAGGAGGTTCTGCATCACGTCCATGAATCGCCGCCGGTGATGCTGGTGCCGCTCTACATCCTCGCCGTTGGCGCGCTGTTCGCGGGCTTCGTGTTCCACGATCAGTTCATCGGCGAAGCCTATGAGGCGTTCTGGAAGACGGCGCTGTTCACCTCTGCCGACAACCATGTCCTGCATGAAATGCACAATGTGCCGATGTGGGTGAAGATGTCGCCGTTCGTGGCGATGGTCGTCGGCTTCCTGCTGTCGTACCAGTTCTACATCCGCTCGCCGGAGACGCCGAAGCGTCTGGCCGCGCAGCATCGGGGCCTTTACCAGTTCCTGCTGAACAAGTGGTACTTCGACGAGCTGTATGACTTCCTGTTCGTGCGCTCCGCCAAGGCGATCGGCCGCTTCCTGTGGAAGACCGGCGACGGGAAGATCATCGACGGGCTCGGGCCTGACGGTATTTCAGCGCGTGTCGTCGACGTCACGCAGCGCGTCGTGAAGCTGCAGTCCGGCTATCTCTATCACTACGCCTTCGCAATGCTGATCGGCGTTGCCGCACTTGCCACCTGGATGATGCTATGACCGACTGGCCCATTCTTTCTACGGTCACGTTCCTGCCGCTGGTCGGCGCGCTTCTGGTGTTGCTGATCAGTGACGAAAGCGAGAACGGTCGCCGCAACATCCGTTCCATCACGCTGCTGACGACTGTGGTCACCTTCGTGGTGTCGCTGTTCATCTGGACCGGCTTCGACACTTCGCAGTCCGGCTTCCAGATGGTCGAGAAGGCGGAGTGGCTGGACAGCGGCATCTCCTATCACATGGGCGTCGACGGCATTTCGATGCTGTTCGTGATCCTCACCACCTTCCTGATGCCGCTGTGCATCCTAGCATCGTGGGAAGCGGTGCAGAAGCGCGTGAAGGCCTATATGATCGCCTTCCTGCTTCTGGAAACGCTGATGATCGGCGTGTTCTGCGCGCTCGACATCGTGCTGTTCTACGTCTTCTTCGAGGCAGGCCTGATCCCGATGTTCATCATCATCGGTGTCTGGGGCGGCAAGCGCCGCGTCTATGCTTCGTTCAAGTTCTTCCTCTATACGCTGCTCGGCTCGGTGCTGATGCTGCTTGCCATCATGGCGATGTTCTGGGAGGCCGGCACCACCGACATTCCCACGCTGCTGACGCACGGCTTCCCGGCCGGCATGCAGACATGGCTGTGGCTCGCCTTCTTCGCCTCTTTCGCGGTGAAGATGCCTATGTGGCCGGTGCACACCTGGCTGCCGGACGCGCACGTCGAGGCACCGACTGCCGGCTCGGTCATTCTGGCAGGCATTCTGCTGAAAATGGGCGGCTACGGCTTCCTGCGCTTCTCGCTGCCGATGTTTCCGCTCGCTTCGGACATGTTCCAGCCCTTCGTGTTCACGCTCTCCGTGATCGGCATCATCTACACCTCGCTGGTGGCGCTGATGCAGGAGGACATGAAGAAGCTGATCGCCTATTCGTCGGTCGCCCATATGGGCTATGTGACGATGGGCATCTTCGCCATGAACGTCGAGGGGATCGAGGGCGCTATCTTCCAGATGCTGTCGCACGGCCTCGTCTCGTCGGCGCTGTTCCTGTGCGTGGGCGTCATCTATGACCGCATGCACACCCGCGAGATCGACGCCTATGGCGGCCTCGTGAACAACATGCCGAAATACGCCGTCGCCTTCCTGATCCTGACCATGGCCAATGTCGGCCTGCCGGGCACCAGCGGGTTCGTGGGCGAATTCCTGACGCTGCTCGGCGTGTTCCGGGTCAACACATGGGTCGCCTTCTTTGCCGCGACCGGCGTGATCCTGTCGGCCGGCTATGCCCTGTGGCTCTACCGCCGCGTGGTATTTGGCGCGCTGACCAAGGAAGGCCTGATGAGCCTGCTCGACCTCTCCACCCGCGAGAAGGTCGTGCTCTATCCGCTTGTGGTGCTGACGATCTTCTACGGCGTCTATCCCGCTCCGGTCTTCGATGTGACCGCCGAGTCGGTGAGGACGCTGGTGGAAAACGTCACCGCATCGATCAATGCCGCGCAGTCCGCGGCCCTAAACTGACCGGAGACCTAGGTAACAATGACGCCGGAACTCTCCAACAGTCTCGCGCTTGTCACGCCCGAACTCATCATGGTGGCCGGTGCCATCGTGCTTTTGATGGTCGGCGTGTTTTCGAAGGGCCGTCCCGGCGCACTGGTCACGACGCTGGCCGTCGTGGTCATGGCGGTGGCCGGCCTGTGGCTGGCTTTCTACACGGGTGAAGGCAAGGCGTTCGGCAATTCCTTCGTCATCGATCCCTTCGCGCGCTTCATGAAGCTTCTGACGCTCGGCGGCTCGGCCGTCGCGCTGATCATGTCGGTTCGCTACACCCGCCAGCAGAATTTCGACACGTTCGAATATCCGGTTCTGGTCATGCTCTCGACCGTCGGCATGCTGCTGATGGCTTCCGCCAACGACATGATCGCGCTCTATCTCAGCTTCGAGTTGCAGTCGCTGGCGCTCTACATCGTTGCCGCCATCCATCGCGACAGCCTGCGCTCCAGTGAGGCGGGCCTCAAATATTTCGTGCTCGGCGCGCTCGGCACCGGCATGATGCTGTACGGCATCTCGCTGGTCTATGGTTACACCGGCTCGATCGATTTCGACGTCATCTCGTCGACGCTGACCGGCAAGGAGCGCCAGATCGGCGTCCTGTTCGGGGTGGTCTTCATCCTCTCCGGTCTGGTCTTCAAGATTTCCGCCGCGCCCTTCCATATGTGGACGCCGGATGTCTATGAAGGCTCGCCGACGCCGGTAACCGCGTTCTTCGCCGTTGCGCCCAAGGTGGCGACCATGGCGCTGATCCTGCGTATGGTCATGGAAACCTTCCAGCCCACAGCCGCGGACTGGCAGCAGATCATCGTCTTCGTGTCCATCGCTTCGATGGCGCTCGGCTCGTTCGCCGCCATCGGCCAGCGCAACTTCAAGCGCCTGATGGCTTATTCCTCCATCGGCCATATGGGCTTTGCACTGGTCGGCCTTGCCGCCAACAGCGAGGCCGGCGTGCGCGGCGTCATGATCTACATGCTGATCTATGTCGTGATGACGCTCGGCATGTTCGCCTTCATCCTCTCCATGCGCCGTGGCGACAGCAACGTCGAGGACATCAGCGATCTCTCCGGCCTGTCGCAGACCAACCCGATCATGGCCACGATGATGACCATTCTGCTGTTCTCGCTGGCCGGTATTCCGTGGCTGGCCGGGTTCTGGGCGAAGTGGTACGTGTTCCTCGCGGCCATCGATGCCGGGCTTTATGCGCTCGCCGTCATCGGCGTCCTGACCTCGGTGGTCGCCGCGTTCTACTATCTACGCATCATCAAGATAATGTGGTTCGATGAACCTGCCGGCGGTTTCCAGCCGATGGCTGTGGAACTGCGCATTATTCTCGGCCTGTCGGGCGCCTTCGTGCTGCTCTACGTGCTCATCGGCGGTTCGGTCAGTTCCATGGCGCAGGCAGCCGCGAAGACGTTCTTCTGATGGCCTTTACGCTGGCGCCCACGGCGGTAACCGACGGCTACCGCCTCGCCGAGCACGACACGATCGGTTCGACCAATGCCGAGGCGCTCGACCTTGCGCGCGCCGGTGACGCGGGCAGGCTGTGGGTGGTTTCGAAGAATCAGCAGAGCGGACGCGGCCGTCGCGGCCGTGCCTGGCAGTCGCCGCCCGGCAATCTCGCCGCAACGCTCCTCGTCGTTGCCGATTATGAGCTGAAACTGGCCTCCACGCTCGGCTTCGTTGCCGGACTTGCGCTGGCGGACGCGCTCGACGCCGTTGTTCCCAACGGCAATATCGCAGTGGGCATCGATGCCGGGCGCGGCGTCGGCAACAACAGCCGCAATCGTTTCGAGCTGAAATGGCCGAATGATGTTCTGGCTTCCGGCGCCAAGATGGCCGGCATCCTGCTGGAATCGACAATGCTGGGCGAGGGGCGGTTTGCCGTCGCCGTGGGCATTGGCGTCAATGTCATTGCCCATCCGGAAGACCTGCCTTATCCGGCCACGTCGCTCAGGGCGCTGGGTGCTGCCTGTGATGCCGAAACGCTGTTTCTGGCGCTGTCCGATGCATGGGCCGACAATGCGCGGCTCTGGAGCGAGGGGCGGGGCCTTGCCGCCATCCGCAACCGCTGGCTGGAACGTGCTGCCGGGATTGGCAGCGAGGTTGCGGTGCGGATCGACAACAGGGTGGTGCGCGGTATCTTCGAGACCATAGATGAGGACTGCCGCTTCGTCATTCGCGACCACGATGGCGGCGTCGTAAAGGTTGCGGCAGGCGATGTTCATTTCGGTGCGGTCGCCAGCGCCGGCGCTGCTTAGAGCGTATTTGCTTTTCTGCCGCTTCGCACTTTTGCCAGAATTGCTATAGGGCCACAGCTTTACAGAGTTTGGAGACGGGAATGGCTGCAACGGAAAACGCCGAACTGGTTTTCATACCCCTCGGCGGTGTCGGCGAGATCGGCATGAATTTCGCTCTCTATGGCTATGGCCCCGCCCATGCCCGTGAGTGGCTGATCGTCGATGTCGGCGTGACTTTTCCCGATCCCAATCATCCGGGTGTCGATCTGATCCTGCCCGATACGCGCTTCATCGAGGACAAGCTCGACCGGCTGCGTGGCATCGTCATCACCCATGCGCATGAGGACCACTATGGCGCGCTGCACGATATCTGGCCCCGCTTGCAGGCGCCGGTGTGGATGACGCCGTTCGGCGCAGGCCTGCTCGAAGCCAAGCGGCAATCGGAGCAGGGCGCGCCGAAGATCCCGGTGACGGTCTATCGCGCCGGGGAGAAATTCACGGTCGGCCCGTTCGAAATCGAAGCCATTCCGGTGGCGCACTCAATTCCCGAACCGATGTCGCTTGCCATCACCACGCCCGCCGGAACTGTGATCCACACCGGCGACTGGAAGATCGATCCCGCACCCACGCTTGGGCCGAAGACCGACGAAGCCCGTTTCCGCGCTTATGGCGACAAGGGCGTTCTGGCGCTGATCTGCGATTCCACCAATGCGTTGCGGGAAGGGGATTCGCCCTCCGAGGAAGAGGTCGGCGCAAGCCTCAAGACGCTGATCGAGCAGGAGAAAGGCCGCGTTGCCATCACCACCTTCTCGTCCAATGTCGGGCGCATCATTTCGATAGCGCGTGCCGCGCGCGATGCCGGCCGCAAATGCCTCGTGCTCGGCCGTTCGCTGAAGCGCGTCATCGAAGTGGCGGATGAGCTTGGGTATCTGGACGGTCTGCCGGAATTCGTTGCCGAGGAGGACTTCAACTATATCGACCGTCGCGATCTGGTCATCATCTGCACCGGCAGCCAGGGCGAGCCGCTGGCGGCGCTGGCCAAGCTGTCGCGCGACGAGATGAAGACGGTCGAGCTCAACGCCGGCGATACGGTGATCTTTTCCTCGCGCACCATTCCCGGCAACGAGAAGGCCATTCTTGAAATCAAGAACCGGTTGATCGATCTCGGCATCCGCATCATCGAGGATGGCGACGCGCTGGTGCATGTGTCGGGCCACCCGCGCCGCAGCGAGTTGAGGCGCATGTATGAATGGGTGCGTCCGCAGATCGGCGTGCCGGTGCATGGCGAGGCGGCGCATCTGGTGGCGCAGGGATCGCTGATGGCCATGGAGGGCATCAGGCAAGTGGCGCAGGTGCGCGATGGCGACGTGCTGCGCCTGTGGCCGGGTGCTGCGACGATCATCGACAAGGCGCCGTTCGGCAGGCTCTACAAGGATGGCAAGCTGGTCGGCACCGAGGAGGCGATGGGCATCCGCGACCGCCGCAAGCTCTCCTATGCGGGCCATGTGGTGGTCAACGTGGTGCTGGAAGATCGCTATGAGCTTGCCGGAGACCCGGACATCGTCGCCATTGGCGTGGCGCAGACCGATGCTTCCGGCGAGCCGCTGGAGGATCTGATGGTCGATGCGGCAATCGGCGCGGTGGACTCCATCCCGCGCCAGCGCCGAAAAGATCTGGATCTGGTGCAGGAATCCGTGCGCCGCGCGGTCCGTGCCGCCGCCAATCAGGCCTGGGGCAAGAAGCCGCTGGTGACCGTGTTCGTGACCCGGTAACGGCTGGTTTCATTGGGAGTGAGGAAATGAAGCTCGGACGTCTCAACCATGTCGCCATCGCGGTGCCGGACCTTGAGAAGGCGACCGCCACCTATCGCGACACGCTGGGCGGCACCGTCACACAGCCGCAGGCCCTGCCGGAGCATGGGGTGACGGTGGTGTTCGTCGATCTCGGCAACACCAAGGTCGAGTTGCTCGAACCGCTGGGCGAGGGCTCGCCTATTGCCGCTTTTCTGGAGAAGAACCCGTCCGGCGGCATGCACCATGTCTGCTACGAGGTCGATGACATTCTCGCTGCGCGTGACCGGCTAAAGGCTGGCGGGGCACGGGTGATCGGCAATGGCGAGCCGAAAATCGGCGCGCACGGCAAGCCGGTGCTTTTCCTGCACCCGAAGGATTTTTGCGGAACGCTTGTAGAACTGGAACAGTCGTGAGCTGGGTTTCTCTCGTCGCCATCTATTTCGTCACGTGGTGGCTGGTTTTGTTCGCCATCCTTCCCTTCGGCGTCAAAACGCAGGATGACGAAGACAACGTGACACTGGGAACCGTTTCCAGTGCTCCGCGCGGGCCGCACATGCTGCGTGCGGTCATCTGGACGACGATCGTCACCTCTGTCCTCATGGGAATTTACGGCTGGCTGACGCTCGGGCTCGGCTACAGCTTTGACGACATACCAAGGATCGTTCCGGAACTGGTCTGAGGCGTTTTTCGCGAAGCCTCATCCCCGGCTGATGTCCGGCTTCAGGTGTTGACGCCAAGCTCGGCCATGCGCTCGACGCAGGCTTCCTCGGCCTGATCGAGTTCGGCCAGCGTATCCTCAAGGTCGCGACGCTTCTGGCGCAGTTCCTCACGCTTTTCCTCGATGCGCTTGATCATCAGCTGCAGCTGTCCGACTTCGCCGGGCGGCTCCTTGTACATCTTGATGATCTCGCGGATCTCGTTGATGGAAAAGCCAAGCCGTTTGCCACGCAATATCTGGCGAATGATGTGGCGGTCTGCCGGACGGAACAGACGCGTCCGTCCGCGGCGAACCGGCAGCACCAGCCCTTCATCCTCATAAAACCGCAACGTGCGGGTGGACACGCCGAACTCGCGGGTCAATTCTGTAATGGTGTAATATTCCCGCATAGTCGTCCTGTACTCAAAGATAATGTCTGCGCCAGACGGCTGCTTTCGTACCGGACATCAACCGGCCATTCAGACCCGGCCCGAAGCACAGCCTGCCTGCGAAAGCTCCTTTCTTCGCGGGCGCTACAGTTTTGTGGCCACGAAACCGAAGACGCAGGAGAGCTTTTTATCCAGCGCCGGATGCAGTCGCAGAATCATCCGCACGCGAGAATGATTGGGAAATCTCGCACAGCACTTACGTAAAAGTCAATTAAATCCATTTAACCGAAGCCGAACCACAGGGATGCGAGTCCGAGAAAGGCAAAAAAGCCCACGACGTCGGTGACGGCAGTGACGAAAACGGCCGAGGCAACGGCCGGGTCGACGCCATATCTGTCGAGCAGCAAGGGAATGAGGATACCTGCCACGGCCGCCACGAACATGTTGATGACCATCGCGCTGGCGATGATGCAACCGAGATAGGGATCCGAAAACCAGGTTGCCGCCACGATCCCGATCAGCACGGCGAAGATGATGCCGTTGATGAAGCCGACGCCCATTTCACGGCGAATAATGCGCCATGCATTGTAGATATCGAGATCCTTCGTGGCGAGCGCGCGCACGGTGACGGTCATGGTCTGCGAGGCCGCGTTTCCGCCCATGCCGGCCACGATCGGCATCAACACGGCAAGGGCCACCACGCGCTCGATTGTCTGATCGAACAGGCCGATGACCGAAGCCGCCAGAAACGCCGTAAACAGGTTAACCAGCAGCCACGGCACGCGTGAGCGCGAGGCGGCCAGTATGGTATCCGACAGTTCTTCGTCGCCCACGCCGCCGAGGCGCATGAGATCTTCCTCTGCCTCTTCCTGAATGACGTCGACGACGTCGTCGATGGTGAGCACGCCGACCAGCCGCTCATTTTCGTCAACGACCGCAGCCGACAGAAGATCGTACTGCTCGAACTCACGCGCCGCTTCTTCCTGATCCATGGTGGCAGGAATGGCGTGGCGGGTTTCGTGCATGATGTCCTCGACCTTCACCGTGCGCCTGGTGCGCAGGATCTGATCGAGATTGATCGCACCAAGAAGCCTGAAGGTCGGGTCGATCACGAAGATCTGGCTGAAGCTGTCAGGCAGATCGTTGTCTTCGCGCATGTAGTCGATGGTCTGCCCAACCGTCCAGAAGGGCGGAACGGCCACAAACTCGGTCTGCATGCGGCGTCCGGCGCTTTCTTCCGGATAATCCAGCGAACGGCGCAGCCTGATGCGCTCCGTGAACGGGAGCTGCGCGAGGATCTCGTCCTGATCTTCCTGATCGAGATCTTCAAGAATGTAGACCGCGTCGTCGGAATCGAGTTCCTGAACGGCCTGCGCGATCTGCGCGTTGGGCAAACTTTCAACGATGTCGAGGCGGATGGCTTCGTCGACCTCTGTCAGAGCCGAGAAGTCGAAATCCGTACCCAGCAATTCCACCAGAGAGCGGCGCTGATCGGGCTGGAGGGCTTCCAGCAGGTGGCCAAGCTCGGATTCGTGGAGAGCCGCTACGTCCTGCTTGAGGGTCAGCGTGTCGCGGTCTGCGATGGCTGCGCCGATATGCGCGAGAAACGAGGCAAGAACGACACCGTCCTCGTCGTAAATCTCATTATGGCCGCTCTTCGGGGCCTCTGTTGCAGCAGCTTGATGTTCCTGAGCTTCCAAGAGGCTGCCTCGCACGGTTATGCATCTGCGGATTTCGGTCTCCGTAGCGCAACTCAGATCAATATTCCAAGAGAAACAAGTGTCCTTCGGCGCTGATTTCTATATGGCGCAGAAATGTCTGGCGACTACCACAGAGTGCTGTAGCTCGTCAGCCGCCGGAAGCGGATGGTTCCGGCTTTGCCCGCATCGGGCGCCTCTGCAACTTCTCCACACGATGATCAGCAACCCCGCCCCAAAAGAACGGCCAGACTGGCAGATCAATGCTGCATATTTTTGACAGCCGGCAACTTTCCCGGCCATCAATTTTCAGGTGCTTACAGAGCGAAAAAAACAGCCGATACCGGCTTAACGAGCTTGCATTTCAAGCTATCCGGATATGTGATCCGGAGATGGTGCGGTCGAGAAGAAACGCAACACGGCATCGTTAGACATTGATTTCATTGAGCTTTTTCGTTGCCTCAACGATGAGTTTGTAGCGGCGTTTGTAGCAGTCGTCAACCAAGACTTGGCATACGTATACTGCACGAACTCGTGCCTTGAATTAGAAACGTGCCGTCAGAAGTAGCTGGTGATTACGTCGATCTGCTCTTGCGTTCCAGTCAGCATCTGTCCCCCCCTGTTGATACAGATTTGCATGATGGTGAGGGGGCGCGTGATGACTTTGTCGATTCTCAAGGGCAGTTGGGTTGGTGAGCTACGCGGGACGATCGTGGCGAACCTTTTTGCTGAGTTTTCCGAGGACAGCGCAGGGACCAAAATCGTTCTTAGGGTCAATAACCAAGGAGCAATTGCTGTTTTTTCTGGTGCTGTCCAAAAGACTGAGAATAGCACAGCCTTAGCGTACCTTACCGACCAAAGCCCCGCCTTGACATCCGCGATGACCGCCACGATCAATTTTACCGTCGTTGATCAGCAGCAATTGCACGGGCGGTGGGAGTTGCCGAATGGCAACGCAGGCGTATTGACACTTGTTCCCGTGAGGAACGAGCAAAAGGCACCTGCAACGAGTGATGCGCGTCCTATTCAGGTAATTCAAAGGACCCGCCAGCTTCCCAAAATCACGATGTTCCGCGATGAGATCAAAGACCTTGTCACAGCTATGAAGTCGTGGTTGCCATCACCCTTTGAGGTAATCATTCGGGCTGATATCGAAGGCAAGGAGGTCCGCAGACTCGCCCCTGACTTTTGGGATGTGCCGAACCTTCCCAAAGAAACGCGCCAGTTGAACCTCTGGCTCTCCGAGCCCGGTGAGGTCCCTGTCCGCTCGATCAACATCAATCTCAGCGCCGAAGACTGCTCGTACACTGTCACAGGTGCGGAAGACGTGTGGGTCTCCGGCACTTTCCACGAAATAGACCAAGCCTTGGCCCGCAAGCACGGGCGTCTGCGCTGGTTCTATGAGAAACATGCCTTGAACTTCAACGGTGTGGCCCTACTGCTCGCTCTGGCCTTGTTGCCTGATCTCGAACTTCTCGCGCGGCTTGTTCTACTGGGCTCGACCGTAGCGTTAGCTCTCATGATCAAGGCTCTGCACGACCACACTACAGCACTTAGGGTGTTTTTGAGGGCGGACTTTAAAGAGAAGCAATATCTGGACGTACCAAGGCTTTTGACTACGCTGGCCAGCGGGAGTTTAATTGCTTTCGTCGGCTGGGCATATAAACTCCTCAGCAGTGGAGAATTTGGTCGATGGCTTGGCTCCTTACTGGAAAAGCTCTGAATTTTTTGCATCCCGGTACTGAAAAGCAATAGACGTCCCCTCCAAGGCCTACGCTTCCGATGCCACGCGGTAGACGGTAGACCGCGCCACGTTGAACCGCTTGGCTACTGCTGAAGGCTTATCCCCTGCCGCCAAGGCTGCCCGTATGGCCTCACCATCGACCGTCACAGGCCGTCCCTTATACCGCCCCTCAGCCTTGGCTTTGGCGATGCCCTCCAACTGCCTTTCTTTCCGAAGATCAGTCTCGAACTCGGCAATGGCCCCCAACATGTTGAACATCAGCCGCCCCGTAGGCGTCGTGGTGTCGATGTTCTGTTCGGTGACCACGAGGTCAACGCCCTTCGCCTGCAAATCTTTCGCGATAGCGTGGAGGTCCGATACGGAACGCGCCAGCCTGTCCAACCGTGTCACCAGCAACACGTCTCCCTTGCGAGCGAATTTGATGGCCTCGGCCAGCTTGGGACGGCCATCGCGCGACGTGCCGCTGGCTTTTTCTATAAATATCTCTTCCGCCCCGTGACGGTTGAGAATGTCCACTTGAGCAGCTTCGTTCTGGCCGGTGGAGGAAACACGAGCGTAAGCGATCTTCATGGATGGCTCCTGCGTCCGATAAGGTTAAAGACATAATCGGAATATCGTCCGATAAAGCGTCAGTCAACCCATTTCGAACAGAATACGCCTCACTCCTCATTGTTGCGTATGGGTATACCTTCTCGGACATCATTAACCTCGCAGCCTCCCAGCCTGTAAAGCGTATGACGAGAAAGGCGAAGCCGTCCTTGCTCAAAGGTATGGAAGACGCGGTGCGAGCACGGCCTGTCTCGACCTCAAGGGCCGACACCTCAAAATTGCGGAATCGAAATATCTCACTGCACTACAGCCGGTTGATGGCCCGCAGCACATACTCGAAAGCTGAAGGGAGCGAACGCCAGCCCGTACCCAAAAGCCAGATTTTTGGGTACGGTGGGGGAATGGCTCAGGTGTGTCCGATACGGGGAGCGACAAACTTGACGCGCCCTTGGTCTCAATCTCGTGGGAGGTACGACAGCTGGCGCAGGCGAACGTCAGCCCGTACCCCGGAATCTGGTTCCGGGGAACAGCAGGGGAATGTTTGCCTGCCAGCATACCTCTCGTACCCCAGTACCAGATACTGGGGAACGATTGGTCAAGGGGTGGGGCATGTGTCCCTAGCAACGTGACTGCTGGGAAACGTTAGAGAGTCGGGGCAGAGGGGGGGGAACGGCCATGCCTTATAATTGGATTATCGGCTCGAATTTTTCTCCAAAAAGTAAAACAGGGCAGCCTCCACGGTATGCTCTTTTCCCGCACCCCTGGCGACCGTAGAGCGGTGTCAGGCTGCTCCAAGGAAAACACCCTTCCGCCATCCCACGACGCGCCTCTACGGTTTCTACCGCAGCAGAAAAAATGGACGTCCTCGCGGGACACTCACCCGCCATGATACCTGATGGAGTCGACTGCGAAAAACAGAGCCACGGCTTAACACCGTGACCCTGTGGGTATGTTCAGGCTGCTTCTTTGGAAAGACCTAACTGCGCATCTGCTTTCCTTGCCGTGTGAAGATCGCGGGAGAAGTCAGGCAAGGGCCTGTAGCGCCTTCGGATAAGACCACGATTATCGTCATCTACGATATCATAGGCCGCCCATGCGCCAAGCGACCGGGGTTTGAAGATCGGGGTTGTTCCACGAACCACCATGACCATCGTGTCGGGAGAATGACCACGATCTATCAGCCTCCGGCACAACGGGGGTATCGGGTCTTTACGGGAATGGGTGCTGCTGATGCCATCGCAGGTGGCGGTGAAGCTGCGGCCTCTATCGTTGCTCGTAATGTTGATGACCAGCATGAAGGGTTCCTTGCAGTTGTTGCATGCCGACGACCACGGGCCAGAGGCACCGAGGCAAAGCGGCTGGGATGTTTTGAAGAATGAAGACCAGAAACCGGAACGGTTAGTCTTCGGACGAGAGCAGCGATCATCATCCTTGCAAGCCTCTTGGTCAGAGCTTGGCAGAAGGCTTCGGTTTAAGCCTTACAGAAAGGATTGATGGAAGATGATGATTAAGGGAATGGCCTAGGACGCAGCTATTGGCTTCCATAAGGGAAACCTAAAGCTAACCTATGGAGATAAGCTATATGCAAACCTAGGGGGGCTCTCCCTCCTATTGTGGGGGGTAATCGGCCCCCTCCTATTGTGTGGGGTAATTGAGGTTCGATCTTTTCTCACCCGTTAGGACCGTAGGAATGAACGGGCATAAAACAGGGAGGAAACACCTAGAGACGGCCGATTGACGCTCTGCGGTCTCTACCGCAGCGAAGAGAACAGACGTAAATCGTTGAGACCGGCTTGATCTGGCCTCCCTACTGTCCTTGTCGCGAATCAACCGCTCGGCATATGGTACCCCCCAAGTTTCTGCCCGAGGGGGGCGCTGACAATACATGACGCCACAACAGTTTATCTCCAAATGGCTTAACTCGGCACTCAAAGAACGCGCTGCGGCACAAGAGCATTTCCTTGATCTATGTCGGATGCTGGACGAGCCGACCCCTGCCGATGTTGACCCGACCGGCAAGGATTACGGTTTCGAGGTTGGCGCATCGAAGACTACGGGTGGCAACGGTTTCGCGGATGTTTTCAAACGCGGCCACTTCGGCTGGGAATACAAGGGCACCAAGGCAAACCTAGACACGGCCTTTGCCCAGCTTCAACGCTATGCCATCGCGCTCGACAATCCGCCTCTGTTGATCGTCTCCGATATCGGCACGACCATCCGCATCCACACCAACTGGACCAACTCAGTCTCCAAGGTCTACGAGATCGCCATTGCCGATCTTGGCGACCCTGAGAAACGGGGATGGTTGAAGGCGGCACTGTCTGACCCGGAAGCGCTGCGACCATCCAAGACCCGGCAGCAACTCACCGAAGAGGTCGCCGGAGAGTTTGCCGAGCTTGCCCGCCTGTTACGGCAACGCGGTCATGATGCCGAACAGGTTGCTCATTTCAT
The DNA here is from genome assembly GCF_059509755.1 of Aquamicrobium sp. YD-1-mutant5. NCBI lineage: Bacteria > Pseudomonadati > Pseudomonadota > Alphaproteobacteria > Hyphomicrobiales > Phyllobacteriaceae > Aquamicrobium > Aquamicrobium sp. YD-1-mutant5. Next base: position 50,957 of record NZ_JCAKKP010000001.1, read on the forward strand.
CAATCGGTTGGTCTTCTGCATGTTCGCGGAAGACGTGAAACTGCTGCCCGACAACATTTTCTCGCGCATGTTAGACCGCGCCTTGGCCGACCCCGATCAGTTCGAGGGGTTTGCCCGCAGCTTGTTCGTGGCGATGAAATCCGGAGGCCATATCGGCTTTGAGAAGGTCGAATGGTTCAACGGTGGCCTGTTCAACGATGACTTGGTGTTTAAACTGACCAAGGATGAAATCGCCATCGTCCACCGTGCTGCCAAGCAGTATTGGGGTGACATCGACCCCTCCATTCTCGGCACCTTGTTCGAACGCGGTCTCGATCCCGACAAGCGAAGCCAGCTTGGTGCGCACTATACCGACCGCGACAAAATCATGATGATTATCAACCCGGTCATCGTGGAGCCGCTGACGGCAGAATGGGAGAAGGCCAAGGCCGAGATTACGGCGCTCATGGACAAGGCCGCATCATCGAAGGGAGGAACCGCGACCAAGGCCCGAAACCAAGCGCAAGGTATCCTTGACGCGCACCTGAAACGGCTTGCAGATTTCCGCGTTCTCGACCCGGCCTGCGGTTCCGGCAATTTCCTGTATCTCGCGCTCCGGGCGTTAAAGGACTTGGAACATCGCGCGCAGGTCGAAGCCGAGGCATTGGGGCTGCCTAGGGGGTTTCCAAGGATTGGCCCGGAAGTGGTCAAGGGTATCGAGATCAACCCTTACGCTGCCGAACTCGCACGTGTGTCGGTTTGGATTGGTGAAATCCAGTGGATGCTAAAGAATGGCTTTGCTGCTAGCGGTAACCCCATTCTGAAGCCGCTGGAAACCATCGAATGCCGTGATGCTCTGATGACGTGGGTACAGGGGGAAGACGACGAAGCCGGGCGATGGGTGGAAACCGAATGGCCCATTGCAGACGCCATCATAGGCAACCCACCGTTCCTTGGCGGCAAGATCATGCGGTCGGAACTGGGAGACGAAACGGTTGAACGGATGTTCCGTTTCTATCACGGACGTGTTCCCGCTGAGGCGGACCTTGTGGTCTATTGGCTGGAGAAGGCATCGACTGCCATACGCGGTGGCCTTGCCGCTCGCGCGGGATTTGTCACGACTAACTCAATTCGCGGCGGTGCCAACAGGCGGGTCATGGACCGCATCACCGATGACATGACTATTGTTGCAGCATGGTCGGACGAACCGTGGACCGTGGAAGGTGCTGCGGTGCGCGTGTCGATGGTCGTCTTCGGGCACTTGCAGGATGGGGAGGTCGCCCGCCTCAACGGACAGCCTGTTGAAAGGGTCAACTCGGACCTTACCGCTGGCCCTACAGATTTGACGAAGGCGAGCCGTTTGACCGTAAATGCCGGTACAGCCTTCCAAGGACCAGTTAAAGTAGGACCATTCGACGTAACTGACGATAAAGCCCGTAAATGGCTACTCGGTGTTGTGAATCCGAATGGACGCCCGAACTTGGATGTGCTCCGACCTTGGGCTAATGGGATGGATATCACGAGGCGGCCATCTGGAAAATGGATCATCGACTTCGGGGACATGAGCGAACAAGATGCGGCGCTCTACGAAGAGCCATTCGAGTACGTGCGGCTTAACGTCTATCCTTCGCGTATGAATAACCGTGATGACCAACGTCGTCGCAATTGGTGGCGACTTGGAAGAAGTGGCTCAGATGTAAAAAATGCAACGGCTGATCTGCGCCGCGTTATCATCACTCCGCGAGTTTCGAAATGGCGGCTTTTTGTATGGAAGCCACCGATGCTACTTCCTGACAGCGCAGTGGTGGCTATTGCTCGTGACGATGATGCCACCTTCGGCATTCTCCATTCCCGCTTCCATGAGCTTTGGGCGCTGCGGATGGGAACATGGCTCGGCAAGGGCAACGACCCACGCTACACGCCAACAACCACCTTCGAAACCTTTCCGTTCCCCGAGGGATTGACCCCGAACATTCCTGCCGCGAACTATGCAGATTACCCCCACGCCATCGCTATAGGCACGGCAGCGGCCCGTCTTAATGAACTTCGGGAAAACTGGCTCAACCCGTCCGATCTAGTCCGGCGTGAACCCGAGGTTGTCCCCGGCTATCCTGATCGCATTCTACCGGTGAACGAAGAAGCGGCACAGAAGCTCAAGAAGCGGACTCTGACTAATCTCTACAATGAACGTCCCGCATGGCTCCAGCATGCCCACAAGGCGCTGGATGAAGCCGTAGCGGCAGCCTATGGCTGGCCTGCCGATCTGTCAGATGACGAAATCTTGGCGCGCTTGTTCGAGTTGAACCAAGAGCGCGCGGCAAAACAGCCATAGCGTGCTGCGGTGGCGACCGTGGGCGCGTGATTGTGACAAGGCGAGGGATAAACTACCCACCCCCGCTAACGCCTTTCTACGGTTATCACCGCAGCACGAAAAAACCTATTGCCGGGAAACCATCTATCTACCCGACCGAAACCACGCCCCTGACGCGCCCAAGGTAAACCTCCCGGTCCCTTGGGGGATTGGCCGCATAGCCCCATCCTACCGAAGCCTCTGACCATTCCAGCCACATGCTGATACTAGTGAACGGCAGGCGCAGGAACAGACCCCTTGGCTTCCATCCGTCATGGAAGAAATCGACGTGGCGTCCTACAGCGTCCGCCATAGCGTCCCGAATGTCGCGGCCAAAGTCCGCCACCTTGACCATGACCGAAGGAAAAGAATGATAATGAACATCACGCATTGGATACCTCCGTTGTGTTCGTGGTGATGATGATATGCCGCCCGTGGCAGGCGGCAGGGGAAGCCCCCCAAGGGGACGCATAGAGATTGCCAGAAAGCGCCAGCGCCAGTGGATGGTCCGCCCATGCGTCCGCTAAGGGGTTTCGCTAGGGTTGCGTGGGTGGGTCTATCTCGTACCGGGGAAACGCTTTGATCGCTTCGGCCAGTTCTTCGATGTCCGGTATCTCGTAGATGCGCCCGACCTTCGGGTCCGTATGACCGCAGAAGGCGTCCCGGATACGTTCCTCGATCTTGGCCTTTCCAGCCCGCCGTTTGAACGTATGCCGCCAGCCGTGGTTAGGCCCTACGTTCGGGTCCACTACCCCCAAGGCCCGGACCCAATCCGCGAGTTTCTGCCTCATCAGCACGTAGGGCGGTCGGGGCGGGTTGAGCGGGTCTTCGTATTCCAGCTTTCTCTTGGCATGGGTGTCGTAGAACAACGGCCCGTCCTTTGCCTTCCTGACAAATTCAATGAACCCTTGCTCAATGAGATGATCGTGCAGGGGGACCGTGCGCGGCATGGCTCCCTTCACGGTGCCAGCATCCGGCATAATATGCAGCATCCAGAAACCGTCCGGGTGCTGTTCAATATCCTGTTTGCGTAGCTGCGTTAGTTCGCCCGACCGCGCGCCCGTATAGGCGCATAACCACGGCACCCATCGAATGGCTGCCCGGAAGTGTGGTGACATCCGGGGGCTTTGGGATTGAAGGGTTGCTGTCAGGATGGTCTTGGCATCTTCCTCTTGAAATTTTCCTCTCGTTGGGGTCTGCCTGCCGGTGGCTACTTTCAACTTGCTGAACGGATTAACGGTGATCTTCCTTTGCTCGATCACCCAGTTGAACACTCGTCTTGCCGCCGAAATCCAAATCTCATTGATGGTTCTCGCGCCGATGTTTTCTCTAGCGACCAACCGGTCTTTCCAGCTAACGGCGTCTTCGTCCGTCACCAGCGCAACGTCTCGACCTTCCAGAAAATTGTTGAGATCGAGGAAGACTGCGCGCCAACGGTTGACAGTGGAGGGCTGGGGCTTCCGTTCTTTCACAAATGCCCCAAACGCCTCCCATACGTTCCAGCCAGCCAACTTCACATTGGCGGGAACGATAGGCATGGATTGCGGGAAGCGCTCCCGATGGGTGTCAGGACGATAATCGCCACCTGCCCGCCTCCGAAGCAGCGCCATGGCGGCCACAAGGTCTGCCTCTAGGGTATCCACAAGGCGGTCGAAGGTGTCGGAAGATAGGCTGATACCTTCGCTGGCGAGGAACGTTTGAAGGCGAGACAGTTCCAGTACCACGGCCCTGACCTTAGCAGCACGTCGCGGGCTGCGTCCCTGCTCTTCATCATCGTAGGGATAATCGCCACCGGATGCTTCTACGGCGTCCTGATACCGCTCATATCGAAAATCCCACGCCTCGACCGGCTCCTGATCGTCTGCGTATTGGACGACAAACCAATCATACCAGCGGCCCACGAGATCGTGGAGTTGGCGGTGCGATAGTTCGAGCGCCTTGCCAGCGACAGCAGCACGAAGCGCACTGATGCGGCCCTCTATGTCCGCCAGCCATTCTGCAAAGGCTGCCTTCGCTTCACCGGGGGACTTGTCTGTGGATAGCCGGAAGCGTTCCTCACGGCGAATACCGTAGGCGCTTTGGTAGGCGTCCCGCACGTCATCGGGAATCGCCTTTCGGGAGTACCAATCGCCATTCTTATGTCGTCTCAAGCTAGTCATCGTAACAGTCATTTGTAGCGCCCTTTGTAGCAGGGAGGCGACTACAAGCTCATGAAATCAAATAACTATCTGAACCGAAAGGCATTTCGGATAGTGATGGTGCGGTCGAGAAGACTCGAACTTCCACGGGTTGCCCCACAGCGACCTCAACGCTGCGCGTCTACCAATTCCGCCACGACCGCCCGTGGTAGGAGCCGGATTGTGTCCGGCACGCGGCGTGTAGCAAATCGCTTATCGCGAAACAAGGGCATGTTTCCAATAATCGCGCTTTAAATGACAGGCTCATGAACTTAGCGCCGGCCCGGCCGCCGCGACTGGACCTTTTGCGCCAATCTCGCCATATGAAAGGGCATAATCCGGAAGAAATCATGCCTGAACGCAGCCAGATCGCCACGTCTTTTTTTTCGTCGCCCGGTTCGCCGGCGGTAGAATGGCGTATCGAGCCCGGCCTTCTGCCCTATCCGCAGGCTCTGAGCTTCATGGAGAGCCATGCCGAGGCGATTCGCACGGAGGGAGCCAGCGAGCTTGTGTGGCTGGTAGAGCATCCGCCCCTCTACACATCCGGCACCAGTTCCCGCGTCGAAGACCTGATCGATCCCAGGCGCTTCCCCGTTTTTGCCGCGGGGCGCGGCGGCGAATACACTTATCATGGTCCGGGCCAACGGGTTGCCTATGTGATGCTCGACCTGAAGCGCAGGCGCACGGACGTGCGGGCCTTTGTGGCGGCATTGGAGGCATGGATCATCCGCACGCTCGATTCGTTCAATTTAAAGGGCGAACGGCGGGAGGATCGGGTTGGTGTGTGGGTGCAGCGTCCGGATCGCCCCCCCATGGCTGACGGCTCGGTCGCCGAGGACAAGATTGCGGCCATCGGCATCCGCATGCGCAAATGGGTCAGCTTCCACGGCATATCGATCAATGTGGAGCCGGATTTGACGCATTTCGGCGGCATCGTGCCCTGCGGGGTGCAGGACCATGGCGTTACCAGTCTGGTCGACCTCGGCCTGCCGGTGACGATGAACGATCTGGACGTGGCGCTGAAGGCAGCCTTCGAGGAGGTGTTCGGCCCCGCGAGCCTGACTGAGGCGCCGAAGCAGGCTGCTTTGCAAAGCATCGCAGGCTGATCCTCGCATATCCGTGAACAGACCGATCCGGACTTGCGAACCCGGTTCGGAAGGCTGCTGACGGCGCAGGCGGACTGACATTCACGCTCGCGGCGTTGCCGGCCTCGCGATGCCTCGCCTGTTCATGTGGCGCATTGGCGAGAGGCGTCACGCCGTTGACGGTCACCTACGGAATCAGAGAGCTCCGATCCACATCGCCATGGAAACAAGAAAGGTGCCCATGCACACCATTGAGACAACATCCTGAACGAGATCGGTCATGACTGCTCCTGTTTTCAATATGTTCTTAATTTGTTCTAATTCTGTTCGCATGTCAATTGACAAAATACGAACACGCTCAGCGCTGAGTCGCGGCCATATTCAGGGTTAAGAACTGGTTTCGGCAGGAAGAGCGGAAGCGATGACCGGCGACGAAGATGGCGGGTCAATGCGCGCGCAGGACACTATAAAAGTGGCGGGGCGAATCGAAGGCACTGTCCGCGAATAGCTCAAGACAAGCCTGTCGAGGATGGCGGGACTTTTGTCGGGTCAGGCGAGGGGGCGCCGAGCTCGAAGGCCAGCACCCCAGACCGTGGAGTCGATCGGCGAGGATCGGATTTCGGGCATGGGGCAGACTGGTGAGGCAGACCGGGCTTGTGGCTGCCGACCATGCTGGAACGCCGGGGGTGACCTGCGGACCACATGATGCGGGGCGCGCTACGTCAGGCTGCGCGCCAGATCGGAAGCGCCGCCTCAGAGGGGAACGACGCGGCCTTCAGAGAGGGTGACGCGGCGGTCCATGCGTGCGGCAAGTTCGTGATTGTGTGTGGCGATCAGGGCCGCAAGGCCCGACTGCTTTACGAGCGCGGACAGGGCCTGAAACACATAGGAGGCGGTGACGGGGTCGAGATTGCCCGTCGGCTCATCGGCCAGCAGCACCAGCGGCGCATTGGCGACGGCACGGGCGATCGCCACGCGCTGCTGCTCGCCGCCCGACAGTTCGGAGGGGCGATGGGTAGCGCGCTTGCCGAGCTGCATGTAGTCGAGCAATTGCCCGGCACGCTCGGATGCCTCCTCGCGCGACAGTCCCTTTATGAGCTGCGGCATCATCACATTTTCCAGCGCGGAAAATTCCGGCAGCAAATGGTGGAACTGGTAGACGAAACCGATGTCGTTGCGGCGGATCGCGGTGCGCTGGTCATCCGAAAGCTTGCCGCACTGACGGCCGGCCAGAATGACTTCGCCGGCATCCGGGCGTTCCAGCAGTCCGGCCGTGTGCAGCAGCGTCGACTTGCCGGTGCCGGAAGGGGCGACCAGCGCCACCATTTCGCCCGCATGCAGCACGAAATCGGTGCCGTTGAGAATGGTAAGCTTGCGCTCGCCCTGCTCGTAATGACGTTCGACCGCCTTGAGCTCAAGAACCGCTCGCGCCATCACTCATACCTCAGCGCTTCGACCGGATCGAGACGTGCGGCTCGCCATGCGGGAAACAGCGTTGCCAGAAACGACAGCACCAGCGCCATCAGCACCACGGAAAGCGTCTCGCCCATATCCATCTTCGCCGGAAGCTGGCTCAGGAAATAAAGCTCCGGATTGAACAGCACGGTGCCGGAAATCCATGAGAAGAACTGGCGGATACTCTCGACATTGAGGCAGATGAGGATGCCGAGGAAGACGCCGGCCAGCGTTCCCACCACGCCGATGGCCGCACCCGTCATCAGGAAGATGCGCAATATGGCGCCGCGCGTCGCGCCCATTGTGCGCAGGATGGCGATGTCGTGGCCCTTGTCCTTCACCAGCATGACGAGGCCGGAAATGATATTGAGCGCCGCCACCAGCACGATCAGCGTCAGGATCATGAACATGACGTTGCGTTCCACCTGAAGCGCGGAGAAGAAGGTCTGGTTGCGCTGGCGCCAGTCGCTGAGCAGCACCGGCCGCTGCGCCGCTTCCTCCACCTTCGGCCGGAGTGCATCGACGGCATCGGGATTGTCGACATAGATCTCGATGCTTTGCGCGAGATCTTCCATGTTGAAATAGAGCTGCGCCTCGGCCAGAGGCATGTAGACGATGGAGCTGTCATATTCCGACATGCCCACCTCGAAGATCGCCGTGACCGGATAGCCCTTGAGCCGTGGCATGGTGCCAAGCGGCGTGATGTCGCCATCCGGCGATATCAGGGTGATCATGTCACCCAGTCTGAGGCCCAGATTGTCGGCCATACGCGAGCCGATGGCGACGCCCTCGGCCGTATCGAAGCCGACCAGAGACCCCTGGCGGATGTTGTTGGCGACGATGGACACCTTGCCGATGTCTTCGCCCCTTATGCCGCGCACAAGCGCGCCGGTACCGGAGCCGACATTGCCCTGCGCCAGCACCTGTCCGTCGATCAGCGGCAGGGCATAGCGCACGCCGGCCACGCCGTTGATGCGGTCGGCGACCTGCGCATAGTCCTCAAGAGGCAGGTCGATGGGCGTCACGATCAGATGGCCGTTGACGCCCAGAATGCGGGTAAGCAATTCGGCGCGAAAACCGTTCATCACCGCCATGACCACGATCAGCGTCGCCACGCCCAGCATGATGCCGAGGAACGAGATAGAGGCGATGACTGAAATCACCGTCTCCTTGCGGCGCGAGCGCAGGTAGCGCCAGGCGACCATGCGCTCGAAACCGGAAAATGGCCCGGCGGAAGAGGGTTTCGCTGCCGCCTTGCTCATGCAGCCCCGCCCAGACGGGAAATGGCAGCGGCGATCGGCAGCGTTTCGCGCTCGCCGGTCTTGCGGTTCTTCAGTTCAACCTCGCCGGCGGCCACGCCGCGCGGGCCGACGATGAGTTGCCACGGCAGGCCGATAAGATCGGCGGTGGCGAACTTGGCGCCGGGGCGCTGGTCGGTGTCGTCGTGCAGAACGTCCTTGCCGGCAGCGGTGAGCGTTGCCTCAAGCTCGGCGCAGACGCGGTCGCATTCGGCGTCGCCCGCCTTCATGTTGATAAGCGCGACGTCGAACGGGGCGATGGCTTCGGGCCAGATGATGCCGTTCTCGTCATGGCTGGCCTCGATGATGGCCGCGATCAGGCGCGACGGGCCGATGCCGTAGGAGCCCATGGAGACGAAATGCTCCTTGCCATCCGGGCCGGTCACCCTGGCATTCATCGGCTTGGAGTATTTTTCGCCGAAGTGGAAGATGTGGCCGACCTCGATGCCGCGCGCCGAAACCTTGTCGCTCTCGGCAATGGCATCCCATGCGGCTTCGTCATGCATCTCGTCGGTCGCTGCGTAGGGCGTGGTCCATTTGGTGACGATGCCGGCGATCTCGCCGTCATTGCCGAAGTCGACGTCCTCGCCGGGCACCTCATAGCCGAGATAGTCGCGGTGGCAATAGACCTGACTCTCGCCGGTTTCGGCCAGAATGATGAATTCATGGGAGAGGTCGCCGCCGATGGGGCCGGTGTCGGCGCGCATCGGAATGGCCTGCAGGCCCATGCGCGTGAAGGTGCGCAGATAGGCGACGAACATGCGGTAGTAGGCAGCCTTCGCGCCCTCGAAATCGAGATCGAAGGAGTAGGCGTCCTTCATCAGGAACTCGCGCGAGCGCATGACGCCGAAGCGGGGGCGCACCTCGTCGCGGAACTTCCACTGGATGTGATAGAGGTTGAGGGGCAGGTCCTTGTAGGACTTGACGTAGTTACGGAAAACATCCGTCACCATTTCCTCGTTGGTCGGCCCGTAGAGCATATCGCGCTCATGGCGGTCCTTGATGCGCAGCATTTCCTTGCCATAGGCGTCATAGCGCCCGCTCTCGCGCCACAGATCGGCCGACTGGATGGTCGGCATCAGGATTTCGAGCGCGCCGGCGCGATCCTGCTCCTCGCGGATGATCTGGCACACCTTGTCGAGCACGCGCTTGCCCAGTGGCAGCCATGAGAAACTTCCCGCGCCCTGCTGGCGAAGCATGCCGGCACGCAGCATAAGGCGGTGCGAGACGATCTCGGCCTCGCGCGGGTTTTCCTTGAGGATGGGCAAAAAGTAGCGCGACAAACGCATAAGCTGATTCCGTGAGAGAAAAGGCAGCGCCGGAATCGGCGCGCCGGGGCCTGTTTGCTTCGGCTTCATAGCCATTTCATGGCAAGTTGGAAACCCGCCGCAAAAACCCGTATTTTCATGCGCCTTCTTACCGTGCTCGTGGCCGGCAAAACCATGACCATCCGAAAGGCAGTTCGTGCCGACTTATTGTGCAATGCAGCACATTTAAGTCCAGATGGAGGCAAAATTTCTAGTGACTTTGCCGGCTTTGTTGGTCTAGTGTGCTCAACATAATCGAGAGAGCAGCACAAAAACTGTTCTCCTACGCGGTCTAAAGTCTTGGGAGGATGCGATCTAGGCGCGGTTACTCGCAGCCGCCGGATACCGGAAGCAGATCGGACGCGTTCATTGTGCAAGGCTTCTGCCTTGCATTTTTTTTTGTGCAGAATTCAGCCGCTCTTCACATGCATCGGGTTGAAATCACGCTTTAACGTGGCATCTCAGGATGTTGTTCCCCGTTGCTTTTCTGATCTGACATTTTTTGTCGCACTGCTGTTGGCCTGGCAGACGTGACTGGAGGTTCTTTGGGGGCGGTTCGTGGCCGAAGCCGCCTCACCTGTGCATTTGCCGGTGAACCAAGGCATTGTCAGGACAGAGTGTCGTAACCTTTCAGATCCGCTCCTTACGCTTTAAGCGCCTGCTGTTACGCATGTCGTTGTGGTGGCGGAACAGCGGTGGCTTACAAGGCGGCCACGGCATGTCTTCAGAACCAGCGCCGAACCTTCCTGGAATAGTCGCGATATTTGCGACCGAACTTTTCGGCCAGTATCTTTTCCTCGAATTCGATGGCGATCTTCTGCGTCACGAATGCCGCGACGATGGAGATCGGCAGGAACCACCAGTTGCCCGAAACAAGACCGACGCCAAACAGAAGAAGCGTGTTGGCGAGGTAAATCGGGTTGCGCGTGATGGAAAAGGGGCCGCTGGTGAGCAGATGGCTGGGTTCTCCCGAGGGATCGAGCGTGGTTCCCGCCTGTCTCATTGCGCGGAAGGAAGACACCCACAAAGCGATGACGGCAATGATGATCAGCCAGCCTATGGCATAGAGCACGTTGCCGAACGGGCCGGTCATGCGCGGCAGAGGGACGAGCAGACCGAGGACTATGCCGGCGGCAATTGCCGCAAGATAGATCAGCGGCGGCCATGGGACCCTGCGCCAGGCTGGAACTGCTTTCATTCTTCCTCCCCCATCAGCTTCATGTCCGTTTCCGCTGTACAGATCGATGCGAGTTCCTGAACGCGACGGGACAGTTCTTCATTTTGCGTTCCGCTCATCACCTTGTCGACAGTGCCGTCTTTTTGAACCGCGTCAAACATGCAGCCGCAATAGGCTGTGCAGAAGCTTTGGTCGCGGGATCCACGGCAATAGGTCTCGCAGCCATGCATGAACCCGGTCCTCGGGTCCTGAGCGGGCGCCGGAAAGACCTGTGCGAACAGCCACAGGCAGGCGATCAGGACGGGCTGGTGGATGAGGTAGAAGGCAAGGCTGTGCTGCCCGATCTTGACGAGGGGGCGCAGGGTGGGTTGCGGCAGTTCTCCGCCGAGCCGGGCCAGAAGGTCGAAATCGCGCGCGAAACGTGCGGCCGCCATTCCGGCCAGAACCGCGGCGAACCATGGAAACAGCGGCACATAATCGTTGGAACGCGGGCTGATGGTGGACAGGCCGAGCCACCACAGGCCCGGATGATCGAAGATCGGCATGCGCAGGAATTGCGGCGCCATGGCCACGAAAACCGTCGCAACAGCCAGCGCCCATGCGGGAAAGCGCAGAAAGGCGAGGCCGAGCAGGCTTGCGAGTGCGATGTGATGCAAGATGCCGAAGAAGATGAAGGAGCCCGGCGTGGCGAACCATGTTGCTATGGTGATCGCCGCCGCTGCGGCCACGATCATGGCCAGCCGTTTGCCGAAGCCGTTCCAGCGAATGCCGTTGCCATGGGCGAGCATGAGGCTGAAGCCGACCAGAAACAGGAAGCTGGAGGCGATGCAGCGGGCGTAGATCTTCCAGCCGCCGAAAGCGGTGAGGCCGGGCGTCACATAGCCGAAGAACTCCAGATCCCATGTGAAATGGTAGCTGACCATGGCCAGCAGCGCGATGCCGCGGGCTACGTCAATGGCCTCGATGCGGCGGTCTGGAATTTGCGAAGCGGGAGTAGGCGACGATGAGTGCATGGAGGCTCCGGCGGGTCGGTCTGAGAGTCGTACCATGCCCGCCCGGATGCCTGCAGTGCAAATCCGACGGTTTTAAGTTGGTCCAGATCTGAAAAGCCTTTGGACTATTTCGCGTTTTCGGCCGGGAAAGTCGGTTTCCCGCTACCGTCCTGGGTCACAAAGGCTTCACAATGGCGGCTGGCGAATCCGCCGGCGGGATTCGACGGGAGGATTTCATGGTTACGCATGTGCGGCACCCCATCTGGCTGCGGCAGGTCCGCCCGGCCGGAGCCCGCACCTTCGCTTCGCTTTATACAGTGGAATCCTTTGCGCGGGCCACCGTGTCCAGCGTGATCCCGATACAGGCCTATGAAATCCTGCAGAGCGAGCAATCGGTTTCCGTTCTTTATACGGTGGTGTCGCTGCTCGGTCTTTCGGTCACGCTGTTCATGCCGATGCTGATCAGGCGCTTCGCGCGGCGCTGGGTCTATACGGCAGGGGCATGCCTTCTGGCTGTCGGATCGCTGTTCTTCATTACCGACACGCTGATCGGGCAGGCGCTTGGCATGCTGTGCCGGGTGATGGGAGCCAGCGCGCTGTCGATCACGCTCAACCTCTACATCATGGACCACATCCGCAAGACCGAGTTCATCCGCTCCGAATCGCTGCGCATGGCATGGTCCACCTTTGCCTGGACCGGTGGGCCGACGCTCGGCATCCTGCTCTACACCCGCTACGGCATCTATGCCGCTCACAGCGTGGTGGCCATCGTCGCGCTCATTCTGCTTGCCCTGTTCTGGTATTATCGCCTGAGCGACAATCAGATGATCGCGGCCGGCAAGAGCCGCGCACTGAACCCGATAACCAATATCGGCCGCTTCATCGCGCAGCCCCGCTTGCGGCTGGCTTGGCTGATCGCCTTTGGCCGAAATTGCTACTGGACGACCTTCTTCGTCTACGGGCCGCTGTTCATGCTCATTGCGGGCGAAGGAGAGGTGGCGGGCGGCCTGCTGATTTCCGCCGGCAATGCGTTGCTGTTCACCGCCATCTTCTGGGGCAGGGCCGGCAAGCGCTTCGGCACGCGCGGCACCATCGCGCTCGCCTTTGCCGCCATGTCCGTTGCCCTGTTTGCAGCCGGCTGGGTCAGCACCACCGCACCGCTGATTACCGGGGCGCTGCTTCTGTGCGGCGCGCTGTTTACCATCGCGATCGATGCGCTCGGCTCCACCGTGTTCATGCGCTCGGTCCATCCCTATGAGCGCTCGCAGATGGCGGCGGTCTACCGCACCTATCTCGATTTCTCGGAACTGACCCCGCCGATGGTCTATTCGATCGTGCTGGCCTTTTTCGGCCTCGGCTCCGTTTTCGTCACGCTCGGCCTTCTGATGGTGGGGTGCGCGGCGGTAAGCTGGCGTTATGTGCCGAAGTCGATGTAAGAGTGGCGGCCATGAACGGCCTGACATTCATCATCGGCGGCGCGCGTTCCGGCAAGAGCCGGCATGCGGAAGAACTGGTTGCGGGGCTGCCGGCACCCTGGACCTATATCGCGACGGCGCAAGCCTATGACGACGAGATGCGCGCCCGCATCGGTGAGCATCGCAGCCGGCGCAGCACCGGCTGGCACACCGTCGACGCACCGCTCGATCTCGCCGGCGTGCTGGCTGCGCAGCCGCAGGGACAGCCGGTGCTGGTCGATTGCCTGACGCTTTGGCTGACCAATCACATGCTGGCCGAACACGATCTCGATGCCGAATGCCGCCGGCTCGCCGAGGTTTTCGCCAGTCCGCGCGGGCCGTGGTTCGTGGTGTCCAATGAGGTGGGGCAGGGCATCGTGCCGGATAACGCGCTTGCCCGCCGTTTCCGTGATGAGGCGGGGCGGCTCAACCAGAAAATCGCAACCATTGCCGACACCGTCCTCATGATGGTGGCCGGGCTGCCGCTGAAGGTGAAATGATATGGCGGACGAACGCAGGATCGACGATGCGGAGGCGGAGCGCCATCGCGCCAAGATGGAAAAGCGCAAGGCGGTTCAGGATGCCGAAGTGGCCGCAAAGACGGTCGAGAAAGGTCTGCTGATCGTCAACACCGGGCCGGGCAAGGGCAAGAGCACGGCCGCCTTCGGGCTGGCGCTGCGCATGCTGGGATATGGAAGGCGGGTGGGCGTCGTCCAGTTCATCAAGGGCGCGTGGCATTCCGGCGAGCAGGATGCGCTGGCCCGTTTCGGCGATCTGGTTTCGTGGCACACCATGGGCGAAGGCTTTACATGGGAAACGCAGGATCTGAAGCGCGATGTCGCCGCCGCGCAGGCCGCATGGGCGAAGGCGCAGGAGTTGATGGCCGATCCGACGATCAGCCTTGTGGTGCTTGACGAACTCAACATCGCGCTGCGCTACGACTATCTCGACCTCGACGAGGTGGTGGCGGCGCTGAAGGGGCGTCGCGAGGGGTTGCATGTCGTGGTCACAGGCCGTAACGCCAGGCCGGCCTTGATCGAGGCCGCAGATCTCGTCACCGAAATGGGGTCCACCAAGCACCATTTCGCGGCGGGCGTGAAAGCGCAGAAGGGAATAGAATTCTAGTGCAAAATCGTTATGGGACGCTGGCCGCCTGGGTCTATGAGCTGGACAAGCCGGTTGGCCGGTCCTTTGGCGACGTCGAATTCTATCTGGAGCGTCTGCAAGGCGTGACGGGTCCGGTGCTTGAACCTGCTGTCGGCAACGGGCGCCTGTTCGTGCCGCTGCTGGAGGCGGGGCTGGACGTGAAAGGCTTCGATGCTTCCGAGGAGATGCTGGGCTATTGCCGCGCAGCCTGTGAGAGCCGGTCGCTGCCGGCGGCGCTGAGCCGGCAGACCTTCGAGGGTTTTTCCTATGATGAGCGCTTCGAGGCTATCCTCGTGCCGCTCGGCTCCATCCAGCTGATCACCGACTATGAAGCCGCACTTGGCGTGCTGAAACGCTTCCATGACCATCTCGCGCCCGGCGGGCGGCTGATCCTCGACCTCGATGCCATCGATGGTTTTCTCGATGCGCCGCATTCGGTGCGGACATGGAAGGCCGGCGAAGACCTGCTGACGCTGACCGCCGACCGGATCGAGACGGACTATGTGGCGCAGACAACCACGACCAGCCTGCGCTATGAGCATTGGCGCGCCGGCAAGCCGGTGGACAGCGAGATCGACCTGTTCGCCCTGCGTTGGTGGGGTGTGGCGGAATTTGAACTGGCCTTGCGAGCTGTCGGCTTCAGCGAGGTGAGCGCCTGTGGCGACTACCAGCATGGCCGTAAGCCGCAGAAGGGCGATGGCATCATCACTTTCGAGGCGCGGCGCGCCTAGCGCGGCTGACGCCCGAACAAATCCGGACTGCCGCGCTGTCTGTCTGTTTAGCCGTAGTTATGCAACATCAGGTGGTTCCACCTGACTGCAAAATCCTCTGATCAGACGAGCCAGAGCGCCGCCGCTGCCAGACCGAATAGCGCGATGAGCAGCATGTCGGCGATCCGGTAGAGTTTCAGTGCGCGGCGAATGTCGGCGGCCTCGGCATCGCGCCGGCCGCCTTCGCCCATGAAGGAATCATCCACCGTGACGCCGCCATAGACGCGGGGACCGGCGAGGGCGAGCCCCAGCGCGCCGGCCATGGCCGCTTCCGGCCAGCCGGCATTGGGTGAACGATGTTTTTTGGCATCGCGCCGGATCGCCTGCCAGCCGGCATGAGCGTCGGCGCCTTTCATCAGGAAAGCGGCGACAACGATCAGCAGGCCGGTCAGCCGCGAGGCGGGGAGATTGACCAGATCGTCGAAGCGTGCCGAGGCCCAGCCAAAGGCCTCATGACGTGCGGTGCGGTGGCCGATCATGGAATCGGCGGTGTTGACGGCCTTGTAGGCCGCGCCGCCAGCCAGTCCGCCCACGCCCAGCCACAGGGCAGGGGCGACGATGCCATCGGAAAAATTCTCGGCAAGGCTTTCGATGGCGGCGCGGGAGACGCCTGCTTCGTCCAGTTGCTCGGGATCGCGGCCGACGATCATCGACACCGCCATGCGCCCCGCTTCAAGGCCGCCGGTTTCCAGTGCGGTCGCAACGGCCTCGACATGCTCGCCGAGGCTGCGTTGCGACAGCAGCGAGGACGCCAATATCGCGGTGACAAGGAAGCCGAAGGCAACGCGGCCGAGCAGCGTCTCGATGGCGAAGGCGATGGCGGCGGGCACCGATACGATCACCAGAAGCGCCAGCACGCCGCAAAGCCGTCTTGTCGCGCCGGAAGAGGAGGCGAGGTTGAGCGTTCGGTCGAGACAGGATATCAGCCTGCCGATCCAGGTGACGGGATGGCCGATGGCGCGGAAGAGCCAGTCCGGATATCCGGTGATGCGTTCGGCAACCAGCGAGATGAAGGCAATCAGGACCGACATGGATATTCCGGGCGAAGCATTGGCGGCGGTCGATCATGGCGGAAGCCTCGGTAGGGCCCGGGCGCTGTTTCCGCAGGCGCCGGAACCCTTCGTCGATCTTTCAACCGGGATCAATCCGCACTCCTATCCGCTTTTCGACCTGCCCGCCACCGCCCTGACCCGTCTGCCCGAGCAGGCGCGGGCGGAGGAACTCACAGCCGTCGCGGCCGCAGCATATGGCGCGCCGTCGCCGGTAAATGTGGTGAGTGCGCCCGGCACGCAGATCTTGCTGCCACGCGTCTGTTCACTGGTGAAGCCGGGCCGGGCGCTGGTGCTCGGACCGACCTATGCCGAGCATGCGCGCGCCGCCCGCATTGCCGGCCATGAGGTGGAAGAAACGCCGGATTTCGGCGCACTTTCCGCAGCCGACCTCGCCATTGTCGTCAATCCGAACAATCCGGACGGGCGCGTGATTGCCCGCCGCGACCTCACGGAACTGGCGTCCCGTATGGAGGCCAAAGGCGGATTGCTGGTGGTGGACGAGGCTTTCATGGATGTCGGCCCGCACCGGGAAAGCGTTGCCGGTGATGTGGGACAGGGCGGACTGGTGGTGCTGCGCTCCTTCGGAAAATTCTTCGGCCTTGCCGGCGTGCGGCTTGGGTTTGCCCTTGCCGACACGGAGACCGTGGCGCGGCTGGCCGGCGGTTTCGGGCCATGGGCCGTCTCCGGCCCGGCGCTGGAATATGGCATCAGGGCTCTTTCCGACGCGAACTGGCAGCGACAGATGCGGGCTCGGCTGGAAGGCGAGGCGGAGCGGCTCGACAGGCTGTTCGCCGGCCGCGGCGTCGAAGTGCGGGGCGGCACGCCGCTCTATCGCTACATGGAATTTGCTGAGGCCAGCGCGCTTTTCCGGGCTCTTGGTGAGCACGGTATAGTGCTGCGCCATTTCAGGGATCGCCCGCATGCGCTGCGCGCAGGCCTGCCGGGGAATGACGCGGAATGGCGGCGGCTGGAGGCGGCGCTGGCCAGATGGAAGGGCGCGCGATGATCCATGTCTGCCCGCTTTCGAAACTGGAGCAGACCGTCTCGCGAACCGGTGCGGGAAGGCTGGTCACGCTGCTTTCCGCCGACATGGACATGGCGCGCCCGGCCTCGATCGCGGAGCGGGATCATCTTCATCTGCGCATGAACGACATTGCCGAATTGCGCGACGGGCTGACCCTGCCGGGCGAGGCGCATGTGCGCCGCCTGTTGGATTTTGTCTCTGAATGGGACCGCGCGAGGCCGATGGTCATTCATTGCTATGCTGGCGTCAGCCGCTCTCCAGCCGCCGCCTATATCGTCGCCGCTGCCCTCAATCCCCACAGTGACGAGGCGGAACTTGCCGCCATGCTGCGCTGGCTCTCGCCTTCCGCGACGCCCAATAGTCGCCTGATCGCGGTGGCCGACGCGCTGCTCGGCCGCGAAGGGCGGATGATTGCTGCGATAAAGGGCATTGGGCGCGGGGCGGATGCGTTCGAGGGCGAAGTGTTCGAACTCGACCCGTTCGGTTAGGCGTTTCCGCTTTTACCGAATCTCGGAAACACCCGTAACCCTTTAGGTTGACGCAATTCCGAAAACAAAACCGCGTCGCATTTTTGCTGGAATTGCTTCAGCTAAGCCAGTCCGCAAGCCGTGCCTTGCGCACATCTTCCAGCAGGGTGACGAAACCCCTGGCCTGATGCTCTGCCGTCAGCCGGCCTTTTTCGGCCGTGGCGGCGGCGGCGTTGCCGACCACGCCATGCGGGTTGAGGTCGCTGGCGATCCACGCAAAGGCATGCGGGCTCTGTGCGTTGAGCAGGGCGAATTCCCGTTCCGCCTTGTCGGCGCGGGAGGCGAAGTTGTCCGCTTTTTCCAATTCAACGAGATCGGGGCGGAAATGCAGCATCAGCGAGGTTTCCACGTCGCCGCCATGAATGCCGCGCCGAACCTCATGCGCGCTGAACAGTCCGTCCGGCCGTCCGAAGCGTTCCCAGCTCGTGCGCACCGCCATCATGCCGAAGCGGACGCGCAGATTGCGGGTGACGATGCCCATCACCTCCTCGTTGCCGCCATGCGAAGTGATGACGACCAGCTTGCGCACGCCCGCGCGCGCCACCGATGCGCCAAGCTCGTTCCAGGATTCGATGAGACTGGCTGCAGGGATGCTCAGCGTTCCCGGCGCGTAGACGTGCTCGTCCGACTTGCCGGCTGCCTGTACCGGCAGGATGCGCAGATCGAGGTCTTGGGGAACAAGCGGGATTGCGGTTGCCAGCATGCCGTTCATGATGTCGGCATCGGTGGACAGCGGCAGATGCGGTCCGTGCTGCTCGACCGCCGCCACCGGCAGCACGGCGATGGTCTCTTCGGGGTTGATCTCAGCGAAGTCGGGCGCCTTGAAGTCGCCCCACCAGATTTTCCGTCCCTGCGCTGCCATTCCGCTTTCCCGAGATCTGCCTTGCCGGATAATCCTCAATCAGTAGCGTTTCCGGCCGGGCCTGTCGATGCAGAGGCGTGGCGAACGCTCAGGCGGCCTTTCTTGCGTAGTCCGACGCGAAGCGGAGCAGCCGGGTTGCTGCCTCCTGCAAAACCGGTTCCGGCTTGCACAGGCTGATGCGGATGTGCCCGGCGGCGGCCTCGCCGAAGCTGGAACCCGGCATGACGCTGATCTTTTCGGCATCGAGCAGCGCCCAGGCGAAGGCCTCGTCGTCCGGTTCGATGGCCGAGATGTCGAGCATGATGTACATGCCGCCTTCGGAGCCGCGCACCTGAATATGGTTGGCGCCGCTTATGGCTTCGAGGAAGATGTCGCGCCGGCCGGCATAGCGGGCGGCGATTTCGGCTACGCCGTAGTCATTCTCCATGGCTTCGGCGGCGGCATGGGAAATGAAATCGGGCAGGCCATAGGTGGATACCAGATTGAATCCGGTCAGCAGATCGACAAGCTGCTTCGGAGCCGTCAGCCAGCCGATGCGCCAGCCGGTCATGCCATGGCTCTTGGACATGGAGTTGATCACGATGGTGCGCTCGGCCATGCCGGGCAGGGCGCGGGGCGACAGGTGTTCGGAAGCGCCGAGCGTCCAGTAAACCTCATCCGAGAGCAGCCACAGATCGTGACGCCGGCACAGATCGGCGATGCCTTCCAGCGCCGCGCGCGTGTAGACGGCGCCGGTCGGATTGTTGGGCGTGTTGATGAGGATGGCGCGGGTGTTGGGACGCAGTGCGGCCTCGATTGCGGCGGCATCGGGCTGGAAGCCATCGGCGGCACGCGCTTCCACGATCGTGAATTCGGCACCGGCCGCGCGGAACGTGCCGGGATAGGTGGCGTAATAGGGCGCGACGACGATGGCGTGGCTGCCGGGATCGAGCGTTGCCTGCAAGGCGGCGTAAAGGGCTGCCTGTCCGCCGGGTGCCGCTATCACCTGTTCAACCGGGGTTTCAACGCCCGAGCAGCGGGTGGACAAATGCGCCATTGCGGCGCGCAGGCGCGGGATGCCGGCCAGATGCGTGTAGTGGTGGCGCCCCTCGCGGACTGCCGCCACACAGGCTTCGACTGTTTCGGCGGGCGTATGAAAATCATGGTCGCCAACCGAAAGAACGATGATGTCGTTATCCGCCTGACGACGCATCAGCGCTTCCGCGTGGACTTCCCAGCCGCTCTTGCCCGACGGCATGAGGTTTGTGATTCGTGATGAGGCTGAAGGCATTTTTGTTCGATTTCTCTTGCGGTGGGGCATGCTGCTGGCAGCCGCCAAAACCCCTGAGATGGGTATTTGCACCGCTTCTAACGCAAAGATTTCCTCTTTTGGAGCACCTTTGGCGTATAAACCATTCAGCCAGCGCTCATCGCTTGCCGGGTTCCTGTGACCTCTCTATCTATGACCATTCCCGCGCCGGTACATCATGGCGGCTGCGGCAGGCGTCAACGGAATTCAGTTCGGATCATGCTTTCGCATATCGCCCGCCTTTGCCTCGTTTTGTTTCTTGTATTCGGTGGCCCCGCCCGGCCTGTTTTCGCACAGGACATGGCAGCGGCTGAGGCTGCGCAACTGCTTGAGGAGCAGCAGCGGGCGCTGGATGCGCTGACCGTCACGCTGGACGGGCTTGAGAAGGACATTATCGAGCATGGTGATGACGATGCCTATCTGGTTCGCCTGCGCCTGAAGCTTGAAGCCGTGTCCACCGAGGCATTGCAGAGCGCGCTCGCGTTCAAGCCGCGCCTGGCCGAGATCAACGCACGTGTCGAGCAACTGGGCGCGGCACCCGCCGACGGTCAGCCGCCGGAGGCGGAAACGTTGCGGGAGGAGCGGCAGGCCCTCGCAGCGGAGAAGACGGAGATCAATGCCGTTATCGCGACGGCGCAGAGCCTGTCGCTTCGCTCCAACAAGCTCATCGAGCAGATCGCCACGATCCGGCGCGACCTGTTCCGCAGCATGCTGACCCGCCGTTATGCATTGACGGAAACGTTCAGCGGCAAGATGATTTCCGACGCGGCCAACGAGTTTGGAAAGTTCAGCACGGCCATCACGTCCTGGGCTAATTTTGCTTATAAATACAAGTTCAACGCCATGATCGCCGCAACGTTCATGGCGCTGATCGCGGCCCTTGTGCTGATGTTCGGCGGCAGGCGGCTGGTGGGCGGTCTGTTCAGGGCCGACCCCGCCGTGGAAGAACCATCCTACCTGACCCGGCTTTCGGTTGCCTTCTGGTCGACCCTGCTGCCGACCGGAGCCCTCACCGTATTTTTTGCAGCGACCTTCTTCTTCTTCAGTTCAAATCAGGTGCTGCGCGGCGATATCGGGCTCTATCTGCGTTCGGCCATGCTGATGGTGCTCGGCGTTTTTCTGGTGAACCGGCTGGCCAATGCCGCGCTGGTGCCGAAACTCCCGCAATGGCGGCTCGTGCCGGTGGAATCGCGCCCGGCACGCTGGCTGGTGCGGCTGGCGACCGCGATGGCGATAGCGGTTGCGCTGAACAATTTCCTTTCGCAGGTGGCCGATCAGATGTCGTCGCCACTGTCGCTGACGGTGACGCGCAGCTTCGTAGCCTCGCTGATCGTCGGCGTCATTTTGCTGCTGATCGGCAACGTCAAGCCGTTCAGGACGCCTGAGGGCAACTGGAAGCCGTGGCCGGTGTGGCTGCGCTACAGTCTGTTCCTGATCGGTGGGCTTACCATCGGGGCCGCCCTGTTCGGCTATATCGGCTTTGCCATCTTCCTGTCGTTGCAAGTGGTGATGACGGGCACCATTCTGGTGACGGCCTATATCGGCTTCCTTTGCGCCGCCGCAATCGGCGCGGAAGGCGGGCTGGGCGGATCATGGCTGGGCCGCTGGATGATGGCCAAAGGCTATGCCGAAGAAAGCTCCATGGATCAGATCGGGCTTGGCGTCAGCGTCCTGCTCAATTTCCTCATTCTGTTGATCTTCCTGCCGCTTACCCTGTTCATGTGGGGATTCCAGCCCGGAGATATTCAGGCCTGGGCGCAGAAGCTGGCCACCGGGTTCAGCATCGGTTCGGTGACCATATCGCTGCTCGGCATATTGAGCGGCATACTGGTCTTTGCCATCGGTTATTTCCTGACCCGATGGTTTCAGGGCTGGCTCGACGGCTCGGTCATGGCGCGCGGCAAGGTCGACGCCGGCGTGCGCAATTCCATCAGCCTCGTGGTCGGGTATGCTGGTATAGCGATTGCTGCGCTGGTCGGCATATCGGCGGCCGGCATCGATCTTTCCAGCCTCGCGCTTGTTGCCGGTGCGCTCTCCCTCGGTATCGGTTTCGGACTGCAGAATGTCGTCTCGAACTTCGTCTCGGGCCTGATCCTGCTCGCCGAGCGGCCGTTCAAGGTGGGAGACTGGATCGTGGCCGGTGATGTCAGCGGCACTGTGCGCAAAATCAGCGTACGCGCCACCGAGATCGAGACGTTCCAGCGCCAGACGGTCATCCTGCCGAACTCCAATCTCATCAACGGCGCCGTCGGCAACTGGACGCATCGCAACAAGCTTGGGCGCGTCGATATCCGGGTCGGCGTTGCCTATGGCACCGATGTGAGACGCGTTCAGGAAATCCTGCTGGAGATCACGCGGGCGCAGCCCTCCATACTTAAGAATCCGGAACCCTTCGTGCAGTTTTCGAATTTTGGGTCAGCGGCGCTGGAATTCGAAATACGCTTTTTCCTTGCCGATATCACCAACAGCGGCGGGGTACAGAACGACGTCCGCTTCGCGATCATGGACGCCTTCAACCGCGAGGGGATCGAAATTCCTTCTGCGACGCGCGCCGAATACAAGCGGCCGGTTCTGGAGCCATGGCCGCATGATGACGACAAGACCGAGGCCGAGTTTGCCGAGCGGGAGCGGCTGAAAGCAGAGGAAGAAGAAAGAGCGCGCAAGGGCAGGCGCAGGCCGGGCAAGCCGGATCCGGCATAGATTCCCGGGCGTCCATTGGAATCACGGAAATCGGATTCCATTTTTGGTCCGCTGCCCGACGCCAAATCATCCCCTACACCCGATTGCGACATGAATGAGGCATTCAGTTGCGGTTCAGCTTCGTTCTCCTATAAGCTGCCTGCATTGGCGGGAATGCCTTGCAATGGCAAACAGGGGCGGTGGCGACACCGGAAACGCAATGTTGAAATCACTGATCGCCGTATCGGTCCTGCTCTCGGCATCCGGGGCGGCTCTGGCGGCCAGCGCCGTGAACAAGGATTCGGATCAGCGCACGCTGATCGTTACCGAAGGCAGCAGCAAGCGGGAACTGACGCTGGGCCCCGGCGAGACCGTCGAGTTTTGCCCGAATGGCTGTTTCGTGACCATGCCGAACGGCGACCTTGAGGCGCTGACAGGTGCCGAAACCATCGAGATTTCGGGTGGTGTTGCTCGCGTGAAGTAAGTTTCCTCTCGCAGGCAAAAGAAAATTCCGATGCAAAGGCCGGGCTGCAAGTCCGGCCTTCTGCTTTCAAAAAAGGGGAGCGGAAACCATCGCGCGGCTTCCGTCGCGCTGTATGCGAAGCGTGTCGCAAACAGGCTGCGGTCGGCTCCTCGTCTCGCCCTATAGTCCTTCCCGGACAGCACTTTGGAGTTGCGGGCTATGGCAGGGTTTCCGGAAAAGGCGAAGGTCGTCATCGTCGGCCTCGGCGGTATCGTCGGCGCTTCGGTCGCGCATCATCTGATCGGGCGCGGATGGGACGATATCGTCGGCATCGACAAGTCCGGCATCCCGACCGACATCGGCTCCACCGCGCATGCTTCCGACTTCTGCTACGCGACCAGTCATGACTTCCTGTCCTGCTGGACGACGCTCTACTCCATCGAATTCTTCGAGCGGATGGGCCACTACGCCCGCGTTGGCGGGCTTGAGGTGGCGCGCGTGGGCGACGATGCCCGCATGGAGGAGATCCGGCGCAAGGTGACCTCCGGCCGCGCCTTCGGCACGCGCGCACGGCTGATCGAGCCGGCGGAAATCAAGGAGAAATTCCCGCTGATCGAGGAGGATATGGTTCAGGGTGGGCTGTGGGACCCCGATGCCGGCCTCGTCATCCCGCGCTCGCAGACGGTGGCGGGCAAGCTGGTCGATGAGGGCGTCGCCGCCGGCAAACTGCAGGCCTTCGCCAACACTTCCGCGCGCTCGCTGGTCATCGAGGGCGGGCGCATCAAAGGCGTGGTGACGGATCGCGGCACGATCATGGCCGATCATGTGGTGGTCTGCGCCGGCCTGTGGGGGCGGCTGATCGCCGAAATGGCCGGCGAGGATCTGCCGGTGATGCCGATCGACCACCCGCTGACATTCTTCGGCCCCTATAATGAGTTTGCAGGAACCGGCAAGGAGATCGGCTGGCCGCTGATGCGCGATCAGGGCAACTCGGCCTATATGCGCGACACGGGCGACCCGAAGACCGCCGAGGGCGGACAGATCGAATGGGGCTATTACGAGGAGACCAGTCCACGCCTCGTCCATCCGCGCGATCTGCTCGAAAAGGAGGAAGCGCGGCTGTCTCCTTCACAGCGCGACCTCGATATGGACCAGATCATGGAACCGCTGGAGCGGGCCATGGAGCTGACGCCGATCCTCGGCGAGCTCGGCTACAACGAAAGCCATTCCTTCAACGGCCTGCTTCAGGTCACCACCGATGGCGGGCCTTCCATGGGTGAGAGCCAGAAGGTGAGGGGGCTGTGGTATGCCGTCGGCATCTGGGTCAAGGATGGTCCCGGCATGGGCAAGCTGATCGCCGACTGGATGACGGACGGCCGCACGTCCATCGACCATAACCGTATCGATTACAGCCGCTTCCAGCCTTTCCAGCTTGAGGAGGACTTCATCACCGCGCGTTGCACCGAAACGGCGATGAAGGTCTATAATCCGGCCGTGCATCCGCGCGAGCCGTTTTCGGGTGGCCGCAATGTCCGCCGCTCGCCTTTCTACGAGCGCGAAAAGGAGCTCGGCGGCTATTTCATGGAGCTGGGCGGCTGGGAGCGCGCGCATGGCTACGCCGCTAACGAGCACTTGCTGGAGAAATATGGCGAGCGCGTACCGGTGCGTGAGAACGAATGGGACAACCGCCATTTCTGGCGCGTTTCCAACGCCGAGCATCTGGCGCTGAGCGAAGATTGCGGCATCATCAACCTCTCGCACTTCGCCATGTACGATGTCGAAGGCCCCGATCATGTGGGGCTGATGGAATGGCTGTGCGCGGCGAAGATCGGCGGTGACGCCAATATCGGCAAGGGCATCTACACCCACTTCCTCGACGAGGAGGGCATGGTGCGCGCCGACCTGACGGTGTTCCGCATGGCCGACTGCTGCCGCATCGTCGACGGCGCCGATGCCGGCCCGCGCGATTTCAGTTACATGAAGCGGGTGGCGCAGGATAAGGGCTTTGACGTCACCATTACCGACGTGAGCGAGACATACATCACGCTGGGCGTGTGGGGGCCGAATGCCCGCGCGACCCTGCAGAAGGTGGTGGAAGACCCGGACGGCCTCTCGCAGGAAAATTTTCCTTTCGCCGCCATCAGGCCGATCCGCATTGCCGGCAGGCAAGTTTCCGCGTTCCGCATTTCCTATGTCGGCGAGCAGGGCTGGGAACTGCACATGGCCTATGAGGACGGGTTGGCGGTGTGGGATGCGCTGCGCTCCACCGGCGTGATCGCCGTCGGCGTCGAGACCTATGCCAACACGCGGCGCATGGAAAAGAGCCTGCGCCTCCAGAACGCCGATCTGCTCACCGAATACAATCTGCTGGAGGCCGATCTTGCCCGCCCCAAGGTCAAGGAAGCCGATTTCTGCGGCAAGGCGAAGCATCTGGAATACAGGGCGTGCGACCATCAGCCTGCGATGCTGTGCACGCTGGTGATGACCGGCAATGTCGATGCAAACGGCGTTGCCCGTTATCCGGTCGGCAATATGCCGGTGGTCGATCCGAATAGCGGTGACGTTCTGGTCGATGAACTCGGCCGTCGCTCCTATACGACATCCGTCGCATATGGCCCGACGATCGGCAGGAATATCGCGCTGGCTTATTTGCCGTGGAGCTATTGTCAGCAAGGCAGCAGGCTGGCGGTGGAGTATTTCGGCGAAACCTATCCGGTCGAGGTCGCGGCGGTGGGGTACAGGCCGCTTTACGATCCGGAAAACCTGAAGCCGAGAAGCTGATGGCAAAAGCCCCGCGCCGACTGCGCGGGGCTTTTCTTCTGCGTCAGAAGCTGCTGGTCAGGCCGAGCCAGAAGCGGCGCCCGTCCTCGTAATCATTGTTGAAGCGCTTGTCGCCGATGTTGTAAACGGCGGCGGTGCCCTTGAAATGATCGTTGATGCGGTACTCCATTCCCACATCGAAGATGGCGTGCGAGCCGATGCGGGCGTTGCCGGAATCATGGGTCTGGCTGCGATATTGCGCCTTGCCCCACAGTGTGAGGTCCTCGGTCGCATGCCAGTCCAGCCCCAGATTGGCGACATGTTCGGGCAGATTGTTGAACCGTTCGCCAACCTTCGCGCCCTTGGTGATCTTGCTGCGTGAATAGGTGTAGTTCATCGACACATCCACATCGCCGACAGGGAAATCGACCGTTGCTTCGACGCCATTCAGTTCTGCCGCATCGCGATTGATGTACTGGTTTATCCATTTGATTGGATTGCCGGGAGCATTCATTCCGCAGTCGGTGGGCAGTCCGGGCTCCGGCGTATCATGCGCACAGATCCGTTCCGTTGTGATCTTGTTCTTGAACCGGGTGTGATAGGCTGTGAGGCCGAATTGCAGGCCAAAGTCGTTTTCCCACACCATACCGATCTCGTAGTTGGTGCTTTCTTCCGGCTTGAGATTGGTATTACCCTTGTCGCGCGCGCGGCCGTCACCGCCTGAAGGCTCCATGATGTTGTCGTCGGCCTGCTTGAGGCTGGGAACCTTGTAGCCGCCGCTCATTCCGCCCTTGAACGTCAGGGCAGGGTTCAGATGATAGACGCCGTAGAGACGTGGCGTGAAGTGAGAGCCATAGCGCTCGTTCTTGTCGTAGCGAAGCCCGAATGTGGTGGTGAAGTCTTCGGTGATATGGAAATTGTCCTCGCCGAACAAAGCCCAGTGCCAGCGCTCCATGTTGGGGTCGATGTTCGATGGAACGCGGTTGGGCGAGTGGCGGGTTTCTTCCGCCTTGTAGTCGAAGCCGGCGATCAGGTCGTGACTGCCAAGGCTCGCGCTGGTCTTGGTGTTGAAGTTGAGCTGGTTGTAGCCTGAAATGTTGGTGCCGTTTTCAAAGTCGACATCCTCATAGGTCAGGAACGATGTCGTTTCATATTCTTGTCCCCAGCGCAGCTTGTGAACGGCGCTGTAGTTCATGTGATCGACGTCGACGCCGCTGGTCGAGGCGGCTCTGGTCTTCGTGTCGCTCCGGTTCTGGGCGATCTCAAGCGCCAGGTCCTGATTCTCGGTGATCGTCATGCTCAGCTTGCCGCCGAGGCTCTTGCGCGACATGTCCTGCGATGCGCCGGTCGTCAGGCCACGGTCTTCGCGGTTGTGCAGCGAGCCCCACAGCGAGAGACCGATCCTGTCAGACACGATCGGTCCGTTCAGGTAGAAACGGCCCTCATAGGAATTGCCGGCCTCGTCATGGCTGTAGGCGGTGAAGCCGGTCGTCACCGTGCCGGTCCACACATCCGAAACCGGCTTGGTGATGATGTTGATCACGCCGCCCAGCGCGGATGAGCCGTAAAGGGAAGACATCGGGCCGCGAATGACCTCGATGCGCTCGATGGCGGATGGCGGCGGCAGGTAGCCGGTGGCAAGGCCGGAACCGAAACCATTATAGGTGGCCTCGGACGAGTTTCCGAGCGGTTTGCCGTCGACCAGCATGGACACATAGCCTTCGCTCATGCCGCGAATGGAAATCGAGGCGGCACCGGAACGGGCCGATGGCGTGTTGACGATGACGCCGGGCACATCGCGCAGCACGTCGGCCACGCTGGCATACGGCTTGGAAGCAATCTTCTCGCCGCTGATGACGGTGATGGTTGCGGGTGCATCCGGTATTGTCTGTGCATGACCGCTTGCCGTCACGACGATCTGCTTGAGAACGGTCGTCTGTTCTTCTTCCTCTGCATTCTGGCTGGTTTGCGCCAAAACTGCATTGATCGATGCCGACAGCAAAAGAAGACTGGCAAGACCCCCGACTGTGCCGCGTCCGATTTTGTGCATTTCTTTCCACTCCTGTCCCACCACGGGTCGCTTCGGAACCGTGATTTTTGCAATTGCCGGCTGCATTTGCAGGTGCAGGTGCGCGCGCAGCCGAAAAGAAGACACCGGCCGTATCCGGTGCATTTTTTGGCTGGTCAGGGTTTGACTGGCTGCGGCTGGGGAAGGTGGAAGCTTGTCATTCTGCGACAAGGTGCCGTTCGTGCCGTAGCCGGCAACGGACGGAGGACATATGCCACCTTCCATGTGCCATTTTCGCAAAACAATCCCCTTCATTCGCGAAAATGGCATCGGATCGAAAAAATCGATCCGAAAAACATGAGATTTTTAGTCAATAAATATCCTATATAACCTATCCCGGAAAATGAAAGGGGGGTATCGCAACGGAAGATGAATTCCACAGGAGTGTGGGATGAGTGTTCTGCTCCCAAAAATGTGAAAGCGCGTTGCGTGGGATGGCCGGTGTGCGGCTTTCACATCAGGGGAATTCGGCGTAGCTTCCTTGCCATGTCAGCCTTGTTGAACAATGCAGGACATGTTCTCGCCGCCGGCGCAGCGCTGGTCACGGCGGGGATTTTCTCCGGCGCGGCAGCAAAAGCCGAGCCGGTCGACATCGAACTCGTGCTGGCTGTGGACGTGTCCCTGTCGATGTCACCCGCCGAACTGGAAATACAGCGGCACGGCTATGCGGCAGCACTTACACACGACAGCGTTTTGCGGGCCATTGCGGACGGCGCGCATGGGCGCATTGCCGTGTCCTATGTCGAATGGGCCGGCACCACCACACAGCATGTCGTGGTGCCGTGGACATTGATCGCGGGCAGGGAGGATGCCGAGCGGGTTGCCGCGCAGCTTTCTCGCAATCCGCCAAACAGTGCGCGGCGAACCTCGATATCCGCTGCCCTGGAGTTTGGCGGCGATCTGTTCGCCGAAAGCGGCTTTGAGGGCATGAAGCGGGTCATCGACATTTCCGGAGATGGCCCGAACAATCAGGGCGCTCCGGTAACTGAAGTGCGCGATCGTCTGGTCAGGCAGGGAATTACGATCAACGGCCTGCCGCTGATGACCAATGGCGGCTTTGATTCAGGCTATGATGTTGCCAATCTGGACCGCTACTATGCGGACTGCGTGATTGGCGGGCCGGGCGCCTTCATGATCCCGGTCAATGACTGGACACAGTTTCCGGAAGCCGTGCGGCGAAAGCTGGTTCTTGAACTCGCGGTTGTTCCGCTTCCCGCCGATCAGATGCATCCTCCCGTTATTCTGGCGCAGGCGATGTCGGCCAGCGATTGCCTTGCGGGCGAGAAGATGTGGCGCAACCGCTACTGGATGATGGACGCTCAGTAGCGGGTTCAGGCACTGCGGATGCCGTTCAAGCCGCCAGCAGTTGCTTGCGGTCCATGCGCTCCTGCTGGGGCGAGCGCGCGTAGAGTTCGCGGTAGCATTTGGAAAAATGCGATGCCGAAACGAAGCCGCAGGCAATCGCCACTTCCACCACAGGCATGGTCGACTGGATCAGCAGATGCCTTGCCCGGTCGAGACGGATTTCCAGATAATAGCGCGCGGGCGAGCGGCCCATTTCCGAGCGGAACAGGCGCTCGATCTGACGGCGCGACAGATCGACATTGTCGGCGATCTCGATCAGTGACAGCGGCTCGGAAAGATTGGCCTCCATCAGTTCGATGATGGTCAGCACTTTGGAGTTCTGTACCCCGAGGCGTGCCCGCAATGGCAGCCTCTGCCTGTCGGTGGGGCTGCGCACGCGGTCGGTCAGCACCTGCTCGCAGACGCGATTGACCAGATGCTCGTCAAAATCTTCGCCGATCAGCTTCAGGATCATATCCAGAGCCGCGGTGCCTCCGGCGCAGGTGTAGATATTCTGGTCGACCTCGAAGAGATCGGCGAACACATTCACCTTCGGGAACGTTTCGGAAAAGCCCGGCAGGTTTTCCCAGTGGATGGCGCAGCGCTTATTCGAGAGCAGGCCCGCTGCGGCCAGAATATGCGCGCCGGTGCACAGCCCGCCGATGGCGACGCCGCGATTGTATTCCTCGCGAAGCCAGGCGAAGACCGACTTGTTGGTGTATTTTTCCACCTCAAGCCCGCTGCAGACGACTACCATGGATGGCCGCTCCGGACCCGACATCTTGCGGCGCTCGTCCTCCAGCGAGGTGATGACGGCGCACTCGACGCCGTTTGATGCACGCACGGGTCTGCCATCGACGCTGGCGAGGCGCCAGCTATAGGCCTCGTAGCCGAGCATGCGATTGGCCGAGCGCAGGGGATCCAGCGCCGTCGCAAAGGCGATCATGGTGAAGTCAGGTACCAGGAAAAAGACGAATGACCGTTTGATCGGCTGCTGTACGGCGTTCAAGGTACCCTCCCGGTGCCAAGGCGCGTGCGGAACGTCGCTTATGGCATAGCGTCATCAGGAAAATCATTTCCTGTCAATCGGGTAGGGTGTCGGTAAAAAGATATTTTGCCGGCTCGGCGGTCAGGTCGAGCCGGGTTTATGCGCAGCAACGCAGCAAAGCCTGTATCCGGTGCCGGAAAAGGGGTTCAGCACTGGCCGGCCCGCAAGCCGAGGCTATTGTGGGCGGCGATCTGAACTGACGTGCAGGGTGGCTCGCTGGTGTTGGGCCAGCCGATGTCTTTCTGTATCTCCAGCGGCAGGGAACGCATGATGCGTTCCGTCTGATGGCGTGCGCGCGCCTTGCTGATGGTGTCGATCGCGTTGAAGATAAGCGGCAGCAGGGGCATATTTGTCTCCTTTCATTCCAGCCGGGCGGATGTTCTTAAAGCGTGTCGCGATCTTTCAAATTCGCTCCTTACGCTTTGAGTCCCTGTTTCAGGCGTGTCGCTGTCCCGAAACCGGTTCCCACTTTCGGGCGACATGCTTCAGGCGGGGTATCCGTGCCTCGCTTCGATGAGGTTGACTATCGCGCGACGTTGATGTTCAATCAAACGAAATGAAATGAAGGTTTTGTTCAAAATTACTGAATGAGAAGCCGATGAACGCTCCGCTCAATCACCCCTTGCCGCTGCTCGATCTCGATGTGCTGCGCACCTTCGTCGCCATCGCCGAAACGGGAAGTTTTACGACTGCAGCCAGTTCCGTCTACCGAACGCCGTCCGCGGTTTCCATGCAGATCAAGAAGCTTGAGGACATTCTCGGCCGCTCCGTGTTCTCGCGTGATGCGCGCTCGGTGAAGCTGACCACGGATGGTGAGATGCTGCTCGGCTATGCGCGGCGCATGCTGGCCATCAACCGCGAGGCGGTATCGAAGTTCATCGTGCCGGATATCGTCGGCGTTGTGCGCCTCGGCTCGCCCGACGACTATGGCGAGCGCGTCCTGCCGCATGTGCTCAAGCGTTTCGCGCAGTCGCATCCTTCCATCGCCGTGGACGTCACCATCGATCAGAGCGTGAATTTACGGCGCCGCATGGATGACCGGGCGCTCGACATCACGCTGCTCACCAACTCCTATGGCAAGCCTTCGCACGGAGCCGAAACCTTGCTGAGCGAACCGATCGTGTGGGCAGGAGCAAAAGGCGGCTGCGCCTATATGCGCGAACCGTTGCCTGTATCGATCTGGGAGGAGGGCTGCGCATGGCGTGCCGGAGCGCTTGAGGCGCTCGGGCGGGAAGGCCGCGACTATCGGGTTGCCTATATGAGCGCGCACACGGCTGGCCAGCGCGCCGCCATCATGGCGGATCTGGCGGTGGCGCCGCTGCCGAAGTCGTTTCTCGGCGATGACATGGTGGAACTCGGCCCTGCGGACGGCATGCCGGAGATCGGCAACTACATCCTCGCCATGGTGGTGGCGCCGGAGGCAAGTGCGCCTGTAAAGGCGGTGGCGGATCATATCAGGGCCACTTTCGATGTGCTGCATCGCACAGGGAAATTCTGAAGACGACACGTTTTTGACAGTTGCGATGGAACAACTGCCACAGCTTCCCGTTGCTCACAGGCGAAACTATCGAAGAGGGAGACACTGTTCATGTCACGTCTTGCGCCTGTAACCGTCATCATCTGCGCCCTGGCACTTGCCGCCTGCGCCAACACAGTCAGGGGTGTTGGCAAGGATGTGAAGTCGACGGCCAATGCCGTCGAAGACACGGTCAATAACTGACCGATATCGGATATTCCTGACCAGAAGGGCCGCGCCGCAAGGAGCGGCCTTTTTGCTGGGCCGTGCCTGATGTGTGGTGCGCACGACATTCAGGCGGGCAGGCCGCGGCCCGTTGTGCAGGTTATCATTGCCCTCAGGGACATGTTCGGCGTGTTGCCGATTTGATTCAGGATGGATGATTAACTCATTGAAATTCAAGAAAATCCGTTTTGGGTAAGGTTTCGGCTCGCTCGCCGGGGCATGGAGTTCATAAAATCCGGCTTGTTCTGGTGGTTGACAGCAGGTGGCGGTGTGTCTATTAAAAGTCATCAGATGATTTGATGATTGATATGAAACAGGTAGCCAGAACCAATCTTGCAGACAGTGCGGCAGAGAGTTTGCGCAGCCAGATCAGCGGCGGTCACTGGGCCGTGGGCGAGCGTATTCCGAACGAGGCGATGCTGATGGAGATGCTGGGCGTCAGCCGCGGTACCGTGCGTGAAGCTGTGCGTGTGCTTGTATCGCAGGGGTTGCTTGAAACGCGGCAGGGTTCCGGCACGTATGTGCTTGCCACCTCCGATCCTGCCGCCACGCTGGACCGGGTGCGCCAGACCTGCCTGCGCGACCAGTGGGAGGCTCGCGCTCTTCTGGATGTGGAAGCCGCCCGGCTGGCCGCGTTGCGCCATACGCCTGATGATATTGCACGGCTGCGCAGGCTGCTTGCAGAGCGCAGCAATGTTGCCGCCGTGGGGCGGGAGGCCTTCGTGAAGCGTGATCTGGCTTTCCATCGGGCCGTTGTCGAGGCATCGGGCAACCAGGCAATGGTCGAGATCTACGATTTCTTCACCGCTGCCATAACCGACGTGATCCAGTCCACTCTGAGCGGTCACCTGCCCGAGCCCGACGATCGCGCTCATGCCGAGATCGTCGAAGCCATTGCATCCGGCGACCCTGACCGGGCTGCTGCTTCCGTACGCGTTTTCATGGCGCCTGTTCTCCTCCAGATCGATCGGCTTCTCTCTCAATGACTGCGCAGACACCTTATTTCGACGCGTCCTCCTCGCAGGACGCCACCGGAGCCCTCGATCAGCAACTGATAGACGCCGAAGTCGACAGCCTCCCGCCGCCTGCGCCTCCGAAGTTCGGGAGCACGGCCGCGCGCCTTCTTTTTGCGGTGAGCCTCGTGCTGATCGCGTTCAACCTGCGCCCTATCTTCCCCTCGCTTTCGGTTGTGCTGCCGGAGGTCATCCGCGATACGGGGCTTTCGACCGTCGGCGCCAGCCTGCTGACGACACTGCCGGTTCTGTGCCTTGGCGTGTTCGCGCCTTTCGCGCCTGGCCTTGCTCAGCGCTATGGCGCGGAGAAGACGCTGGCCGGCGCGCTGTTGCTGCTTGCCCTTGGCACAGCCCTGCGCGGCGTGGATACGGTCTGGCTTCTGTTCTTCGGCACGTTTGCCGCCGGTGCTGCGATCGCGGTTTCAAACGTGTTGCTGCCCGGCGTGGTCAAGCGTGACTTTCCTGAACATGCGGCCATCATGACCGGCCTTTATACGATGGCGCTTTGCGGCGGTTCGGCCGCCGCGGCAGGGCTCACGCTCCCTCTGGAACATGTTCTTGGCTCGTGGCAGTCAGCGCTTGCCGCATGGGCGGTTCCTGCATTCGTTGTCCTGCTTATCTTTGTCCCACAGGCGCTGCGTTTGAAATCTCAGTCCGCGCACAAGGGGTTCCGCGTCGAGGGCCTCTGGCGTGATCGTCTGGCGTGGCAGGTCACGCTGTTTACCGGCCTTCAGTCCGCGCTTGCCTATTGCGTGTTCGGCTGGCTGGCGCCGATGCTGCGCGAGCGTGGCTTCGAGCCGACCGTCGCAGGCGGCATCGTCTCGCTGTCGGTGATGGTGCAGGTCGTGACCTGCCTGGGTATTCCTTCGCTTGCCGTGCGCTGCAGGGATCAGCGCGGCGTGAACGTGGCACTGGTTTTCTGCGCCACCGTGGGCCTGCTCGGCATGATGTTCGCCCCCACATGGTCGGTTCTGTTCTGGGCCGCCATGCAGGGCATAGGGCAGGGCGGACTGATAGCGGCGGCGATGATGGTCATCGTGCTGCGCGCCGCGGATTCGCATGTCGCAGCGCATCTGTCGGGCATGGCGCAGGGTGTCGGCTATGTTCTGGCGGCGGTCGGGCCCCTGCTTTTCGGACTGATCCGAGGCTGGACCGGCAGCTTCGACGCGGCAGCGCTGCTCGTTGTCGCCATTGGGCTGGGTGCCGGGCTGGCCGGAGCCGGTGCGGGCAGGAAGCTGCATGTGGATGTCCGCACCGTGGAACCGGGAAGCTCAAAATCCTGACTTCGGAAGTTTTTTCGATTTCAGCGTGCTTTTTTTTGATTTCCACCCAAGGAATGGCCGAATCGCGTCGTCCAAGGCACGATGATGGCTATGATGCTCGATGACGGCGACGCCTCCGATGCCGAACTGATCGGCAGGGCGAGGGATGGGGACAGGTCGGCTTTCGGCGCTTTGGTCGAAAGGCACTATGATTTCGTCCATCGTGTCGCCTGGCGCTGGAGTGGCAACCGCACCGACGCTGAGGATATCGCGCAGGAAGTGTGCGTACGCCTGGCGCGCGCGATCCGCGGCTGGCGCGGCGAAGGCGCCTTCAGTACATGGCTCTACGCGATGACGCTGAACGCGGCGCGCGACATGGCGCGCAAGAGCGCCCGCGAGACGGTGAAGACGCAGGCCTATGGCAGCGAGGTCCTGACGCTGGTTCAGGCTGCCGACGATGCGGACGAACGGGCCGAGGATCTGTGGCAATGTGTGCGGCGCCTGCCCGACAAGCAGCGCGAGGCGGTGCTTCTGGTCTATGGCGAGGGGCTGACCCATGCCGCCGCCGCCGATGCGATGGCGATTTCGGAAGCAACCGTGTCGTGGCACATCCATGAAGCGAAGAAGCGGCTTAAGGTGCTGATGCGCCAGGCCGGGGAAGTGTGACCATGGTGGATGACAACGAACTTGGAAAGCTTGGCGCTGCCGCAGCCCCCCGGGCAAGTCCGGAGGCGCGGGTGCGCGCACTGCATGCGGCCATGCAGGCATTCGACGCGGAAGAAGAAATTTCAGCCGCGCCCCAAGGATCGGCCGGGAAGCAACGTCTCATGGACCGAGCACGCAAGCTCTGGAGAGACGTGATGCAGAAAAAACTGATTGCCGTGCCGGCCCTTGCCGGCCTCGTTGCCCTGCCCATCGCCGGCTTTACGGCGCTTCACCTGTTGCAGGAACAGCCATTCGCCACAGGCAGGCAGCAGCCGCAGCCCGTTGCGGATGCGAGTGATGAGGTCGCCAGCGCGCCCCATGCTGAGACAACGGCGGTGCTGGAGCGCGCCGCAGAACAGACCGAGGCGGGGGACGCTGAACCGCAGCCTCAGCCGGCGCCTTCCGCAACGACGTCCGAGCGGCTGCTGGCCGCGCCGTCGGGCGCACCCGCCAAGGCTCTGGCCG
Source organism: Aquamicrobium sp. YD-1-mutant5 (assembly GCF_059509755.1). Taxonomy (NCBI): domain Bacteria; kingdom Pseudomonadati; phylum Pseudomonadota; class Alphaproteobacteria; order Hyphomicrobiales; family Phyllobacteriaceae; genus Aquamicrobium; species Aquamicrobium sp. YD-1-mutant5. Next base: position 86,448 of record NZ_JCAKKP010000001.1, read on the forward strand.
AGCGTAGCGCGGTGGCGCAGCTCAATCACCGCACCACCATGCAGCGTGCGCCGGTGGTGCCTCCCATGCCGGAACCTCTGGTATCGCCTGAGCCGAATCGCGACCGGATCGGCAATTTCGACAGCAATCCGGTGCGCTCTGTCGCAGAGCAGCCCGTTTCCACCTTCTCCGTCGATGTCGATACGGCTTCCTATGCCTATGTGCGCCGTTCGCTGAAGGAAGGCGTGCTGCCGCAGGCCGATACGGTACGGGTCGAGGAGATGGTCAATTACTTCCCCTATGACTGGAAAGGGCCGGATTCTGCCGAAACACCGTTCAATGCAGATGTTTCGCTCATGCCGGCGCCGTGGAACAGTGCGCACCGGCTGATGCATGTCGCCATCAAGGGGTATGACGTGCAGCCGGCCGAAAAGCCGAAGGCGAACCTCGTGTTCCTGATCGACGTATCCGGTTCCATGAACGAGCCCGACAAGCTGCCGCTGCTGCAATCCGCCTTCCGCATGCTGGTCAACCGGCTGGAGGCGGACGATACCGTGTCCATCGTCACCTATGCGGGTGAGGCCGGAACGGTGCTCGAACCCACCAAAGCATCGGACAAGGCGAAAATCCTTGCGGCCATCGATACCTTGCAGGCGGGCGGCTCGACGGCCGGAGAGGCGGGTATCCGTGAGGCCTACCGGTTGGCGAAGCAATCCTTCGTGGAGGGCGGCGTGAACCGGGTCATGCTGGCCACCGACGGTGATTTCAACGTCGGCCAGAGCGACGACCACGAGCTGAAACGTCTCGTCGAAGGCGAGCGCAAGGCCGGAATATTCCTTTCGGTTCTGGGCTTTGGGCGCGGCAACCTCAACGACAGCATGATGCAGACGGTCGCCCAGAACGGCAACGGCACCGCTGCTTACATCGATACGCTGGCGGAAGCCGAGAAGGTGCTGGTGCAGGAATCCGCCTCGACGCTGTTTCCGATCGCCAAGGATGTGAAGATACAGGTCGAGTTCAATCCGCAGAAAGTCTCCGAATACCGGCTTATCGGCTATGAGACGCGCGCGCTCGCCCGCGAGGACTTCAACAATGACCGCGTCGATGCGGGCGACATCGGTTCTGGCCATTCGGTCACCGCAATCTACGAGATCACGCCGAAGGGCGCGGCGCAGCGGATCGATGACCTGCGTTATGGCGAAGCTTCGACGGACAATGGCGGTGTCGCCAATGCGGACGAATATGCATTCGTGAAGATCCGCTACAAGCTGCCGGATCAGGATGTGTCAAAGCTGATCACGCGTCCGGTGACGGCGGCAGATGAGATCGCGTCCTTCGATTCGGCAAGCGAGGATCAGCGATTTTCGGTCGCCGTTGCGGCATTCGGCCAGAAAATGCGTGACGAAGGTGAACTCGACGGCTTCGGCTACGACAGAATTTCACAGATGGCGGTAGCGGCGCGTGGCGATGACCCATTCGGTTACCGGTCGGAGTTTCTTTCTCTGATACGGCTGGCTGAGGCGCTTTCGGCCGGCAACTGATCGTTAGCCATTCCCCGAGGAAGCCGGCTTGTTATCAGCCGGCTTCGCCGGGATCGTTAAAATGCAATCTTTTCGGAACATGCCATCGAAATTCCTTCCGGTGTATGCCTTTGTTTCAGAGGCAGGGGCTTTCTTATGCGCATCGATGGAAACACAGGACCGGGAACTTACGCGGGTCGCGAAGCCGTCGCGAATGTGCGCAGCAGCTCCGAACAGATGGGCAGCGCCGTGCAGGCCGCACGCCAGACGGCGTTGTCCGCGCTCACCAATGAGCGTTTCGGCCAGATGCTGGAACGCATCTCCGATCCGCGGAGCAGTGAGGCCCTGATGCTCATGTCCCGCAGTGCAGGCCAGGCCAGCGATGCGTCCGTGTTCTCCAGCTATGCGGAGTTCGGCGACTAAAGCGGGCTGCCATGCCTGATCTGGTCTGGGACCGGAATTGTGCTATGTTCAGTGCATGAATTTGGCTGTGTCCCAGTCTGCGAGATGGTTTGTCGCGGTGACGCCGTCACCGCGCACCCGTCATGCCGAGCTTCTGCGCCTGTGCGCGCGCATTGGCTATTCGCCACCCAACGCTTCCTGAAGCCGTCTCCCGGAACAGTTGCCGATAGATTCAGGAAACAAGGGTAACATCATGACCTATCAGAATTATTCGCTGAAGCAGCTTCAGCAGATCGACGCCGCGCACCACCTTCACCCCTTCACCGACCACAAGGAATTGCGCGAGGCCGGTTCCCGCATCATCACGCGGGCAGAAGGGCCGTATATCTTCGATTCCGAAGGCAATGAAATTCTCGACGCCATGGCCGGGCTCTGGTGCGTCAATGTCGGCTATGGCCGCGAGGAACTGGCCCGCGCGGCGTACGACCAGATGAAGGAATTGCCCTACTACAATTCCTTCTTCAAATGCTCGACGCCGACGCCGGTTCTGCTGGCAAAGCGGCTGGCCGAGCTTGCGCCGCCAAGCGTCAATCAGGTTTTCTTCGGCTCTTCGGGTTCGGAAGCCAACGATACGGCGCTGCGGCTCGTGCGTCATTTCTGGGCGCTGGAAGGCAAGCCGGAGAAGAACCGCATCATTTCGCGCAAGAATGCCTATCACGGCTCCACAGTGGCGGGCACCTCGCTCGGCGGCATGGAGCCGATGCACCAGCAGCTAGGCGGCGCGGTGCCGAACATCGTCCATGTGATGATGCCCTATGCCTATGAACTGGCGCTGCCGGGCGAGAGCGACCACGAATTCGGCCTGCGCGCTGCAAAAGCCGTCGAGGACGCCATCCTTGAGGCCGGGCCGGAAAATGTCGCGGCCTTCATCGGCGAGCCGATCATGGGGGCGGGCGGGGTCAAGATCCCGCCGATGAGCTACTGGCCGGAAATCGAGCGCATCTGCCGCAAATACGATGTGCTTTTGATGCTGGACGAGGTCATCACCGGTTACGGGCGCACCGGCGAATGGTTCGCCGCGCAATCCTTCGGCATCACCCCGGATACGATCACCACGGCCAAGGCGCTGACATCGGGCTACCAGCCGCTTTCGGCGCTGCTGGTGGGCGACCGTATCGCCGCGACGCTGACGGAGAAGGGCGGCGAGTTCTATCATGGCTATACCTATTCCGGTCATCCGGTGGCCTGCGCCGTGGCGCTCGCCAATCTCGACATCATTGAGAAGGAAGGGCTGGTCGAGCGCGTGAAGAACGACACCGGACCCTATTTCGCGCAGGCGTTGCGCGAGCGTATCGCCGATCATCCGCTGGTGGGCGAGGTGCGTTCGTTCGGGCTGATGGGCGCGATCGAGATCGTCAGGGACAAGGCGACGAAGGAGAGGTTCGAGGGCGAGGGCCGCGCCGCGGTCGTGGTTCGCGACCACGCCATCGCCAACGGGCTGATGCTGCGCGCCACCGGCGACACCATGATCCTGTCGCCGCCGCTGATCTGGACCCGCGAGACCATCGACCTTGCCTGCGAGCGGATCGGCAAGGCGCTCGATCTGGCGCACAGGGATCTGTTCGCCTGATTTTCCAGCCTTGAGAAACCGCCGCTGTTTTGCGGCGGTTTTCCTGCCGCGTGATCCGTAAGAAGCAAAAAACCGCGCTCTGTGGGGAGCGCGGCTTTGCCGGATACGCTGGATGTTTCGCTACTCACACGCTGCGAAACCTGAAACGCTTCTCTGAACTTTCCGCTTCGGTACGCATGACCTGATCCGAAGCGTGGGGCGGTCGCCCGCCTTCGGATATGGTTTTACCGCGACATCGTTACCGTGAGGTTAGCAAGAGCTTAATCAAACCTAAATTTGCAATATTTTTCATGGCTTAGGCTTGAACGCAGAGCGTGCATTCCGATTGTGATCATGCAACTGGGGGACGAAAAAGCGACGTCCCCCAAGGTTTGGTTTCAGCCGGTTTTGCCGCGCAGGAACTCGACAATGCCGGAAAAATCCGTTCCTCCGCCGCCCTGTGCATTGAACAGGCCATAGAGCTGTGCGGCCTCGGCGCCGAGCGGAGTTGCGGCGCCAGCGCCCTGCGCGGCTTCCTGCGCCAGCTTCAGATCTTTCAGCATCAATGCGGCAGCGAAGCCCGGCTTGTAACTGTTGTTGGCGGGCGAAGTCGGCACCGGACCCGGCACCGGGCAATAGGTGGTGAGCGACCAGCACTGGCCGGACGAGGTCGAGGCTACGTCGAACAGCGCCTGATGCGACAGGCCAAGCTTCTCGCCCAGCACGAAGGCTTCGGCGACGCCGATCATGGATATGCCGAGGATCATGTTGTTGCAGATCTTGGCGGCCTGACCGGCGCCATCGCCGCCGCAATGCACGATACGCCCCGCCATCGGTTGCAGGATGGGCTCGGCGCGGGTGAAGGCGTCTTCCGCGCCGCCGCACATGAAGGTCAGCGTGCCGGCGGCAGCGCCGCCCGTGCCGCCCGAAACGGGCGCATCGACGCTGACGTGGCCGTGCTCGGCGGCGACTGCGTGGGCCTTACGCGCCGACTCCACGTCGATGGTGGAGGAATCGATGAACAGCGTGCCGGGCTTCGCAGCCGGGGCGATCTCTTCATAGACGGCTACCACATGCTTGCCGGCCGGCAGCATGGTGACGACGACATCGGCATCGCTGACGGCCGAAACCGCGTCCTGCGCGATAGTCACGCCGTTTTCGCGAGCCGTGGCAAGATTTTCGGCCGACAGGTCGAAGCCCACCACCGTGTGGCCTGCCTTGACGAGGTTGGAGGCCATGGGGTTGCCCATATTGCCAAGGCCGATAAAGGCGATCGTGGTCATCTGTTTTCCTCCGAAACGGGTAAAGAAGAGCTGCAGGGAGCAGGGCCGTGGAACGGCCCGGTCCGCAACCTTGTTTGCGTTATCTGCCGATCATGTGGCGGGCGACGATCAGGCGCATGATCTCGTTGGTGCCTTCAAGGATCTGGTGCACGCGCAGATCACGCACCAGCTTCTCGATGCCGTAATCGTGCAGATAGCCGTAGCCGCCCAGAAGCTGAAGCGCATCGTTGGCCACCCTGAAGCCGGTGTCGGTGACGAAGCGCTTGGCCATGGCCGACCATTTGGACGTGTCATGGGCTTTCGCATCCATCTTGGCGGCGGCCGTGTAGAGGAAGATGCGCGCTGCCTGGAGCTCGGTTTCCATATCGGCGAGGCGGAATTGCAGGGCCTGGAACTGATCGATGCTCTTGCCGAAGGCCTTGCGCTCGCCTGCATAGGCCAGAGCCTTGTCGAGCGCGGACTGCGCGCCGCCCAGCGAGCAGGCGCCGATGTTGAGGCGACCGCCATCAAGTCCGGACATGGCGATGGAGAAGCCCTTGCCCTCCTGCGCCAGCATGTTGGCGGCCGGCACCCGGCAATCCTCGAACACGACCTGCCGGGTGGACTGCATGTGCCAGCCCATCTTGTGCTCATTGGCGCCGAAGGAGAGGCCGGGCGTGTCCTTTTCGACCACGAAGGTCGAGATGCCTTTCGGGCCGTCCTCACCGGTGCGCGCCATCACGACATAGATCTCGCTGTCGCCGGCACCGGAAATGAACTGCTTGACGCCGTTCAGCACATAATGGTCGCCGTCGCGCACCGCTTTGGTGCGCAGGGCCGCCGCATCGGAACCCGAGCCCGGCTCGGTCAGGCAATAGCTTGCCAGCCATTCCATCGAGGTCAACTTCGGCACGAAGCGCTGGCGCTGTTCCTCGCTGCCATAGCGGTCGATCATCGACGCAGCCATGTTGTGGATGGAGATGAAGGAGGAAAAGGCCGGGCAGGCCTGCGAAAGCGCTTCAAAAACCAGCACAGCATCCAGGCGCGAAAGGGCGGAACCGCCCACATCGTCGCGCACATAGATACCACCGAGCCCGAGCGGGCCGGTTTCGCGAATGACGTCGGTGGGGAAGCGCTTTTCCCTGTCCCATTCCAGCGCGTGAGGCGCGACACGATCCTCCGCGAAAGCGCGCGCCATCTCCTGAATGGCCCGCTGGTCCTCGGTCAGCTCGAACTGGTTTTCATGGCTCGAAACAGCGCCGTCCATCGCGTCCTCCGGTCTATCGGCGGGCCGTCATTTTGCTCGCCGGCAATGCTTGGCTAAGAATGCGTGACACTCTAGACCAATGAAGAGGTCGCGCAACCCAACCTCAAGCGGAGCGGCTGTGCAAAAATTAAAGATCAGGATAGTGCATGCTGGCACAAATGCATGAGCCACTTCGCTGGAAAGCCGTGCTTTGACGGCGCGGGCGTTCATGTTGCAGGGCACCGGCTCTGATGTCGGCAAGACCGTGCTGGTTGCCGGCCTGTGCCGGGCAGCGCTTCGGCGCGGGCTGAAAGTGCGCCCGTTCAAGCCGCAGAACATGTCGAACAATGCGGCTGTGGCCGATATTCCGGGTGAAGCCGGCTCCGGCGAGATCGGGCGCGGGCAATGGCTGCAGGCGCTGGCCTGCGGCGTTGCACCAACCGTCCATATGAACCCGGTTCTGCTCAAGCCCCAGACGGATATCGGCTCGCAGGTGGTGGTACAGGGCAAGGTGCTGGGTGAGGCACGCGCCCGCGATTACCAGACCCTCAAGGGCCAGCTCCTGGATGCCGTGATGCAGTCATGGGCGAAGGTCGGCGAGGGTGCCGATCTCGTGATCGTGGAAGGAGCCGGTTCGCCGGCCGAGATCAACCTGCGGCCGCGCGACATCGCCAATATGGGCTTCGCCACCCGCGCGAACGTGCCGGTGGTGATGGTGGGCGATATCGATCGCGGCGGCGTCATCGCCTCGCTGGCCGGCACCCATCTCATTCTGCCCGAAGAGGACCGGCACATGGTGGCCGGCTACATCATCAACAAGTTTCGTGGTGATGTCAGCCTGTTTTCGGAAGGCATTGAAGCGATTGGAAAATTCACCGGGTGGCCCTGCTTCGGGGTGGTGGCGTGGCTGAAAGCGGCCTCGCGCCTTCCTTCCGAGGATTCGGTCGCTCTGGAACGTCTGGCTGCAGGCGAGGCGCGGGCATTGAAGGTGGCGGTGCCGATGCTGTCGCGGATCGCCAATTTCGACGATCTCGATCCCCTGCGCGCCGAGCCGCAGGTCGAAGTGGTGTTCGTGCCGCCGGGGCAGGCATTGCCCGAAGATGCCGGGCTGGTCGTCATTCCGGGCTCGAAGTCGACGATCGCAGATTTGATGCAGTTCCGGGAAAATGGCTGGGATCGCGATCTGGAGGCGCATCGCAGGCGTGGCGGACAGGTCGTCGGCATCTGCGGCGGATACCAGATGCTTGGCCGCAAGGTGCGTGATCCCGACGGGATCGAGGGTGGCGTACGCGAGACGGAGGGGCTCGGCCTGCTCGATATCGAGACGGTGATGGAGCCTGAGAAGACCGTGCGCAACGTCAGCGCCCGCTCCGTTGCCTTCGGCCTGCCGCTGGAAGGCTATGAGATCCATCTCGGACGCACTGGGGGGCCGGATTGCAGCCGGCCGGTCGCAGAGATCGAAGGGGTGGCAGATGGCGCGACTTCAGCAGACGGCAAGGTATTCGGGACCTATCTGCACGGGCTGTTTGCAGCCGATCGTTTTCGCTCGCGTTTCCTTGAAAGCCTTGGTGTGAAAGGCTCCGTATCCGACTATCGCGGCGAGGTCGAGCGGGCGCTCGATGATATTGCAGAAGAGCTGGAGGCTTGTCTGGACTGCGACGCCATCTTTGCGCTGGCGCGGTAGTTTCTACATCCCCAAAGCCACGCGCAGCGGATTGGCCGGGTCGGCCAGCAGCTTTATGGCAAGCGCTACACAGGAGATGACCAGCAGCGGCTTGATCAGGCCGGCACCCACGCGCATTGCCAGCGTTGCGCCCAGCCTTGCGCCGAGAAACTGCGCCACGCCCATGATCAGGCCGATCTTCCAGTAGATCACGCCGGCAATGGCAAAGATGCCGAAGGCGCCGACATTGGTGGCGAAATTGAGCAGCTTGGTGTGGGCTGTGGCCTTCAGCACCCCGTATCCGGCCAATGCCACGAAAGCCAGCATGTAGAAGGAGCCGGTTCCGGGGCCGAACAGCCCGTCATAGAAACCGATGGCCGGCACTACCGTGAGCCCGAACAAAAAGGGCGACATGCGCTCGGTGCGGTCGAGATCGCCCATGTTGGGCTTCAAGGCGAAATAGAGAGCGATGGCGATGAGCAGGACGGGAAGGGCAGCCTGCATGATTTCCGCCGGCACGACGGTGGCCGCAACCGCTCCCAGCGCGCTGCCGACGAAGGCACAGGCGGCGGCGGGCAGTTGCTTGCGCAGGTCCACATGCCCCTTGCTCGCATAGGCCAGCGTTGCGGAACCCGATCCGAACAATCCCTGCAGCTTGTTGGTGCCGAGCGTTTCCACCGGTGGCATTCCGGCAAGCAGCAGGGCGGGGATGGTGATCAGTCCGCCGCCGCCCGCGATGGAATCGATGATGCCGGCAAGAAAGGCGGCCAGCGCCAGCATGGCCACGGTATCGGCGGCGAGTTCGAACATGATTGCACCGTGGGAAAGAAGCGGCGGGGTTTTCAGCTTTCCATCATATGGAGCATGATTGCGCAATGGCCACACCCTGCCTTCATGTCGATCCATGAGAGGTGAAAGCGGATTCCCCTTTGCGCCGCGATGCTCTAACTATGTCGGCATTGCCGCATGAGGGGGCCTGCCAATGGCGTTCGCGTTTCTGGACCATATCCGCAACATGTTCGAGGGAGACCCCGGCGTTCGCAAGGTGGCCGACGATCCGGTTCTCTCCGCCGAACTGCTGATGCTGTTTCGCATGATCCTGGCCGATGGTGCGGTCAGCGACAGCGAGATGGAAACCTTCCGCCGCATCTGCCGCGATGCTTTCGGCATTCCTGAAAGCAGCGTCGATGCCGTCATCGAGTATCTCAACGAGGCAGGCTACGAGACGACGGGCGCGCAGGCGATCGCGCTTTTCCGCGATCTGCCGGTCGAGCGCCGGCGCGTTCTTGCCGGCCATATGGTCGAGATCGCGAAAGCCGACGCCAGCCTTGCCACGAACGAGATCAGGCTGCTGAAGCGCACGCTGGAAGTGCTTGACGTCGATCCGGCAGACGTGGTGAAGGCCGCCCGGCGCTGAGCTAATCCTGTTCGCGTAGCCGGCGCGCCAGCGCGCGGCTGAGGTCCGGAGCGGCGGCAACCAGCTCTCGTGCCGCGTCCGATTGCGGGTTGTCCAGCACATTGTGCGTGGGGCCGCGCTCGACGATGCGGCCTTCCTCCATCACCATCACCTCATCCGTTATGGCCCGCGCGACGGTGAGGTCATGGGTGATGAACAGGTAAGCGATGCCAAGCCGCGCATTCAGATCGGCGAACAGGTCGAGGATCTGGGCGCGGATCGACACGTCGAGCGCCGACACCGGCTCGTCGGCGACCACCAGCTTCGGCCGCGTGATGATGGCGCGGGCAATCGAAATGCGCTGGCGCTGGCCGCCGGAGAATTCGTGCGGATATTTGTCGAGCGCGTCCGATCCGAGACCAACTTCAGCAAGGGCCGAAGCGACCATCTTGCGGCGTTCCACCTTTGATGGCTTCTTTTCAAGAAGATGCAGCGGCTCCGCCACCAGCTTCTCGACCCTCTGGCGGGGATCGAAGGAGCCGTAGGGGTCCTGAAACACCACCTGCATGTTGCGGCGCGCCGGCTTCAGGTCGGCCTCGCTCCTGCCGGTCAGGCTTTCGCCCGAAAAGCGGATTTCGCCGGTGGTCGGCTTGTCCAGCGCCAGCACCATGCGCGCCAGCGTGGACTTGCCACAGCCGGAGCGGCCAACCAGCGCCACCGAGCGGCCGGGCGCGATGGAAAACGACACATCGTCTACGGCGCGGGTGGGTGCGCCGCGCCGGAACAGGGAAAGCCGCTGGCCGGGATAATCGCGGGTGAGCTTTTGGACGACAAGCAGCGGGGCTTGTGTGCTGTCGGGCTTGTTGCGCGTGGTTGTGGCGCGGATTTCCGGCACATGGGTCGAGGCCTGCGCCAGCTGCCGCGTGTAGGGGTGCGTCTGTGCTGAAAGCACATGTGTGGTCTCGCCGTCCTCCATCACCTGTCCATTGCGCAAAATGCTGATGCGGTCGGCCATGTCGGCGACGACGGCGAGGTCGTGCGAGATCAGCAGCAGGCTCATGCGGTTTTCCGCCACAAGATCGCGCAAAAGGTCGAGCACCTGCGCCTGCAGCACAACGTCGAGCGCCGTGGTCGGCTCGTCGGCGATCAGCAGCCGGGGTTTCAGCGCGCAGGCGATGGCAATGATCACGCGCTGGCGCTGGCCCCCGGAGAGTTCATGCGGAAAGCGCGACAGCGGGAATTTTGTCTCGGGCAGGCCGACACGGTCGAGTATCTGGCGGGCGCGCTCCTCGGCGTCCGCCCGGCTGGAGCGCGTGTGCCAGCGTATGCCTTCAGCTACCTGCTCGCCGATGGTCTTAAGCGGGTTGAGCGCGGTCATCGGTTCCTGGAATACCATGCCGATGTCGTCGCCGCGCAGCGTACACATGTGTTCTTCGCCGGCCTCCAGCAGATTGGATCCGTCCAGCAGCACACGTCCGGACGCGCGTGCGGCGTGGGGCAGGAGTTGCATGACGGTCAGCGCCGTCATCGACTTGCCGGAACCGGATTCGCCCACCAGCGCCACGATCTCGCCTTGCCTGACGGACAGGTCGACGTCCTTCAGGACCGGCACGGCCCCGATGGAAAGCGACAGCTTCTCGATCTCAAGCAGGCTCATCGGCGCCGCCTCGATTTCGGATCGAGCAGGTCAGCGATGCCATCGCCCAGAAGGTTCAGCCCCAGCACGGTGATGACGATGGCCATGCCGGGAAACAGCGCCATCCACGGGGCGATCGTCATGCGCGTCTGGGCGTCGAACAGCATGCGTCCCCAACTCGGCATGGGCGGCTGTGCGCCGAGCCCGAGATAGGAGAGGCCGGCTTCCGCCAATATGCCGAGCGCGAACTGGATCGTGCCCTGCACCAGCAACTGGTTGGCGATGTTCGGCAATATGTGCTCGACGGTGATCAGTGCCTGCCCTTTGCCGGCGGCGCGGGCGGCCAGAATGAACTCGCGCGGCCACACCGACAGCGCACCTGCACGCGCCACGCGGGCGAAGACCGGCACGTTGAAGATGCCGATGGCGATGATGGCGTTGACGGCGCCGGGGCCGAAAATGGCGGTGATCATGATCGCCGACAAAAGCGCGGGAAAGGCGAAGACGAGGTCGTTCAGCCGCATCAGGGCTTCATCCAGCAGGCCGCCGCGCGCGGCTGCGAACAGGCCGAGCGGCACGCCCACCCCCATGCCGATGCCGACCGCCACCAGCGCCACGGCAATGGAATTGCGCGCACCCACCATGATCATCGAGGCGATGTCGCGGCCGAAATGGTCGGTGCCGAACCAATGGGCGAGGGAGGGCGCCTGCGTCCGGTCGGCCACCACGAGTTTCGTCACGTCGTAGGGCGTCCACAGAAAGGAGACGAGCGCCATCAGGGCAATCAGACCGGTGATGCCGCAGCCGGCCAGCAGGGAGCGGTTGGTGAGCGCCTTCATGCCCGGTTCCCCATCATGCCCGGTTTCTGAGCCGGGGATCGACCAGCGCGTAGGACAGGTCGACGATCAGGTTGACGGCGATCACGGTGGCGACAAGCAGTATGACCACGCTTTCGACCACGATCAGGTCGCGCTGGGTGATAGCCTGAAAGATGAGGCGGCCAAGGCCCGGCAGGTAGAACACGTTCTCGATGATGATGGTGCCGGCCAGAAGAAAGGCGAATTGCAGGCCCATGATGGTGACGACCGGGATCAGCGCATTGCGCAGCGCATGGCCCCACAGCACCTTGCGCCACGGCATGCCCTTGGCGCGGGCGGTGCGGATGTAGTCTTCCGACAGCACATCGACCAGCGCCGAGCGGGTGACGCGGGCGAGGATGGCGGCCTGCGGCAGGGCAAGTGCCAAGGCCGGCAGGATCAGGGCCTTGAGGGCCGGCCAGATGCCGGCACTCCATCCCGGAAAACCGCCGGCCGGCAGCCAACGCAGCCAGACCGCGAACAGATAGACCAGCAGCAGCGCGAACCAGAAATTGGGCACGGCCACGCCAAGCTGTGCTGCGCCCATGGAAATCGCATCACCGGCCCTGCCGCGCCGTGAGGCGGCATAGAGCCCGACGGGAATGGCGATGGCGGTTGAGAGCGCCAGCGCGATCAGTGCCAGTGGCAGGGAGACTGCGAGCCGCTCCGTAATCAGATCGATGACGGGCACGGAGTAGGTGTAGGAACGGCCGAGGTCGAGCGACAGGAGATTACCGGACCAGTGCAGGTAGCGCTGCACCGGGCCGCCATCAAGCCCCATCTGCTGGCGCAGCTGCTCGACCTGCGCTTCGCTGGCATTCATGCCCAGCATGACGCGCGCCGGGTCGCCCGGCACGATCTCCAGCACCGCAAACACCACCACGGAAGCCAGCGCCAGCGTGATCGCGGCGATGGCGAGCCGTTTCGCGAGATAGGCCGTCATCGGACGGAGTGTCCGATGCGGGGATTGGCGCTCAGTCCGTCCACCGCACCTTCGTCACATCATTGGCCTGAATGGGCGCGTCCTTCCAGAAGCCTTCGAGCTTGGCGTCCCATACGCCCACTTTCGGGAGTTCGTAGAGGAAGCCGACCACGGCATCGTCGGCGAGGATTTTCTGCGCCTGCCCGAGCAACTCGTTGCGCTTTGCCTCGTCGGAGATGAGGTTAAGCTCGCTGATCACCTTGTCGAAGGCCGGATTGTCGTAATTGAAGTAATAGTCCTTGCGTGCATAGATATCGATGTCGTTCGGCTCGGTGTGCGAGACGATGGTGAGGTCGAAATCCTTGCGGGTGAAGACCTGATCCAGCCATTGCGCCCATTCGACGGGAATGATTTCGGCTTCGATGCCGATCTCGCGCAATTGCGAGGCGATGATCTCGCCGCCGAGACGCGCATAGGAGGGCGGCGGCAGCTTGATGGTGGTCCTGAAGCCATTCTCCAGCCCGGCTTCCTTCAGCAGCTCCTTCGCCCTGGCGACATCATGCGGATAGGTGCCGGTGAGGTCCACATAGGCTTTCGATGCAGGCGACTGGTGCGAGCCGATGGGCGTGCCGAGACCTGCCGAAGCGCCGTCGATGATCGCCTGCCGGTCGAGCGCATAGGAAATCGCCTGCCGCACCTGCAACTTGTCGAAGGGCGCTTTCTTGTTGTTCATCGTCAGCAGCGTTTCGCCCTCGGTCGCGCCCACTTCCACCTTGAAGCGCGGATCGCCCTCGATCTGGGCGACGCCATCCGGCTGGAAGAAGGGGAATGCCTGAACGTCGCCGGAAAGCAGGGCGGGCACGGCGGCTGCGGCATCGGGAACGATGCGGAACTCGACCTTGTCGAGATAAGCGGGCTCACCCCAGTAGCTGTCCGCCTTCACCAGTCTGATGGATGCACCCTTGGCCCAGCTTTCGAAGCGGAACGGGCCGGTGCCGATCGGCTTTTCCTTGTTGGTACCGGCCGATTCCGGCGCCACGATCACCGCGTCGCCCCAGCCCATATTGTAGAGAAAAGCGCCCTGCGGATGCCTGAGCGTGATTTTTACCGTGACCGGATCGACGGCTTCGACGCTGTCAATGGCCTCGAAGAGGATCTTCTGGGCGTTGACCGAATCCGCGGCGCGGGCGCGGTCGAGCGAGAATTTCACGTCTTCGGCGTCGAAATCGCTGCCGTCATGGAATTTCACGCCGCTGCGCAGCCTGAAAGTGTAGACCGCGCCGTCGTCGGAAATCTCCCAGCTTTCGGCCAGAGCCGGCAACACTTCGCCGGAAGGTCCGATGCGGGTCAGCCCCTCGAACACGTTGGCATAGAGTACTTCATCGATGGCTGCGGCGGCACCGGCGGTCGGGTCGAGATGGGGCGGTTCCAGAGGAATGCCGATGACGAGATCCGTACGCGCGGCGAAAGCCGGCAGGCTCAGTGCTGTCGCGATCGCTGCCGCAGCAAGGAAAGATGTCCAGGATTTCATCGGTCTTCTCCCTGTCTCCCGATGTGGCGGATCAAAGCGCGGAATCGCCCCTGAGTAAATCGCCTTTGTCGCGCTTTTTGTGCATTGCGGTATGGCGCGTCAATGTGCGCCGCCGCGCAGCAGCACGTTGAGGCCGATGGCCATGACCTTGGCTGCGTCCACCATGTCGTCGATGCCGACCCACTCGTCAGGACGGTGGGCCAGATCCAGAATGCCGGGGCCATAGGCGATGCAGTCATAGAGGTGGCCTAGCCGCGCGACGTGCTTCTGGTCGTAGGTGCCGGGCGAAATCACATAGTCCGGCTCGCGCTCGAACAGCGCCATGATTCCTTTCGCCACTGCCCTGACTACCGGCGCATCGCGCTCGGTCATGGTTGGCTGCACTTCCATCAGGTCGCGGATTTCATAGTCGAATTTCGGGCGATCGCGTTTCAGCCGATCGAGAATCGAGACGACTTCGCGCTTTACGTCGCCGATCTTTTCTTCCAGCAGAAAACGCCGGTCGATGGTGAGGCGGCAGCGGTCGGGCACGTTGGGCGAGGGCAGGCCGGGCCGGAAATCGTCGGTCTGGCCGCCATGGATGGAATTGATGTTCATGGTCGAGCGCCGCGCGCCCTCCGGCACCACGGGCATCGCCGTGCGCTTGGCGTCCAGCGCCGGAAACAGCTCATCCTCGAAGGCTTGCAACACCGCGCCCATGTGGCGCACGGCGCAGTCGCCAAGGAAGGGCATGGAGCCATGCGCGATCTCGCCCTTCGTCTCGATCTCCGCCCACCACACGCCGCGATGGCCAAGGCAGATTCGTTCCTTGTTGAGCGGTTCGGGGATGATGACGTGATCGACCTTTGGCGGCGAGAAATAGCCGAGTTTCGCCAGATGGGCGACGCCGCCGAAGCCGCCGGATTCCTCGTCCACCGTGCCCGAAATCTCGATGGCACCCGGAAAATCCGGATAGACCTGCATGAAGGCGAGCGCCGCAACGATAGAGGAAGCGAGCCCGCCCTTCATGTCGCAGGCGCCCCGGCCATAGACGCGGCCGTCCTTCACGACCCCGGCGAAAGGATCGACCGTCCAGCCGTCGCCGGCTTCCACCACGTCGATATGCGAATTGAAATGCACGGTGGGGCCGGGCACGCGCCCGTCGAAGCGGGCGATCACGTTGGTGCGCGGATAGCGGTCGGTGTCGCCGGGCGCGCCTTCGCCGCGGATATACTCGATCCCGAAGCCGTGCCGTTTCAGGTAATCGCCGATGAATTCCGCGCAAGGGGTGTAGGCTTCTCCCGGCGGATTGACGGTTGGGAACCTGATCAGATCCCTTGTCAGCGCCGTCACTTCCTCGCGGCGCGCTTCCACGGCTTCAAGCAGCTTTTCAGGCAGGGGAACTCGATCTTGCATGGCAGCAGTTGAGCAAGGATCGGGGGGATTTGGCAAGCCGTATGTTCAGCAAGGCAAAAGGCGTCAATGCCGCGTATTGCGTCAGTAAATTCTCAATCAATAGGGAAGATCATCGCAAGTTGATGTCCAGAAACAAGAAAATGTGGAGACTTTAGCGAACAAGGGCTGAAAAAGGGGAGTTTCTGATGCAGAAAATCATGATTTCCGCAGTCGCGTTGGTTGCGATGATGCTGGGATCTCCGGTTCAGGCAAGTGCCGGAATGCTTGAGGCGAAGGTGAGTATTTCCTCCCAGACCATGACGGTCAGGAAACACGGCCGCGTGCTCTACACATGGAAAGTCTCCACGGCGCGCAAGGGCTATGTCACGCCGCGCGGAACATGGCGGCCCAAGCGCATGCACAGGATGTGGCATTCGCGCAAATACGATATGTCGCCGATGCCCTATTCGGTCTTCTACCATGGCGGCTATGCCATCCACGGCACCGGTGCTGTCAAACAGCTGGGCCGGCCTGCCTCGCATGGCTGCGTGCGACTACAGACCGGCAATGCCGCGACCTTTTATGCGCTGGTTCGCGAGGCGGGCATGAACAACACCCGCATCGTCGTCACCAACTGATCTGGCAACCAGAAACGCTCCTGTTCATTTTGTATCCTGTGGCGGGCGTCCGGCATTTCCTTTCCGGCCGCGTCCGGCTACCACTGGGTGCAAGGAGCATTGCCGATGAAACCCAGAGAGCGTGTCGCGCTTTCAAGGCCGGTCGCGGATGAGGTGCGCAAGACCACCTGCTACATGTGCGCATGCCGCTGCGGCATCAATGTCCATATCAAGGACGGCAAGATCCGCTACATCGAGGGCAATCGCGACCATCCGGTGAACAGGGGCGTGCTGTGCGCCAAGGGCTCGGCCGGCATCATGCAGCATTACGCGCCGGCAAGGCTGCGGGCGCCGCTGAAGCGGGTGGGGCCGCGCGGTTCCGGGCAATTTCAGGAAATTTCATGGGATGAAGCGTTGGCCATCGCCGCTGACTGGCTGGGCAAGGTGCGTGCGGATGATCCGAAGAAGCTTGCCTTCTTCACCGGACGCGACCAGTCGCAGTCGCTGACAGGCTTCTGGGCGCAGCAGTTCGGAACACCCAATTATGCGGCCCA
Organism: Aquamicrobium sp. YD-1-mutant5; assembly: GCF_059509755.1. Taxonomy (NCBI): domain Bacteria; kingdom Pseudomonadati; phylum Pseudomonadota; class Alphaproteobacteria; order Hyphomicrobiales; family Phyllobacteriaceae; genus Aquamicrobium; species Aquamicrobium sp. YD-1-mutant5. Next base: position 103,016 of record NZ_JCAKKP010000001.1, read on the forward strand.
TGGCGGCTTCTGTTCGGTCAACATGGCGGCGGCCGGCATCATGACCATCGGCGGGGCGTTCTGGGAGTTCGGCGCGCCCGACTGGGAGCGGACAAAGCTGTTCGTCATGTTCGGCGTGGCCGAGGACCATGATTCCAACCCGATCAAGATGGGGATCGCGAAGCTGAAGAAGCGCGGCGCGCGCTTTGTTTCTGTCAACCCGATCCGCACCGGCTATTCGGCGGTGGCCGACAACTGGATCGGCATCCGGCCGGGTACGGATGGCCTGCTGATCCTGTCGGTGGTGCATGAACTGCTGAAGGCGCGCAGGATCGATGTCGATTATCTGGTGCGCTACACCAACGCCACATGGCTGGTGATCGACGCGCCCGGCACGGCAGAGCACGGCCTGTTCGCGCGCGACGGTGAGGGCAAACCGCTCGTCCACGAAACGGTGACGGAACATATCGTGCCGGCCGGCACCAAAGGCGCGCGGGCGGGGCTTTCGGGCCGGGTGCAGCTTGACGACGGGCGCTTCGCGGTGCCGTCGTTCCAGCTTCTGGCCGAAAAATATCTGGACGATAAATATGCGCCCGAAGCGGTCTGCGCCGAAACAGGGGTCGCGGCGGATACGATCCGGGGGCTGGCGGCGGAAATCGCACGCGTTGCCTTCGAGGAGGAAATCTTCATCGGGCAGCCATGGACCGACATGAATGGCCAGCGCCATCAGGGCTATGTCGGTCGGCCGGTCTCGTTCCATGCCATGCGCGGGCTTTCGGCCCATTCGAACGGTTTCCAGACCACGCGCGCGCTGCACATGCTTCAGGTGCTGATCGGCGCGGTGGATTGCCCCGGCGGCTTCCGCTTCGAGCCGCCTTATCCGAAGCCGCTGTCGGCGCATCCGACGCCGCACGGCAAGGCCGAGCATTTCGGCTCCAACACACCGCTGGCTGGCCCGCATCTCGGTTTGCCGCGCGGGCCGGAAGATCTGCTGGTCGATGAGGATGGCCGCCCCGCCCGCATCGACAAGGCGTTTTCATGGGATGCTCCAATAGCGGCGCATGGCATGATGCATATGGTGATCGCCAACGCCCATGCCGGCGATCCTTATCCGGTCGACGTGCTGTTCATGTACATGGCCAACATGGCGTGGAACTCGTCCATGAACACGGCCGGCACCATCAGGATGCTGGAGGACAGGGACGAGGCAACCGGCGAGTATCGCATCCCGAAAATCATCTATTCCGATGCCTATGCCTCGGAGATGGTGGCCTATGCCGACCTCGTACTGCCCGACACCACCTATCTGGAGCGCCACGACTGCATTTCGCTGCTCGACCGGCCGATTTCGGAGCCGGATGCCGTTCAGGACGCCATCCGCTGGCCGGTTCTGGAACCGGACCGCGACGTGCGGCCGTTCCAGACGGTGCTGCTCGACCTTGGCGCGCGGCTTAACCTTCCGGGTTTTTCCGATGGTCTTGGCCGCCCGCTCTACAAGGACTATGCCGACTACATCGTGCGCCATGAGCGACGGCCGGGTATCGGGCCGCTCGCCGGGTTCCGGGGGCTGCATGGCGACAAGGCCGGCAGGGGAGCGGCCAACCGGCAGCAATTGCGGCGCTATATCGAAAACGGCTCGTTCTTTTCGGCGCATATCCCCATGGAGGCGCAGTTCTTCAAGCACGCCAACCAGGCCTATCAGGATTTTGCCGTGCGCATGGGGTTCTTCGATACGCCGCAGCCGGTGACATTCCAACTCTATCAGGAGAATTTGCAGAAATTCCGGCTGTCGGCCGAGGGGTTGCGCGCGCCCTTTGCGCCGCAAACGCACCGGGAGCGCATATTGCAGGCGTTCGACCCGCTGCCGGCCTGGTATCGTCCGTTCGGCGAGGCGCTGGTGGACCGCAATCAATATCCCTATCACGCCGTCACCCAGCGCCCGGCCGCCATGTACCACTCATGGGGCTCGATGAATGCGTGGCTGCGGCAAATCCACACGCGCAATCCGCTCTATGTGCCGGGGCCGATCTGTGACGAGCTTGGCCTGAAGGACGGCGATTGGGCATGGGTGATCTCGCATCACGGCCGCATTCGGGTCGAGGTGGCGCGGATGGAGGCGGTCAACGCCTCGACCATGTGGACGTGGAACGCCATCGGCAAGCGGGCCGGCACATGGGCGCTGGACGCGGATGCGCCGGAATCCCGAAAGGGCTTTCTTTTGAATCACCTGATCGCGGAACTTCTGCCGCCGCGTGAGGATGGATTGCGGCTGTCCAATTCCGATCCCGTAACCGGGCAGGCGGCATGGTATGATCTGCGCGTGCGGATCGAAAAGGCAGATGCCGGTGGTGTCAGCGAACCGCAATGGCCGCCGGTGGCGCAGCCGGAGCCCGAGCCGCATCCGGCCGAACTGCGCTACGGGCAGGAGTGGGCGCAATGACGTCGCTTCCCGGCCTGCCCACACCGAAAAAGCTCGGTCTCGTTATCGATCTCGACACCTGCGTCGGCTGCCATGCCTGCGTGGTCAACTGCAAGGAATGGAACACCGGCGGCTATGGCGCGGCGCTTTCCGATCAGGACCCTTACGGGGCGGAGGTTTCCGGCGCATGGCTGAACCGGGTGCATTCCTTCGAGGTCATTCCCGAAAGCGAGGTCGTGGGCGAGGCTGGGGAGGCGCGCATCGTGCATTTCCCGAAATCCTGCCTGCATTGCGAGGCCGCACCCTGTGTCACCGTGTGCCCCACCGGCGCTTCCTACAAGCGTGCCGATGACGGCATCGTTCTGGTCGAGGAAGACAAGTGCATCGGCTGCGGCCTGTGCGCATGGGCCTGTCCGTACGGCGCGCGGGAAATGGACCTTGCCGCCGGCGTGATGAAGAAATGCACGCTCTGCATTGACCGCATCTACAACGAGACGCTGGAAGAAGCGGACAGGACGCCTGCCTGCGTGCGCACCTGCCCGGCCAATGCCCGCCATTTCGGCGACCTTGGCGATCCCGGCTCTGAGGTGTCGAAGCTGGTTGCCGAACGTGGCGGCATCGACCTGATGCCGGAGCAGGGCACGCGCCCGGTGAATAAATATCTACCGCCGCGCAAGCGCACGCCGCTTGATGCGAGCGCCGGATTTTTGCGTGAAGACACGAGCGATGCCACTGGCTTCTTCGGCTGGCTGGACAAGATGCTGGACAGGATCTGAAATTTGCATCCGGCACCGTCCATCATCCTGTTCACGACCCTTTCCGGCCTTGGCTATGGTCTCGCGGCTATGCTTGGCCTCGGCCTGCTCGATCCGGCCCATCCCGCCACGAAAGTGGGACATGTACTGGCGCTGGCGCTGATCGCGGCGGGGCTTCTGTCGTCCACCGCTCATCTCGGCAATCCGCAGCGGGCGTGGCGCGCGCTCAGCCAGTGGCGCTCAAGCTGGCTGTCGCGCGAGGGGGCAATGGCGATCGCTACTTTTATCCCGCTCACATGGTCGGCATGGCTGGCGGTCATCGAAAGCCGCTATGTCTGGCTGCCGGGGCTGCTGGGCACGGTCATGAGCGCCGGCACGGTGATTTGCACGGCCATGATCTATGCTTCGCTTCGTTCCGTGCAGGCATGGAACACGCGGCTGACACCTGCCTGCTTCCTGCTGTTTTCGGCGGCAGGCGGGCTGGTTTTTACGGCGTTTCTGGCAGCCTGTTCCGGCATGCTCACACCGCTGAAGACGGTGGCTGCGCTGGTGATGCTGGCCGTTGCGTGGGCGGTGAAGGTGAAATGGCGCGCGCGCATGAAAGAGCTTTCGCCCCTGTCCACGCCCGAATCAGCGACGGGGCTGGGCACCATGGGACAGGTGCGGCTGTTCGAGCGTCCGCATATGACCGAAAATTATCTGACGCGCGAAATGGGGTTTCGCGTGGGCCGCAAGCATGCGGAAAAGCTCTGGAACGTGGCGCTCATCGCCGGAGCTATTATGCCGGCAGTGTTGCTTGTCGCCGCTGCCGCGATGGGGCCGGGCGGCGCTTTCGCCATCCTTTTCTCGGCTCTCGCGGCATTGAGCTTCGTCCTCGGCATACTCGCCGAACGTTGGCTGTTTTTCGCCGAGGCCCGCCATGCGGTGATGAATTACTACTGAAAACAGGAAACGGCGGGAAATTCCCGCCGTTTCAGCCTACGAAATCTGTTTTCCGGATTTTACGCTGCGTTTTCCTGAGGTCTTGCGCTTCAGAGCGCAGCTTTCAGGCACAGCTTTTTGCTCATACAACTCGCCGCGTATCCGGTTGCCTGCGGTTCAGCTTTTCAGGTCGAAACCCGCTTGTCCTGCGCCAGCTTCAAATGCTGGGCTTTTCGCAGTTTCAGCGCCAGCCGTCGCAATGCGGCGAACCTTTCGCCGGGCTGAGTGATCTTTTGTTCTCCCCAGGGCGTCCAGAGCATTGGGGGGCGATTGCTATCTCTGGTTGTTCTCAATGGAGCCTCCCTGACAAACATTGCACACGCAGTGTAACACATCGCCTGCAAAGGTGAAGTGACGTGACGGGAGGCCATCGAACTAATTTTTTCGGCTAAATATGTGTCAGGATTGTCCACGCACGGCGCGACGTCTGCCGCTCAGCTGCCAGCGTTTGTGGAACCACATCCACTGGCCGGGATCGTCGCGCACCCAGCGTTCCACCACATCTGTGACCAGCTGGGTCGTGGCCTGTACGTCCACATTTCCCTTCGGGCCGCGCGGCAGGTCGAGCTTGTCCTCGATCTCCAGTCGGAAACGGTTTCCCGGCAGGCGCACGCAACGGGCGGGATAGACGTCGCACTCGTAATGACGGGCGAGCATGCCGAGCAGCGGATTGCTCTGGCAGGTGCGGCCGAAGAAGGTTGTTTCAAGACCATTGATGAATTTCTGGTCGACCAGAACGCCGACATTGCCACCCTGATCGAGAATCGACGCCAGTGCGAAGGAAGCGCCGCTGAGCGACGGCATCAGCTCGCCCATGCTGGAGGAGCGCATCGACTGGATATAGTCCGCGATATAGGGATTGTTCGGAGGCCGAAACAGGGCGGTCACCTTCATGCCGAAGGTCGCCGCGGCCACCGGCAGCAGCTCGAAATTGCCGAGATGTCCGGTGAAGATGATGTGCGGGCGCTCGTCGGCCGCGATACGCTCGAACAGCGCGATGCTTTGCTTCGACACCTCGATGCGGCCGGGCGTATCGGACCACGGATCGAGATCGAACAGCTTGTCGAGGAAGATGTATTCCGCGCCGAGCCTGGCCATGTTGCCCCACATGTCGAGGGCAATGGCTTCGATTTCGGCTTCGCTCTTTTCAGGGTAGGCCTGCCGCAGATTGTCCAGCGTCAGCCTGTGGCGACCGGTCAGCGGGCCGATGCGGCGGGCAACGCGGCCGGCAAAGTTGAGCGCGCTGTCCGGCGGCAGCAGGCGCAGAGCCGACATGACGCCGATGGCAAGCTTCGCCACCAGCCAGTGCCGGAATTTGCGAAAGCGCAGGGCGGTGCGGAACTTCAGTTCGCGGCGCCAGTTGCCGGTTGAACCGGAGGCCAAGACGGAACGCCCTCAGCCGACGTTGAGGATGATCTTGCCGAACACGTCGCGGCCTTCCATGCGCTTCAGCGCCGCGTCGATGCCGTCGAAATCGACGGCGGTATCGATCACCGGATGAACGAGGCCGGCGGCCATCTTCTGCATGGCATTGGCCATGTTCTCCATGCGGCAGCCGAAGGAGCCGAGCAGCTTGAGCTGCTGCTGGAACAGCATCATCAGGTTCATGTCGGTCGAAACACCGGAGGTGGAGCCGCAGGTGACGAGACGGCCGCCGCGCTTCAGGCTGAGCATCGAGCCGGCCCATGTGTCCTTGCCGACATGCTCGAACACGACGTCAACGCCCTTCTTCTTCGTGAGCTTGCGCACGACGCCTTCGAAGCGGTCCTCGCGGTAGTTGATGACGTGATCGGCGCCGAGCGCCTTCGCCTTCTCGATCTTGTCGTTGGAGCCGACCGTGGTGATGACGGTGCAGCCCATTTTCTTGGCAAGCTGGATGGCGGCAGAGCCGATGCCGGACCCGCCGGCATGAATCAGGATCGTCTCGCCGGGCTCCAGCTTCGCGTTGTCAAACAGCATGTGCTCGACGGTGCCGAAGGTGACGGGCGCGACGGCGGCGCCAATGGCGTCGACACCGGGCGGGGCGGGCACCAGAAGGCGGGCCGGCAGATTGATCTTCTCCTGCGCGAAGCCGTCGAGGTGGAAACCATGCACGCCGGAGACGTGCTCGCACCGATTGTCGCGCTTCTCGCGGCAGGCGCGGCACAGGCCGCAGGTGCGCGCGCCATAGATGGAAACGAGCTGGCCGGGCAGCAGGTTCGATACGCCGGGGCCGACTGCCTCGACCTCGCCGGAGGCTTCCGCGCCGACGGTCAGCGGCAGCTTGCGCTTGGCGAAGGCCATGCCGCGCCAGCCCCAGACGTCGATGTGGTTGAGGGCGACGGCCCTGATGCGCAGCGTCACCTCACCCTGTCCGGGAGCGGGGGGCGGGGCGATGTCCACCGTCTCCAGACGGCGATCCTCGATGAGTTGCAGTGCGCGCATCGAACGACGCTCCCTATCCATAACAGAATGGGCGGCTAGGCCGCCCCATTCCCAAGAACGAATTCAGAAAAGAGGAATTAGACAGGTTCCCGCGCCATGACAAGGCAGGTGTTCTGGCCGCCAAACCCGAAGGAGTTCGACAGCACCGTGCGGACCTCGGCTTCCCGCTTCACATTCGGCACGACGTCGAATGTGATCGCAGGGTCGGGATTGTCATAGTTGATGGTCGGCGGAATGACGCCCTCGCGCATGGTCATGATCGAGAACGCGGCCTCGATCGCGCCGGCGGCGGAGAGCGTGTGGCCGATCATCGACTTGTTGGATGAGACCAGCATGCGGTTGATGTGCTCGCCGAATACGGTCGAAAGCGACAGATGTTCCATCTTGTCGTTTTCAGGCGTCGAGGTGCCGTGGGCGTTGACGTAGTCGATTCCATCCTCGCCAAGTCCCGCATCGTCAAGGGCTGCACGCACGGCGGCGATGGCCGGTGAAGCATCCGGCTTGGAGCGGGTGCGGTGGAAGTCGTCGGCCTTTTCACCGCAACCGCGGATGATGCCCAGCACGGTGGCTCCTCGCGCCGTCGCGGCTTCCAGCGATTCCAGCACCAGTGCAGCGGAGCCTTCAGCCAGAACGAAGCCGTCGCGGTCCTTCGAGAAGGGCTTTGATGCCTTTTCCGGCGCATCGTTGCTGGTGGACAGCGCCGACAGCAGCGAGAAACGGATCAGCGCCTCGGCGGTTGCCGAACCATCCGCACCGATGGATAGGGCGCGGTTGGCTTCGCCGCGCCGGATCGCCTCGACGCCAAGCTGGATGGCGGTCGCACCGGAGGCGCAGGCGGTCGACAGCGTGATCGGCAGGCCGGTCGCACCGAAACGGTCCGCCAGCCTGTCGGCAATCGTCGCGAACTGCGAAGAATCGAACATTTCCAGCGAATTGAGGTTGCGCGCTACTTCCAGAAGCCGATCCGGCGCTGGCTTGTCGTCGCCGTTCCTGTAGAGCGCCAGCCGGTCGTGCCAGTCCAGTTCGACCGGCGGGGAGGCGAGGAACAGGGGGCCGCCGAAATCATCGATGGCGAGGCCCGCCTCGGCCACGGCTTCCTCAGCCGCCGTTTCGGCCAGCTCATAGGTCAGCGCGCTCGCGCCCTTTGAGGACGAGGCGAGAAAATCGACGGTGCCGGCGATGCGGGTGTTGAGATGATCGACCGGGAAGCGGGTGATGGGATGAATGCCGGACCTGCCGGCTGTCAGCGCTTCCCAGTTGTCCTTCTTGCCGACGCCGAGCGAGGTTACGACGCCGATGCCGGTGACGGCGACGACGGGACGTCCAAGATGATCCGTGAATTTCGTCATGCCAGGCTCCGGACTTCAGTCGAGGGCGCTGACCAGCGCCATGCCCTCGAAATGGTGATAGCCGATGGTCGTTGCCAGAACGGATTTCAGCTGCCCCTCGAAAGGCTTCTCATCCGCTTCGAAAGCCGGATAGGAGGCCCTGTTGCTGACGGCAAGAGCCGCAAGCGCCACCGCGAACGGGAACTGCGCTTCCTTGAGGTGGCCGGTCAGTGTCGAGAAGGCGCGCAGCGCGACATTGTCCTTTTCGTCGAAGGCAACTTTTTCCGTCTCCGTCGCCTTGTGGGCGCCGGATGCACCGGAAATGGCCAGGAAACCCTCAGCGGGCAGGTCGGTGACATTGAGCAGCTTGCCGATGGCAGAGGCCAGCTCGCCCTTGTCGCGGCGGGCGCGGCCACTGGCCACGGGGCCGAGCGTTGCATAGATGCGCTGTCCACGTTTCTCGGCATGCTCGCGGCTTTCCAGCACGAGGAAGGCGCCGCCGGAGCCGGAGACGATACCGCCGCCTTCCGCATCCTGCCTTTGCCAGACCGGTTTCCAGTCGCCGCGATGCAGATAGCCTGCGAGCTCGTAGCCCAGCAGCATATCGGGATGCTCGGTCTGGAAGGCGCCGCCAACCAGCATGTGGGTCGACTGTCCGGAGCGGATGCGGGCGGCTGCCGTCTCGATCGCCGAGACGCCGGCACCTTCCTCGCCCATGAAGGTGCGCGAAGAGCCGGTAACCTTGTGAACGATCGAGATGTTGCCAGCCAGCAGATTGGAAAGCTGTGCGAGGAAGAGGGTGGGGCGCAGTTCGGTGGTCAGCTTCTCGTTGAGCAGGACATCGAAGTCGTCACGCTGTTCGGACGCGGCCAGAATGTCGGAATCGACGGCCACATCGCGTTCGCCGCCGCCTGCCGCCACCACCATATCCATGGTTGCGCACAGGTCTTCGTTGTCGCGGATACCGGCATCCGCGAGCGCAAGGCCGGCAACGTAGGTGCCGAGGCGCTGCCATGTTTCCATCTGGCGCTGGTCGCCACGCTTGGCAATCTGCAGGCTCCAGTCGATCTCGGGCAGGGGATGGATCGTGTAGGGTGCGAAGCGCTCGCTATCCACCACCGGCTTCATGCCAGGGGCGGACAGTTTCTGCCAATGCGCATCAGCACCTTCTCCCAGAGAGGAGACGAGGCCAATGCCGGTGATGACGACGTCGCGAGCGCTCATAAGGCTTTGCCGATCCTGTGTGCCGATTTCAGGCTCAGGCGCCCTTGGCGGCGATCAGCCCGTCAATCTTGGCGCAGAGATTCTTCATGACGAAATACTCGTCGGTCGAGGCCTTGCCGTCGTTGACCTCCTGGGTCCACTTCTCAAGCGGAACCTTGATGCCGAATTCCTTGTCGATGGCGAACACGATGTCGAGGAAGTCGAGGCTGTCGATGCCGAGATCGTCGATGGTGTGGCTTTCGGGGGTGATGGTGTCGAGATCGATTTCGCTGGTCTCGGCAATGATCTTGGCGACTTTATCGAACGTGGTTGACAAGAGGCTTTTCCTTACGATTTTCGGCCAAAGCTGAATTCAGGTGTTTGGGCGCTGTCTAGTCGGTTTTTGCCGACAGGAAAAGGCCGAATGTGCCATGCCCACGGCCGGCGCACGGTTGCGGGTCGGTAGCGAATGCCTTTTCATGCAGGCCTATGTCGGTTCGCGCGAAGGAGATTGCAATGACCAGCCTTGATATTCGGGAGGCCGATGGCGCCTGTCATTGCGGCGCCGTCCGGTTCCATGTGCGCTTGCGGGACGGGCTGCACTCCGCGCGCCGCTGCACCTGCTCCTACTGCCGCATGCGCGGCGCGGTCGCCGTAACCGCCGAACTTGGTGACCTCGATATTCTCAGCGGTCAGGACAAGCTCACCCTCTACCAGTTCAACACGGGCACCGCGAAACACTATTTCTGTTCGGTCTGCGGCATCTACACCCATCACCAGAGGCGTTCCAACCCGAACGAGTTCGGCGTGAATGCCGCCTGCCTTCAGGGGGTGAGCCCGTTCGACTTCGCCGAAATTGTGGTGACCGATGGCATCAATCACCCTTCGGACGGAGCCCGAAAAGGATCAGGGATAGCCGGTGTGCTGAAGTTCGTTGCCGCGACGGCCTGACGACCTCAGAATACCACGCGGCCCAGAACCCGCACCCCGTCCCCCTGCGGAGCAACGATGACGACTTCTCCCTCGCGGGGAGAAACGCCGGTGATTTCCTGGATGTTTTCCAGGTGGGTCACGAGGACGAGAAGGTCCGAGCCTGAATAGGTGCGGATCTGTTCGAGGATCATCTCTTTTTGCCGGGCGCGGGCCTCCGCGTCGTCGCTTAGCGGGTCGAGGGCTTCCAGTGCTTCCGGCTGGATGCCGAAGGCGAGGCGTGCGGTTTCCAGCGCCCGGCAATAGCGGCTCGATTCCACCCGTTCCACACGCGCGGCGCGCGCGCCGAACAGTGCGCCGATCTTGCGCGCCTGCTGTCTGCCACGATCCGACAGGTTGCGCTGGGTGTTGCATTTGTCGATGTCGAAATTGGCCGGTTCCGTGGTTCCGCTGATCATGGCGTGGCGCAGCAGAACGACGTGCCCGCCCTCGCGCAACGCCGCCCAGCCTGCATCGGTGGCGAGGGCCGGGAGAGGAGACAGCAGCGCGAGCAGAAGGATTACATACCGGAGCATAAGCATTCCCGTTTCGATTCCGGACATATATAGGGACGGCAAACCCCTTTGAAAAACAAGAAGGCGGGCTTTGCGCGCGAATCGACTATCTCTTTCTATCCGCAACTGAGGCGCTGTGGGGAACAATGACGTGGATGTGACCGGAACGACATGTCGCAACTGATAGAGACCATTCTTTATGTCTTCGGTCTCGTCGCGATTGGATATGTCGCTGCCTGGAGCAATTACCTCAAGGCGGGTGCCGGCGAAATGCTTGGCCAGTTCGCGGTGGGCGTCGCCATGCCCGTTCTGCTGTTTCGAACGCTGTCGAAAGTGGATTTTCATGGCGCCGCACCATGGCTGCTGTGGGTCGTCTATTTCAGCGCCATTGCCCTTACCTGGACCAGTGGCCATCTGATCATGACGCGCTGGCTGGGCAGGGATGCGCGCGTCGGTGTTATCGGTGGTGTTTCCTCTTCATTTTCCAATCTCGTTCTGCTGGGAATTCCGCTGATTTCCGGCATCTTCGGCCAGCCGTGAACCGATGTGATCTCGCTTCTGATCGCCGTGCATCTGCCGGTGATGATGATGGCTTCGATCATTCTGTTCGAGCTGTTCGGGGAGGGCGATGGTGAACTGCATCCGGCGCGCGTCCTGCGCAGCTTTCTCGGCCGGCTGTTTGCAAACCCGCTGATCGTGGGAATACTTTCAGGTCTGGCATGGCGTTTTACCGGCTGGGAGTTGCCATCCGTCGCCGGGCGGCTGGTCGATGCCTTTGCCGATATAGCGGGCCCGATAGCGCTGTTTTCCATGGGCGCCGGGCTGAAAGCATTCGGCATTTCCGGCAATCTGCGTCCCGCACTGGCCTTGTCGGCCGTCAAGCTGGTGCTGATGCCGGGACTGGCGCTCATATTCGCAATTCTGTTCGGCCTGCCGCCCCTTGCGGCGAAAGTGGCCGTGGTGGCTGCTTCGTTGCCTGCAGGCGTGAACTCCTATCTGATCGCAACGCAGTTCGGCACGGGACAGGGGCTGGCCTCGAACCAGATGACACTGTCGACGCTCATGGCGGTGATGACGACGTCTGCGTGGCTGCTGGTGGCGGGCTGCATATTCGGATGAAGCCGATATCGCTGGACCAGCGCAAAGAATAGCGCGACGGTTGATCGCGGTGCTTACCTTGGGATAATACCACCTGTGACGCCTGCTCCCGAAGCGCGTCGTTCCATGAATTTTTTTGACATTTGCGCTCAGGAGAGCGCCAAGCGGAGGCCACACCATGCTCCAGAAGACCAGCCATTTCATGAAGCAGGCCAATCTCATCAACGGAGAATGGGTGCAGGCGGATTCCGGCCAGACCATCGATGTGATAAACCCGGCCACCGGCCTCAAGATCGGCACCGTGCCGAAATCGGGCGCTGCCGAAACCCGCCGCGCTATTGCCGCCGCACAGGAAGCGTTCCTGTCGTTCCGCAAGACCTCGGCGCTGGAGCGCTCCAAGCTGCTGCGCAAGCTGCACGACGCCATCATGGACAATCAGGACGCGCTGGCCGAACTGCTGACCATGGAGCAGGGCAAGTCGCTGACCGAGGCGAAGGGCGAGGTGGGCTCTTCCGCCGCCTATGTGCTGTGGTTCGCCGAAGAGGCTCGCCGCGCCTATGGCGATGTGGTGCCTTCTCCGTGGGCGGATCGCCGCGTACTGGTGACGAAGGAGCCGGTGGGCGTCATCGCCGCCATCACGCCGTGGAACTTCCCGTCCTCCATGCTGTCGCGCAAGCTTGGCCCCGCGCTTGCCGCCGGCTGCACCGCGGTCGTCAAGCCGGCTTCCCAGACGCCTTACTCCGGCCTCGCTTGGGGCGCGCTGTGCGAGGAAGTGGGTTTCCCCAAAGGCGTGGTCAACATCGTGACCGGCTCGGCCGGCGCCATTGGCGATGAGATCTGCGCCAACCCGCTGGTCAAGAAGCTGACCTTCACGGGCTCGACCGAGGTCGGCAAGATGCTGATCGAAAAATGCGCATCGACGGTGAAGAAGGTGTCGATGGAACTCGGTGGCAACGCGCCGTTCCTGGTGTTCGACGATGCCGATCTCGACCGCGCGGTGCAGGGCGCGATCGCGGCCAAGTTCCGCAACTCGGGCCAGACCTGCGTGTGCACCAACCGCTTCTTCGTGCAGGCCGGCATCTATGACGCGTTCGTGGAAAAGCTCGCCGAGGCTTCGGCCGCGCTCAAGGTCGGTTCGGGGCTCGACGAGGGTGTGCAGCAGGGGCCGCTGATCGACGTCAATGCGGTCGAGAAGGTCGAGGAATTCATCGAGGACGCGGTTGCCAAGGGCGGCAAGGTCGTCACCGGCGGCAAGCGCCATGAACTGGGCGGCTCTTTCTTCCAGCCGACCGTGGTGTCGGGAGCGACACCGCAGATGAAGTTCATGAAGGAAGAAATCTTTGGGCCGCTGGCGCCGGTGTTCAAATTCGGGAGTGAGGAAGAAGCTATCGCGCTCGCCAACGACACCGAGTTCGGCCTTGCCTGCTATTTCTACACCGGTGATCTGGGCCGTGCCTTCCGCGTGATGGAAGGCCTGAAATACGGCATGGTCGGCGTCAATGAAGGCATCATCACCACGCCGGAAGCGCCGTTCGGCGGTGTCAAGGAATCCGGCCTTGGGCGGGAGGGCGGCCATCAGGGCATGGACGACTATCTCGACACGAAATATGTCTGCATCGGCGGACTGGGGCTTTAAAACAGCCTTTCATCCGGATCAGGGCGCACTTCGGTGCGCCCTTTTTCGTTGCGATGGAGCGGATGTCCGCTTGTCGTGGAAACCATGAATTCCATATAATCCATGCGACATCCGGCTTGCCGGGCAAGCGGGTTTCATTTTTTGGCCGGGACGACGTTTTTGGCATCCCTGGGACGCTATCTTCTCATTTCAGCCGCCATCACGGCTGTGCTCATCGCTGTTATCGCTGCCGCCTATCTGTCCGGATATGCGGGAGGAGCAGGCGGCAACGAGCTGGCGCGCGCAAAATCCAGCGAAAGAGGATTGTTCAGCGTTTCCATGAAACCGGAAGCGGGTGCGGTACGCCTTGGCGAAACGCAGGCCTGGCTGGTAACGATCAGGATGAAATCCGGTCAGCCGGTCGAAAACGCGGCGATTCACGTTTCCGGCGGCATGGCGGAGCAGAATCAGGGCCTTCCGACCAGCCCGCAGGCGACCGACTATCTGGGCGGCGGCAGCTACCGTATTCAGGGCGTGAAATTTCCGACGCCGGGCTGGTGGCAACTGCGCCTGTGGATATTTGCGGCGGCCGGAACCGACAGCGTCATTTTCAACGTTGTCCTGTAAGTATTTGAAAAGACGACTTTCTACCTGTCCTTGACCGTTTCCATGGCGACGAAGGTCGAGGTCTGCGCCACATGCGGCAGGGCCGATATGCGCTCGCCCAGCACGCGACGATAGCTGGCGATGTCGCGGGTGCGGACCTTCAGCAGATAATCGAAGCTCGCAGCCATCATGTGGCACTGCTCGATCTCGCGAACGGCCTGGACTGCGCGGTTGAATTCGTCGAGGGCGGCGGAGCGCGTGTCCGATAGTTTCACCTGCACGAAGGCGACATGGCCTTCACCCATGCGCTCACGGTCGATGATGGCGCTGTAGCCGCGGATGAAGCCCTCATTCTCAAGCTTCCTGACGCGTGCCTGCACCGGTGTTTTGGAAAGGCCGACTTTTGCCGCCAGTTCGGCCATGGAAAGCCGTGCCTCCTGCGCGAGAGCAAAGAGAATGTTGCGATCGATGCGGTCCAGTTGGTCTTCCATATCGAATTTGGTAGTCCAATATGATAAAATAAAGGCATTCTCATAGTTCATAATGACCATTTCGTCGAGATAATTGGACCGGCTAATTCCATGGGCTCGTGCTAGGTTCCTCATATCGGTCGTGGCGGCCGCCAGACCGTTGAGATTTGCCTCTGTTTCGACAGGAACGCCATGCCGACCCTTGCACCTATTCGCCAGCAGATCCGCGCCAATTATCTCCCCGATGAGGATGCCGCCGTTAAACGGCTGGTCGAAGCCGTCGCTCTGTCAACCGAAGAGCGCGCGGCGATCACCCGGCGTGCCGTAGACCTCGTCAAGGCCGTACGCGGTTCGTCCGATCCGCGGCTGATGGAAGTCTTTCTCTCGGCCTACGGCCTTTCCACCAAGGAAGGCGTGGCGCTGATGTGTCTGGCCGAAGCGCTGCTGCGCGTGCCGGATGCCGAAACCATGGACGATCTGATCGCCGACAAGATTGCTCCGCATGACTGGTCCGCGCATTCGGGCTCGTCTTCCTCGATCTTCGTCAACGCTTCCACATGGGCATTGATGCTGACCGGGCGGGTTCTGGAAGAAGGCGAGAGCGGCATCGAAAAGACGCTGCGCTCCATGGTTCGCCGTCTGGGAGAGCCCGTCATCCGCAAGGCGGTGGCGGCAGCCATGCGCGAGATGGGCGAGCAGTTCGTGCTCGGCCGCACCATCGCCGAGGCGATGAAGCGCGGCAAGTCGATGACCGACAAGGGTTATCTCTATTCCTTCGACATGCTGGGCGAGGCGGCCCGTACCGAGGCGGACGCCCAGCGCTATCTCAAGGCCTATGCGGATGCGATCGCCGCGCTCGACAAGCCGGCCAACGGCGCCGACATCCGCAAAAACCACGGCATTTCGGTGAAGCTTTCGGCCATTCATCCGCGCTATGAGGTGGCGCAACGGGAAACCATGCTGCCGGTGATGGCAGAGCGGCTGCTGTCGCTGGCGCTGGCGGCGAAGAAGGCCAATATGGGCCTCAACATCGATGCCGAGGAGGCCGACCGCCTCGACCTGTCGCTCGATGTCATCGAACTGGTGCTGGCCGACGAGCGCCTTGCCGGCTGGAACGGATTCGGCGTCGTCGTGCAGGCCTACGGCCCGCGCTGCGCCTTCGCCATCGACTGGCTGTATGCGCTTGCAAACAAGCTTGACCGCAACATTATGGTGCGGCTGGTGAAGGGCGCTTACTGGGACACCGAGATCAAGCGCGCGCAGGTCATGGGCTTGGCCGGATATCCGGTCTTCACGCGCAAGGCCAATACGGACGTTTCCTACATGGCCTGCGCGAAGAAGCTGTTGTCGATGACCGACCGCATCTATCCGCAGTTCGCCACCCACAACGCCCATACGGTTGCCGCGATCCTGTCCATGGCTCCGAACCGGGAGTGCTTCGAGTTCCAGCGCCTGCACGGCATGGGCGAGCAGTTGCATGAGGCCGTGCGCAAGGCCGAGGGCACGCGCTGCCGCATCTATGCGCCCGTCGGCGCGCATTCCGACCTGCTGGCCTATCTGGTGCGCCGCTTGCTGGAAAACGGCGCCAATTCCTCCTTCGTCCACCAGTTGACCGACGAGGCGGTGCCGCCGGAGGCCATCGCCCGCGATCCGCTGGAAATCGTGGAGACGCAGGGGTCTGCCGCCAATCCGAACATTGCGAAGCCGTTGGCAATCTTCGGCGCTGATCGCCGCAACGCAAAAGGCTGGGACATCACCGATGTCGTGACGCTGGAGGCGCTCGAAAAGGCGAGGGCGCCTTTCGCTGCCCCGCATACATGGCAGGCGAAGCCGCTGACCCGCGCCAAGGGCAAGGGCAGCACGAGCGATGTCATCAACCCTGCCAATGTCGGGGAAGTGGTTGGCACTGTGGCTGAGGCCGGCGAAGCGCAGGTGAAGAGTGCCGTGGGCTTCGCGGTGAAAGCGCAACCCGAATGGGCGGCGCGCGCCGTCGCGGAGCGTTCCGCCATACTGCGCCGCGCTGCCGATCTTTACGAGGCAAATGCTGGTGAATTCTTCGCGCTTGGCACCCGTGAGGCCGGCAAGACGCTGGCCGACGGGGTGGCGGAGCTTCGCGAGGCGGTGGATTTCCTGCGCTACTACGCTTGCGAGGCCGCCAATGTCGAAACCGCGACAGAGGCGCGCGGCGTGATCGCCTGTATCTCGCCATGGAATTTCCCGCTGGCCATCTTCACCGGCCAGATCGCGGCGGCGCTCGTTACCGGCAATGCGGTCATCGCAAAGCCTGCCGAACAGACGCCGCTGATCGCATATCGCGCCGTGGAACTGCTGCGCGAGGCGGGCGTGCCGGAAGACGTGATCCAGCTCCTGCCGGGTGATGGTCCTTCGGTTGGCGGTCCGCTGACGGCCGATCCGCGAATCGCCGGCGTCTGTTTCACCGGCTCGACCGAGGTCGCGAAGCTGATCGAAAAGCAGCTTGCCGAGACGGCGGCGCCCGATGCCATGCTGATTGCCGAGACCGGCGGGCTCAACGCCATGGTGGTCGATTCGACCGCTCTGCCCGAGCAGGCGGTGCGCGACATTCTCGCCTCTTCCTTCCAGAGTGCCGGCCAGCGCTGCTCGGCGCTGCGCATCCTGTATGTGCAGAAGGATGTCGAGAAGAAGGTGCAGGAAATGCTCATCGGCGCCATGAACGAACTGCGCCTCGGCAATCCGTGGGCGCTCTCCAGCGATGTCGGGCCGCTGATCGATACAGAGGCGCAGGGCGCGATCGGCGATTACTGCCGGGATATGGAGGCCCGCGGCAAGGTGGTCGCAAAGCTGGATGCGCCGGAAGGCGGCCGTTTCATCGCGCCGCATATCATCTCGGTGCGCGGCATCGAGGAGATCGAACGCGAAGTGTTCGGTCCGGTGCTGCATGTGGCGACATTCGACGCCGACAAGCTCGATTCGGTCATCGGGGCGATCAATGCGCGCGGCTACGGCCTCACCTTCGGCCTGCATACCCGCATCGAAGGCCGCGCTCAGCATTTCGTCGACGGCATCCATGCCGGCAACATCTATGTAAACCGCAACCAGATCGGCGCGGTCGTCGGCTCGCAGCCATTCGGCGGTGAGGGGCTTTCCGGCACCGGCCCCAAGGCCGGCGGCCCGCACTATCTGCGGCGGTTCCGCAGGGGAGCGGAGACTGGCGCTGAGCTTGCCGAGGCGCGCATTGCTGTGGCGACCGAGATGAAGGACAATCTGCCCGATCCCGCACTTGGCGGCTGGTCCGCCCGGCCGGACCGCATCGCCATCCTGCGCAAGCATCTGCGCGGCAAGGGGGCTGCGGCGGTGGCCGCGTCGGCGGGACTGGAATTCGGACAGATCGATCTGCCCGGCCCCACCGGAGAGGCCAACACTCTGGCTCTGGTGCCGCGCGGACGGGTTCTGTGCCTTGGTCCCGATGCCGATACGCTGCTGGCGCAGGCCATTCAGGCGCTGGCCGCCGGCAATGCCGTGCTGGCCGTGTCGGCCGATGCCGCTGCCCCCCTGTCGGCGCTGACCGGCAAGGGATTGCCGATCGCGACGCTCGATGCGCGCGTCGATGCGAATGAGCTTTCGTCGCTGCCGGTCGATGTCGTGGCTTTCTCCGGCGGCGGGGACGAGGCGAGGGCCATTCGCCGCGCGCTGGCAAGGCGGGCGGGGCCGATCGTGCCGCTGGTCACGGAGGTTATTTATCCGGCCGCCTATGCGCATGAGCGCGCGGTGTGCGTGGACACGACCGCCGCAGGCGGCAATGCCAGCCTGCTCGCGAGCGTCTGAGCAGCAATCCGGAAAAGAAAAGGCTCCGGGACATGATCCCGGAGCCTTTTGCCGAAGATAAGCTGCGAGATCGCAGGGAGGGTGCTCAGGCGCCTTCGATGGCCGAAAAACCTTCAAACTGGGGATGCCCCACAGTGGTCGCCTTGCCGGTGCCGGCATTGCGATGCGAATCGCGGAAATTCTGCGACTTCGTCCAGGCGAGGAAATCGTCCTCGCTCTCCCAGACCGTATGCGATGCGTAAAGCGTGTAGTTCTCGGCCTCGTTCACCGGTCCGCGCAGCAGGTGGAAGGTCCTGAAACCCTTCATCTCATGCAGCGTCGATTCCCGATTCTTCCAGATATTCTCGAAATCCGTTTCCGAGCCCTTGAGGACCTTGAAACGGTTCATGGCAATGTACATGGCTGTCCTTTCCGAACGACGGAGGCTGCGGTTATACGCCGAAATTGATGTCGGTCTTCGAGCTGGGCTGAAGAGCCTTCATGCAGGCTGTCGGCTCGATACCATCGCCGGCGCAGTCATTGGAACCGTTCACAAGCGCCCGCGAGATCTTTGCACAGTCGATTCCGGCGAGGTCGAAGCGGCTGACCTTGGTCTTGCCCTGCGGCAGCTCTTTGAAGTCGAGAACCGTCATGCGGTCCACCACGCCCGAATCGTTGAAAAGCGCGATTTCGAACGAGGCCTTGGTCAGATCCGTGCCCAGCCCGTTGTTCACGACGAAGGTGAGGCGGCAGCCCTTGTCCGATGGCTGGGCGGCATTGAGTTCAAGGGAAAGCGCTGCCGGCGCGGATTTCGGTGCGGCATCCTGGGCAAAGGCAGTGCCCGCCGTCACGGTGCCGCTGGTAAGGAGCGCGATTGATAAAAGAGTGGAGAATCTCACGGTCGTCATCACCTTTCTTGCCGTTCATCATCGATTTTGACCGGCGGGGCCGGCGGCATGATTGCTCGATCAGAGTTCAGAGTCTAAAACTTGAACTATCCGGACAGGATATGGCAAGCCCTGCCTTCCCGGAAGCCGATTGTCGAGAGCGCATTCCACTGATGCCATCAGATAATTCGGGAATGACACGCGCGTGACAGATCTTTCGCCTGCGATGGCCCTTGAGCAACGGGCTGCCTGAGCAGCGGGAATGGCTTCCGGCCGAAGGAGACCGCACGAGGGGCGGGGAAAGGGTTTGCAGTGCATTTTTTGCACTGGTGTTTGCCTTTAATGTTGACTAATTTAGTCCGGTATTGCAGTTGTGATAAAACATGATTATTAGAGTCAAGAAATCGAAAATCATGTTCGAGCAGCCCTAGCCACCCCCAACGAGAGGGATCGAGATCGATGACTGCGCACACTCCCAACGACTTCCGCTATCGCGTTCGCCGCGTAGACCAGGCCGTTCCGGTACGGGTCGAGCGCACGCCCTTTTCCGTGAGGACGCTGTCGTCCAACAGCCTGTTCCAGGGTGAGCATGAGATCGGCATCGAACATCATGGCGCACTGTACCGCCTGAAGATTACCCGTCAGGGTAAGCTGATCCTCAACAAGTGATTGGCCCCATCGAGGGTTAGAGCCAATGGACCAGCGCGTGAAGCCGAGCCCGCATGAGATCAGGCGGGCACGGATCGAGAACCCCCGGATGCGCGAGCGTGATCTGTCGGCGCAGCTTGGCATAAGCGAGGCCGAGTTGCTGTCGGCGCATTGCGGTCATGAAGCCGTTCGCATCCGGCCTGACGTGAAGTCGGTTCTCAGCGGCTTGCAGGGCATTGGCGAAGCGATGGCCCTGACCCGAAATGAAAGCGCCGTTCACGAGAAGATCGGCGTCTACGACAAGGTTTCGGTGGGCGAGCACAATGCGCTGGTGCTTGGCCGGGATATTGATCTGCGCATCTTCCCGAAAGTCTGGGCGCACGGCTTTGCCGTCGAAAAGCGCAGCGGCGACGAGGTTCGCCACAGCCTGCAATTCTTCGACCGTGCCGGACATGCCGTCCACAAGGTCCATCTGCGCAATGCCTCCAATCTGTATGCATTCCACAAGCTGGTGGGAGAGCTTCAGGTGGACGACCAGCTTCCCCGCATGGAAGTGGAGCCCGTGTTCGGGGAGGTGTCCTCGTCGCCGGCCGAGGCTTTCGTTCGTGTCGAGGAACTGCGCGAGCGCTGGGGTGCCCTGACCGATGTGCACCAGTTCTTCGGGATGCTGCGGTCGCTTCGGATCAGCCGTTTGCAGGCCATGCGCCTTGTCGGGCCGGAATATGCGTGGCGGGTCGATGAGGATGCTGTCGCGGCGCTCATGCATCACGCCGCCGCCGAGGCGCTCCCGATCATGTGCTTTGTCGGCAACCATGGCTGCATCCAGATCCACACCGGGCCGATCAGGTCGGTGAAGCCGATGGGGCCGTGGCTGAACGTCATGGACGAGACGTTCCATCTGCATCTGCGACTCGACCACATTGCCGAGGTGTGGGGGGTGCGCAAGCCGACCCGTGACGGTTTCGTCACGTCAATTGAAGCCTATGATTCCCAGGGCAGGATAATTATCCAGTTCTTTGGCGAGCGCCATGAAGGCGAAATGGAGCGTGACGACTGGCGCTTCCTTGCCGAGAATCTTCCCAAGGTGCCGGTGTCTGTCCCGGCTTGAAGGTGTTGAAATGAAAATCTTTTCCCGTTTCGCTGCGCGTGCGGCCATGCTGTTGTGCATGGCCGCTTTTACGCCTTTGGCTGCTACTTCCGCCGAGATCGACGGGAAATTCGAGGATCCAACGCGCATTGCCGCCATAGGCGGCTCCATCACGGAGATCGTTTTCGCGCTGGGCGAGCAGGATCGCCTGATTGCGCGCGACACGACCAGCGTGTTCCCGCCTGAAGCTCTTGAATTGCCGGATGTTGGCTACATGCGCCAGTTGTCACCGGAAGGCGTTCTTTCCGTCAACCCCGGCGGCATACTGGCACTTGAGGGCAGTGGCCCCAAGGAGACGATCGATGTGCTGAAAAAGGCCAGCGTGCCTTACATCGAGGTCCCCGAGACGTTCGACCGGGAAGGCATCATCCGCAAGATCGATGTAGTCGGCAAGGCGCTCGGCGTCGAGCAAAAGGCTGATGCACTTGCCGCCGAGGTGGGTGCGAAGATCGATGAAGCCAAAGCGCTCACCGGGAATGTTAAAGACCGCAAGCGCGTGTTGTTCATTCTATCGGCGCAGGGCGGCAAGATCATGGCCTCCGGGGCTGATACGGCCGCCAATGGCATCATAGAGCTTGCCGGCGCCGTGAACGCCATCGAGGGTTATTCCGGCTACAAGCAGCTGACCGAAGAAGCGATTGTCGACGCGCGTCCGGATGTCATCCTGATGATGGGGCAGATCGGTGGCCACCAGAGCGGCGATGACGAGGTTCTCGGCAATCCCATCATTGCCACCACGCCTGCCGGCAAGGCCCGCAGAGTGGTGCGCATGGACGGCGCCTATATGCTGGGTTTTGGCCCTCGCACTGCGGATGCTGTTCGTGACGTCGCAGTCGCGCTATACGGCAAAGAAGTCGCCGACTGAAGCGCGCGGAATCCACATGACCAATCCAGTTGCTGCCGGGGAAGCCGGCGTAAAACGTTATGCCGTCGCCGGTGACAGATCCGCGCTTGCGCGTCTGGTTATTCTGCTGCTGTGCGTTCTTCTTGCTCTGACCATGCTGTTCAGCCTCGCTTCAGGCGCTTCGGATGCCTCTGCCGTGGCAGTCGTGCGCGGATGGCTGTTTGGGGCAGCAGATGATGCGCTCAGTGTTCGCGACCGCATCATTATCAACGATGTCCGCCTGCCACGCGTGGTTCTGGGAGCTCTTGTGGGAGCTTCTCTGGCCGTATCCGGTGCGGTGATGCAGGGGCTTTTCCGCAATCCTCTGGCCGATCCCGGGCTCATCGGCGTTTCGGCCGGCGCAGGTCTTGCCGCCGTGCTGATCATCGTTCTCGGTGGAACCGTGCTGGCTCCGGTGACTCTGGCAATGGGCACTTTTTCCCTGCCGGTAGCCGCCTTCTTCGGTGGTCTGGCAGCAACGCTGGTTCTTTACAAGGTCGCGACGCGGCAGGGCCGGACATCGGTTGCCACCATGCTTCTGGCAGGGATCGCGCTTGCGGCACTCGCCGGTGCGGTGACGGGCATTCTGGTGTTTGTGGCCGATGACCGCCAGTTGCGGGACCTGACCTTCTGGCAACTGGGGTCGCTTGCAGGGGCCACCTGGCTGAAGATTGGCGCCGTCGCTCCGATCATGGTGCTGGCCATGGCCGCGACGCCGTTTCTGGCGCGCGGGCTGAACGCGCTGGCGCTGGGCGAGGCGACCGCCACCCATCTCGGCATCCCGGTGCAGCAACTCAAATATATCGCGATCGTCAGCGTTGCCGCCTCCGTCGGTTCTTCGGTGGCGGTAAGCGGGGGCATCGGCTTCGTCGGCATCGTCGTGCCGCATCTGTTGCGTCTGGCCATGGGGCCGGACAATCGATATCTGCTGCCGGCATCGGCGCTACTCGGGGCATCGTTGCTGCTGCTGGCGGATGCGGTGGCACGCACGATCGTCGCGCCGGCGGAGCTGCCGATCGGCATCGTCACCGCCGTTGCAGGCGCTCCGTTCTTCCTGTGGATATTGCTGCGCAATCGCGGCGTCATCGATCTGTGAGGCCGGCATGATCGAAGCACAGGACATATCCATCCAGATCGGCTCGACGCGCATCGTGCATGGTGTCGGCTTTTCCGCGAAGCCCGGCGAACTCGTCGCCATTGTGGGGCCGAACGGCTCCGGCAAGACGACCCTGCTCAAGGCCTTGTGCGGCGAACTCGCCTATGAAGGGCGGGTTGCCTTAAACGGGCGCGATCTTCGGTCGATGAAACCGCTGGATGCAGCCGGCATACGTGCGGTGCTGCCACAGGCGACATCTCTGTCCTTTCCCTTCACGGTGCGGGAAATCGTCAGGATGGGGCTGACCGGCGGCCGTTCGGGTATAATCGGCACGGAGGCTGAGCAGCTTCCGGAAATTGCGCTGGCGCGCGTTGATCTGGAAGGTTTTGCAGGGCGCTTCTATCAGGAGCTGTCAGGTGGCGAGCAGCAGCGGGTGCAGCTGGCCCGCGTGCTGTGCCAGGTGTGGGTTCCGGTTCTGGATGGCCAGCCGCGCTATCTGTTCCTAGATGAGCCCGTATCCAGCCTCGACATCAAGCACCAGCTCATCATCATGGACATCGCACGCGATTTCGTGAAGGCCGGGGGCGGGGTGGTCGCCATATTGCACGACCTCAACCTTGCTTCGATGTATGCCGACCGCATCCATGTCATGCATCGCGGAAGGCTCGACACGGTTGGCGCGCCGCAGGACGTTCTCAGTGATTCGATGATCGAGCGCGTTTTCGGCTGCCGGTTGCGCGTGGGGGCAGTTCCCGCGCCCGGCACCCCGTTCGTCCTTCCTCAATCTGCCGCTTAGAAACGAAACGACCGGCACAAGGCCGGTCGCTTCATTTTCTATGTATGCCGTGAACGATCAGGCCGCAGGCACGTTGTGCTGGGCTGCGACCTTGCGCGGGGAAACATTGCGCGGCGCCAGATCATCGATACCGAGCGCCTCGCGCATGTTCGGGCGGGCAGCGACGAGATCGGCGATCGTGTGACGTTCCAGCACGGCGAAGAAGGCACCCAGAGCTTCGCGCAGGGCAGCGTTGAGGCCGCAGCTGTCGATCAGCGGGCAGTCGGCCGTATCGTTGTCGAAGCATTCGGCCATCGAGAAGTTGTCTTCGGTGACGCGCACCACGTCGAACAGAGTGATTTCCTCTGCCGGCTTGCCAAGGCGCACGCCGCCATTGCGGCCGCGCACGGTCTCCACCAGCCCGTTCTCGACGAGCGGCTGAAGGATCTTGAACAGGAAGAGTTCCGAAACGGTGTAGGCCGCGGCGATCTCGGGTATGCGGCTCAACTTGCCGTCATTGGTCGCGCAATACATCAGGATGCGTATGGCGTAATTGGTCTGGCGCGTAAGTCGCATGATCCATCCTCGCAGGAAAGCTGTGCGTTATATATGGCCTATACCTTGGAATAATTCTAGACAAGCCCATTAAAAATTATGATTTTTTCGGTCACCTTTATGGGGCCGTTTTACGACAGCCGCTCCGTGAATGCACGATTTATCTTGCACAGGGCGGGTGAGGCGAAAAACCGGCAGATCGGGAGCCCTTCCATTTTGGAATGGCAGCTTCCCGTTCATGTACGTCTATAAGCAACATCAATGACTTGATATTTATGTTGCGTTGCACAATATCAGGAATGTCGGGACGATCTCAGGGAGGAACCCAGAGGAGTGCGACATGGAGCAGACTGTTCACAGCCCCGTTCGCCTGACGGGGACCATACGCCAGCTTAGACCCTCGGATATGCCGAGGTTTCGCGAGCATCTTCTCAGGCTCGATTCGGAAAGCCGGCGTGATCGCTTCAATGGACTGGCCGACGACAGTTTCATTTCATCTTATGTGTACCGTTCCTCCGCTGCCGGAACCACGGTGATCGGCTATGTGGAAGGCGACAAGGTTCTGGGCGCGGCGGAACTGCATGAAAGCCCCGATCAAAGCCAGCCTACGGCTGAAATCGCCTTCAGCGTCGAGCGTCACCTTCAGCATCAGGGTCTTGGCGGAAAATTGTTCGAACGGCTGATCGAGCAGGCGAGGGGGTTTGGCTACACCAGACTTCTTGTCACCACCCACCCGCACAATGCGGCGATGCGTGCCCTTGCCCGACGTTACAATGCGGAGCTGGTGTTTGAGGACGGCGAGACGGTGGGCACCATTCATCTCGAACCTTTGATGCCGGTCGGCGTCATCTCGGCGGCATCGCAGGCGCGGAACCGTACGCTTCATCCGGCCTGAACCTGATCCGGATATCATGAAAAAAGCCGCACCGTTTCCGGTGCGGCTTTTTTGTCTGCGAACAGAGCGCAGATCAGTTCTGGTTGGCCTTTACCGACACTGCGAGCGTTTTGGTCAGGTTCGTCGGATTTGCCATGGCGTCCGCCATGATCAGGGCGAACGGAACCGGGCTGGTCGGCGCGGCCGAGATTTCGAGGCTGCCCGGATTGTCCAGGAACTGGTTGACGGCGGCGGAGGCCTGCGCGGTCAGTTCAGGATTCTGCAACTGGGCCAGCCCGAAAGGAACGATCGCCTTGGCCTGATTGGCGACATCCTTGCCGGACACGCCCTGCTGCTTGCCGAAATAGTCGAGAAGCTTGTTGGTCAGCGAATCGTCCGTGAAGCGGATCGATGTGGAATTGAAGCTCAGCTGCTGCATCAGGCCCAGCATGGCCATGCCCTGTGCCGAGGAATCGGCTTCCTCGGACGCTTCGGCCATCTGCTTCTGCAGTTCCTGCATGGATTTGATGAACTCGGTCGTGTAGCCGCCGAGGCGCATGCTGACACCCAATGTGCCGGCATTGTCGATTTTCGTATCGTACTTCACGATGTTCATGTCGCCGTCTGCTGCGTTCCAGCTTCCTTCCATACGGATCGATCCGTTGATGGTCTGGTATCCGAGAGCTTCAATCGCATCCTTGTATTTCGGGTCGTCGACCAGTGTCAGGTCTGCGGTGAAATTCGGGACGGTCGCTTCCATGGTCACAGGCTTGTCGGTCGCAAACTCGGACATGGTCGCCGAAATGTCTTTGGCGGCGAATGCGGTCTTGCCCGAATTCTTCATGCTGATGTCGTCCAGCCTGATCGAACGGTAGTACATCATGCCGCCGAACGGATTGGAGCTGGCCTCGCCGAACAGGATCACGTCCTTCATGACCATCGGGCTTATCTCGAAGGAAGTCGGGCCGTCGTTGCGCGAGTAGGCATCGCTGCTGATCGAGCCGACATTGAGGTTGCCATCGGCTTCGCTGATGTTTTCAAGTGTGAGGTCGCCGATCTCGAAGGCACTATCGGTGCCGGCTGCCTTGAAGGACACGCCCTGCATGACCATCGATGAAAGGTCGCCGGACAGGCCCTTCCATTCGATCTCAACGCCCTGTTCGGTGAAATTGGACTTCACGCGGGCGGCCACATCGTCGATGCTCTGTGCCGAAGCCGGAGCGATGGCCATTCCCAGAAGAATGGTCGAGGCGGTCAGCATTGACCATTTCGCAGATTGCAGGCTCATCAGGGAGGACTCCGAATTTATTCTTTGAGAGGGAGAATGGCGAGCATTTGACTGCAGCATGTGGCACGAGCAAGTGCAATTTTGACCTATTAGTAGAAAATCATCTCAAAATAGCAAACATGAATGCGTTTTTCAGTGATCAGAACCCCACTTGACGCCAGCCTTGCCCTTGCCGCGAATCATCGCCTCGGTTAGTCAAGCCCCATGGGAAAAAGCCTTATGCCGCCCGGAGATGGCGGCGATCATATCGAACCGGTCGACCTGAAGCGGGCGCTCGAGGAGCGCTATCTTGCTTATGCGCTGTCGACCATCATGCATCGTGCATTGCCGGATGTGCGTGACGGGCTGAAGCCTGTCCATCGGCGCATCATGCATGCCATGCGCCTTTTGCGCCTCAATCCGGATCAGGGTTTCGCCAAATGCGCGCGCATCGTCGGCGAGGTGATGGGCAAGTTCCATCCGCATGGCGATCAGTCGATCTATGATGCGCTGGTGCGTCTGGCGCAGAGTTTTTCGATGCGCTACCCGCTGGTCGACGGGCAGGGCAATTTCGGCAATATCGATGGCGATAATGCCGCAGCCATGCGCTACACCGAAGCGCGCATGACCGATGTGGCGACCGAGCTGCTCGCCGGCATCACCGAGGACGCGGTCGATTTTCGTCCCACCTATAATGAGGAAGACGAAGAGCCGGTCGTTCTGCCCGGCGCCTTTCCAAACCTGCTCGCCAACGGCTCTTCCGGCATTGCGGTCGGCATGGCGACCTCCATTCCGCCTCACAACGCCGCCGAATTGTGCGACGCTGCTCTTTGCCTGATCGACGGCGTCAAATCCGGACAGGAAATTTCCGATGAGCGGCTGATGGAGTTCGTTCAGGGACCTGATTTCCCGACCGGCGGCATCATCATCGACAGCCGTGCTTCCATTGCCGAAGCCTATCGCACCGGCCGCGGCTCGTTCCGCGTGCGCTCGCGCTGGCATCAGGAAGATCATGGCCGCGGGACGTGGACGATCGCCGTCACCGAGATCCCTTACGGGGTGCAGAAGTCGCGCCTGATCGAGAAGATCGCGGAACTGCTCATCGCCCGGAAGCTGCCGCTTCTGGAAGACATCCGCGATGAAAGCGCGGAAGATATCCGCATCGTTCTGGTGCCAAAGAGCCGCAGCGTCGATCCCGGCATATTGATGGAATCGCTGTTCAAGCTCACTGAGCTGGAAAGCCGGTTCTCGCTCAACATGAACGTGCTGTCGCGCGGCAAGGTGCCGAACGTGCTGTCGCTGAAGAGCGTGCTGCGCGAATGGCTGGATCATCGCCGCGAGGTGCTTCAGCGCCGTTCGCGCCATCGTCTGGCGGAAATCGAGCGGCGGCTGGAGATTCTTGCCGGCTATCTCATTGCCTATCTGAATATCGATGAGGTGATCCGCATCATCCGCGAGGAGGATGAGCCCAAGGCCGTGATGATGGCACGCTGGGACCTCACCGACACGCAGGCCGAAGCGATCCTGAACATGCGGTTGCGCTCGCTGCGCAAGCTGGAAGAGTTCGAGATCCGCAAGGAATTCGATGCGCTGACGGAGGAAAAGCAGCAGATCGAGGCGCTGCTGGACGATGTGCTGAAGCAATGGAACACCATTGCCTGGGAAATCCAGACCATCCGCCGGGATTTTGGGCCGGAAGAAAACAAGGAACTGGGGCCGCGCCGCACCAGCTTCGCGGAAGCGCCGGAGCACGACCTCACCGACATCGCGCAGGCGATGATCGAAAAGGAACCTGTCACCGTCGTCATCTCCGAAAAGGGCTGGCTGCGCGCCATGAAGGGGCATCTGAGCGATTATTCGCAGCTCTCCTTCAAGGAGGGCGACAGCCTCAAGCTGGCCTTCCACGCCCAGACCACCGACAAGATCCTCGTCTTCACCACTGGCGGCAAGTTCTACACCATCGGTGCCGACCGCCTGCCCGGCGGGCGCGGACATGGCGAGCCGATCCGCATCATGGTCGACATGGAGACGGATCAGGACATCGTCACCGCCTTCGTGCATGAGCCGAAGCGCAGGCTGCTTCTGTCGTCCCAGCAGGGCAACGGTTTCATCGTGTCCGAGGACGAGACGGTCGCCAATACGCGCAAGGGCCGCCAGGTGATGAATGTGAAGGCTCCCGACGAGGCGCTGTTCTGCATTCCGGTTGCCGGTGATCACGTTGCCATTGTCGGTGAGAACCGCAAGATGCTGGTGTTCGCAGTGTCGGAAATCCCGGAAATGACGCGCGGCAAGGGTGTTCGGCTGCAAAAATTCAAGTCCGGCGGCGTGCTCGACATGAAGACCTTCGCCATGGAAAGCGGCCTGACCTGGCTGGATTCGGCCGAGCGCACCTTTACGCGGTCACAGGCCGAGCTTGCCGAGTGGATCGGCGCACGCGCGTCTGCCGGGCGAATGGTGCCGAAGGGTTTTCCGCGTACGGGCAAGTTCGGCTAGTCCGCAATCCTGATAGTCATTCGTGATTTCAGGAGGTTAGCGGAAGTTGATGTGATTTTGAGTCAGGAACCTCATCCGGTTTCTGGTTCGGCAGGAAGAAGCTTCGATCACGCTTACGACACTATTTTTCTCTAGTTCCATCGAAAATGGTTTGTCGTAATGTTTGCTCCACTATCGTCATGCACTGTGGAGCACAGACGAACAGAATCGGCTGGAGGCGCGGCGTTTGAAAGAGCAGGACAGTCAGAAGGGCGGTCGCGAACTTCGCCTGATGGGGCGTGCAGCTCCCATCAGATCAGCTGTGATCCAGCCGCTTTCGGCGGCGCGCTGGCTGCTTATCCTCATCGTCGCCGCTGGCGTCTATTTCTTCCATGGCTTCCTCGTGCCGGTTTTGGCGGCACTGATCATCGCCTTTGCGAGCTGGCCGCTTTACCGCCGGCTTCTGGCTGCCGTGAACGGCAACAGGACAGCCGCTGCCACATGTGCGCTTCTGATGATCCTTGCCTTTCTGATCATCCCGATCGTGCTGGCCTGCATGTATGCCTTCAATGAAATCCACGAATGGGTTGTGTGGGCGGTGGAAGCCAACAGGCACGGCGCGCCGGTGCCTGAATGGATCGCGGCGCTGCCCGTCATCGGTGAGTGGCTTGCTCAGCAATGGTCGACCACGCTCGATCACCCGGGCGGCATCGGGGAATTGATCCAGCTCGTCAGCGGCGCCAATATCGGCAGCATTTATCGCGGCGTCGTGGCGGCCGGCGGCAGCGCCTTCAGCCTGTTTCTGGCGCTCCTGTTCATGCTGATCGCGCTGTTCTTCACCTATCGCGACGGCGAGGCCTTTGCCGCGCAGGTCGACAATCTCGGCGAACGCATCCTGCCGTCACGCTGGGAGCGTTTTTCGCGCGTGGTGCCGGCAACCATCAGCTCGACCGTGACCGGCATGACGCTGATTGCGATCGGCGAGGGGCTGGTGCTCGGCATTGCCTACTGGCTGGCTGGCGTGCCGTCGCCGGTGACGCTGGGCGCACTGACTGGCCTCATGGCGCTGATACCCGGAGGCGCGCCGCTCTCCTTCACGCTGGTATCGCTCTATCTGGTTGCCAGCGGCTCGCCATTTGCGGGTGCAGCCCTGTTCCTGTGGGGCTCGATCGAGCTCTTCATCGTTGACAAGACGCTGCGGCCCAGGCTTGTGGGCGGGCCGATCAAGCTGCCTTTCCTGCCGACCTTCTTCGGATTGGTGGGCGGCGTGAAGACGATGGGCTTTGTTGGCCTGTTTGTCGGCCCGGTGCTGATGGCTCTGCTCGTCGCCATCTGGCGCGAGTGGCAGCATGAGGTGGAGACCACCTCCACGACCGTGGTTCCCGTCGTGACCACGGAAACGATTGTCCAGCAGGTTCCACTTTCCGGCAGGAATGACCGTTCCGATCAGACAGCCTCCGCCGAAAGCTGAGCAGCTTGCGCGAAGAGGCGTTCGTTCCGCGCATGCACGGAATGAGGCAGAGCGGGCGATGGCGCTGAAATTCAGACCGGATGCCGCAGTGCCAGCGTAGCGCGGCGGCGTCGGCCATCGCGCAGTTGCCAGATGGAATGGCATATCAGCGTCACTATCAGAATGCCGCCGCCGATCAGGCTGTTTCTGCTCGGCGCTTCGGAGAAGATCATCCAGACCCAGACAGGGGCCAGCACCGTTTCAAGAAGATAGAACATCGCCACCTCGGGGCCGGAAATGTATTTCGGGCCATTGGCGAGGCAGAAGAACGAAACCGGTATCACGATCGCGCCGTTGAAGATGATCCAGCCGGGTTCGGAGATATGCAGCCCATTCTGCCGCACCATCACGGCTGCGACGATGCAGGGCAGGATCACGCCAACCAGTGCGGTGAAGCCCATATCCTTGCCGCTTGCCCTTGAAATGGTGATTGCAGTGGCAAGGCAGAAAGCGGCCAGGGTTGCCATCACGTTGCCGAACAGATTGCCGGTGCCGAGCGATGAGCCGACGATGACGGATATGCCGACGATCATCAACGCCATGGCGACAAGGGTTTGCGGCCGGGGTTTTTCGCGCAGGAACAGCCATGACAGCAATGCTGCAAACATGGTGTTGAAGGCGAGAATGAAGACGAGATCGGCCGTTGTGGTATTGAATACCGCGGTAATGAACAGGATCGAGCTGATGCCGTAGAGACCGGCCACGATCAGGCCGGAGCGACCGGGAATGAGTTTTGGCACATCTGGCGAGAACCAGCGCCAGACGGCCCACATGACGAGCCCGGCAACAAAGGTGGTTGCACTGCGAACGAACAGGATCGACCAGGAATCGCCGCCGGCGAGCTTGATCAGCGGGATGTCGACCGTCAGGGCCATGCCGCCGAGCGCGGTGAGAAGAAGACCTTTGCTGTGCTGATCTTTGTTCGCGGGCAATGCAAAAACTCCGGCAAAAGACGGTAAAAATGCCTTAACGATATGACGAAGCGCTCTGCGCCCTCATTCCGGCGCATCCGGAAGGCCAGAGAAATGCCTGTCCTATTCGGGCTGGTAGCGCTCCCAGCCCTTGGGGCCGAGATGCTCCTGCGGCTGATAGCGCATCTTATAGCCCATCTTGCGCGAGCCGTTGACCCAATAGCCAAGATAGACATGGGGCAGGCCCATGGCGCGGGCACGCTCGATGTGATCGAGAATCATGAAGGTGCCGAGCGAGCGATCTTCCATGTCGGGATTGAAATAGGAGTAGACCATGGACAGGCCGTCGGCCATGCGGTCGGTCAGGGCAGCTGCGATCAGCTCGCCTTCGCCCTTGCCGGTGATGAAACTGTCCGGCCCGCGGCGGCGATACTCGATGATCTTTGTGTCGACGTGGGTATCTTCCACCATCATTGCGTAATCGAGCACGGTCATGTCTGACATGCCGCCGAGGCGATGGCGCGAATCAAGATAGGTGCGAAACAGCGAATATTGCTCGGTCGACGGCTGTGCGTCGTGCATGTGCCCCACAAGGTCGCTGTTGTGCTGCAGCACGCGGCGCATGCTGCGGCCCGGAACGAATTCGTTTGCCAGTATGCGCACGGATACGCAGGCGCGGCAGGTTTCGCAGGCTGGCCGGTAGGCGATGTTCTGCGAGCGCCGGAAACCACCCTGCGTGAGCAGATCGTTCATCTCGTTGGCCTTGTTGCCGACGAGATGGGTGAAGACCTTGCGCTCGAACTGCCCATCGAGATAGGGGCAGGGTGAAGGTGCAGTCAGAAAGAACTGCGGTGATTGGGTCAGGTGCTGCGTCATCTGCAAGCCAACTCCATAATAATAATAGCTTGGCCCGTTCTTGGAAAAATTCAAGATGTTTGCGTGGGTCCGCTTTCTTCTTCTATGTCGAGTTGCACGATGCGCTGGTCCGCATTGAAGTAGGTGGCGGTGAAGTGACCGAGCGCAACTGCCCCGACACAGAGCACGACCGAGGCGACGATGTTCACTGCGGCACGGCCCATGGCGCCGCTTCTCATGAGATCCAGCGTCTGGAGGCTGAATGAGGAAAAGGTGGTGAAGCCGCCGCAAATGCCGACCATGACCAGAAGGCGGACATTCTCCGACACCGGGAATCGACCCTGCGCCAGCGTCAGGGTGCCGAACAACCCGATGATGAATGACCCGGCGAAATTGATGATGATGGTGCCCCAGGGCAGCGAGCCGCTGATCGGCTGCGCGACGATGGAAACCAGATAGCGGGCGAGACTGCCGAAAGCGCCGCCGAATGCGACCGCGAGGCATGAGGTAAAGGACATCGGTTTCAGTTCCTCTTTATCGAGCGGGCACAAAAAAACCCGCCATGCGGCGGGGCTTTTTCAGGACGCACCCCTGCCGCGGTTTTCATCGCGACAGGAGCCATCAGCCGTTTCCGGCGGTTTCGGGGAGCTCCATCCCCATCTCATGCAGCGTAAGCCGGGCGAGCGGCTTGCGCAAGCCCGTCCGTCAGCGGTCGGTGCGCACCACGGCAGTGCCGAGCAGCAGATCGTGCAGGGTCCGCTTGCGATCCGAGAACAGAGTAATCAGCAACACCAGCGGCGTCAGGATCACGTTGCCGGCCCAGAACATGATGGAATGCACGATGGCGAACACGCCGTCCACCGGGCGCCCGTCGAGCCGTTCGAGGCGGATGTTCATCATCTTCATGCCGGTCGTGGCCTGATCCGCGCTGCCCAGCGTGAACCAGACATAGGTGAGGGCGACCACTGGCACCAAAAATCCGAACAGCACCCAGCCGAGGCCGAATGTGATGATTCCAAGCAGCAGTACGACAATGGCGAAGGGGATCGAAATCAGGCCGACGATCAGATAGTCGAGCAGAAAAGCGAAGATACGGCGGGTACGCACGCCATCGTAAGCCCTGATGTCGTCAAGCCTGCCGGTGATGATCTCGCCATCGAGAACACGAGCGTTCATACGGGTTCGAAGCCTTTCGGTTGCGGTTCCTTCAGGCTTCAGATGGTGAATTTCGGCGAAATTTCAAGGTTCGCGCTTCAATCGCCCGTTTTCGCGGGCCGAAGCGCTGCAAGCGCGATCGCCAGCCAGCCGGCAATGAGCAGCGTTCCGCCGGTGGGTGCTGCAAACGGAAACAGGCGGTTGCCGACGAAGTCGCGCATCAAAAGGTCGCCGCAGAACAGGACGAGGCCGACGATCAGGATGAGGCCGGCGGCATGCAGGATGCGGTTGGCGGTGAGCAGGCCGATGGCCAGCAGCACCGGCGCATGCATCAGGAGGAAGGATGCGGCCGTGCCTGTGAAAGTGCCGCCGCCATGCGAGGCCGAGGCTGAAAGCACGACGCCTGCGGTGCCGCACAGGCCGGCAATGAAGACGAGAATGCGATTGTTCATCAATGTGCTCCGGAGCGAATCGATCTCTGCAGGCGTCGATAGTGCGCAGCTATGAGCGCAGCCCGGCACAAATCAATCCGCCAATTTGTCTCTTGCCGCGAACCAGTTCCATACGGCCCCCACACCCAGAAGCACAGCCGTTCCCAGAAAAACGGCACGCATGCCGATGTGGCCGCCGACGAAGCCGCCGAGAAGGGGCCCTGCGACCTGTCCGGCATATTGGGCGGAGATCGAATAGCCCAGCACATTGCCGCCGACACCGTCCGGCACATTGTGGCGGATGACGCTGGTGATCGACGGCAGCAGTCCGCCGAGCGCCAGTCCCATCAGGAAGCGCAGCTCCACCAGTTGCCAGCCCGAGGTGACGAAAGCCTGCGGAACGAGGAGCAGGGCCGCGACCCCGAGCGCGCCGATGACCACGTTCCAGTGGCCGATGCGATCGGCCAGCCTGCCGAGCCAGGCAGCGGAGACGATGCTGCCGAGTGCTGCGGCCGACATCACCACTCCGGCCATCAGCGTCACATGCGCGTGATTTTCCACCAGCTGCGCGACATAGACGGTGATGATCGGCTCGATCGACATGTTGGCGAACATCAGGAGCATGCCGGTTGCCAGCATGGCTACGACAGGGCGCTTGTCGGGAATCGAAGCCCATGCGTTGCCGGACTTCTTCTTCCGGTCCTTTCCGGGCCTGTGCTCCTCCCTGATCAGCAGGGAGGTGGCCAGAAAGGCAAGGAAAATCGCGCCGCCTGAAAGCAGAAATGTGGAACGGATGCCGATCAGGGGCGGCAGCAGGCCGCCGATCAGCGGGCCGACCAGATTGCCGGCCATGATGCCGGCCGACAGCGTGCCGAGCGCCCAGCCCGAGCGCGCTTTTGGCGTCTGCATCGCAACGAGAATGGTCGAGCCCGAAGCGTAGCCGCCGGCCAGTCCCACCAGCAGGCGCAGCAGCACGAGTTGCTCCACGCTTTGTACCATTCCCATCAGAGACATGCATATCGCCATGCCGAGGCTGGCGCGCACCAACATCAGCTTGCGGCCGTAGCGGTCGCCCAGACGCCCCCAGAGCGGCGCCACGAGCGCGGCGGAAAGAAAGGTGATGCCGTAGGCGATGCCCGACCATTGCACGATGCTGGCATGGCCCTGCGCGCCGAGCTGCTCGACATAGAGCGGCAGGAACGGAAGAAGCAGGGTCATCGCCACGATGGTGGCGAAGGATCCGGCAAAGCATACTGCCAGGTTACGTCGCCAGTGGCGGTCGTACCCTGTTTCCTGCGGCTGGTCGGATGGCTGTGTGGCTGTCGCGGATGAGGGGCTTTGGCCGCTCACCCTTTCAGCTTCTCGGCCACGGCCGGTGCGAAGTAGGTGAGGATGCCGTCGGCACCGGCACGCTTGAAAGCCAGCAGCGATTCCATCATCGCGCGTTCGCCGTCGATCCAGCCATTGGCGGCGGCGGCCTGGATCATCGAGTATTCGCCGGACACCTGATAGGCAAAGGTGGGCAGGGCGAAGGCATCCTTGAGCAGGCGCACGATATCCAGATAGGGCAGGCCGGGTTTGACCATCACCATATCGGTGCCTTCCAGAATGTCCTGCTCGGTTTCGCGCAGCGCTTCGGCGGAATTTGCGGCGTTGATATAGTAGGTCTTCTTGTCGCCCTTCAGCAGGCCAGCGGTTCCGATGGCGTCGCGGTAGGGACCGTAGAAGGCCGAATCGAACTTGGTCGCGTAGGACATGATCGCCACGTCCTGAAAGCCATTGTCGTCCAGCGCGGAGCGGATGACCCCGATGCGCCCATCCATCATGTCGGAAGGGGCGATGATGTCGGCGCCTGCGGCAGCCTGAAGCACGGCGCCGGCCGCTACCTGCTCAACCGTCTCGTCATTGACGATGATGCCGTCGCGCAGCACGCCATCGTGCCCGTGGCTGGTGAACGGATCGAGAGCGGCATCGGTGATGATGCCGATTTCCGGAACAGCAGCCTTGATGGCGCGGGTGGCGCGGTTGGTGAGATTGTCCGGGTCTAGGATCAGCGATCCGGTAACGTCGCGCAGTGACAGGTCGACATTCGGGAAGGTGGCGATTGCCGGGATGCCGAGCTTCGCCGCGCGTTCCACTTCACGGAGGGCAACATCGATGGACATGCGGAAGACACCGGGCATCGCCGCGATCGGCTCGCGCACATTCTCGCCATCGACGAGAAAGATCGGCCAGATCAGATCGTCGACCGTAAGGTGGTTTTCCTGAACCAGTCGCCGTGACCACGCGGCCTTGCGCATGCGCCGCAGACGCCTGGAGCCGGTCACTTCATCAACGGTGCGTGTACCTGCCGCTTTGGTGGGTGCAAACCTGTTCATGTCCAACTCCGCCGGAATGGCCGTCTCGCCGGTTCCGGTCCTCATTCTTGCGCACTCGTTCCGGCCCATGACAAGCCATATTCCAGACGCTTTCTAACATGGCTGACGCTCCGGACCAATGCGACATCATTGTTCCGGCTGGCTGAAGGAAGAGGATTGGCGCGTCTCCCGGCATTGACGTGCCTCCCTGCCGCCCTTAGCACTTTGATCAACAGGGACAGCGAGGGAATCTGTGGCGATGGATTTTGGCGGCGGCGAGGAGATCCGTTTTGAGGTCATCGGCAAGGCCGGCGTGGTCACGCTGACGCGCACCAAGGCACTCAATGCCCTGACCGAGAACATGGTCCATGCGCTGGCCGCCGCGCTGGAGGCATGGGAAAAAGACGACGCGATCCGCTGTGTTCTCGTCAAGGCCGAGGGCAGGGCCTTCTGCGCCGGCGGCGACATCATGAATGTGTATCGGGCGGGCAAGGAAGGAAATGTGCTCGTCGGGTTCTTCGCTGACGAATACAGGATGAACGCGCAGCTTGCGCGTTTCCCCAAACCCTATGTCGCGTTGATAAACGGGATCGTCATGGGCGGCGGGGTCGGAATCTCCGTTCATGGCTCGCACCGGGTGATGACAGGAAATGCCATCGTGGCGATGCCGGAAGTGGGCATCGGCTTCTTTCCCGACGTCGGCGGCAGCCATGCTCTGTCTCGGCTTCCCGGCAGCTTCGGCATGTATATGGCGCTGACCGGCAACCGGGTTCGTCAGGGCGATGCTCTGGCCGTCGGCCTTGCAACCCATGCGATCGACGCCGAAAGCCAGCAGGCGCTGACCGAGGCGCTCACGGCTTCAGGCGACGTGGATGAGGTTCTGCGGAAGTTCAACGTCGTTGCCGCACCGGAGACCGATGCCGCGACATTCGATGCCATCGCGCGTCATTTCTCCAAAGACACGCTGGACGAGGTTTTCGAGAGCCTGAAAAAGGACGCCGAACGGGGTGATGACTTTGCCGCAGCGACGCTTTCGACGATGCTGTCGCGCTCCCCCACCAGCCTCAGGGTGACATGGCGACAGATCCGCGAGGGGGCTGCCCTTTCCATGGACGAATGCATGCGCATGGAGTTTCGCGTGCTCAACCGCATGCTGGCCGGCAAGGATTTCTATGAAGGCATCCGGGCCGCGCTCATCGACAAGGGATCGACGCCGGTCTGGGATCCGGCTTCGCTGGACGAGGTCAGCGAGGCTGACGTCGAGGCCTATTTCGCGCCTCTGGGTGCGCAGGAACTCAATCTGTGAACGAGGCCCTGCAACGCCGTGCGTCGCTGGAGCCGGGGGCGCCTGAAATCGCCTTCGCCGTATTTCTGCGTCTGGTGGCCTGCCTGTGTCTGGTCTTCGGCGTGCTCTACTGGATAAGGCTTATCGGCTATTATCCGGGAGACCTCTTTCGCTTCGACCTGATGCCGGTACACTGGCAGATCGCGGCATCGACACTTGCGGTTCTGTTTCCCTTTGCCGCCGCAGGCCTGTGGATGCTTGCTTCGTGGGGGCCGGTGATCTGGTTCCTGTGCGCGGCCGGCGAGATTTCCATGTATGCCGGCTTCCCGCAATATTTCGGCTACCGCCCCACGGTGGTCGCGGTGCATGCCGCGGTTGCCGTCATCTATTGCGCGTTCCGGGTTTTCATCCACCTCAGCAAGCGCAAAGCCGTCGCTCCCTGATCGCAGCTTGCCTGCTCCCTGGATGGTCTGAGCCGTTAGCTCATTTTTTAGGTTAATTGTCCTCCCCCACGTGACCATTCGTTAAGCGTCTTCGACGTCTTGCGAAGGTAAGCTCTTGTTAGCCTTGGTGTTTAAGTCGAATTTTATGAGTATTCGATAGTGTCCCAATCAAGGTGAGAAAAACAAAAAATCACCAGGCGACAAACAAGAGGCAAAGACAATGAACAACCCGCGTTCGGCGGCGAAGCCCGCTAGTGTATCGAATGAGACCCATGAGCCGATCCGCTCGCTTTACATGGAGTCGCTCCAGCTTGTTGAACGGTTGCATCGTCGTCTTCTTGATGTGATCAAGGACGAATTCGAGCGCAACGGGCGTTCCGACATCAATGCCATTCAGGCGCTGCTTCTGTTCAATATCGGCAACTCCGAACTGACCGCCGGCGAACTCCGCTCGCGGGGCTACTATCTCGGCTCCAACGTTTCCTACAATGTGAAGAAGCTGGTCGATCTCGGCTTCATCAACCACCAGCGCTCCAAGCTGGACCGCCGTTCGGTGCGCATCAGCCTGACGGACAAGGGCATGGATGTGGCCGAAGTGGTGGCGCGCCTCTATGAGCGGCACATCGGCTCGATCGAGCAGGTCGGCGGGATCAATACCGACGAATTCAAGCAGATGAACCGTGCTCTGCAGCGTCTCGATCGTTTCTGGAACGACACCATCGCCTATCGCATGTGATCGCCGGCCCACAAATGGGCTGAGCAAAGGGCCGGGCGATGCCGGAATGGCACATGTCCGGCCCTTGTCGTGCGTGGCGCAGGTCAAAGGCGGGCCACGGCCACGTTGCTGCCATATTCGGATGGGAGCGAGATTGGGACGATCAGGCGCAGGTTTGTTCGGTGCCGATCCGGTGACATGGTTGGCGAATTGTTAAGATGGGAACCTTAGAGTACCCGCCTGCATTGCCTGAACACTTGCTGGAAGAATGTCTGGAACGCCCATGAAGACGAACCGTCGTTTGTTTTTGTCCGGAGCCACCGCACTCGCGGCCTCGATGATGGCCGGCGGCGCGCGGGCGCAGGATGCCGTCAATGATATCCTGCGCGCAGCAGGGCGGGGTGGTTGGAACGATACGTTCGATGCCCGCGCCAGCGGCAGTGCCAAGGTTCAGTCGACGCGACCGATCTTCAGCCAGCAGACCATTTCCTATACCGAACAGGCCATCGGCCAGTATCACAATCTGGTTGCGCAGGGCGGCTGGGAGCGGGTGCCCGACACCAAGAAGCTCAGGATCGGCGTTATCGATCCGGACGTGGTGCCGCTGCGCAAGCGCCTGATGGTGTCCGGCGACCTGCCGCAGAATGCCGGCCTGTCGCAGTCTTTTGATTCTTACGTCGATGCAGCGGTCAAGCGTTTTCAGATGCGCCATGGCCTGCCGGCCGACGGCGTGCTCGGCAAATACAGCTATCTGGCCATGAATGTTTCGGCGCAGACGCGCCTTGGCCAACTTGAGACAAATCTCGGCCGGCTGCGCGAAAAGGTCGGCACGCTTGGCGATCGCTATGTGCTGGTGAACATTCCCGCTGCACAGATCGAGGCCGTGGAGGGCGATCGTGTCGCACTGCGTCACACCGCCATCGTCGGCAAGATCGACCGCCAGACGCCGATCGTGAATTCGAGGATCAACGAAATCATCGTCAATCCGTACTGGACGGCGCCTACCTCGATCGTGCGCAAGGACATCATTCCGCTGATGCGCAAGAATCCGAACTATCTGCGCGACAGCAAAATCCGCCTGTTTGCGCCTGATGGCAGCGAAGTCGATCCGATGACCGTCGACTGGTCCACCGATGAGGCGGCGCGTTACCGTTTCCGTCAGGAACCGGGCACAAACAACGCCATGGCTTCGGTGAAGATCAATTTCCCGAGCCCGGACGGCGTTTACATGCACGACACGCCGCAGCAGAGCCTTTTCGGCCAGATGATGCGCTTCGACTCGTCGGGTTGCGTGCGCGTCCAGAACGTGCGCGATCTGGTGACGTGGATATTGCGCGACACGCCCGGCTGGAGCCGCCAGAAATTCGAGGCGACGATCAAGACCGGCGAAAGCGTGCCGGTTGCGGTCACCAACCCTGTGCCGGTTCACTTCCTTTATGTTTCCGCCTGGTCGACCGGCGATGGTGTCGCCCAGTTCCGTGACGATATCTATGGCTGGGACGGTGTCGAGGAACTCAAGATTTCCTCGGCCTTCTGATCCGGAACCGGATTCTTCCTTTATCAGGCCGCCCTTCGGGGCGGCCTTTGTGTTTTCAGGGCTTCAATGTCTGGGCCATTGAGTGTTGGCGCTATAGGGCCAGCTAATTTCGCTGTTGAAATTGGCTCGGCAAGGCAATTGTGCTAAGGCGCCTGCGGGCTAACTCCACTTAGGGAACCTTCAGGTAATGGCGATACAGTCGGCTGCATCCAGCTCGTTGAAATCTTTCTTTGAAACCACGCTCGCGGATGCCGATCCCGAGATTTTTGGCGCTGTTCGCAATGAACTCGGTCGTCAGCGTCATGAGATCGAGCTGATCGCGTCTGAAAACATCGTTTCGCGCGCCGTGATGGAGGCGCAGGGCACCGTCCTGACCAACAAATATGCCGAAGGTTATCCGGGCAAGCGCTATTATGGCGGCTGCCAGTTCGTGGACGTCGTCGAAGAGCTTGCCATCGAGCGCGCCAAAAAGCTGTTCGATTGCAAGTTCGCCAATGTGCAGCCGAATTCCGGCAGCCAGATGAACCAGGCGGTTTTTCTGGCCCTACTGCAGCCGGGCGACACCTTCATGGGTCTCGACCTGAATTCGGGTGGTCACCTGACCCACGGTTCGCCGGTCAACATGAGCGGCAAGTGGTTCAACGTCGTTTCCTATGGCGTGCGTGAGGACGATCATCTGATCGACATGGACGAGGTCGAGCGCAAGGCGCACGAGACCAAGCCGAAGCTGATCCTTGCAGGCGGCACCGCCTATTCGCGCATCTGGGACTGGAAGCGTTTCCGCGAGATCGCCGATGCCGTCGGGGCTTATCTGATGGTCGACATGGCGCACATTGCCGGTCTGGTTGCCGGTGGCGTACACCCGTCGCCGGTTCCGCATGCGCATGTGACGACGACGACCACGCACAAGTCGCTGCGCGGCCCGCGCGGCGGCATGATCCTCACCAATGACGAGGACATCGCCAAGAAGATCAATTCGGCCGTGTTCCCCGGCCTTCAGGGTGGTCCGCTGATGCATGTCATCGCCGGTAAGGCCGTTGCCTTTGCCGAGGCGCTGCGGCCCGAGTTCAAGCTTTACGCGCAGAACGTCGCCGCCAATGCGAAGGCACTGGCCTCCTCGCTTCAGGAAACCGGTCTCGATATCGTGTCCGGCGGCACTGACAACCACCTGATGCTGGTGGACCTGCGGCCCAAGAATGCCACGGGCAAGCGCGCCGAGGCTGCACTCGGCCGAGCCAACATCACCTGCAACAAGAACGGCATTCCCTTCGACCCCGAAAAGCCTTTCGTCACCTCCGGCGTGCGTCTCGGAACGCCTGCCGGCACCACGCGCGGCTTCGGCGAAGCCGAATTCCGTGAGGTCGGCAAGCTGATCGCCGAAGTTCTGGATGGCCTGAAGGCCGCCAATTCGGACGAAGGCAATGCCGCTGTTGAAGCGGCTGTGAAGCAGAAGGTCGTCAACATCACCGATCGCTTCCCGATGTATTCCTACCTCGGATAAGCATTGCTTCGTTCTTCATTGAAGGTGGCCGCCGCGACAGCATCGCGGCGGCCGTTTTTTTGACACTCTGTGCAGCGTTTGGCGGGGGTGCGATATTGCAATTTCCCCCTGGTGATTCCTACCTACGCAGAAAATCTGCAGATCGCCGTGCATCGATCCGGACGCGCAAAGGGCGATCTAAATTATTGATAGAGCATCGGAACAGCCGAAAACCGGTTTCCACTTTCCGGCCCTATGCTCTAGCCTTGTGGCCGGTACAGAATCGGGTGGGGTTTCATGCGTTGTCCTTATTGCCAGTCCGAAGATACGCAGGTGAAGGATTCACGGCCTGCGGAAGATGGCTCGGCCATCCGCCGCCGGCGGGTCTGCCCTGACTGCGGCGGCCGTTTCACCACCTTCGAGCGGGTTCAGCTGCGGGATCTGGTGGTCGTCAAGAAGACCGGCCGCAAAGTGCCGTTCGATCGCGACAAGCTGCTCCGTTCCGTCGAGATCGCGGTGCGCAAGCGCAATGTCGATCCCGAGCGCATCGACCGTGCGGTCACCGGCATCGTGCGGCAGCTCGAAAGCTCCGGTGAGACGGAAATCCCCTCCGCCGAGGTCGGCCGGCTGGTCATGGACGCACTGAAATCGCTCGACGATGTCGCCTATGTGCGCTTTGCTTCCGTCTATCGCAATTTTCGCGAGGCGAAGGATTTTCACGACGTTCTTGGCGAGCTCAAGGGCGACGAGGAGATGGACTGACCGATGGGCGGCACCGGCAATCCTGAGCAGGACGAACTCGACCGCCGCTTCATGGCGGCGGCACTGCGCCTGTCGCGCCGCAACAGCGGGCGCACCTCCACGAACCCTTCTGTCGGCACGATCATCGTCCGTGATGACGGCGCCGGGCCGATGATCGTGGGCACCGGTGTGACGGCGATCGGCGGACGGCCGCATGCTGAAACCGAGGCGCTGGCGGAAGCCGGTGAGCTTGCGCGGGGCGCCACTGCCTACGTGACGCTGGAACCCTGCGCGCATCATGGCCGCACGCCGCCATGCGCCGAGGCACTGGTCAGGGCTGGTATCGCGCGCGTTGTGGGGGCGGCTAGCGATCCCGACCCGCGCGTGTCCGGCAAGGGCTATGCCATATTGCGCGAGGCCGGCGTGGAGGTGACGGAGCGCGTGCTGGCCGCGGCGGCATCGGATCAGCTCTCAGGCTATCTGATGAGATCGTTGAAGCGGCGCCCCGAGGTCATTCTCAAGATGGCACTTTCCAGCGATGGCAAGATCGGTGCAAAAGGGCAGGGGCAGGTGGCGATCACCGGCGAGGTGGCGCGCCGCGAGGTTCACCTGATGCGCACGGAGGCGGACGCCATTCTGATTGGCATTGGCACCGCGCTTGAAGACGATCCGGAACTGACGGTTCGCCTGCCGGGGCTTGAGAACCGCTCGCCGGCGCGCATCATTCTGGACAGCGAGATCAGGCTGCCTCCGACCGCACGGCTGATCTCCGGCGTCGACCGCGTGCCCCTTTACATTGCCTCCAGTCTTGAAGCCGATCCGCAGCGCAGGGCCGCCCTTGAGCGGCAGGGCGTGCGCTTCATCGGCACCGAGGTTCACGATGGCAGGATCGCCCTGCCGGAACTGCTTGAGGATCTGGCGGCGCTTGGCATGTCGAGCGTGATCGTCGAAGGTGGAGCGGCGATTGCCTGGTCGTTTCTCGACGAGGGCCTCGTCGACCGCATCGTTTTGTTCCGGGGTGCGGTGGAGGTGGGACCTGAGGGGCTCCCCGCACCGGTTGATCCCAACCGGATACCGGAAGGTTTTCGCAAATTGCGCGAAATGCAGTTCGATCAGGACGGTTTCGCAGAATGGGTAAGGATCGTCTGATGTTCACGGGTATCGTCACCGATGTCGGCAATGTTGCGGTCGCAGAACCGCTGGACGAGGGGGTGCGACTGCGCATCGAAACGGCCTATGATCCTGAAACCATTGCCATTGGCGCGTCGATCGCCTGTGCGGGCGTATGCCTCACCGTCACCAGATTGCCGGAGGCGGGCTCTAATGCGCGCTGGTTCGAGGTCGAGGCATGGGAGGAGGCACTGCGCCTCACCACAGCTTCACAGTGGAAGAGCGGAACGCGGCTCAATCTGGAGCGGGCGCTGAAGATCGGCGACGAGCTGGGCGGTCACATCGTCTCGG
Organism: Aquamicrobium sp. YD-1-mutant5; assembly: GCF_059509755.1. Classification (NCBI taxonomy): domain Bacteria; kingdom Pseudomonadati; phylum Pseudomonadota; class Alphaproteobacteria; order Hyphomicrobiales; family Phyllobacteriaceae; genus Aquamicrobium; species Aquamicrobium sp. YD-1-mutant5. The sequence goes on from NZ_JCAKKP010000001.1 coordinate 146,646, forward strand.
GGCATGTCGATGGCATGGCCGAGATCGTGGAACGGCGCGACGAGGGCGAGGCGGTGCGCTTCACGCTTGAAGCACCGGCGGAATTCGCGCGCTTCATCGCGCCTAAGGGATCGGTTGGCCTGGACGGCACTTCCCTCACCGTGAACAAGGTGGATGGAAGGCGATTCGACGTTCTTCTCATCCATCACTCGCTTCAGGTGACGACATGGGGTGAGCGTCAGGTGGGGGATCGCGTCAATCTGGAAATCGACACGATGGCGCGCTATGCCGCACGTCTTTCGGAGGCTGCCGCGCAAGGATACCCCGGGGGATACTGACGCCGCACAAGGCTGACCTAACCATTGTCCGGCGCGTGAGGCTTGCGGTCGCCCGCGCTTAGGCCTAATTGACCGGCACTGCCGGAGACGAATTGGACAATGACCCAGAACCAGAAGAAGAAACTGCTCATCATTGAGGCCCGTTTTTACGAGGATCTCGCCGACGCTCTGCTTGAGGGCGCCAAGGCCGCGCTCGATGAAGCCGGGGCGGATTATGATGTCGTCACTGTTCCCGGTGCGCTGGAAATTCCGGCGGTGATCTCCTTCGCGCTCGATGCAGAAGCCGAAGATGGCGAGAGCTATGACGGCTTTGTCGCGCTTGGCACCGTCATTCGCGGCGAGACCTATCATTTCGACATCGTCGCCAACGAATCCGCGCGCGCGCTGATGGAGCTTTCGGTGGATGAATCGATCTGCATCGGCAATGGCATTCTCACGACAGAGAACGAAGAGCAGGCGTGGGCACGGGCCCGCCGCAGCGAAGGCGACAAGGGTGGCTTTGCCGCGCGCGCCGCGCTGACCATGATTGCGGTTCAGGACAGGCTTGGAGCCGTACGCTCGTGACCGAACCTGCAAATACCAATCCCCCTCCGCGGCAGGCCAACAAGCGTGGTGCGGCGCGCCTTGCCGCCGTGCAGGCGCTTTACCAGATGGATGTCGCCGGCAGCGGATTGCTGGAAATCACGGCGGAATACGAATCCTTCCGGCTCGGCAAGGAAGTGGACGGCGCGCTCTACCGCGAAGCGGATGCGCAATGGTTCCGTGCCATTCTTGCCGGCGTCGTGGAGAAACAGAAGTCGCTTGATCCGATCATCCGGCAGGCTCTGACGGAAGACTGGCCGCTGTCGCGCCTCGATTCGACGCTGCGCGCCATTTTGCGTGCCGGCACCTACGAGCTGATGATGCGCGCCGATGTGCCGGTGGCCGTGATCGTCTCGGAATATGTGGACATCGCCAAGGCATTTTATGAAGAAGACGAGCCGAAGCTCGTGAATGCAGTGCTTGACCGGATTTCGCGCCGTGTTCGCGGCGAGGGCCGGGGTAAGGGCCAGGAGGGATTATGAGCGCATCAGGGCAGGCTGCTTCCGGCGCGCCGGCATCCGCGGTTGAGCGGGAGGCGCGCAGGACGGCGCTGATCCTTGCAACTGCTCAGGCAATCGTCGGGTCGGCCGCGCCGATCTGCTTTGCGCTTGGTGCTCTTGCCGGTCATTTCCTGCTTGGTGTCGACAAATCTCTGGCCACGGCGCCTCTGACCGGCTTCAACGTCGGCGTTGCCGTGGGCGCGCTGCCTGCGGCTGCAATCGTGCGCCGCATGGGTCAGCGCGACGGTTTTCTCACCGGAACGGGCCTGACGGCGCTTGGCGGCATCATCGCCACCATCGCGCTTTACCAGTCGAGTTTCTGGCTGTTTGCCTTCGGCCTTATGGTGGTGGGGTTCGGCGGTGCTTTCGTGCAGCAGTTCCGCTTCGCGGCGGCCGACAATGCGCCTCCGGCTTTCAAGGCGCGCGCCATTTCGTTCGTGCTGGCGGGTGGCGTGTTCACCGCCATGCTGGGGCCGCAGGTCGTCATCTTCACCAAGGATCTTCTGGCCCCGGTGATGTTTGCCGGCGCTTTCGCCTCGCTGGTCGTGCTGGCCGGTATTGGCGCCATCGTGCTTGCGCAATTGCGCCCGCGCCCGATGGTGGAAAAGGTGGTGGAGGTCACGTCCACGGGCCGTCCGCTGATCGAGATCGTCACCCGTCCGCGTTTCATCACGGCACTGGTCTGTGCTGTCGGCTCCTATGCGCTGATGACCTTCGTGATGACGGGCGCGCCGCTGGCCATGGTCGGCTGCGGCTTCACCTCCGACGAGGCGACGCTGGGCATTTCCTGGCACGTCATGGCGATGTTCGCGCCGAGCTTCTTCACCGGACGCCTGATCAGCCGCTACGGCGCGCCCACGATCGTCGCCATCGGCTTCGTGCTGCTGATCGCCTGCGGGCTGGTGGCACTCTCAGGTATCCAGCTGTGGCAGTTCTGGACGGCGCTGATCCTGCTCGGCCTCGGCTGGAACTTCGGCTTCATCGGCTCCACGGCGATCGTTGCCGAATGCTATACGCCGGAAGAAAAGGGCAAGGTGCAGGGCTTCCACGACTTCGTGCTGTTCTCCAGCGTCGCCTTCGGTTCTCTGATGTCGGGTGCGGTCTACAATGCCTGGGGCTGGGACATGCTGGCGTGGATCCTGTTCCCGTTCTCCGGCCTGTGCCTTGCCATGCTGGCGCTTCAGGGCATGCTCGATCGCCGGCAGCGCGCCGCCTGAATTCAGCGAAGAGCTTGCCGGGGCGGATGATCGAGCGTTATTTCGAGCCTCGTACCGCTGGCTGAGACGATCCACCGCCTGCGGATGATCGCGAAATCGTGGGTTTCGCCATGGCTCACAAGCGAAACGACATCGCCTGTCTGGCTGGCTTCGGACAGGCTCATGCCTTCCAGATCGGGCAGGACGCTTGCGCGCACGGCGTAATGGCGAGCCGATTCCGTGAGTGTGACCCCGGCTTTTTGCTCCCTTGCATGGTGTGGCGGACTCAGCGTTTGATGGCGCTTCGCTGAGTCATCAGAAGGAAATTTTGCCATGACCTCGCGCCTTTCCAAAATTGTGATGTGCCTGTGCCTGTCGGCTTTTGCTTTCCTCGTGGCCTTCGGAAACATCACCGACTATGGATCGAACTACGCTTTTGTACAGCATGTGTTGTCTATGGATACGACCTTTCCCGGCAATAAGCTGATGTATCGTGCCATCACCAATCCCTCGCTCTGGACAGCCGGCTACTGGCTGATCATCATCGGCGAGGCGCTGACCTGCGTGCTGTTCCTGATCGCGGCATGGCAGCTTTTGCAGGCGCGCAACGCCAGCGGCGAAACCTTCAACGAAGCCAAGAAATTCGTCATTATCGGCACCACCATGGGGTTTCTGGTCTGGTATTTCGGCTTCATGGTCGTTGGCGGCGAATGGTTCGCCATGTGGCAGTCCAGCACATGGAACGGGCAGGAAGCTGCCTTCAAATTCTACATGACCATGCTTGCGGTGCTGATCTACGTGGTCCAGCCGGACCGGGATCTGAAGAAGGGCTGATGATTCGCTCTTTTGCAGCGCGGAATGCTACTTTCAGGCGAAATCCGGGCAAAAATGTAACAATATCTTGACGTTGCGCACAGGTTTCGCCTAAGCCGCTACAATAGGTCGCACTGCACAATAATACGCGGCCTTGTTGCAACGGCCCGGGGAGAGGGTTCTTGCGGGCCACAATGTGAGGAACATCCGGCAATGACCATGCTTTATGTCGTCATCGCCTGCGGCCTGCTTTCTGTCCTGTACGCCATATGGGCGACCAAATCGGTGCTTGCCGCCGATCAGGGCAATGCACGCATGCAGGAAATCTCCGCAGCCATCCGTGAAGGCGCACAGGCATATCTGGCGCGCCAGTACACCACCATCGCCATCGTCGGCGTCGTCGTCTTCGTGCTTGCGTGGTGGCTGTTGTCCGCGACCGCCGCATTCGGTTTCCTGATTGGCGCGGTGCTCTCGGGCGTTGCGGGGTTCATCGGCATGCATGTGTCCGTCCGGGCTAATGTGCGCACCGCACAGGCTGCCTCCAACAGCCTCGCCGCCGGCCTCGACATTGCTTTCAAATCGGGTGCGATCACCGGACTGCTCGTGGCCGGCCTCGCGCTGCTCGGCGTCTCCGTCTACTACTGGGTGCTGACCGGCCCGCTCGGCCATGCGCCGGCGAGCCGTGAAGTGGTCGATGCGCTGGTATCGCTCGGTTTCGGCGCTTCGCTGATCTCCATCTTTGCCCGTCTCGGCGGCGGCATCTTCACCAAGGGTGCGGATGTCGGCGGCGATCTGGTGGGGAAGGTGGAAGCCGGCATCCCGGAGGATGATCCGCGCAACCCCGCCACCATCGCCGACAATGTGGGCGACAATGTCGGCGACTGTGCCGGCATGGCCGCCGACCTGTTCGAGACCTATGCGGTCACGGTGGTCGCCACCATGGTGCTGGCTGCGATCTTCTTCGCCAATGCGCCGAACCTTGGCGACATGATGCTCTATCCGCTGGCCATCTGCGGGGCCTGCATCATCACCTCTATTGCCGGCACATTCTTCGTCAAGCTCGGCTCCAACGGCTCGATCATGGGCGCGCTCTACAAGGGCCTGATCGTCACCGGCGTCCTGTCGGTCGCGGGGCTTGCCATCGCCAACCAGTTCACCATCGGCTGGGGCGAGGTGGGCGTTGCCAACGGCATGACCATAACCGGTGGCAGCCTGTTCGCGTGCGGCCTGATCGGCCTCGTGGTGACGGCGCTGATCGTCGTCATTACCGAGTATTACACCGGCACCAACAAGCGCCCGGTAAACTCCATCGCCCAGGCATCGGTGACCGGTCACGGCACCAACGTCATTCAGGGCCTTGCGGTTTCGCTGGAATCGACGGCGCTTCCGGCGATCGTCATCGTCGGCGGCATCATCGCCACCTTCCAGCTTGCCGGCCTGTTCGGCACGGCGATCGCGGTCACCACAATGCTCGGTCTCGCCGGCATGATCGTGGCGCTCGACGCTTTCGGCCCGGTGACCGACAATGCCGGCGGCATTGCCGAAATGTCGGGTCTGCCCAAGGAAGTGCGCCAGTCGACCGACGCGCTCGATGCAGTCGGCAACACCACCAAGGCCGTGACCAAGGGCTACGCCATCGGTTCGGCCGGCCTCGGTGCGCTGGTGCTGTTCGCGGCCTACTCGAACGACCTGCAATATTTCGCTGCCAACTCCGACAAATATCCGTATTTCGCGGATCTGGGCACGGTGTCGTTCGACCTCTCCAACCCTTACGTGGTGGCTGGCCTGATCTTCGGCGGCCTCATTCCCTACCTGTTCGGCGGTATCGCCATGACGGCCGTCGGCCGCGCGGCGGGCTCGATCGTGGAAGAGGTGCGCAGGCAGTTCCGCGAGGATCCGGGCATCATGCAGGGGACCTCCAAGCCGAATTATGCGCGGGCGGTCGATATCCTGACCAAGGCGGCGATCAAGGAGATGATCATTCCTTCGCTGCTGCCGGTGCTGGCACCGCTCGTCGTCTATTTCGGCGTGCTGCTGATCTCCGGTTCCAAGGCCTCCGCGTTCGCGGCGCTTGGCGCCTCGCTGCTCGGCGTCATCGTCAACGGTCTGTTCGTTGCCATTTCGATGACCTCCGGCGGCGGCGCCTGGGACAACGCCAAGAAATCCTTCGAGGACGGTTTCACCGACAAGGACGGCGTGAAGCACCTGAAGGGCTCGGAAGCGCACAAGGCTTCCGTGACCGGCGATACGGTCGGCGATCCCTACAAGGATACGGCCGGTCCGGCGGTCAATCCCGCCATCAAGATCACCAATATCGTGGCCTTGCTGCTGCTGGCCGTGCTGGCGCACGGCTGATTCGGTCTTTCTGGAAAAGAAACCCCGCGAGGAGCGATCCTCGCGGGGTTTCTATTTGGGAAAACCTCTCTTGCGAACCGTATCAGTTGCCGCCGATGATGTTGCCGACCTGACCGGGGCTCATCTTTCCGGCGCCGCTGATGACCTGTGCAAGGAAGTTCTGGTCCTTGCCTGCCGTCGGTGTGGTGCGGCTGATGAAGTCGAACACCTTGCCGTCCTTCAGGCCGTAATTGGCGATGTTGGTGACGCGGCCATCATTACCGAAATAGACGGCGAGCACGCTTTGCTCGACGACCTTCGGATTGGCGAAGGCGACGGAGCGTTTGCGGGTCTGGGAAATGTAATAGAAAACTTCGTTGTCGAAGGTGGCCGTGGTCGAGGGCGTGCCGAGCGCCAGCAGCACCTGCTCGCGGCTGGACCCAACCGGCACCATATCCAGCGATTGCTGGTCGACGACATAGCCCTGATGCAGCGTCTCGCCTGGGTTGAGATCGCCTATCATCTTGGAGCTGTTGCATGCCGAAAGGGCAGCCGCGACAACCAGCAACGAGGCAAACCCGGCGGGGCGCGACGAAAATGTCGACTTGAATCTCTTCGCGTGCAACGACAACTCCATCCAATCAGCCTTGCAAGCCCGCTTGCACGGGGCCGCAAAAGCGGTAAACCAGCTTAGCCGCCGATGCAACAAGGCCGCCCAAACAATCAAAGGTCCCGGGAGACCACCTTTTTCATGTTCAAGCGTCTGTTCGGCCGCGAACGCCATTCAAATCGCATAATTGCTGATGCGCTCTACGAGGAAATCGTGGCAGCCGCGCGGCAGCCTCATTTCTATTCGCAGTGGAACGTGCCGGACACGCCGCTTGGCCGATTCGAGATGCTGTCGCTGCACATGTTCCTGTTCCAGCATCGCCTGCATGCCGAAAGCGCTGAAGCCCGCAATATCGCCCAGGTGCTGATCGACGAGTTCTTTCTCGATGTCGACCATTCGCTGCGCGAGCTTGGCATCAGCGACGTTGGTGTGCCGAAGCGGATGAAGCGTCTGGCGAAGATGTATTATGGGCGCACCGCCGCCTATGCCGACGCCATCGAAAGACAGGACGATGCGGCTCTGGAAGCAGCGCTGTGCAGGAATATTCGCCCCGACCAGGAGGAGTGGGCCGAATCGCCACAACTCGCCGCTTATGTGAAAGCGGCTGTCGAAAACCTGGCCTCCCAGCCCGTTGAGGCGATCTGCGCGGGCAAGGTCCACTATCCTCAGGCAGACGATCAGGGGAAATGAAATGAACGAAGCCGACGAAAAAAGCCCTGTTTCCTTTGAAGTCCATGTCGCGCGCCTGCCGCAGACTGGATTGCCGGTGACGGTTGAAGCCAGCGAAGACCAGCGCAGGGCCCTTGCCGTGGTGCATGAGCTTGTTTCGGTCGAAGCCTACCGGGCGGAACTGCTGGTGACGGCGTGGAAGCGCAACGGGGTGAAGATCGCGGGCAGGGTGGTTGCCGATATTACTCAGAATTGCGTGGTAACGCTGGAACCGATCAAAACCCATATAGATGAAGCGGTTGAGGGGCTGTTCCTGTCGCAGGGCTCGAAGCTTGCACGCTTCGAGCAGCAGGGCGAAATGGTTCTCGATGCCGACGGGCCGGATAGCCCCGAGCTTTTCAGCGGCGACGTAATCGATGCCGGTGCGCTTGCCGAAGAATTCTTCGGACTGGCGATCGATCCCTATCCGCGCAAGCCGGGAGCGGTGCTCGACACCTCCGGAATGGAGGCTCGGGAGGAAACCGAATTCCAGAAAAAACTGCGTGGTCTTCTCGGAAAAGGCTGAAACGCGGCCCATATCGCAAAAGTCAGTTGTGTGGCCGAGCAAAAACGCTATTTTCGCCGGAAATTTCGGGCGGCCGAAAAACCAGAAGTGAGACAGTGACGGCGTGATCAGAATTTCGATCGATGCAATGGGCGGCGACCATGGCGCTGGCGTGGTTATTCCCGCTCTTGCGACTGTTGCGTCACGGCGTCCGGACATAAGGTTCGTTATCTTTGGCCGCGAAGATGCGGTGCGCCCTGAACTGGCGAAATTCCCGGGCCTCGCGAACGTCAGCGAGTTCGTGCACTGCGACGTGGCCATCCAGATGGATGATAAGCCGAGCCAGGCACTTCGCCACGGACGCGGCACATCCTCGATGTGGAATGCCATCGATGCCGTGAAGAACGGTCAGGCAGATGCCTGCATTTCAGCCGGCAACACCGGCGCACTGATGGCCATGGCCAAGTTCTGCCTGCGCACCATGGCCAATGTGGACCGGCCGGCCATTGCAGCCATCTGGCCGAATGTGCGTTCCGAGAGCGTGGTGCTGGATGTCGGCGCAACGATCGGTGGTGACGCACAGCAGCTCGTTGATTTCGCCATATTGGGCACAGGGATGGCCCGCGTCCTGTTCGGCGTGGAACGCCCGACGGTGGGGCTGCTCAATGTTGGCGTCGAAGAGGTGAAAGGGCAGGAAGAGGTCAAGGAAGCGGGGCGGATGCTTCGTGAAGCCGACCTTGCCTCGCTCGACTATCGCGGTTTCGTCGAGGGCGACGACATCGGAAAAGGCACGGTCGACGTTGTGGTCACCGAAGGCTTTTCCGGCAACATAGCGCTGAAGACTGCCGAGGGCACGGCCCGGCAGATCGCAGGATACCTCAAGGCGGCCATGAACCGCACTCTGATGGCCCGTATCGGCTATATTTTTGCCCGCGGTGCGTTCAATCAGCTGCGTGAGAAAATGGATGTCAGCCGCTCGAACGGCGGCGTCTTCCTCGGCCTTAACGGCATCGTCGTGAAAAGCCATGGCGGGGCGGATTCCGGCGGGTTTGCAGCCGCCGTCGAGCTTGGATATGACATGGTCAGAAACAAATTGCTGGAGCGCGTACAGGCAGATATCGATCTGTTTCATTCGCGAAACCCGCAAGGCCAAACCAGCGAAGAGCCCGTCGTCGGGACCGGCGAAGAAGGATAAGTAGACCTTGATCAGATCAATCGTCCGCGGCGCCGGTTCGGCCTTGCCCCGCCGCATCATGAAGAACTCCGAGTTCGAGGGAATGCTGGAGACCTCGGATGAATGGATTGCGCAACGCACCGGCATTCGCCAGCGCCATATCGCAGCTGCTGACGAGACAACGGCTTCTTTGGGAGCGGCTGCCGCACGCGCTGCGCTCGACAATGCCGGTCTGACGCCTGATGATATCGATCTGATCGTTCTGGCCACGTCGACACCCAACAACACCTTTCCGGCAACTGCCGTCGAAATCCAGAACCTGCTCGGGATGCATCACGGCTTTGCATTCGACATGCAGGCGGTTTGCTCGGGATTCGTCTATGCCGTCACCACGGCGGATGCCTATATTCGCGGCGGTCTTTCCAGACGCGCGCTGGTCATCGGCGCCGAGACTTTTTCGCGACTTCTGGACTGGGAGGATCGCACGACATGCGTGCTGTTCGGTGACGGAGCCGGGGCAATTGTACTGGAAGCTGGCGAGGACGAGGGGACCATTGCCGATCGCGGCGTGCTGGCCGCTGCCCTTCGTTCGGACGGGCAGCACAAGGGAAAGCTGTATGTTGACGGCGGTGTTTCGACCACCGGCACCATCGGTCACCTGAGAATGGAAGGCCGCGAGGTTTTCAAACACGCCGTTGGCATGATCACCGACGTTATCGAGGCGACGTTCTCGCAGGCGGGTATAACCGCAGATGATATCGACTGGTTCGTGCCGCATCAGGCCAACAAGCGCATCATCGATGCCTCCGCCAAAAAACTCGGCATCGCCGAGGAAAAGGTGGTGATCACGGTCGATCTCCACGGCAACACCTCCGCCGCCTCTGTGCCGCTGGCGCTTGCCGTGGCCGCCGCCGACGGACGCATTAAGGCCGGCGATCTCGTGCTGCTCGAAGCCATGGGCGGCGGTTTCACCTGGGGTGCTGTTCTGCTGCGGTGGTAAAGCTTTGACCGGCGGCGCCTGAACGGACTTGACCTTTATGGATCAATTACTTAGGCTCCGCCCTCGTTTCTTGTGGTCATTATTTTAACGGATTGGACGGACGCATGGGGGGAAAGACACTTACGCGCGCCGATCTCGCTGAGGCTGTTTACCGCAAGGTGGGACTGTCGAGGACGGAATCGGCCGATCTGGTCGAGGAGGTTCTCAACGAGATCTGCGAAGCGATCGTGCGTGGTGAAACGGTCAAGCTGTCCTCATTCGCGACTTTTCAGGTTCGTTCGAAGAATGAGCGCATTGGCCGAAACCCCAAGACCGGCGAGGAAGTGCCGATTCTGCCGCGCCGTGTGATGACCTTCAAAGCCTCCAACGTGCTGAAGAACCGCATTCTGCGTTCGCATCAGAACCGCAGCAAGGGCGGGAAATAGCCTTCTGTTCAGGCATGGGTTTTTACCCGTGCCTGTCACGGGGCTTGAATGTTGATCCATAAACGGTTGAAATAAACGTCACTTCAGGTGCGTTTCTGATTATCGATTCGGAACGTTATCTGACAGGCAGGATCTGGCCTTGCCGGCGCTCCTGTCTTTGACGCGTTTCGTGAGGATCGGCCATGGAAAAGAGCCCCGACGCCTTTCGCACCATCAGCGAAGTCGCGGAAGATCTTGATCTTCCGCAGCATGTGCTGCGTTTCTGGGAAACCCGGTTTACGCAGATCAAGCCCATGAAGCGTGGCGGTGGCCGCCGCTATTATCGGCCGCAGGATGTCGAGCTCATCAAAGGCATCCGTCACATGCTTTATGATCAGGGCTACACGATCAAGGGTGTTCAGAAGCTGCTGCGCGAGAATGGCAACCAGTTTCTGGTTGCTATCGGCAATGGCGACCTGGCGGCGGTTGAAGCCATCGCTCAGCGCAAGCACGCCGACGCCGTGGAGCTTACCCCTGCAGCACAGCCTCGACCGTTGGATGAAGAGCAGATGGTTGGCCAGCCAAAAGCAAAGCCCAGCCGCCGCTTTTTCGGATTGGGCAAATCTGACGAGGAGGGGCCGGTTCAGCCGGACGGTGGCAGGCTCTCGCGTGATAACCGCGCTCTTCTTCAGGAGGCGCTGTTCGACCTTCTGGAATGCAAGCGCCTGCTCGATCAGGTTCGCTGAGGCACTTCCTCCGCAAGATCACTAAGGATCTGCGCGGGGCGCCTGATCCCCCACCGAGCCGCCGTCGATTTACGGCTCGGCACTGATGGGAATTGTTGGAGCGGCACGGATAGCAACGTGGCGTTCAAACGGGCACGGGCGATATGCCTTGATCGCTTTTCAGGAGCCCGGATTTCTTCGGTTGCGAACCGGAACAGAGCCGTTTCACCCTTCACCCACGGCTGGAACCAAAGTGGCGATCAGGCGTTTTGCTTCTTTACGGTTTTCAGAAAGAAGGAAACAGCATGGCGCCTTTCTCGTCTCTATCCGATGTCGATCTCGAAAAGCAGGTCGCCCAGCTCTCGAAAGAGCTGAGGTCCATGAAGAAGCAGCTTTCCAGGCGTGGCAACCATTATTACGAGGAAGGCCGTGAGGCTCTTTCGGATTATCGGGATACGCTCTCTGATTATTACGATGAGTTTTCCAGCCGTGTCGTCGATCACCTTCCTGATCTTCGTAAAAAGGCGCGTGCGATTGAAAGCACCGCCCGCGAACATCCCGCTGCCGCCGTGGCTGTCGGCCTGGTGGTGATCGGCCTTGCCGCATCGTTTCTGTTCGGCCGGCGATAAACTCGGGAAGCTGTAAATGCAGGATGCCGGCCGTTTCTAGCGGCCGGTATTCTTTTATCTCACGTTGAGAAAAAATGGTCGGAGTGGCGGGATTCGAACCCACGACCCCTTGACCCCCAGTCAAGTGCGCTACCGGGCTGCGCTACACTCCGAACCGAGGGAAGCCTTATATTCTGGGCACTTGCAGCGCAAGGGCTAAAACGTCCGAAAAGGACGGAAGCGGATAATTTGCGGGGAAACATCGTGCTTTGCGATGGAAATCCGGAGGAAGACTTCTGGGCTTGTCCGCCGCTGTGTCGCGCGGGCTCTGGTTCCTCTTAATCAATAGCGGATTTCTACCGCGCAAGGGGCCGTAGCTTGCATCAGTCCGGCGCTGCATGGAGGGCTTTCGATGCGCTGCCCGGTCATCGATACAGATGGAAAAGGCGGATCTGGAAATGCCAGAAGCCGGAGCAATGAACGCCAGCGGGCCAACAGGACGGGGCAGGTCACTTGCCCGAATTCATGTTCAACCGGGGGGCAAAGCGTACGTTGCGAATCTCGGTAGCCATATCCTCGGCTTGCTGACCCGCAGACACATAATTGAGGAGTGCTACAATCCGCACATATCTGGTGCCCGGGCGGAACTGCGTGTGCGCTTCATCTCCTTCGCCGGTAATGGAACCGGATAAGGCCCTCCAGCCCGCATCGCTATACAGTTGGAAGTCGAGTGCGCCAGCGTATCTGTATGTGCCGGGACCGCCACGGATCTCCTTCCTGTTTTGGTTAAAGGTGACGACGCCTAGATATGTTCGCGCAGCCCTCATTTTCACATCAACACCGGCAATGTTGCGCACTTCGGCTGAAAGATCATAAGTCAGGGTCGGATCAACAGGTATCATCTCCGACATAAGGACTTTTGGCCCTTTCGCAACCACGGCAGGCACCTCCGAGTTGAGGGCCAATGAGTCGCTCTGGAGTGCTCTGCCGTCGGCTTCCGAAAAAAGGGTAAGCCAGCCTGTCTGCAAAGAAATGATGCTGACGATGCCGATTGCTGCGAGAACACCGGTCAGAACACGTGCATAGAAACTGAGTGCAGTGAAAAATGCAGATCTTTTCATGGAATGGTTTTTAAAGCCTTCGCTCATCATGGTCCAGATCACCTTGCGAGGGTTGGTTCTGATATCTGGTTTCCAGCGCTATGATTGACCAGATGATACCTACAAGCAGATAAAAGTGGCGCCAGTGATCTGTGTCGATAAATGTTCCAAGGCCGACATGGCCAACGTAGACCACATAGGCGCATAGCAGATAGGGCTGCCATGGCCGATTCCGAAAAAGCAGCCTGAGGCCGGCGGCGAGCGTCCAGATGGTCAGGGTCAGATAGGCGCTGAAGCCCAGCCAGCCATAGTCCAGCAACGCTTTCAGCCAGATGTTGTGTGTGTCCTCTCCATAAATCTTCCCGAATACCAGAGGGCCGATACCGAGAGGATGCTCAAGCGCCACCATGAAGCCGATGCCATAACGAGCAAACCGACCAAGGCGTGCCGAGTCGTAATCCTGTGCGAGGCGTGCGCGTTCGGACAGCATGTCCGCGACACCGGGGATCTGAAGGGTGATGAGAGCAAGGACGATGAGCAACGTGACCGCCGCCACAGTCATGACCACGATCTTCAGGCGGAAACGGCCACTGTTGCTTTGCAAGAACAGGAGTCCGACCATCAGCACGACACTGACGGCAAATAGCCCCCATGCCCCGCGCGAAAAAGACAGGAAGATGCCGCAGGTGATGATCGACAGGGGCAGGGCTGTCAGCACCATGCGGGCAGGGGAGCCTGTCATCAGCCCGTGAAGCAGCCAGATCGCCGGAAGAACCAGAAACGGCCCAAACACGTTCGGGTCCTGAAAGACGCCGGAGGCGCGACCGTAACGCGTGAACATTTCCGAGCCCGGAAACAGGTTGAAATAGCCGGCTATTCCCATCAGTGACGTCGCCACCGCCGCAACCACATAGGCATTGAAGATGACGCGCAAAAGGCCGGGGCGGGTTTCGGCGACGGAGGCGTAAAAGATCGCCGTGAATGCCAGAAACACAGAAACAGCGAGATAGAGCGGCGTATCTGCCAACTCCGCCATCTGTGTCATGGCGATCAGTCCGCCAATATTGAACAGCACGAGCAGAGCGGTCATGGGGGCTGCTGCTCTCGACAGTTTCAGGCCGAAGAGCGCCCATATGCCGACCAGAGCGACCATATAGATGTCGTATGGAGCCGGCTCATGAAGAACGAAACCGGAGAGCAGGATGGCCAGTGCAACGGATCCGGAAGCGATCAGGCTGGTCAGTTTTACATTGACCGCTGCCTGATGAGCCACAGGATCGGCGACGGCGCTCAATAGGCGTTTTCCGTGTTTAGCAGACGGAAGGGCGTCAGAATGAGAATCCTGAGATCGAACAGCAGCGACCAGTTCTCTATGTAATAGAGGTCGTATTCGGTGCGCATTCGTATTTTTTCGTTGGTGTCCATCTCGCCACGCCAGCCGTTTATCTGCGCCCAGCCGGTCACGCCGGGCTTGACCTTATGCCGGGCGAAATAGCCGTCGACCACTTCGGCGTAGAGCAGATTGTGGGATTGCGCGGCCACCGCATGCGGGCGTGGCCCCACGAGCGAAAGCGAGCCGAACAGCGCATTGAAAAACTGCGGCAGTTCATCGATCGAGGTCTTGCGGATGAAGCGTCCCACGCGGGTTACGCGCGGGTCGTTTCTGGTGACGGTCTTCTTGGCGGTCGGGTCGGACTGGTCCGCATACATGGACCGGAATTTGTAGACCTCGATCACTTCATTGTTGAAGCCATGGCGCTTCTGCTTGAAGAGCACGGGGCCTTTCGAATCGAGTTTGATGGCGATCGCGGTGGCGATCATTATCGGCGAAAACAGAACGATGCCGATCAGGCTGAAGACGATGTCGAAGGCGCGCTTGGCAACCGAATCCCAGTCATTGATGGGTTTGTCGAATATATCGAGCAGCGGTATCGAGCCGATATAGGAATAGGCGCGCGGCCGGAACTGCAGGGCGTTGGAATGTGCGGAAAGGCGGATATCCACCGGCAGCACCCACAGCTTCTTCAGCAATTGCAGCACCCGCTGTTCGGCGGTGATCGGCAGGGAAACAATGAGCAGATCGATGCGCGCGATCCGCGCGAATTCGATCAGCTCGGAGATGGTGCCGAGCTTCGGGTATCCGGCAACGACGGGCGGCGAGCGCTTGTCGTCACGGTCATCGAATATGCCGCATATGCGGATATCGTTATGAGGCTGCTGCTCAACGGCCCGGATCAGGTCTTCGGCGGCCTTTCCGCCACCGACGATCACCGCACGGCGCTCCATCCGGCCGTTGCGTGCCCAGCGCCTGATCATCTTTGCCATGACAAGGCGAAGGAAGAAGATGGCGACGAACCCGACAACGAACCAGGTGCCGAACATGATGCGCGAGAAATCGCCGCTGACCTTCAGAGCGAAGCCGGTCAGCGCCATCAGCGCGAAAGTGGCAGCCCAGATCAGGAAAATCCGCGAGAACGTGGCGAAGGGGCGCATCAACGCGGCGATCTGATAGCATTCGCCGAATTCCATGAAAGTGACGGCGATGAGCGAACCGCCGGCGATGACGAGGCAGTAATGCCAGAACATGACATCGAGCGGGCCGACATAGAACAGGTAGAGTCCAAGGCCCGAAAGCAGAAGCACCGCAAATTCCATGATTCGCAGCATGCCGCTGACCATGACTGGTCTCAGGGTGTCACGTTCCAGTTGAGTGGCGACCTGACGTGCCATTTCATTGAGCACGGCAGGCCTCTCCTCGGAGGAAGAGGCATTCAGCTTGCGCACGGCGTCGGCCGAAAAGCGGCGGGAGGGATCTATATCGTTCATGGGTAACCTGTTGGTTCCCGGACTGCATAACAGTTGAGAACTAAGAAAGCCTTGAACGCGGTTGCGGCTTTTTCGCTATCCGGCAGTGCAATCCTGCTGATCACCGGCGCGCCCGATTTCATCTTTTCCGTTGAGGGTCGCAGTATAGGCAGCTTCGATCCTGCCCGCCATGACGTTTGCATTGAAGACTTTGCGGAGGGCTGCAACATCGGGCATAGCGCGCCTGCAGGCTTCGGGATCGGATAGCGCCGACACTATCGACGTGGCCAGAATATCGGGTTTGGGTGCGATCAGCGCTTTCGAGCCAGTTCCGAGCACTTCAGGAATACCGCCGACAGCCGAAGCGATGATGGGCCGTCCTGCTGCGAGCGTTTCCAGCACGATGTAGGGCAGGGCCTCCGCTCGCGATGGCACGATGACCAGATTTGCCAGTTCAAAGGCCTGTCTGGCGGGCATCGGCTGATGAAATGTGATTCTCTCTTCAAGTCCCAGCCGGGCGACCTGATCCCTGTATTTCGGAAGGTCTTCGCCGTCTCCCACCATCACGGCAGTCAGGGGGCGGCCCATCAGTTTTTCCGCAGCGGCGAAGGCATCGATGAAGATGTCCGGCCCCTTCAGGTCGCGCATCATGCCGATATAGAGGAAGTCGGCGGCATCTTCGCGCACGATGACGGGCGCGAACTCAGCCGCACGCAAGCCATTGTAAACGAGGCTGCTTGGTCCGTGCGGCGCGCCCACTTTGTGACGATATGTCCGGCGTTCATGGTCGGAGACGAACAGCAGGTGATCGGTGAGTTTTCCCATGGCCCGCTCCAGCGCAAACAGCGTTTTGCCAGCCAGCGTTTCCTCGTCATAGTGGAGGCTGCCGCCATGGGGAGAATAGATGCGGGCCACGCGAGACCCTGAAACCCGCAACAGTGAGCCGAAAAGGCGCGCGTAAGCGCCGCCCTTTGCACCGTGCCCGTGAAGCACGTCCGGCTGCAATTCCTTGATGATCCTGAATGTTTTCCATGCGGCGAGGGCATCACCGATGCCGATGTGGCGCTGCATGGGCGTGCGATGGATGCCCAGCACCAGATTGCCGGAGATCTGCTCGAACAACGCATCTTCAAAGGCGCCTCCCGTTGTGGAGTCGCATACGATGCCGACGCTGTGTCCCGCCGCCGCCTGGGCCTCCGTCAGATCGCGCACATGCCGGAATATGCCGCCGAGAGGAGAACGGAAGCAGTGAACGATACGCAATTTGTCCTTCATCCCTCAGAACAGGCGTTCGCGTACATAGACGGTGTCGCCGGGTAACAGAGGATCGGATGTCCTGACGCGCCCGGTGATGACCTCGCCGTTGATGTCCCGCGTTATGTCCACGCTCTCCTGATTGGCGCGCGCCGAGAAGCCGCCGGCGATTGCAACGGCTTTCTGAACGGTGAGGCCCGGAACATAGGAGTACTGGCCGGCTGCACCCACTTCGCCCATCACGAAGATCGGCCGATAGCGATCTATCTCCACCGACACGTCGGGATCCCTCAGATAGCCCTGACGCAGCTTGGCCGCGATCTGCTTCTCAAGCTGCTGAGCGGTGTGGCCGCGAGCCGGGATGTTCCCGACAAGCGGGAACGATATATAGCCAGACTGGTCGACACTATATGTATTTGTCAGCCCTTCCTGCTCGAAAACGGTCACGCGAATGCGATCACCGGCTCCCAGCTGATAAGGCTGGTTGAGCACTTCATGGAAAGCCGCCGGTGTTGGCCTGTAGCTGGAGCAGCCGGACAGGCTCGCGGAGACTGCGATCATGGCGCTCAACAGGATGGCGGGACTTTTCATAACCGGTCGACACCTTCGGCTGGCCGCCACTGTGGCGGACCTTGAGGATCATCTCGTTATCAACCTATTAGGGTTAATGGCCGGTAAAATTTGAACGAGCCATCGAGAGTGCGGCTCTCCAAAGCCTAATGAATTATTACATCCATCTTAAGGGCTGGGTTACCATAACTCCTTACAGTGACTTCACCCGTTTCCGGAGTGAGGGCGCATGTCAGGACCCCAGTTGGCCCAGGCCGATCTCGATGTGGACATCAGGCAGCTTTTTGGCAGCCTGTTCCGCAACTGGCTGCGCATACTCATTGTTGCCTTGTGCGCAGTCGGTGCAGCGCTGGCCTTCGCCTCCACCACGACGCCACGCTATCGGGCCGAAACGCGGCTGCTGATAGAAACGCGGGAATCCGTGTTCACCCGGCCGGAGAGCGGGCAGAGCGAGCAGCCTGTTCTCGATGATCAGGGCGTCACCAGCCAGGTTCAGGTGGTGTCCTCGACGGAGATACTGGCAAAGGTCGCCGAACAACTTGGGCTGGCTAAGCTGCCCGAATTCGATGAAGGCGCGAACAGTTCGGGGTTGCAGCGGCTTCTCGTGATTGCCGGACTGACGTCCGATCCCGGTGTCATGGCTGTCGAAGAGCGCGTCATTCGCCGCATGCGCGAGAAGCTGAACGTATACCGCGTCGAAGGATCACGGGTGATCGTGATCGAGTTTTCTTCGGAGGATCCAAAGCTCGCGGCGGAAATCCCCAATCTGATCGCGGATACCTACATCGCGTCTCAGGGAAACGCGAAGCTTGAGTCGAACGCGGCAGCAACCCAATGGCTGGCGCCGGAGATCGAGGACCTTTCAAAAAGGGTGAAAGAGGCGGAAGCCAAAGTTGCGGCTTATCGCGGACAATCGGACATTCTGGTGGGTCAGAACAATTCCGTGCTTGCAACGCAGCAGCTTGCCGAGCTTTCGAGCGAACTTTCCCGCCTGCGCGCCAGCCGCGCTGCGGCTGAAGCCACCGCGGACAGCGTGCGGCAGGCGCTTCAGAATGGTGGTTCCCTCGATGCGCTGCCTGAGGTGATGTCTTCCGGCCTGATCCAGAGGCTGCGCGAACGTCAGATCCAGTTGCAGTCGGAAATCACCGATCTTTCTACGACGCTGCTCGACAATCACCCGCGCATCCGTGCCTTGCGCTCGCAGCTTACCGGCCTCGATGCGCAGATCCAGTCCGAAGCGCGCAAGGTGTTGTCGGGGCTGATGACCGAAGCGGAAACCGCGAAGGCGCGGGAAAACCAGCTTCTGGCAGAGGTCAACCAGCTCAAGGCTGCATCCGCGCGTGCCGGCGAGCAGGAGGTGGAACTGAACGCACTTGAGCGTGAGGCCGCAGCCCAGCGTCAGCTTCTGGAAACCTATCTGACCCGGTATCGCGAGGCGTCCGCCCGACAGGACCGCAACTACCTGCCGGTCGATGCCCGGGTTTTCTCACGCGCCGTTGCCCCGGCCGAGCCCTATTTCCCGAAAGTGCTGCCGATCGTCAGCGCCGCTTTCTTCGGCGCCATCCTGATCATGGCAATCATCACCCTGCTTCGGGAGCTTTTTTCCGGTCGCGCAATGCGTCCGGCCCCTGTTCCTTATCCTGTTCAGGAGCAGGAGCCTCTACCAGAACCTGCCGCCACCGCTTTGCCGACGAGC
Organism: Aquamicrobium sp. YD-1-mutant5; assembly: GCF_059509755.1. NCBI lineage: Bacteria > Pseudomonadati > Pseudomonadota > Alphaproteobacteria > Hyphomicrobiales > Phyllobacteriaceae > Aquamicrobium > Aquamicrobium sp. YD-1-mutant5. The sequence continues at coordinate 165,547 of NZ_JCAKKP010000001.1, forward strand.
ATTCCCTTCGCTGCAACCGGGCAGCCCGAAGACACCGCGAAACCGTTGCAGGAGGCGCAAGCACAACAGGCTGAGCGGGTCGAGGAGTCGGCCGAATCGGAGCCTCTGCCTGATCCGGAGCCAGTGATGACGCCGGAGGTTGGCGAGCCGACGGCCCAGACGACGCAGCAGGATCCGGTCGTTGCTGAAGACGTTTCCCCGACGGTGTCGGAGGGTTCGCCTGATGTCGCACCTGACTTGCCGCCACAAATCCTGACGGAGATGGAGCCCGCGCTGATGGAGGAAGAGCCTGCATCGGTTTCCGCCACACCGGCAACGCGCCTCGATCTTGGTGAAGTCGGCATCGACACCGCCGTTCGCAAGCTTATCGAAAGCGGGGCATCGCGGGCCGTTTTCGTCTCGCCGGAAGGCGATGAAGCGGCTGCCAGCGCGATCATGGTTGCGCGCGACATTGCCGACGCTGGTCTGAGGGTCGTCCTGGTCGACCTGACAGCTTCGGGCGCCGTGTCGGGAGCCATGCTCGAAAGCCTCAGCCTGCCGGGAATAACCGATCTTCTGTCGGGCGATGCTGAATTCACCGACGTGCTTCACCCCGATCATTTCTCGGACTGTCACATCATGCCGGTCGGTGTCGCCGATCCCATCCGCGCCATGCGCGCGGCCAGCCGCCTGCCGGTCATCCTGCAATCGCTGGCGGCCGCCTATGATCTGGTGGTCGTCGAATGCGGGCCGACCGACGCGCAGGGCATCAGGCGTCTGGCATCCAGCGAGGCGGAAGTGTTCATAAGCCTGCTGGACCCGGATGACGTGGCATTGTCCGCCGCGGCTAACATCATTCGCGATGGGTTCCCTGATGCAATTCTGGTGACACCCGTTGACAGTCACACACCGCGTGGCCCGATGCCGGGCACAAGGGCAGCCTGAGCCGATAGATCCGTCCGCGTGGCTTCAGTCGCCGAGGCTGACGGCCAGATTGACTGCCGCCGCGACGATGACCGTGTTGAAGAAGAACGAAACAATGGAATGCGCCAGCACGATACGGCGCATATGCGCGGTCGTCACAGAAGTATCGGAGGTTTGCGCCGTCATGCCGATCACCGTGGAAAAATAGAGAAAATCCCAGCCTTGCGGATGTTTGGTGCCGGGAAACTCGAAACCTCCGGCGGGCTTTTTCTCTGTCGTTTCGCCGGCGTCATCACTCCAGTAGACATGGGCGTAGTGCAGGGCAGTCATGGCATGGATGGTGAACCAGCCAAGCGGAATGGAAGCCAGTGCGAAGACAAGGCCCGCGGGACCGACACCCTGACCGTTTATGATCTGGAACAGCGCTCCCACCGCTACGCCGACCACCATGAAGGTGATGATGAAGATGACCGCCAGAGGCTGGTCGGTGGCGCGCGCATTGCGGCTGAGATAGTCGGCGCTGAGCAGCGGCATTTCCGCCAGCACCAGCGCACTGTAGGCCGCGAAGAAGGCATTGGCACCGATCGAATAGGCAAGTTCGGCCTGCAGGAAAAGCGCCGTTAGGAGCGCAGCGAGACCGATCAGAGCCGACACACCGAACAGCGCATGCCGGTGGATGGGCAGCCAGCCAGATCGCGGCTGCCCCGCACTCATGCGGACGCGCCTGATTTCAGGGCTATGCGCACGATGCGGTCGAGTTCACCGAGAAAGCGGGACCGGTCACGCGGCGCGAAGGAGGCATTGTAACCCTTGCTTTCTCCCGTTTCGCGCAGATGCTGCTTCAGGTCGCGCATGGCGACGGCCATGCCAATGGTCTCCGGCGTGAAGGGCCGGCCGGTGGGGCCAAGCACATGCGCGCCAAGCGCCACGGTACGCGCAGCAAGCGGAATGTCGGCGGTGATGACGACATCGTTCGCCTGCGCATGCTCGACGATCCAGTCGTCGGCAGCGTCAGCGCCCGACGACACCACCACATTGCGGATCTTCGGATCGCGCGAAGGACGCAATCCGCCATTGGCGACGAAGACCGTTTCGAGGTCGAAGCGTTCTGCAACGCGCACGACCTCGGCCTTGACGGGGCAGGCGTCGGCATCGACGTAGATCACCGGGGCGACACTCATTTGTTGGCCGGTGCGTCCAGAAAGTCCGGAGTTGCCACATCTGCCAGAAGCAGCATCAGATCCACCTCCTCATCAGACGGCTGCTCGCCTTCGAGCGCTCGTTCAAGAGCAGCGTAATTTTCCTCGGTCATATTCCGCTCAAATTCGAGCAGAGCTGCAAAACTGAGAGGATTTTTGATTTCTCCAAGTCTGATTGCCTCTGCGGCTCTCATCGTCGTCGTATCATCCGGTGTGGGCAGTGTGTCCCATTCCCTGAGAAGTTCCATGAAATCACCGCTTTTAGTGGCGCCATCAAAGGTAGAGAGCTGGGCAAGGGTTTTCCAGCTGTCCTTGTGCTTGCCGCATGCGCGGGTGAGTTTGGTATAGGCGGACACTGCCAGATATTTTGACTGGCTTTCGCGTTTCGACAGCCCGTCTGCTCGCATGGCGTCGCGAAACATCATGTTGACCTCGGAGGCGACTTCACTTTTGAGGTCACAATAATGATCATGGATAACTGACGCTCGCCGATAGTTTCCTACGAAAGGAGAGCCGGCAAAAGTCCATAAGACGGCCGGTATCGATGCCCCGTCGATCCTGGTTCCCTTTGGTACGGTCCAGCGACGTCCCGCACTGTCAGTGAAAGATATGTCGGAAAGGGATTGCATGATGCGATGACGCTGCTGTGGCTCCGAGAGCCATCGGAATGCAAAATCCCCCTCGAACGTCTGGGCCTGAGAAAGGGAGGGAGCGGCCAGCACCCCTGCGACTGCGATCGTGACAGAAAGCCGCCCCATGTACTGGCCCCCCTTTTCGTCAGGCTATCTGTCAGTAAACCACCACGCCGCGGACGGATTTGCCTGCGTTCATGAGCTCGAAGCCCTTGTTGATGTCTTCGAGCGGCATGGTGTGGGTGATCATCGGGTCGATCTGGATCTTGCCTTCCATGTACCAGTCGACGATCTTCGGCACGTCGGTGCGGCCGCGCGCGCCGCCGAAGGCGGTCCCCTTCCAGGTGCGGCCGGTGACGAGCTGGAACGGGCGCGTCGAGATTTCCTGACCGGCACCGGCGACCCCGATGACGATCGATTCGCCCCAGCCGCGATGCGAGCATTCCAGCGCCTGCCGCATGACCCTGACGTTGCCGGTGCAGTCGAAGGTGTAATCGGCACCGCCGATCTGGTCTGCGCCGCGCCTGGTCATGTTGACGATATGGGCCACCACGTCATCAACCTCCGTCGGGTTGACGAAATGGGTCATGCCGAACTTCTCGCCCCATGCCTTCTTGTCGTTGTTGATGTCGACGCCGATGATCATGTCGGCACCGGCGAGCCTGAGCCCCTGAATGACATTGAGGCCGATGCCGCCCAGGCCGAACACGGCCGCCGTCGCGCCGATCTCGACCTTCGCGGTGTTGATCACCGCACCGATGCCGGTGGTGACGCCGCAGCCGATGTAGCAGATCTTGTCGAACGGCGCGTCGGGGTTGACCTTCGCCAGCGCGATTTCAGGAAGCACCGTGAAGTTGGAGAAGGTCGAGCAGCCCATATAGTGGAAGATCTTTTCGCCGCCGACCGAGAAGCGGCTGGTGCCGTCCGGCATCAGGCCCTGACCCTGCGTGGCGCGGATGGAGGTGCACAGGTTGGTCTTGCGCGACAGGCAGGACGGGCAGGAGCGGCATTCGGGGGTGTAGAGAGGGATGACGTGATCGCCCTTCTTCAGGGTGGTGACACCCTTGCCCACATCAACGACGATGCCGGCGCCTTCGTGACCCAGAATGGCGGGGAAGATGCCTTCCGGATCTGCGCCCGAGAGGGTGAATTCGTCCGTGTGGCAGATGCCCGTGGCCTTGATCTCGACCAGAACTTCGCCCTCGCGCGGCCCTTCGAGGTCGACTTCCATGATCTCAAGGGGTTTGCCTGCTCCAACAGCAACGGCGGCGCGGGTTTTCATGAAGTTTCCTCCCAGCAATACAATTTCAATTGTCGCCAAACTAGCAGCAAGGGGCGGGGGCGCAAGGTGGCACACCATGATTGGACATTTCGTCGCCTCGCAGACGCAGTTGTGAACAGCCGGGGTCTGGACTCGCAGCCGGCCTGTTCCGACTATAAGGATCAATGAACGAATCCCCGGTTTGCGACCTATGAGCGACGATCAATCAGCCAGCGAGAAGATGAAGACACTCCCGGCGGGTGCATCGGGGCGCGTCTTCGTGCATCTGCGCGTCCATTCCGCCTATTCCTTGCTGGAAGGCGCACTTCAGCTTGGTGCGATCGTCGGGCATGCGGTTAAGGACAGTGCGCCCGCCGTTGCCGTCACCGACACCAACAATCTGTTCGGTGCGCTGGAGTTCGCGCAGAAGGCTACCAAAGACGGCGTGCAGCCGCTCATGGGCTGTCAGGTCGATCTGTCTTTTGCCGGTGAGCCCGCGGACGGACCGCGTGAACGGCGACGCGCGGGGCCGGACATGGCGCCTGTCGTGCTCATCGCGGCTAACGAGGAAGGCTATGCCAATCTCGTGCGTCTGGTCAGCCACGCCTATCTCGATACGCCGTCGGGCGAGCCGGTGCATGCCACCAGCGATATGCTGGGCCAGTATTGCGAGGGCGTGATCTGCCTGACCGGCGGGCCGCGCGGGCCGGTCGGAGCGGCGCTGAAGGCGGATCGGCAGGAACTGGCGGAATCGCGCCTGCTGTTCCTCAAGGAAATGTTCGGCGACCGGCTCTATGTCGAGTTGGAGCGCGTATCCGGCTACGACCGCGTCATCGAGCAGCGCACCATCGATCTGGCCTACCGGCACGAATTGCCGCTGGTTGCCACCAACGAGGCCTTCTTCCTCAAGCGCGAGGACTATGAGGCGCATGATGCGCTGATCGCCATTGCCGAAGGCTCGGTGATCGCGGTCGACGACCGCCGCCGGCTGTCTCCGGACAATTACCTGAAATCGCAGGCGGAAATGGCGAAACTGTTCGCTGACCTGCCTGAGGCGCTCGACAATACGGTCGAGATCGCCATGCGCTGCTCCTACTATCCGAAGAACCGCAAGCCGATCCTGCCGCGCTTTGCCGGCGCCGATGTCGAGGACCCGGAAGCGGCTGAAAAGGCGGAGGCGGAGGAACTGAAGCGGCAGGCGCGCGAGGGACTGGCGCGCCGGCTGGAGGCACACGGGGCGACCAAAGGCCATACGGTCGAGGATTACCGGGAGCGGCTGGAATTCGAGCTCGGCGTCATCGAGCGCATGAAGTTCCCCGGCTACTTCCTTATCGTTGCCGACTTCATCAAATGGGCCAAGGCGCAGGATATTCCGGTGGGGCCGGGGCGTGGCTCGGGCGCGGGCTCGCTGGTCGCCTATGCGCTGACCATCACCGACATCGATCCGTTGCGTTTCTCGCTGCTGTTCGAGCGCTTCCTCAACCCCGACCGCGTGTCGATGCCGGACTTCGATATCGACTTCTGTCAGGACCGGCGTGAAGAGGTGATCCGCTACGTGCAGGGCAAATATGGCCGCGAGCAGGTGGGCCAGATCATCACCTTCGGGACGCTTCAGGCACGTGCAGTCCTCCGCGACGTCGGTCGCGTGCTGCAAATGCCCTACGGTCTGGTCGACCGGCTGTGCAAGATGGTGCCGGCCAATCCCGCCAATCCGGTCAAGCTCAAGGACGCCATCGAGGCGGAGCCGCGCTTTGCCGAGGAGGTGGAGAAGGAGCCGATCGTCCAGACGCTGCTCGACATGGCGCTGAAGCTGGAAGGGCTCTACCGGCACGCCTCTACCCACGCGGCCGGCATCGTCATCGGCGACCGGCCCTTGTGGGAACTGGTGCCGATGTACCGCGATCCGCGTTCGGACATGCCCGTCACCCAGTTCAACATGAAGAAGGTCGAAGACGCAGGGCTGGTGAAGTTCGACTTCCTCGGCCTCAAGACGCTGACCGTTCTGGAAACGGCGGTGAGGCTGATCCGACGGCGGGGCGTCGACATCGACCTTTCCAGCCTGCCTCTGGACGACCAGCCGACGTATTCCATGCTTTCGCGCGGCGAGACGGTCGGCGTGTTCCAGGTGGAATCGGCGGGCATGCGCAAGGCGCTGATCGGCATGCGCCCGGACTGCATCGAGGACATCATCGCGCTGGTGGCGCTCTACCGGCCCGGCCCGATGGAGAATATCCCCACCTACAACGCCCGCAAGCATGGCGAGGAGGAAACCGCTTCCATCCACCCCAAGATCGATCATCTGGTGCGCGAGACGCAAGGCGTCATCGTCTATCAGGAACAGGTCATGCAGATCGCGCAGGAACTGGCCGGCTATTCGCTCGGCGAAGCAGACCTGCTGCGCCGCGCCATGGGCAAGAAGATCCGCGCAGAAATGGACAAGCAGCGCGAGCGCTTCGTCTCCGGCGCGGTCGAGCGGGGGGTGAGCAAGCAGCAGTCCAACTTCATCTTCGATCTGCTGGCAAAGTTCGCGGACTACGGCTTCAACAAGTCGCACGCCGCCGCCTATGCGGTGGTTTCCTATCAGACCGCCTATCTGAAGGCGCACTATCCGGTGGAGTTCCTGGCGGCGTCGATGACGCTCGACATGAACAACACCGACAAGCTCGCCGACTTCCGGCAGGATGCCATGCGCCTCGGCATCGAGGTGGTGCCGCCATCGGTGCTGACCAGCTATCGCGAGTTCGAGGTCGGCGAGAACAAGATTTTCTATTCGCTGGCAGCCCTCAAGGGCGTGGGCGAAGCTGCGGTCGATCACATCGTCGAAAAGCGCGAGGAAGGCCAGTTCCGCAGCCTTGCCGATTTCTGCGAGCGCATCGACCCCAAGATCGTCGGCAAGCGCGTGTTCGAAAGCCTGATCATGGCGGGCGCCTTCGATTGCTTCGGCCACGAGCGCGCCGCCATGATGGCGGGCGTGGAGCGCATGATGGGGCTGGCGGCTCTTGCCCAGCAGAACGCAACCTCGGGGCAGGGCGATATTTTCGGTGTTTCACTGGGCGCGCAGTCGAACGCGCTCAACCTGCCCGCCGTCGAGCCATGGCTGCCGGCGGAGCGTCTGCATCGCGAATTTCAGGTGGTGGGCTTCTATCTCTCGGCGCATCCGCTGGATGAATACAAGCAGGTTCTGGAGAAGATGCGGGTGCAGAACTGGGCTGATTTCGCCGCTGCCGTGAAACGCGGTGCATCGGCGGGTCGTCTGGCCGGAACCGTCACTTCCAAGCAGGAGCGGAAAACCCGTACCGGCAACAAGATGGGCGTGGTGAATTTCTCCGACACCAGCGGCCAGTTCGAGGCGGTGATGTTCTCCGAAACGCTGGCGCAGTACCGCGACCATCTGGAGGCGGGCAAATCCGTGGTCATCGAGGTCGGTGCCGAGGACAGGCCGGAAGGCGTCAATCTGCGCATACAGGCGGTGAGGTCGCTGGACGACGCGGCCAGCCAGGTGCAGAAGCTGCTGCGCATTTTTGTTCGTGGGGCCGAGCCTGTCGATTCCGTCGCGGCGCGACTGTCGCAAAGCGGCGAAGGGCAGGTCAGCATCGTGGTGCTGAAAGAGGAAGGGCAGGGCGAGATCGAGGTGGCGCTGCCCAACCGCTATCGCATCGATCCGCGCATCGCCTCGGCAATAGGCGCGGTTCCGGGCGTGATCGAAGTGGAGCTGGTGTAAGCCGGCTTCACTGGACGCTCCCGCGGCGAAGCGCTATCGCTTGGCAATGAGCAACGACGCCGAAGACGTGCAACTGACCGGTCTTGCAGCCATCAGGGATGGGCTGCGAAAGCTTTACCACGGCAATTCGCCGGCTGCGTTCCGCTTTCAGGTCGCCACGATCGTGGTCGATCTGGCCATTATCATTTTTTTCATCCTGACGCCGGTGTTGCAGGAAACGCCAAGCTTTCTGTGGATCGACTATCTGGTCGCCGCCCTTGTCGCTGCGGACATGGCCGGCAGGCTGCTCGCCTCCACGGACATGTTGCGGCTGATCCGCCAGCCCACGTCCTGGATCGATATCTTCATCCTGATGACGCTGCTGTTTCCGCAGGCGCTCGCCAATCTGGCATTCCTGCGCATATTGCGCCTGTGGTCGCTGTCACGCAGCGGCACATTGTGGCGTCATTTCGAGATGAAACGGCTGCGACCATGGCGCGAGGCCAGCCATGCGGTCGTCAATCTGCTGACCTTCCTGTTCGTCGTTACGGGCTTCGTCTACACGTTCTTCTTCCGTAACGGCTCCGGTTTCGAGGGTTATGTGGACGCCATGTATGTCACGGTGGCAACCGTCACCACGACGGGCTTCGGCGACATCGTATTGCCGGGCGTGGCGGGAAAGCTGACTTCTATCGTCACGATGATCATCGGCATCACATTGTTCGTGCGGCTGGCACGGGCGCTGTTTCGTCCGAACAAGGTGTTTTTCCCGTGTCCGCGCTGCGGCTTGCAAAGGCATGAACCTGATGCGGTGCACTGCAAGGCATGCGGCAAGGTTCTCAACATTCCAGACGACAATTACTGATCCGGTGAAGCTGCCGCGGTTCAGATGCGCTCCCATGGATGGCGCACGTCCGGCTCGTCTTCCTCGCCGGGGCGGGTGGGCTTGCCCCTGTGGCCACGGCCGAAGGTGTAGCCTGTCTCGACGGCACCGTTGCCGAATTTGTTTCGCAGCACGTCGATAGCGCCTTCGGCAAGGGCTCGCTTGTGCGAGCGGGTGTCGACGAGATCCGGAGGATCGGCCTTTTCGGCATCGCACAGATCTGACACGCCGATGCCCAGAAGCCGGTATTTTGTGCCGTCGATTTCCCTGCGCAGAAGTTCAAGGCCGGTGGCGAAGATGCGGTCGGCAAGACGGGTGGGGTCACCCAGTTGCCGGTTGCGGGTGCGTGTCCTGAAATCCTTCGATTTCAGCTTCAGCACCACCGTCCTGCCGGCCAGATTGGCTTTCTTCAGGCGCGCCGACACTTTTTCGGAAAGAGCGCGCAGCACCGGAACGAGATCGTCCAGTTTTCCAAAATCCGTGTCGAAAGTGGTTTCGGCCGACACGCTCTTGGAGTCGCGGTCGGCGTGGACGACGCGTTCGTCCTGACCACGTGACAGCCTGAACAGCCGGTTGCCCATGCTGCCGTAACGGCGCATCAGTTCGCTCTGCTCCATCTTCTGCAGCTGGCCTATGGAGCGGATGCCGTCGCGCTCCAGCGTGGCGGCGAAAGCCTTGCCGACGCCCCAGATCAGCGTGACAGGTTGCCCGGCAAGAAAACTGACCGCTTCCGCTTCCCCGATGACGGAAAAGCCTCGGGGTTTACGGAAATCGGACGCGACCTTGGCGAGAAACTTGCAGTAGGACAGGCCAACCGAGGCGGTGATGCCGACTTCCTTTTCCAGCCTTTGGGCAAAGCGGGCCAGAACCAGTGCGGGCGGCATGGCGTGCATGCGTTCCGTTCCGCTCAGATCGAGAAAGGCCTCGTCGATCGAGATCGGTTCGACCAGCGGTGTCAGGTCCTGCATCATGGCGCGCACCTCGCGCCCGACGCGGGCATATTTCTCCATGTTGGGCTTGATGACGGTCGCCTCCGGGCAGGCTTCCAGCGCCTTGAACATGGGCATGGCCGAGCGCACGCCGTTGATGCGCGCAATGTAGCAGGCGGTCGAGACCACACCGCGCTTGCCGCCACCGATGATCACGGGCTTGTCCTTCAGCGCCGGATTGTCTCGCTTTTCCACCGCCGCATAGAAGGCGTCGCAATCGATGTGGGCCAGATGCAGGCTGTAAAGCTCGGGATGGCGCACGAGCCGCGGGCTGCCGCATTGCGTGCAGCGACGCACCGCAGCAGGCTGCGGCGTCAGGCAGTCACGGCAAAAACCGTATTCGGGATCATTGACGGCGGTGCGCATCGGTCGAACATATGAGGAACGTGCGCCATCCTACGCCAGCGTCGCGGCGGCTTCAACCGCTGCCGGCAGGGGTGAAGCTGGCCGTGCCGACAAGGGCCTCGGCCAGAAGCTGCTCATATTGCGCGCGCGGCACGTCTATGGCGCCGAAGCGCTTGAGATGCTCTGTGGTGAACTGGGTGTCGAGCAGCCGGTAATCCTGCTGCCGCAAGCGTTCCACCAGCGCCACGAGGCAGATTTTCGAGGCGTCGGTTTCCTTCGAGAACATGCTTTCCCCGAAGAAGACGCGCCCCAGCGAAACACCATAGAGTCCGCCCACAAGGCGGCCTTCGCGCCAGGCCTCGACCGAATGGCAATGGCCCATATAGTGAAGCTGCACATAGGTTTCCCGGATGGGGCCGTTGATCCATGTGGAGGGGCGCTCGTCGCGCTTTTCCGCGCAGGCGTCGATCACGCCTTCGAAATCCGTGTCGAACCTGATGTCGAACGGATTGTGCCGCAGGGTCTTGGCAAGGCTTCTGGGAATGTGGAAGGCATCCAGCGGAATGATGCCGCGAATTTCCGGCCGCACCCAGAACACTTCCGGATCCGTTTCGCTTTCCGCCATCGGAAAGACGCCGGAGGCATAGGCCTTCAGCAGGAGATCCGTGGGGATGCGGAAGCCGGGTGCGAAGGGGCGGATCATGGCCGCAGCGTCTGGTCTGTGTTCAGGCAGTCTTCATGCCGTCGTTCACCCCCCTTTTCGAGGGGGGTGAGAATAGAGGCCATGACAGGCTCCATCGGCAGGTTACTCGCCTTTGGCGAGATACTTTTCCAGCCAGTGGATGTCATAGTTGCCGTCAGCGATGTCATGGTTGCCGACGAGATCGCGGAACAGCGGCAGCGTGGTATTGATGCCGTCGACCACGAATTCGTCCAGCGCGCGGCGCAGGCGCATCATGCATTCCACGCGGTTGCGGCCATGCACGATCAGCTTGCCGATCAGACTGTCGTAATATGGCGGGATGCGGTAGCCGGAATAGACGCCGGAATCGACGCGGATGCCGAGCCCGCCCGGCGTATGGAAGTGCGTGATCGTGCCGGGAGACGGCATGAAGGTGCGCGGATCCTCCGCATTGATGCGGCATTCGATGGCGTGACCCTGAAAACGGATGTCTTTCTGCGTCACCGAAAGCCCGCCGCCGGACGCGACGCGGATCTGCTCGTGCACCAGATCGACGCCGGTGATGGCTTCGGTGATCGGATGCTCCACCTGCAAACGGGTGTTCATTTCAATGAAATAGAACTCGCCGTTCTCATAGAGGAACTCGATCGTGCCGGCGCCCGAATAGCCAAGCTCGGCCACGGCATTGGCGCAGATCGTACCGATGCGCTCACGCTCGGCCTCGTTGAGGGCAGGGGAAAGAGCTTCTTCCCACACCTTCTGGTGGCGGCGCTGCAACGAACAGTCGCGCTCGCCGAAATGCACGCCCTTGCCGGCGCCGTCGCCGAACACCTGAAGCTCGATATGCCGAGGCTTTTCGAGATATTTCTCGATATAGACCGCGTCGTCGCCGAAAGCAGCACCCGCTTCAGACCGTGCCGTGGCAAGTGCTACTTCCAGCTCGCCTTCCGAGCGCGCCACCTTCATGCCGCGACCGCCACCACCGGCCGAAGCCTTGATGATGACCGGATAGCCGATCTCGCCGGCGATGCGCCGTGCTTCGCTTTCTTCCGTGACCGCGCCGTCAGAGCCCGGAACCACCGGAATGCCGAGGCGCTTTGCGGTGCGCTTGGCCTCGATCTTGTCGCCCATCATGCGAATGTGGTCGCCGGAGGGGCCGATGAAGGTGATGTTGTGTGCGGCCAGAATGTCGGCGAACTTGGCATTCTCCGACAGGAAACCGTATCCCGGATGCACGGCATCGGCGCCGGTGATTTCACAGGCGGCGACGATCTGGTGAATGTTGAGGTAGCTGTCGCGGGATGGCGGCGGGCCGATGCAGACGGCTTCGTCGGCAAGGCGCACATGCATGGCGTCGGTATCGGCGGTGGAGTGAACCACGACGGTCTGGATGCCGAGTTCCTTGCACGCCCGCAGAACGCGCAGCGCGATCTCGCCGCGGTTGGCTATGAGAACCTTCTGAAACATGCCCACCGGCCTACTCGACCACAACCAGCGGCTGGCCGAACTCGACCGGCTGCGCGTCCTCGATCAGGATGGCGGTGACGGTGCCGGCGCGGGGGGCCGGGATCTGGTTCATCGTCTTCATCGCCTCGATGATGAGCAGGGTCTGGCCTTCGCTCACCTTCTGGCCGACCTCGACGAACGCCTTGGCGCCGGGGGCAGGGGCCAGATAGGCGGTGCCAACCATGGGCGAGGGCACGGCGTTCTTGGAAAGGTCGGGTGCGGCAGGTGCAACAGGCGCTGCCGGTGCAGCGACCGCGGCAGGCGCCGGCGCATAGGCAGGCGCAACTGCGTGAACCGTCGGCGCCTGACGCGAGATACGCACCTTGAAATCTTCGTTCTCGACCTCGATTTCGGTCAGGTTGGTGTCGTTCAGGATACCTGCCAGATCACGGATCAGTTGCTGGTCAACACCGGTTTTCTTGTTTGTCATGGTCGAGCCTTCTTGTTGAGTGCTGGTCACAGGCGCGCAACGAGCGCCTGCAGCGCCAGCGTGTAGCCGAGCGGGCCGAAGCCGCAGATCATTCCCACCGCATTCGGCGCGATCATCGAGACGTGCCTGAACGCTTCACGGGCGTGTATGTTGGAAAGGTGAACCTCTACGACCGGCAGCGGCTGAACAGCCTTGACCGCATCGAGGAGTGCAATCGACGTGTGGGTATAGGCAGCGGCGTTGATGACGATGCCCGCCGCCTTGTCGGCGGCTTCGTGAATCCAGTCGACCAGAACACCCTCATGATTGGTCTGGCGAAAATCCACTTCAAGGCCGAGCGCGCGGCCCGCCTCACGGCACTGGTCGGCAATGCCCTCAAGCGTCTGCGTCCCATAGATGGACGGCTCCCGCTTTCCGAGCATGTTGAGATTGGGACCGTTCAGAACGAAAACAGTTTTCAATATGCCGACCTTGTTCCGCGACGGAAGCCGATCACCCCCGCCGGACCCTCTATAAAGCGCTTAACCCGGTGCGAAAAGAGCGCAAGCGGGTTCTTTGCCTGTCCACAACAGGCTCCACCCACCAATTAAGCCGATTCTGTGTCAGAGAGCTTTTTTCGCATCGGCAATTTTCTCGGCAAGCACATCCTTGCCGAGCGCGCCGAACACCACTTCGTCGCCTATCACGTAGGAAGGGGTGCCCGTGATCGAAAGCTTGTTTGCCAGCTCATAGGTAGCCGAGAGCGCCTGCGGGATGGACGGATCCTTCATCTTCTCGCGCAGTTCCGCTTCGGTGGCTCCGAGCGAAACGGCGATCCTGATCGCAGCCTCCTCACTGGCCCCGCCTTCTACCGCCATCAATGCGCGATGGAATTCGCCATATTTCTCGGGCTGCAGCAGATGGAAGGCCATGGAGACGATGCTGGCTTTTTGCGAATTGGCGCTCAGGATCGGGAATTCCTTGAGCACGAAGCGCAGATCCGGATCATCTTTGGTGAGGGCATCCATGTCGTCCATGGCGCGTTTGCAGTAGCCGCAATTGTAGTCGTAGAATTCGACGATGGTGATCTTGCCATCGGGATTGCCGACCACACCGTCAAAGCTGGAATTGAAGATTGCGTCCTTGTTCTGCTTGATGGTTTCGAGGCTGGCGACGCGCTGCTGCTCCTGCTGCTTCGTCTCCAGAGAATCCTGCATTTCCAGAAGAATTTCCGGGTTCGCCAGAAGATATTCGCGCACGATGGTTTCGATCGCGGCGCGGTCGGGCTCTTGTGCCTGTGCCGGTGTCACCATCTGAAGATTGCCGCTGCCGGCGATATAACCGGTTGCCACCAGTGCGAGGCCCAATGCCGTGGCGCTGGCCAGAAATGTCTTCTTCATCGTTGCTAACCTTTTCCCGAGCACGGCGTTGCGCGATCTGGCTCTTACTTGCGGGCGGATTTGCCCTGATTGATGATGTCCTGCGCCCGCGTCCAGGCGGGAGAATTGGGCTTCAGGCGGGTTTGGGCTCTGGCTGCGAAGATAGCTGCATCCCGGTAGCCGCCCGAGTAATAGTGGCCTTCGGCGGTGGCTAGTTCGGCCTCGCCGACATTTCCAAGCAGGCCCTGCGCCTGCGCAAGGTAACGATAGGCCGAGATGTTTTCGCGGTCGCGTTCAAGCCCCTTGTTGATGAGGCCAACCGCCTGTTTGATCGCTTCCGGCGTGCCGATGGCGAGAAGGGCCTGCCCCTGCATCACCGGCAGCAGACCGGATTTCGCTTTGTCGAGCTGGATCGCCTTTCCATAGGCGGCCGCGGCTTCCTTCGGCTTGCCCGCCTTCATCAGAATGTCGCCACGCAGCTCCTGAAAATAGGGGTTGGAGGGCTGGGCCTTGGCCAGCGCATCCGCCTTGCTCTGGGCCGAACGCAGATTGCCGTAAAGATAGGTGATCTGGGCGTCGCCATATTTCGCGGCGAGCGTGCCGGGGCTCTTGGCGATCATGCGCGAGGCGGCTGCCTGACCGTCCGTATAGGCGGCGATCTTGAAGCGCGCCATGTCGTGGCGCTGCTGCAGTGCTTCCGAATCGGCCTTTCCGTAATGCGGGCTTTTTTCGATCAGCGTCTGAAGGTTGGATATGCGATCCTGCGGCATGGGGTGGCTGACCCGATAGGGGTCGACCTTGGCGCCGGAAAGAGACAGCGCGCTCTGGAACCGCTGGAAGGTTCTGAGCATGCCTTTTCCGGACTGGCCGGTCTTGTCGAGATAGGTGATGGCGGAGCGGTCGGCCGCCATTTCCTCGCCACGCTGGTAGGAAAGCAGGCTTCGACGCGCCACTTCGCCGCCGCCGGTGGCAAGGCCGATTCCCGCTCCGGCAAGGCCGCGATTGTCGGAGGCTCCACCGGCCACGATCGCACCGGCGCCGAGCAGGCTGGCGATGATGGCCATGGTCTTGGCCCGCTCCAGCTGATCACGCAGCCTCTGCTGATGGCCGCCGGCCAGATGCCCGGCCTCATGGGCGATCACGCCGATGATTTCGTTGGGGGTTTCGGACTGCATCAGCGCGCCGGTGTTGATGAACATGCGGCGGCCGGCAACGAAGGCGTTGAAACTCTTGTCGTTGACCAGAACGATCTGGATACCGGCCTTCGACAGACCGGCGGCATTGAAGATCGGGCGGGAGTAATCGCGGACCAGAGCCTCGATCTCCGCGTCGCGAACGACGGGAACGCCCTGCGCGAAACTTTGCGCACAGGTGGAGGCCAGCAAAGCAAGACCGAGCGACAGTTTGGCCAGCGCCTTGCCAGCCTGGATCGCAGGCCGGACATTTATGGGCAGGTTCATCATTTCCGCTCCACTCGTAGCTGAGCCTTCGTGCGATGAAAAGGCGCTGGCGTAAAGTTCATGAACTTGTGATCCCCACAGCAATAGGGCAATTGTGCGGCGCCTGCACTGTTTGAAGTGCGGGATTGGAACGAGGATTGGTGCAAATGGGTGTGTCGTCGTCACGTCGCGGAGATGTCGAGCCTTTCCATGCAATGGATGTGCTGGCCGGCGCAAACCGGCTCATCGCGCAGGGAATCGATGTCATATCGATGGCGGTCGGCCAGCCCAGCGACCCCGCACCGCTCACAGTCCGGCGCGCCGCTTCCGAGGCGCTGGAGCGCGGGCGGATCGGCTACACGGACGCGCTGGGGCTGATGAGCCTGCGCGAAGCCATCGCGCGCCATTATGCGGAGAACTACAAAGTCGAGGTTTCACCGGACCGTATCGCGGTAACGACCGGCTCTTCTGCCGCCTTCAATCTGGCGTTTCTTGCCATGTTCGATGCAGGCGATCGCGTTGCCATCGCGGCGCCCGGCTATCCGGCCTATCGCAACATCATGGCCGCGCTCGGCATCGAGGTGGTCGAGATCGAGCTGGACGGCGCGCCCTATCTCGATGCTGCGCATCTGCGTGCCGCCCACGCAGACAAGCCTCTGAAGGGTGTTCTCTTTGCAAGCCCGGCCAACCCGACGGGTTCGGTCATTTCGGAACCGGACCTTGCCGAACTGACAGCTGCCGCGCGTGAACTCGGCATCACCGTCATTTCCGATGAGATCTACCACCGGCTGACCTATGGCGCGCCGGACACCACGGCGCTTGCCTATGGCGACGACGTGACCGTCATCAACTCCTTCTCCAAATATTATTGCATGACCGGGTGGCGAATCGGCTGGATGGTGTTGCCGCAGGAGCTTGTGCGCCCGGTGGAGCGCATCGCGCAGAGCCTTTACATCTCCGCGCCGGAACTGTCGCAGGTCGCGGCCATAGAGGCCTTCTCGGCGACCGGGGAGCTGGAGGCAGTGAAGGCGCGCTATGCGCAGAACCGCGATTTGCTGATGCAGCGGCTGCCTGAGCTCGGCTTTCCGCTGGCCGCCCCGATGGACGGCGCCTTCTATGCCTATTGCGATGTCAGACGGCACACGAACGACAGCATGGAATTTGCCCGCCGGATGCTGGCAGAAGCCCATGTCGCGGCTACACCGGGGCGGGACTTCGACACGAGGCAGGGCCATCGCTACATGCGTTTTTCCTATGCCGGGAGCAACCGCGATATGGTGGAGGCTCTGGCCCGTCTTGAGCGCTGGCTGAAATAAGGGGAGGTGAGCGTGCCGGATCTGCAGGCTGTTCTCGATGAAATTACTGTTGAGATGCTGGCAAGGACGGATCGCGGCGCTGTTGCCGGCTATATTCCCCAACTGGCGAGGGTAGACCCCCGCAAATTCGGGATTGCCGTGGCACTTGTCGACGGCCGGGTGCTGACGGCGGGAGACGCGGGTGAAAGCTTTTCCATCCAGAGCGTCTCCAAGGTTTTCACGCTGACGCTGGCGCTCGGAAAGGTGGGCGACGCGATATGGCGCCGCGTCGGGCGCGAGCCTTCCGGCAATCCGTTCAATTCGATTGTCCAGCTTGAGCATGAGGCGGGCGTTCCGCGAAATCCCTTCATCAATGCCGGCGCCATCGTGGTGGCGGATATGCTTCTGGCGGGCCACCAGCCGCGCGAGGCGATCGGCGAAATCCTGCGCTTCGTTCAGTTCCTTGCCGATGATGACGGCATTGTCATCGATCATCAGGTGGCAGCCTCCGAGCGTGCCACGGGATTTCGCAATTTCGCGCTGGCGAACTACATGAAATCTTTCGACAATCTCCTTCATGAACCAGAGCTGGCTCTCGGCGTCTATTTTCACCATTGCGCGATTGCCATGAATTGCCGCCAGCTTGCGCTGGCCGGGCGCTTTCTGGCCGACAAGGGCAGGGCGGCCGGCGGGCATTCCGTCGTCTCGGCCGAAAGGGCGCGACGCATCAGCGCGTTGATGCTGACCTGCGGCCATTATGACGGTTCAGGCGATTTTGCCTTCCGGGTTGGCATTCCGGCCAAAAGCGGTGTCGGCGGCGGCATTCTGGGCGCGGTGCCGGGCGTCGGCTCCGTCGCAGTCTGGTCTCCGGGGCTCAATGCGCACGGCAACTCGCAACTGGGCACGCTGGCGCTGGAGAAACTGGCGCGGGCGATGAACTGGTCCGTGTTCGGAGCCTGATCTCCTCTTGCCTTGATCCGTACGAAAAAGCCCGGCTGCGAGAACAGCCGGGCTTTTTACAAATTTGTTTCCGGCGGAATTCGTTTTCCGCAAGCCTGCCCGAAGCCGCGATCGGCACCGGGCAGATTGGTTTAGAAGAAGCTCTTGCGCTGCCACCAGCCGGCACGCTTGGGCTTCTCCTCGGCCGGGGAAGCGGCCTGATCGGTTTCGGGCACCACCGAAGACACAACCGGAGCGGCAGGTGCTTCCGCCGTTGCGGCAGGCTTGCGGCGAGTGCGCGTCGGTTTGGCCGGCGCCTTTGCCTCGGCAGCAGCTTCCTGATCAGCCGCGCTATTGGACTGAGTATCCTGAGGCGCAGGTGCCGTTTCTTCCGCAGCGACGGAGGGAGGGGTCTCGGCTGCAGGCTCGGCTTTTGCCTCCTCAACGGGCGCAGAGGCTTGAGCGGGAGATTCCGCCGCAACTTCATCCGCCTTGGGCTTTTTGGCACGCGGCGCGCGGCGCGCACGCTTCGGCTTCTCAGCAGGCTCTGTGGCAACGGCTTCGGGCTCTGCCGCCGCAGCCTCAGGCTGCCCGGCAACCACAGCTTCATCCGCATCCGCCACGGCCTCGACGGTCTCCGCGACGACCGACACTTCGGCAGCAGCGGGAACCTCGGCCTCGGTGGCAGGCTGTTCAGCCGCTTCAGCTTCGTCGGCGGATGCCGTTGCGTCGCTGTCTTCTGCCGTTTCGTCCCCGGAAGCGACGATCTCGGCGCCATCTTCCTCGCCATTGCGGCTGCGACGGCCACCGCGCTTGCCGCGACGACGCTTTCTCGGCTGACTGTCCTCGGCCTTCACCGGGTCTGCATCATCGTCAGCGGCTGCATCGCCGTCTTCGGCCTCGCCGTCTTGGGCATCGCCTTCTGCGGCCTCAGTTACAGCGTCGGAACCGGCTCCATGGGCCTGCTCATCACCGTCACGATCCTTGCCACCCCGCCTGCGGCGGCGCTTGCGGCGCTTGCGGTCACGATGGTTGTCGGACTGGGTTTCCTCACCCTGAGCTGAGACTGCCTCTTCGGTATCCGCTTCGTCCTCATCTACAATGAGGTCGTCTTCAGGATCTTCTTCGGCGGCAAATCCGGTCTGGGTATGGATCTCGACGAAGCCTTCCGGCTTCTCGGCGACGGCACCACGGGTGATGACATAGTGCTGCGAAGCGGTGCTTTCGTCCGCCTCGATGGTGATCGTCACGCCAAAACGCTTTTCCAGATCGATCAGCGTGCTGCGCTTGTGATTGAGCACATAGAGTGCCGTTGCGGCAGGCGTGCGCACGGTGATGTGGTTGCGTGCATCCTTCAGCAGGAATTCCTCGATGGCCCTCACGACCATCAGCGCAACGGAAGAATCAGAGCGCACATGGCCGCTGCCACCGCAATGCGGGCACGGCTTCATGGTTGATTCCAGAACGCTGGCGCGGATGCGCTGGCGCGACATTTCCAGCAGGCCGAAATGCGAAATACGGCCGACCTGGATGCGGGCGCGATCGTTCTTGAGGCATTCCTTGAGCCGCTTTTCAACCGTCCGGTTGTTGCGGCTTTCCTCCATGTCGATGAAATCGATCACGATCAGACCGGCAAGGTCGCGCAGACGCAACTGGCGTGCCACTTCCTCGGCCGCTTCCAGATTGGTATGCAGCGCCGTTTCCTCGATGGAGTGCTCCTTGGTGGAGCGACCCGAGTTCACGTCGATGGCAACCAGAGCTTCGGTCTGGTTGATGATGAGATAGCCACCGCTCTTGAGCGTCACCTGCGGCTGCACCATGCGGTCGAGCTGGCCCTCGATGCCGGAGCGCACGAAGATCGGCGTGGTGTCGCGATAGGGCTGCACCACCTTGGCGTGGCTTGGCATCAGCATGCGCATGAAGTCCTTCGCCTCGCGATAGCCTTCCTCGCCGGCGACCAGAACTTCGTTGATATCCTTGTTGTAAAGATCACGCACCGAACGCTTGATGAGCGAACCCTCCTCGTAAACGAGGGCAGGGGCCGTCGACTGAAGCGTCAGATTGCGGACGTTTTCCCACATCCGCATCAGATATTCGTAATCGCGCTTGATCTCCGCCTTGGTGCGGCTTTCGCCGGCCGTGCGCAGAATGACGCCCATGCCTTCCGGAACCTCCAGATCGGTCATGATCTCCTTGAGGCGCTTGCGGTCCTGGGCATTGGTGATCTTGCGCGAAATGCCGCCGCCACGGGCGGTGTTCGGCATCAGCACCGAATAACGGCCGGCCAGCGACAGATAGGTGGTGAGGGCCGCGCCCTTGTTGCCACGCTCTTCCTTGACCACCTGCACCAGCAGGATCTGGCGGCGCTTGATGACTTCCTGAATCTTGTAGTGGCGGCGCAGCGGCTTGCGGCGGGTACGCGCTTCTTCAAGCGCATCTTCCGCACCGACCGACTCGACTTCGTTCTCATCGCCATTCGAGAAAGACACTTCCTCGATTATGCCGCGTCCGGCTTCTTCCTGTTCACCTTCGGAAGAAGCGTCGCTGTCGCCTTCGGCAGACGCGCTCTGTTCATCTTCCGACGAAACGCCCTGCTCGGGCGCGGGTTCGGAAATGACGTCCCCTTCGGAAGCGGCAGCCATGGAGCCGGGCTTGGTGCCGTCCGTCTCCGTTGTATCTTCCGGCTCGTCGTCGGAGGCTTCGACGGTCTCCGAAGCTTCAGACGTTTCAGCCTGATCCTGGGTGCCAGCTACCTTTTCGGCCTGCGGAGCATCTTCACTTTCGGGCTGATTTTCGTCAGCCGCGCTTTCCACAGGTTCAAAAGCATTCTCGGCGACGGCTACCGCGTCGTCCGATTCATCGTCATCGCTGGCGGTTGCGGCATCCTGCGACGCACCTTCAGCATGAACCGCCTCATCGCCATGGTCGCGGGCCTTGCTGCCGCGACGGCGATTGCGACGTGAGCGGTCGCGTTCCCGGTGCTCGCCACCCGAATTGCTTTCACCGCCTGAACTCTCTTCGTCGTGCTCGGCCTGTGCATCTTCGGCCTCAGCGGCCAGAAGCGCCTGACGGTCGGCGACAGGAATCTGATAGTAGTCCGGATGAATTTCAGAGAAAGCAAGGAAACCATGCCGGTTTCCGCCATATTCGACGAAAGCGGCCTGAAGCGAAGGTTCTACCCGCGTGACCCTGGCGAGATAGATATTTCCTTTGAGCTGCTTTTTGTCCTGTGATTCGAAATCAAATTCTTCAATACGGTTACCGCGAACGACAACGACGCGGGTCTCCTCCGGATGGGAGGCATCTATAAGCATTTTGTTGTTGGGCATTACTGCGTTTCCTCCCGGCAGCCACCCGTGCCGGCCAGCCGGGCCATGCCCGCCGCTGCCGTCTGAAAAGGTTGAGGGTGCCGGATAATTGTATGTCCGCGGCCTGTCGCCGAAGCGCGATGGCAAAGCCGCCCGCTGCCATGGTGGCGCGGTGTGATGCGGAACTTTCCATTTTGGCGCTTGAGGGCATTGTGAGCCACTGGACCTTTTGAACCAAAGCCCGGGAAACCGGACCAGCTTGTTTGCTCTTGATCAGAGCCGGCCGGGCAGACCCGAGCCGTTTTCATGAACGCAGACCACTCCCCGCCACGGGTTCATGCCTGCGAAAACCTTTTTTGTGACCAGCCGCGAACCGTATCTATCCCGCGAGGACGATGCCGGCCACTTTCCATGGCGGGCAGAATCGCAGGGGGACGGTTCCGAGATTGCGGTAGTCCACCGCTGCTTTTAAGATTTGGCGAGGTGGAACGCAACCCTGTTTTCGGATGCCGGCAAACACGCACTGCATCGCGTAATGTCGTGTTCGCAAAGGCTTGGTTAACCTTCTTTGGCTACGAACCGTTAATCGAATTGCGTCGTATCGGCGTTACGATCAACAACGGGCAAGCCGCCGCAATGGAAGCCACGCGACATTATATCGGGACGCATACCGAAAATCGCAAGTCGGCCGGCGCCGTTGGGCGTCTGCTTGCCGTTCTTGCTCTTATGGTTCTGCTTTGCGGATTGCAGGCGCTGATGCCTTCATCCGTGCTGGCCGGTGAGACCGTTACCGCCAGCGAATACAAAATGGCCGGCGACGCCACCAGGATGCGCATCGTGATGAATTTCGACGGCGAACCGGAGCCGCGCTGGTTCCTTTTGCGTGCGCCGCACAGGCTCGTCATCGATCTGCCGTCGACGAACATGAGAATCGCGACCTCCGATCTCAAGGCCAAGGGTTTGGTGGCAGGTGTGCGCTACGGCAGCACCGGGGATGGCAATTCCCGCCTGCTCATCTCCGGCAAAGGGCCGTTCATGGTGGACCGGCTCGATGTTCTGAAAAACGAGGACGGCAAGGGCTACCGCATCGCCATCGAGATTTCGGCGGCTTCAGACCGTGAGTTTGAGGCGGCACTGGCCGAGCAGGCGATGACCACGGCCTCGACAGTTGCCGGCGACAAGGGCGACCGCAGGTCGAACCATCCGCTCAAGCGCTTCACCGTGGTTCTGGATCCGGGGCATGGCGGCATCGACGGGGGAGCAGAGGGCGTCAGCGGTACGCAGGAAAAGGAAATCACGCTGGCGTTTGCCCGCGAACTGCAGGCGAAGCTTGCCAGCACGCGCAAATACGATGTCATCCTGACGCGCGACAGCGATGTGTTCCTGCGCCTGGATGACCGGGTGCGGATCGCGCGGCAAAATGAGGCCGACCTGTTCATTTCAATTCATGCCGATACGATCCGGCTCAAGGGCATTCGCGGCGCCACCGTCTATACCGTGTCCGACAAGGCTTCGGATGCCGAGGCGCAGGCGCTGGCGGAGCGCGAAAACTTGTCGGACCAGCTTGGCGGTGTCGAGGTGAAGGTGGACAGCCCGGAAGTGGCCGACATTCTGTTCGACCTGATCCGTCGCGAGACGCATTCCTTCTCGATGAGCTTTGCCAATACGCTTGTGGGAGAATTGTCCACAACGGTTGGACTGATCAATAATCCGCATCGTTTTGCCGGGTTCAGGGTTTTGCGCGCACCCGATGTGCCATCGGTGCTGGTGGAGCTTGGTTATCTGTCCAATCCGGAAGACGAGGCGCAGCTGATCAACCCCGAATGGCGGGACAAGGCCGCAAACAGCATCATCAATGCCATATCCGCCTTCGCTTCGGCCAAGGCCGCAGCCGGCGGGTGAGGGCCTCTGGACGGCAAAGGCAGCGTTGCAAGCGCACAACACAGTACGATATTGTGAGGGCCTTCGAGAATCGGGTTTGCCCGCTGCCGTAATTTACCCACATGAGGGCGACAATGGTTCCCGATCCTGGCACTTTTCGGGTTTTTGTGCGCGCTGATGCGTCGTACCGGAGGGCCATGAAGTCTCGAACGGAGCGGGCATGATTCGTCTATTGGGCTATTTTTTCGGCATCGGTACAGCGGTTGCCCTGCTTGTGGCAGCGGGCGTGGCTGTCTATGTCGGCAATCTTTCCAAGGATCTGCCCGACTATGAAGTGCTGGCCAGATATGAGCCGCCCGTAACGACGCGCATTCATGCTTCCGATGGTTCGCTGATGGCTGAATATGCGCATGAGCGCCGGCTGTATCTGCCGATCCAGGCCATACCGGATCGTGTGAAGGCTGCCTTCCTTTCGGCTGAAGACAAGAATTTCTACAATCATCCGGGTATCGACATTCAGGGCATCGGCCGCGCTGCGGTACGTTATGTATCCGGCGGCCCCATGCAGGGCGGCTCTACCATTACCCAGCAGGTCGCCAAGAACTTCCTTCTGACCAACGAGCAGACCCTTGACCGCAAGATCAAGGAAGCCGTGCTGTCGTTCCGTATCGAGGAAGCCTATTCCAAGGATCGCATCCTCGAACTCTACCTCAACGAAATCTTCTTCGGTCTCGGCGCCTATGGCATAGCGGGCGCGGCGCTCACCTATTTCGACAAGTCGGTGAACGAACTGACCACCGCAGATGCCGCCTATCTGGCGGCATTGCCCAAGGGCCCGGCCAACTACCATCCGTTCCGCCACACCGAGCGCGCCATCGAGCGCCGCAACTGGGTGATCGACCAGATGGTGGAGAACAATTACATCTCGCGGGAAGAGGCGGAAAAGGCCAAGGCCGAAGGGCTGGGCGTCAAGCCGCGGCGCGGCGGCACCTATCTGTTCGCCGGCGAATATTTCACCGAGGAAGTGCGCCGCGAGATCATTTCCCGCTATGGCCAGACGGCTCTCTATGAGGGCGGCCTGTCGGTGCGCACCACGCTCAACCCGGAAATGCAGCGCATCGCGCGCAAGGCCATGCAGACCGGCCTGATCAAATACGACACGCTGCGCGGCTATCGCGGCCCGGTGACGACCATCGACGTTTCCGGCGACTGGGGCGTGCCGCTGGGCGAGGTCAAGGGGCTGGAC
Organism: Aquamicrobium sp. YD-1-mutant5; assembly: GCF_059509755.1. NCBI lineage: Bacteria > Pseudomonadati > Pseudomonadota > Alphaproteobacteria > Hyphomicrobiales > Phyllobacteriaceae > Aquamicrobium > Aquamicrobium sp. YD-1-mutant5. The sequence continues at coordinate 189,543 of NZ_JCAKKP010000001.1, forward strand.
GATGTGCCGGAATGGACGCTCGCCGTCGTTCTGGAAAGCGGTGCTTCCGGGCTCCGCATCGGTCTGAAGCCGGCAAGGCAGGTTTCGGGTGAACTGGTCAAGGAACGCGTGGAAGGCACCGTTTCCAAGGAAGACATGTCGTTTGCCATGCGCCATGTCGTGGACGGCAAGACGCTGAAGGCGAACTCTCCCGCCGATGTGCTGAAGCCCGGCGACGTGGTGTTAGTGGAAAAGCAGGAAGGCGGCGAAAATGCCTATCGCCTGCGTCAGATGCCCGAGGTGAGCGGCGGCATGATCGCCATGGATCCGCATACCGGGCGCGTTCTGGCCATGGTCGGCGGCTTTTCCTACGCCCAGTCCGAATTCAACCGCGCCACCCAGGCGATGCGCCAGCCCGGATCATCGTTCAAGCCGATCGTCTACGCGGCAGCGCTGGACAATGGCTACACGCCGGCTTCGGTGATCATGGACGGCCCCATCACCATCCAGAGCGGCAACACGGTATGGACGCCGAAGAACTATGATGGCCGCGCCGCCGGCCCCTCGACGCTGCGGTCCGGCATCGAGCGTTCGCGCAACCTGATGACGGTTCGCCTCGCCAACGACATGGGCATGAAGCTGGTGGCCGAATATGCGGAGCGCTTCGGTGTCTACGACAAGCTGGCGCCTTATCTGCCGATGTCTCTCGGTTCGGGCGAAACGACCGTGATGCGCATGGTTTCTGCCTATGCGATCATGGCCAATGGCGGTCGCTCGATCAAACCTTCGCTCATCGACCGCATCCAGGATCGCTACGGTAAGACCGTTTTCCGGCACGACGATCGTGGTTGCGAGGGTTGCAATGCCAGCGACTGGCAGAACCAGCCGGAGCCTGAACTGATCGACAATGCGGAGCAGGTTCTCGATCCGATGACCGCCTACCAGATCACCTCGATGATGGTGGGTGTGGTGCAGCGGGGCACCGCCACCTCCGTGGCCGAGCTTGGCCGTCATATCGCCGGCAAGACCGGCACGACCAATGACGAAAAGGATGCCTGGTTCATCGGCTATACGCCCAATCTCGTGGTCGGCCTCTATCTGGGCTACGACAAGCCGAGGAGCCTCGGTCGCGGCACAACCGGCGGCGGCCTGTCCGCGCCGGTGTTCAAGGACTTCATGCGCGCCGCGCTCGAAGGCACGCCGAATGTCGATTTCAAGGTGCCGGATGGCATGAACCTCGTCTCCATCGACCGCAAGACCGGCATGCAGGCGACACCCGGCCAGCCGGGTACCATCATGGAGGCCTTCAAGCCCGGCACCGGCCCGGCCGACTCCTACTGGGTCATCGGCATGGGCGAGGATGGCTCCAACGGCTACGGCGAAGCACTTTCGCCACAAGCCAATCAGGCCATCCAGTCTGGCGGCGGCGGCCTTTACTGAGCCGGCTTTCGCGCTCTGACAATACAATGGGCAGGCCGTGCGCCTGCCCATTTCGCTTTACAGGGGCGGCCCCTCTGCCTATGTATCGCGCCCAGCAATCCGATCTGCATCAATAAGGGACCAGCGCCGAACCATGCGCGCCGAAACACAGAACATTGTCGACGAAATCAAGCAGGCCATAACCCTGCTGAGGAGGCATCTTTGACTGGGATCAGGCTCTTAAACGACTGGAGTATCTGAACGTTCTGGCGGAAGATTCCACGCTCTGGAACGATCCGCAGGAAGCCCAGAAGCTGATGCGCGAGCGCCAGACGCTTGATGACGGAATCAGCGCCGTCAAAAGCCTGACGCAGTCGCTGGCCGACAATCTCGAACTCATCGGGATGGGCGAGGAGGAGGGCGACGACAGCATCGTCACCGAGGCCGAGGACGCCCTGCGCGCGATGCGCGGCGAGGTGAAGGCCCGTCAGGTCGAGACCCTGCTGTCCGGCGAAGCCGATTCCAACGACACCTATCTGGAAATCCATGCAGGTGCCGGCGGCACCGAAAGCCAGGACTGGGCCTCCATGCTCCTGCGCATGTACACGCGCTGGGCGGAGCGCCGCAGGTTCAAGGTCGAGGTGCTCGAAGTCCATGATGGCGAAGAGGCGGGGATAAAGTCCGCCACGGTGCACATCAAGGGCCAGAACGCCTATGGCTGGCTGAAAACGGAATCGGGCGTGCACCGGCTTGTGCGCATTTCGCCCTATGACAGCAATGCACGCCGTCATACCTCGTTCGCCAGTGTCTGGGTCTATCCGGTCATCGACGATTCGATCGTCATCGAGATCCCGGAATCAGAGGTGCGCATCGACACATATCGCTCGTCCGGTTCGGGTGGACAGCACGTCAACACCACGGACTCGGCCGTGCGCATCACTCATATCCCTACCGGCATCGCCGTTGCCTGTCAGGCAGAGCGTTCGCAGCACAAGAACCGTGCAAAGGCGTGGGAAATGCTGCGCTCGCGCCTCTATGAGGAAGAGCTGAAGAAGCGCGAGGCGGCAGCCAACGCAACCGAATCGTCCAAAAGCGATATCGGCTGGGGCCATCAGATCCGCTCCTATGTGTTGCAGCCCTATCAGCTCGTGAAGGACCTGCGCACCGGCGTGGAATCGACCAGCCCGTCGAATGTTCTTGACGGCGATCTGGACGAATTCATGGAAGCTTCCCTGTCCCAGCGTATCGAAGGCGGATCGGGCGAAGTGGTTGCAGATCTGGAGTGATGGTCAAATGGCCGGGGAAAGCCCCGGCCTGAGCCCAAAAGGGCTACCAAGTTCCGCTTTTCGCCGTATTTTATGCTAGAACGGGCGGCAAGGGACCAAGGGCGCTTACTGCGTCGCAGCTTATGAGGGATAATCCTGATGAAGACCAGAACAGTGATCGCCATGATGGTTGCCGGCGCTCTGACGGCGGCATGCTCGACCGACCCCTATACCGGCCAGCAGAAGATTTCCAATACGGCCGGCGGCGCGGGCATCGGTGCTCTGGCCGGCGCGGCGCTCGGCACGCTTGCAGGTGGCGATGACCGTCGCAATGCTCTGATCGGTGCTGGTGTGGGTGCGCTCGCTGGCGGTCTGGTCGGCGCCAAGATGGATCAGAACGAAGCTGAGCTGCGCGCGCAGTTGCAGGGCACCGGCGTGAGCGTCACCCGTGTCGGCAACCAGATCATGCTCAACATGCCCTCCGACATCACCTTCGGTGTCGATCAGGACGCGGTGCGTGCCGACTTCTATCCGGTCCTGAATTCAGTGGCTCTGGTTCTGCGCAAGTACAACCAGACGCTGGTCGACGTGTATGGCCACACCGACTCCACCGGCAGCGATCAGCACAATTACGACCTGTCGCAGCGTCGTGCGCTCTCCGTCGCCAACTACCTCTCGGGGCAGGGCGTGGATCAGCGCAGGTTCGCCGTCAGCGGTTTCGGCAAGACCCGCCCGATCGCCAGCAACGGCACCGCCGACGGACGCGCGAAGAACCGCCGCGTGGAGATCCAGCTTTCGCCGCTCACCTGATCGCGGCCACTGCAGACGAACAAAAAAGGGCGGGATTTCCCGCCCTTTTTAATGTTTCTGCGCCGGGCATCCGGCGTTTCGAAAAAGCTGGGCCTCCACAATGGAATCCACACTGGAATAGGGGCCGGAGCAGCGGACGCTCTGATGAACGCAGCTCCGTTGCTCAGCTTGTTTTTCTTGCCCTCATGTGTGCGATATCAGACGATTCCGCCTGACTGCAAAATCTTTCCACACCTCTGCCTCCATTTCCTCTGCGTGACATTTATCTGCTGCCCGGAGGCGAGAGCCAGCTTCGCACAGATCTCTGATGTCGGTCGGACGGAGGTGCGTCGAAACGATCTTCATCGGACTCGGTTCGGCAGCATGGGTGATGTGGCAAGCCATCGGCGGTTTGGCGGGCACAAAAAAGGGCGGGAAAATCCCGCCCTTTTTGTGTCTGAACTATCGCCTTACCGAAGCCGGCCCGAGGCATGGGCTAGCATGGTGTAGACCTTGCCGGTATCGGAGGTGAGATAGGTCTGCGTCATGATGTTGTCGCGGTCTGTGCGGGCAACGTCCTTCAACAGCTTCTCGAAATCCTCGCAATAGCGATCGACGGCGGCGCGGAACTCGGCTTCCGCCTGATACTTGCGGCGAATGTCGTCGAAGGTCTGCTGGCCCTTGAGCGTGTAGAGGCGGCGCGTGAACACGTCGCGTTCGCCACGGCGATAGCGGTTCCACAGCTCGATCGATGCCTCGTGGTCGATGGCGCGCGCGATGTCGACCGACAGTGAGTTGAGCGACTCGACGACATGAAGCGGCGAACGCTCGGCCGGCTTTGCCGTGCGCGGCGCATCGGATGCCGCCGGCTTGGCGCCATCCTCACGCGAGGCGCCGCTCAGCAGATCGCGGACCCAGCCGCCCTGCTGTTGCGAGCGGTTTTCAGGTTCGCGCTGGCGCACGGTCGGTTCCGCCCGCGGCCGGGTATCCAGCCCGCCGCGCAACGCGGTATCGCCCAGAGGATTGGCGGCCGCCGGCGCCGGTGCTGCCGGCTGAACCGCGGTTTGCGCCTGGCGCGGCTGTTCGGCCGGGCGAGGGGCGGGCGCCGGTGCGGCAGGGCGCAGATTGGCCTCGGAAGCATCCGGGCCGCGGCCGGACTTGGCGACGATCGCGGACAGTTCCTTCAGCGCGTTGATCTGCTCGGAAACGGCGCGGCGGATGGCCGTCGTCGATTCCTTGGCCTCGGCCGGCATTTCCACGACGCCGCGCTTGAGTTCGGCACGGGTCAGGTCCAGCTCGCCCTTGATGGCGGCAGCCGTGCGGCGCATGTCCTCGGTTGCGTCGGCGAAGCGCTTGGTGGCGGTCTCCACCACGTCGCCGATGGACGAACGGATCTTGTCCGCCGATTCCAGCGTACGGTTCTCTGCCGTCTGCAGGGTGCGGCCGACCAACGACTCGAAGGACTTCATCACCTTTTCGAGGTCTTCCGACTTCTTCACCAGTCCGACGGCAAGGTCGTCCAGCGAGGACTGGCGCTCCAGCGTGTGCTCCAGATTGCTCTGGGCGGAGCTCAGCAGCTCCGACGCACTGGAGAGAAGACGGCTGTGCTCGTCGAATTTGGTGGCGATGGAAGCCACCTCGCGCAGCGTGTTGGACGAGAGCTCGGTGAGGCGCGATGCGTTGGAATCCACCAGCCGGGCCGAGCTTGCAAAGGTCTGCGCGGCCTTTTCCGTGGTCGCGGCGAAGCTTTGCGTGCTGCCGGCCAGCCGCTCGTCGATCTCGCCAAGATTGGCTGCGGCGTTCTCGATGAGCTGGCCGAGTCCCTGGCTCGACGCGCCGAGGCGGCCGATCAGGTCGTTGATGCTCTCGGCGAGGGTAGCCCGGGCGTTTTCCACGGCCGAGAGGGTTTCCGCCGTGCGGTTGGCGAGCGCGCCGGCGAGGCGGGCATTTTCATGCCGCAGCTTTTCGGTGGCACGCTCGGTGGCTTCTTCCATGCTCTTCTGGAGCTCGGAACCGCCTTCGGCGAAACGCTCGACCAGAGGACGCGCGGTCTCGTCGAGGATGCGGGTCATTTCGGCCGAACGGGCAGCCAGCATCTCGTTGAGTTCGCGGGTGTTGGTGCCGATCGTCTTCGCAGCTTCGTTGGTGCTCTGGCCGATATGCTGGCCAACGGCAGTGAAGGTCTCTGCGATGGCATCGGCACGGGCAACCAGCTGGCTTTCGGCGCGGGCAACCTGCTCGCCAAGCTTCTCGCCCATGGTTTCGGCCGAGCGGGCGAGGCGGTTCTCGACGCTGGCGACTTCCTCGCCAATGCGGCTGGCAACCGTTGCTGCACCGGCGGCAAGGCGCTCGTCGGCTCCGGCAAGTGCTGCCTCGATGGAGCGCGCCTGATCGGACAGCGCCCTGCTGGTCTCGGCAGCGCGGGCGGCCACCTGACGTTCCGTCTCGGCAAAGGCACCGACAATGCTGTCCGCATGCTGGCCGATCGTCGAGGCGGTGTAGGCGATGCGCGACACCATGCGGTTGTCGGCTTCGTCGAACACGCGGGCAATCTCGCCTGCACGTTCGCCGAGAACTTCGGACCCCTCGGCAATACGCTGGGTGAGCTTCTGGTCGACGGCTTCGAAGACACGGCCCACTTCCGCGGCACGACCGACGAGGGCCTGCGAGCCCTCGGCAATGCGCTGCGTGAGTTTCTGGTCGGCCGCGTCGAACACGCCACCGATCTCGGCGGCACGACCGGCGAGGGTCTCAGAACCTTCGGCGATGCGCTGGGTAATCTTCTGGTCGACGTCCTCGAAGACGCGACCCACTTCCGCAGCGCGGCCGACGAGGGTTTGCGAGCCTTCGGCGATACGCCGGGTCAGCGTATCATCGGCAGCGTCGAAGATGCGGCCCATTTCGGCGGCGCGGCCGCCAAGGGCTTCCGAGCCCTCCGCGATGCGAGCCATGAGCTGCTGATCGGCGGCATCGAAGATGCGGCCGAGATCTGCCGCGCGTGCAGCCAGCGCCTCGGCGGATTCGCCGATGCGGGCGCCAAGGCGGTTATCCGCATCCTCGAAGTTGCGCAGGATGTCGCCTGCGCGAGCCGCCAGCGACTGCGCCGTTTCCATGGCGCGCTGGGCAAGGCGCTGATCCGCGACCTCGAAGCTCTCGACGATGTTGCCTGCGCGAGCCGCCAGCGTGTCGGCGGTTTCCTCGGCGCGTGCGACGAGCATCGAAGAGGTGTCTTCCGCCCTCGCAGCAAGCCTGTTTTCCGCTTCCTCGAAGGTTCGGGAAATGTCGTGAGCACGGGCCAGCAGCGCGGCGGAGGTCTGCTCGGCGCGCTCCACGATCTTGCGGTCGGCATCGCTGAGGGCAAGTCCGGCCTGCTCGTTGAGGGCTGCCGTGACTTCCAGAACCTTGTCACGCAGGGCACTGGCGACAGACACCGCGCTCTGTTCAAGCGTGCCCCGAATATTGTCGACACCGATCGACAGGGCGCGCTCCATGGTGCTGGTGCGCTCCTCGATCACGCCGGTCTGACGCTCGAATGCATTTTCGATGCGGGCGATGTCGCCGGTGATCGAATCGGAAATCCGCGTGCTGGTCGAGGCGATGCGTTCGATGTGATCGGTGACGGCAACGTCGATCTCCTGACGGGCTTCCGCAAGCTTGCCGACCTGTCCGGCAACAGCTTCCTCGATCTGGCCGCGGCTGTTGAAGATCTTCTCCAGATCGGCTTCGAGGGCACGCTGCAGGATGGTCCGGCCTTCGGCCAGCTTCTCGACCTGACCCGCAACAAGCCCGTCGATTCCTGCGCGGCTTTCAGCCAGCTTCGCCAGATCGTCTTCAAGCACGCGGGAGAGGGCGCCACGGTCCTGTGCGAGGCGCTCGGCATGCTGGTCGATGAGCGCGTTGACGCGGGCGAGGTCCTCGTCCAGCGCCTGAGACAGCCTGGCGCGATCGCTAGCGAGCTTTTCGGCCTGCGCGGCGATCGCCTGCTGTACGGTGCCGAGATCGCTTTGCAGGGCGCGCGTCAGAATATCGCGGCCTTCCGCCAGCTTCTCGACCTGGCCGGTGACCAACCCGTCGATGCCGGCGCGGCTATCGGCCAGTTTTGCAAGATCCGCTTCAAGGGCGCGCTTGAGGATGTCGCGGCCCTCTGCCAGCTTCTCCACCTGCGCGGCAACGAGACCGTCGATGCTGGAGCGGCTTTCGGCGAGCTTTGCGAGGTCGTCTTCGAGCGCCTTTGCAAGTGCGGCGCGCTCCTGAACCAGACGGTCGGCATGGGCGCCGACGAGGCTGTTGACGTTGCGAAGATCATCTTCCAGCGACTGCGAGAAGCGCTCGCGCTCGCCGGTGATCTGCTGGGACTGTTCGGCAATCACGCCGCGGATGGTGTCGAGGTCGCGCTCCAGTGCGGAGGTGAGAACGTCACGGCCTTCAGTGAGCTTCGCGACCTGACCGCTGACAAGCCCGTCAATATCCGCACGGCTCTCCGCCAGTCTGGCAAGATCAGCCTCAAGAGCCTGCGACAGCACGCTGCGGTCGCTGGCGATCTTGTCGGCATGTTCGGAAATGAGACCGTTGATGTTGGTGAGATCCGCTTCGAGGGCGCGGCGCAGAATGTCACGGCCCTCCGCCAGCTTCTCGACCTGACCGGCGACGAGGCCATCAAGACCGGAGCGGCTTTCTTCCAGCTTCGCAAGGTCGGATTCCAGAACCTGCGAAAGGAGATTGCGGTCGCCAGCAAGCTTCTCCGAATGGTCCGCGATCATGCGGTTGATGTTGGCGAGATCGGCCTCCATGGCGCGGCGCAGGACGTCGCGGCCTTCCGCCAGCTTCTCCACCTGACCGGCAACCAGCCCGTCGATGCTGGAGCGGCTGTCCGCCAGCTTGGTGAGGTCGGCTTCCAGAGCGCGGGTGAGAATGTTGCGCCCCTCGGCCAGCTTGCTGACATGGCTGGAGACCATTTCATCAATGTCTGCACGCACCTGCACCAGCTTCTGGGAGTCTTCGTGCAGCGAATCCGCCAGCCGCTTGCGGCCAATGTCGAGGGCTTCCAGATGGGAGCCCAGCGATGCATCGATGGCAGAGCGGGATTCGTTGACCTTGCGCAGGTCTTCTTCCAGCGCGCGCGAGATGAGGTTGCGGCCTTCGGCCAGCTTTTCGATCTGCCCGGAGACGACGCTGTCGATTTCGGCGCGACCCTCGGCGAATTTGGCCAGATCCTCATGCAGGGCGGCAGCCATGCGCTCTCGGCTTTCCGCCATTTCCACGCTGTGCTGGCGCACGGCGTCGTCAATGCCGGCGCGCGCTTCGGCCAGACGCTCGATATCGGCGTCGAAGGCGCTGGAAACGGTATCGCGCGCGGATTCGAGCCGTCCCGCGAAATCGCCGGCGCGGGCTTCGAGCATGGTGGAGGTGGAGGAGATGAGATCCGCCATATCGGCGCCGATGCGGTCGCGGCCTTCCTCGATGAGGGTCGACAGCGAATCCCTGCCGGACGTGAAGGCCTGTGCGATGTCGCGGGTGCGGTCGGCAAGCGTCTCGTTGATCTGGCGCGCGCGTGCTTCGAGCGCGGCGTTCAGCTTCTGGGTGCCGGTGTCCAGCGCCTCGGCACGTGTTTCGAACTCGCTGATCAGCGCCTGACCGCGCTCGGCCAGCGTACGCTCGATGCCCGAAAGGCTGGCCTCGAACTCGGAGGTGAGGTTGCGCGCGGCGCCGCCCAGCAGGGAAACCATGCCGGAGGTGCGATCGTCGAGCAGCTCTGTGAGGGAGCGGGTCAGACCGTCGGCGCTGTCAGTGAGCTTGGCGATACGCGTATCGAGAAGGCTCGCGAAAGCCTCGCCGGAGGTGGAGAGGCGGTCGGTGATGGAATCGAGACGGCTCTCGACGGATTCGAAGATCGATGACGAGCTTTCGTTGATCCGGTCGATAAGGGCGTCGCCCGAATTGGTGATGGTCATCGACAGCTGGGTCGATGCGCCCATGATGCTTTCGCGAATGGCGTCACCGGCCGTGTTGATCTCTTCGCGCAACGTTTCATGCGCGCCGGCGATGGAAGCGCGGACGCGCTCGGCGTGGCCAACGACAGCCTCGCGTTCACTGCCAAGCCCATCCACCAGCGAGCGGATGCGTGCCTCGTTCTCGGAATAGGAGCGTTCGATCTGGTTGACTTCGCTGTGAACCAGCGTTTCCAGTTCGACGGCGCGGGCCAGCGTGCGCTCGATGCCTTCGCCCATGGCCGCGACTTCGCGGCGTACGGCCTGGCCAAGGGTCATGACACGGTCCTGAGCCATGGTTTCCGGCTCGGCCAGACGGAAGGCCATCTCGGTCATGGACTGTGCGGCAAGGCGCATTTCCTGAGCGCGACGGACCATCGCTGCGAAAGCCCAGAACATGATGATCGGCAAAATGGTGGCAACCACCAGACCCATCAGTTGCGGACGGGCAATGAATTGGTCGAAGCTGCGGACCTGCCACACGTCGGGGCCAAGCGTAAGATTGGCGATCGCGGCAGCGCCTGCAATCCATGCCAGAGACAGGAAGGCAACCACCCAGTAGATGGTGTTGGGCGTGCGGCGGTTCAGGCTGTGCAGGAGAGACTTGTAGTCTTTCTGACGATCATCATTGGCGGGAGCAAAGCCTGCCGGCTGTGCAGGCTGCGGGTCTACAGGGCGAAGATCAGCCGTTTCAGGCTGTGGCTGAATAGCCGGAGATGGCTGCGAAACAGGAGCCTGCGCCTTCGGTGGCGCCTGCACCTGCTGCGTCTGCGCTGACTGGCTGGCGCGCGCCAGCTCGTCCGCAGCTTCCGCAATCTGCGCTTCGAGGTCTTCCATCGAGGCTGCAATGTCGAGGTCGCCGAGATCGCCCACGTCAAGATTCAGATCAAGATCGAGGGCTTTTTCGAGCTCCTGGGCAACTTCCTTGTCGATGGACTTTGCCGTCGTGGTTTTCTTCGCCATGCCTTCGCTACCCTGTACTAGCTGCGTGGAGCGTCTTGTTCTGGTCTTTTACGCCCTGCCGAGAGGCCACATATGGAAGCCTCGTATCGTAATGACACAGGGGGGTAAATAAAACATGCATTCGCGCCAATACGTAAAACTTTAAATATAAGGTTAACGGCGCTGTGATGGGAAAACCCCGTAAATCCGCTATTTTCGCGTGCGCCGGGGCTCCATTCCTTAACCCGCCATCCACCGGTTTCTGTGATCTTCGGCTGCGGCGCGATCATGCTGTTCGGTGCAGGGGGATATGGGCCGATGAATGAAGGCGGACATGTGACCACTTCGGGACAGGCTTTGGAAAACTGTGGGAAACCCGCTGAGCCGCCCATCGATCTTGCCCATTTGGATCGCCAGACAATGGGAGATGCCGCACTTCAGGCCGAGGTTCTGGGGCTGCTCGACGACCAGCTCACGACGGTTCTGTCCACCATTGGCGATGCGTCCCCTGAAGAGCGGGCGGCGCTGGCTCATGGCCTGAAAGGAGCGGCTCGCGGGGTTGGAGCATTCGCGCTGGCCGAAGGAGCGGATGCGGTCGAGAAGGCTCCTGACCTCTATGACAATCTGCGGCGTCTGGATGAACTGGCACAGGCCGTTCTGACGTTCATCGCCCGGCGGCGCAATGGCATGCACAACGGCTGAACCCTGTGGCGGGGCGCTGCTGCGCCGCAGTTGACTTGGACCACGGAGTGATTATCTCCGCGGAGACTTCCCCCTCAGGTGACCAGATGACCAAGCTGACATTCATCGCCCATGACGGCACCCGCTTCGATGTCGAGGCCGAGAACGGTGCGACCGTAATGGAAAGCGCCATCCGCAATTCCATTCCCGGTATCGAAGCGGAGTGCGGCGGCGCCTGTGCCTGCGCGACCTGCCACGTTTATGTGGACGAGGCGTGGACCGATGTCGTGGGCGAACCGGAAGCCATGGAAGAGGACATGCTCGACTTCGCCTATGATGTGCGCCCGAACTCGCGTCTCTCCTGCCAGATCAGAATCCGGGAAGAGCTTGACGGCCTGATCGTGTCGATTCCCGAACGGCAGGGATGACAGATCTCGCCGGAATCCAAATCCGGCTCACTCCGGCATGATGGGCGTTTCCGTCGGCACGGATCCGCGCAGCGCTTTCTGCGGCATGAAGGCGTAGACGATCAGAGCCGCGAGCAGCATGGCAGCCGCCGCCAGGAAGATGATCGAGAATGATCCGTGCGGGCCGCTTGCTGCCGTGGTGGCCACGCCTTCGCCCGCCAGCGGCAGGTTGTTGCCGAGCGCGATCGCGCCAATTGCCGCGACGCCGATGGCGCCGCCAAGAGAGCGCAGGAAGGTGAGCAGGCCTGTCGCCACGCCAAGATCCTTCCTTTCAACCGCGTTCTGTACCGAAATCGTCGAGACCGGGAAAATCGTGCCAATGCCGGCACCGATAATCGCGGTCGCAATTTCGATCTCCAGAAGATGTGCAGTGTCTGCGATGTAAGCGAGAACGCCGAGGCCCAAGATCGAGGCGCTTATGCCGAAAAACGCAATTCTCTTGTAGTTCACGACGCGGGGAACCAGCCGTCCGCTGGTTCCGGCACCGACAACTGTTCCAAGAAGCAGCCCCAGCATGGCAAGCCCCGTGTCGCCGGGCGACATGCCAAGCGTGGCCTGCATGTAGACGGGCAGATAGACGGCAAGCCCGATGCTGCCTCCCTGAAGCAGAAACATGGTGAATGTGCCGGTCAGCACGATCCGGTTGCTCAGAACCTCCAGTGAGACCAGAGGCTCTTCCGCCATGCGCAGTCTCAGGCAGAACAGCAGCCAGAAGACCGCTGATCCCGCCAGCAGCCCGATGATCTGCGGATCACTCCATGCATAGCGGTTACCGCCCCAGTTGACGGCGAGAAGCAGCATGAAGGTTGCGATCACCATCAAAATGGCGCCCCAGCCATCCACTTTATGGCTTGTGCCGGCGATAGCGAGTTTTCTCAGCGGCTTGTTGATGACCGCAACGGCGAGCAGACCGAGCGGCAAATTGATCCAGAAGATGAGCGACCAGTGCAGATGTTCTGCAAAAGCGCCGCCGAGCAGGGGGCCGGCGATGCTGGCGACCGCCCACGTCCCGGAAATCCACGCCGCATAGCGCGCCCGTTCCAGCGGCGGAACGAGGTCGCCGATCACCGTCTGCGTCAGGGCAAACAAGCCGCCGCCGCCAAGGCCCTGCACGGCACGCCCCGCAATCAGCACCAGCATGTTGGGAGCCAGGGCGCACATGACCGAGCCGGCAAGGAAAATGAATATAGCGGCGAACATGATCGCGCGGCGTCCGTAGATGTCGGACAATTTGCCGTAAAGCGGTGAAACCGCCGTCGCCGTGAGCAGATATGCGGTCACGATCCATGACAGATATTCTGCATGGCCCAGCGAGCTTGCGATCGTCGGCAAAGCCGGAGCAACGATCGTCTGATCGAGTGCCGCCAGCAGCATGGAAAGCAGGGAGCCGGCGATAATGACGTTCTTTTCACGGTCGCTGAGCGAAAAATCCGGGACGGCCCGTTTTGGCTGGGCGCTGATCGGTTGATCCATTCTTGTTCTTCTTTGAAAATGCGGCCCGTATTGCCGATAAATGTCAGATCATATCCAAATGCATAAGGTATGTCGCAGCAGATTGCGAACCAGTGCCGGCTTTTAGCGCTTCTTCGCGGCTTTCTCCGCCCTCTCGATGCGGTAACTCAGAAGACGCAGCAAACGGCTTTCAAAATTGATGGTCTCGACACGGTCGAATTCGAACTGGGCCCGGTCGTGTCGCGCGAGGGTTTTGGAGGTTATCTCCCTGGCTTTTGCCGCCGCGGCATCGCAATCTTTGAAACGGGCCGGCTTTTTCAGGGCCTGTTCCAGTTCTCGCGCATGGGTTTTCGCGATCTCGACATGGCGGTCCTCGTGACGCTTGATGTCGGCGAAAAGCGTGTTCCAGAAAAGCCGGTCCTCGGCATCTACGCGGCCGCGCGGTTTCCATCTGGGCAGGATGACACGCGCCTTCACCACCGTATCGGCCGAAACGATGCGGCAATAACGCCCGTCATTGGCATATCCGATTTTCGTGGTGAAATTCATTCGGGTCGCACCCGGATGCCGCAGGCCGGTGGATTTGACATGCGGGCCCCGGTTCGACAGGTCTTTTTCGATCTGCTCGAAAGTCGTGCCGCGGATGTTGAAATAGCTGTAGCTCTTCGCAACCGTTTCGGCGGCGGCGGGGACCGCTGCGCTGGCTGCAATGATCAGGGAAAGGAAAATTTTCTTCATCATGTTGTCTCGCGCTGCACCTTGCGTTACGGCGGCATTCGGCGCAACGGAAAAACAGTCAATCGCCACGGGCTGAACTGAAACTATGATGAGACGATGGCAACTGGCGCATGGACGCCATATCGATCTCGGTCCGCGTGCCGTGGTCATGGGCATCCTGAACGTGACGCCCAACAGCTTTTCCGATGGTGGCAGCTATCGTTCGCTTGACGATGCGGTGGGGCGCGCCCGGCTCATGATGGAGCAGGGGGCGGCGATCATTGATGTCGGTGGCGAATCGACCGGCCCGGCAGCCGCACCCGTCACGGCGAAGGAAGAACAGGCCCGCGCCCTGCCGGTGATCGAGGCGCTGGCGTCGCTCGACGGGGCGATCATCTCCGTGGACACCTACAGGGAAGAAACGGCACGGCTGGCGGTGGCGGCGGGCGCTCATATCGTCAACGATGTCTGGGGCCTGCAGCGCGAGCCCGGCATAGCCAATGTGGCGGCGCAAACCGGGGCAGGGCTTGTCATCATGCATACGGGGCGCGAACGGGAAAAGCTTGCCGACCCGGTTGCAGACCAGTTCCTGTTCCTGCGCAGATCTCTGGAGATCGCGCGGGCGGCTGGCATCGGCGAAGAGCATATCGTGCTCGATCCCGGTTTCGGCTTCGCCAAGGAAACGCCGGAAGACAATATCGACCTGATGGCCCGGTTCGGGGAACTGCTTGAGCTGGGCTTCCCGCTGATGGCCGGAACCTCGCGCAAGCGTTTTCTCGGAGCCGTGACCGGACGCGAAGCGCCGGACCGCGATGCGGCGACCGCCGCCACCAGCATCATTCTGCGCTTGCGGGGCGCCGATCTTTTTCGCGTCCACGATGTCGCAATCAATGCGGATGCGCTGGCAGTCACGGATGCTATGCTGGCCCGTGAAGCTTACCTTTCCTCATAGTCCGGACACCAGCCCATGTATGTCATCCGTATGAAGAATTGCGCCTTCTTCGCCACGCACGGGCTGCTGGATGAGGAGGAAAAACTCGGCCAGCGCTTCTATGTCGATGCGGTGCTGCATGTAGAGCCGACGAAGCCGCTCGAAGCCGACGCGATGGACGCCACGGTCGACTACGGCGTGGCCTTCAGCGTGATCGAGGAGATCATCACCGGCCGCCGCCATTTCCTCATCGAAACGCTGGCCCATGAAGTCGCCAAATCGCTGTCGGCCCGTTTTCCGCAGATCCAGCGCGCGGAGATAACGGTCAGGAAGCCCAATGCGCCGGTGCGCGGTGTGCTGGATTATGTGGAGGTGACCGTTGCCTGGCCGCGATAGCCGCGTTTTCGTCAGCCTCGGCGGAAATCTTGGCGATCCCGCCCATTCGATGGGTGCGGCGCTGCGGGCGCTGGACGCGCATCCACAGGTGCGGGTGACCGCCGTGTCGTCGCTGCACAGGACGCCGCCGTGGGGAAAGACCGATCAGCCGGATTTTCTCAATTCGGCAGCCGAACTTCACACCACGCTGCGCCCCCGCGAATTGCTGGAACTGTGCCTTCAGACGGAACACAGCCTCAAGCGGGTTCGCGAGGAACGGTGGGGGCCACGTCTCATCGACATCGATATTCTTCTGTACGACGACCGCGTCATCAACGAAACGGGGCTGGAAGTGCCGCATCCGCGCATGCTGCAACGCGCCTTCGTGCTGGCACCGCTTTCGGAGCTTGCTGCGACCCTTGAGATTGGCGGGCAGCGCGTCGGGGAGCTTCTGGCTGGCGTTGACGCCGCCGGAATCGAGCGTCTCGACTCCGGCAGGCAATGGTGGCGCGGCTGAGCCGGGCCTTAAGAGGGGTGCCAATCAGCCTGCGAAGCCGCCCCCGTCCAGAAATGCCTGTTCTTCGGCTGTTGTCACCCGGCCCAGAGGCCCGTTCCTGTGCGGGAAACGCCCGAAGCGCTTTATGATGTCGTAGTGATCGACGGCATAGCTCAGATAGCTGGCCGCATTGGCCTTGTGCAGCTCGACCGAGCGCTTCTGATCGTCCAGATCTTCGGAGTGTTCCAGCGGGAGATAGAAGAAGACGCGGATCTGCTCGTCTACGGCCATGTCGTGACCGGCTTCAATTGCTCTGGCCGCATAATATCTGGCCAGCGGATCGGTTGCGAACATGTGTCCCGTTCCCCGGAAGCAATTGCGCGGGAACTGGTCGAGAAGGATCATAAGCGCCAGCGCGCCTTCGCGATCCCCCATCCAGCCATCCAGTTCGCGGCGGGCTGCCGCATAGTGCAGGTCAAGGAAACGCTTCCGGAAGTCGGTGTCGAAAGCCTCGTCCTTTCTGAACCAGGCTTCCGGTCCTGCCTCGCGCCAGAAGGCGGTGACGGTTTGCGGATTTGCAGTTGAAGTGGTCATGTCTGCTCCTTTTTTCAGTCGCGAAGGATCATGCGGTCGCCGCGCACGTCAAAGCCCGACAGCGAGCCGATAAAATTCATGCCAAGCAGGCTTTGCCTCAGGGCGCCGGGGGCTGCGACCAGCACGGGCTGGTTGCGGCGCACGATGTTGCCGACGGCGATCTCCCCCGCGCGTACTGCCGCCGCGCTCGCGGTGCCGTTGGCGGTCGAAACGCGGACGGTATAGTTCAGCGAGGCCGGATCAAAACCCACGATGCGCGCGTCCTCGGCGCTTAGAACTGTTGTGGTTGCGCCGGTATCGACCAGCGCGGGGATCGACTTGCCGTTGATCACCATGCGCACCTCGAAATGACCGCTGCGCCCCTTGTCCAGTGCAACAGTGGCGCGGCCGTCCTCGGTGCCGAGCATCAGGGGACTTCCGGGAATCAGGCCGGCGGTGATGCGGCTGCCGAAATCCTGAAGCTCATAGCGGTACTGGTAGCCGGCAATGAGAGCGATGACGATCAGGGCCCACAGGCCAAGGCTGCGCGCCATGTCACCGAAACGCCGGCCGGAGCGCAGCAGGCCGGCGCCGATCACCGCCGCGAGAAGGCCGAGCCAGATGAGGTTGGCGAAATCCTCGTTAAGAAAACCCAGCGTCGCGCCGGATTCGTGATTGAGCATCAGGAGGATGGCGCCGAGCCCGATGAGGCCAAGTATGATCCACAGACCGCGGCTCATCGGGGAGCCCTGATGCGCTGGCGCGTCTTGGGGATGGCCGGGGATTTTGCCTTCATGCTGCCTTCCATCTTTTCCAGTCTTGCGCCCAGAGTATCCATGATGCGGCGACGCTCCGGGGGGCTCATGGCGATCCATCCTGCGATCTCGCTGCCGGTGCGCCCGCAGCCGATGCAGTAGCCGCTCTTCATATCGATCGAGCAAACAAGGATGCAGGGCGATTCGATTGCCGTCATGGATGTTTTCCGAACTCTCAACCCACATGGGACAGGCAAACCGCCGATGCAAGCCTTCTGCGGCACTTGCTGCCGGTGGTTTTCGGCCGATGCGGTTGTCAGGCGGTCCACAGAGGGCTATGCGGGCGGCACGTTTTGCATGGAGCCGGGGCCTATGGTCAGCGCATTGCCGTTTGAAGATTTCCGCGTCCTTCTGGACAAGCTGCCTGAACAGGATGACCGCTTTGCAACGGATGTCCGCAAAGTCTTTGCGAAGGCCGCGATGGCGCAGGGGCCCCTCGGGCGCATGGAAGATGTCGCGGCATGGTTCGCCGGCTGGACCGGACGGGCAAGCCCGCAGGTGACGCGGCCGCTGGTTGCCATTTTCGCCGGCACGCATGGCGTGGCCGCGCATGGCGTGTCGCCGCGCCCGGTCACCGCGACTGTCGATGCGGTCGAATTGTGTGCGGCGGGCGGCGCGGCAATCAATCAGGTGTGCCTGACCTATGATCTCGGCCTGAAGGTTTTCGATCTCGCGCTCGATCTGCCGACGGGTGACATCACGCGCGAGCCGGCGCTGGACGAGCGCGGCTGTGCTGCCACCATGGCCTTCGGCATGGAGGCGATCGCCGGCGGATCTGACCTTTTGTGCCTTGGCGATCTCGGTGTCGGCAATTCCACGGTCGCCGCTGCGCTGATGGCGGCATTGTTCGGCGGACGGGGTGCTGACTGGGTGGGGCCGGGCAGCGGCGCCGACGAGATCGGAGTGGCACGCAAGGCGGCCATCGTCGATCAGGCGCTGGCTTTCCATGGGCCGCATCTGGCGGATCCGCTGGAGGCGCTGGCGCGTGTCGGCGGGCGCGAGTTCGCCGCCATCGCCGGTGCGATACTTGCCGCCCGCATGGAGCGCATTCCGGTGCTGATCGATGGTTTTGCCGCTACTGCTGCCGCTGCCGCGCTGCACAAGGTTCATCCCGGCGCCCTCGATCATTGCCTGCTGGCCAGCCTTTCGGCGGAGCCGGGACATCGGCGCGCGGCTGAAATCCTCGGCCTTCAGCCTCTGCTGGATCTGGGCATCGGCCACGGCGAAGGCGTGGGGGCCGCACTTGGCGCGGGGCTGGTGAAGGCGGCGGTGCAGATGGTATCCGGCATGGCGCTGGCGCAAAGGGCCTGATAGCCCGTTTCGGGCTCTTTCCTGCCAGTCGGCCCTACTTAGCCGGCCTTACCAGCCGGCATTGGCTGCCACCTTCGTGGGCATCGCCGGAAGCTCTTCCATGACGCGCGACGGCGGGAAGATGACGATGGCTTCCGTGCCTTCGCGCAGTTTCGAGTGCAGCTCGAACTCGCCGCCATGCATGGCAACGAGGCCCTGAACGATGGGCAGCCCGAGGCCAGTGCCCTGTTCGGCGCTCTTGATCGCTATCGTGCCCTGACCGAACGCGGACAGCACGACGGGAATCTCGTCCTGCGGGATGCCCGGGCCGTTGTCCTTCACCGAAATGTACTGGCCGCCGCCAGCGGTCCAGCCAACGCGCACGCGAACTTCCCCGCCGCTCGACGTGAACTTGATGGCGTTGGAAAGAAGATTGAGGAGGATCTGGCGGATCGCGCGCTCGTCTGCGTAGAGGCGCGGCAGCGTCGGCTCGAACTGCTGCACGATGCGGATGCCCTTGTTGCGGGCTCTGAGTTCCATCATGTGGCAGGTGTCTTCGGCCAGCATCGTCAGGGTGACGGCTTCTTCCTGAAGCTGATAACGGCCGGCCTCGATGCGGGACAGATCGAGAATCTCGTTGATCAGGTTCAGCAGATGCTGGCCTGAATCGTGAATGTCGCCGGCATATTCGCGGTAGTTCTTGTTGCCGACGGGTCCCAGCACCTCATTGGCCATGACTTCGGAGAAGCCCAGAATGGCATTCAGCGGCGTGCGAAGCTCGTGGCTCATGGAAGCCAGGAACCGTGACTTGGCGAGGTTTGCTTCCTCGGCGCGGTGGCGGGCTTCGTCCGACATGGCCTTGGCCGTTTCCAGTTCGGCGATCAACTCATCCTTTTGCGATCGGAACGACAGCATCATGACCGATGAATGTTTCAGGTGACTGGCCACATAGGACAGGAACGGAAGGGCGATGATCAGCAGCGCCAGCATCATCACTTCCACCGGCGAGGCCGGCCATGTCGCGCCCCAGGCGTAGGCCAGAACGGGCAGGGCGAATGTGGCGATGAGCGCGCCGCTGATGGACGACGTGAGGATGGCCGTGGCAGCCATGGCAAGAAGCAGCGTCACCGCCTTGACGACATGGAACTGGTCGAGCGTGCAGGCGGCGCAGCCCATCAGGCCGAAAACCGCCCAGCCGATGCCGGAGATCACATGCGCGATCAGATAGTTGCGCGTGGCGGCTCTGGGGTCGATAAGGGCGGCATCGGTTGCATTGTAGCGTCGGGACAGGATCAGAAGGGGGCTGAGGCACGCCAGCGCCAGCGCGCCCCAGAGCAGCATTTCCAGACCCATGCCCGCTGCCAGACCAGCTACGGAGACAAGCAGAATGAGTGCCGGTATGAAAAATGCGCCGCTGAGCATGGAGTGCGCATGCAGCTTCAGCATTTCGCGGTCGAAATCGGGATTGCCGGCCTGTTGCGCCAGACGGTCGCGGGTTTTGCGGACAGCGCGGGCCACATCGCTGTTGCGATGCGGTTGGCGGCGGTCCACAATATTCTTGTCCGCTGTTGTTGAGCGTTGCAACGGCATTCTATGGGTTCAATCTATGCGGCCAGCATGGTCTCCCAACACGCTACGATCGAATGCTTAAGACTTTGTTTGCCATATGAGCAGATCGCGTTCCCGCAACGGAAGCCGTTATCGGAATCCGCGCTCGCGCAGTCCGGCGAGGCGCATGCTCGACTATGGGCTGACCATTCTGCTGTTCGGAATTCTTGCATTCGTGGCGTCGCGGCTGGATAAGGCCAATACGCGCACCGAGCAGGGTGCGGCCCGCATTGTCGACGGCGATTCCATCGAACTGGATGGTCTGCGCGTGCGCCTGCGCGGCATCGATGCTCCCGAATACAAGCAGATGTGCAAAAGGGGCGGCCATGACTATGCCTGCGGGCGGCAATCGCGCGAGGCGCTGCTGCGGATGACCGATCGCAGGACAGTCGCATGCACGGGGTGGCGAAACGATCAGTATGGGCGTCTTCTTGGCGATTGTTCGGCCGATGGGGTGGATCTGAACCGCGAGATGGTCGCGCAGGGATGGGCCGTCGCCTATGGCGATTTCGAGCGCGAGGAGGCGAAGGCCCGTTCGGCAAAGCTCGGCCTCTGGGCGGGCGAGTTCGAAAAGCCCCGGCAATGGCGCGACCGTCAGGGCGGACGGGTCGAGCCGGCTCATGACAGTCTCGCTGCGGTCGGCGACTGGCTGCGGGAAATATTTCGTTTCTGGTGAGCGCAACCCTATATAGCGGCGGTATCCGCTGTGCATTTCGGGAGCAGGGAGAGAAGGATGAAACTGTTCGATGGCGGGCGGGCGCCCAATCCGCGCAGGGTGCGGGTTTTTCTGGCCGAAAAGGGCATCGAGGTGCCCATCGTGCCTGTCGACATGGGCGCAATGGAGCATCGCAGCGAGCAGGTGCGCTCGCGCAATCCGCTGCAGGGCCTGCCGGTGCTGGAACTGGATGACGGTACGATCCTCACCGAAACCGTCGCCATCTGCCGCTATTTCGAGGAGATCCAGCCCGCGCCGCCGCTGTTCGGGGAGGGCGCGGTTGGCAAGGCTCTGGTGGAGATGTGGCAAAGGCGCGTGGAACTGGAGCTGTTCATGCGGGTTGCGCATGCCTTCCGCCATATCCATCCAGCCATGAAGGAGTGGGAGGTTCCCCAGATTCCGGAATGGGGCGAGGCGAATAAACCCAAGGTGACGAAGTTCCTGCATTTCCTTGACGGTGAGCTCGCCAATCGCGAATTCATTACCGGCGATGCCTATACGATTGCCGACATCACCGGCCTAATAGCGATCGATTTCATGAAGCCGGCCCGCATCGCCCTGCCGGATGACTGCGCCCATGTGCGGCGCTGGTATGAAGCCGTTTCGGCACGTCCGAGTGCTGCCGCCTGATGATGGGCGCAAGCGTGGCACGCCGCGAAACCGGCGACGAGCTTGCCACGCTGACGGCACAGGTGCGCGCCTGCCGCATATGCGTGGAGGCACCGCTGGGGCGGCCCCTGCCGCATGAACCCCGCCCGGTTCTGGTGCCTTCCCCGACGGCGCGCATCCTCATCGCCAGCCAAGCGCCGGGCACCAGGGTTCACCTGAGCGGCGTGCCGTTCACGGATGCCTCGGGCGACCGGCTGCGCTCGTGGCTGGGCGTCAGCAGCGCCGAGTTCTACGATCCGTCCAAGTTCGCAATCGTACCCATGGGCTTCTGCTTTCCGGGGCAGGATGCCAAAGGCGGAGACCTGCCGCCCCGGCGCGAATGCGCACCTGCGTGGCGCGGGCAGCTCATGGAGCTGATGCCCCAGCTCGACCTGATCCTCACCATCGGCCTCTATGCGCAGAAGTGGCATATGGGCTCCCTGCGACAGGGTTCGCTGACCGATACGGTGAAGGACTGGCGCGGAATCTGGGAGGCGCAAAGCCCGGTCAAAGTGCTGCCCTTGCCGCATCCTTCATGGCGCAACACCGGCTGGCTGAAGCGCAATACATGGTTTGAAACCGAATTGCTGCCTTTCCTGCAGGCGGAAATCAGACGCCGGCTCGAATAAGTTTTTGAGAATTTATCACTCGCAATTTGCCAGTATGACGGAATTTCTTTCTTGTGCGGCGGGTCATAATCACTAAAAATTGGGCAACTTTTCTACAAGGAGCGCCCATGGACCGCCTCGACCGAAAAATTTTGCGCCTCTTGCAGGAGGATGCCACCCTGGCCGTCGCCGACGTCGCCAAGAAGGTTGGCCTTTCCACGACGCCGTGCTGGCGCCGTATCCAGAAGCTGGAGGAAGAAGGGGTCATCAAGCGCCGCGTGGCCATTCTGGACCCGGTGCGGGTGAACGTGCGGGTGAACGTTTTCGTCTCCATCCGCACCAATTCACACAGCCACGAATGGCTGCGCCGGTTTTCCGAGGTGATTCAGGAGTTTCCGGAAGTGGTCGAGTTCTACCGCATGAGCGGCGATGTCGACTATCTGCTTCGCGTGGTGGTGCCGGATATCGCGGCTTACGATGCGTTCTACAAGCGCCTCATCGCCAAGATCGAAATCCGGGACGTTTCATCGGCTTTCGCCATGGAGCAGATCAAGAACACGACCGAGCTGCCGCTCGACTACATGGTTCTGGACAAGGAATCGGGATCCAGCGCGGGCTGATGCGCTCAACACTGTCGAATCCGGGGCGGGCTCGTCAGTTCTTGGCGAGCTTGCCGACCGGAGCGCCTTCGATACGCTTCAGATTGACGCCGATAACGGGCACCACCTGCTTGTCGACCTTCACCGATACGGTGACGATCATCGACTGATCGTCGGGGATGCGGGCCTGCATCACGCCGTTGAGTTCCTTGCGGTTGATGGCGAAGACAACCTTGCGCGGGTCAACGACATTACCGGCGATGATGTCGAGCCCTTCGCCGGCAGCACCGCCCATAAAGGTGCCCTTGTAGCCGGTGCGGCCCTTGTGCTCGACCGTGGCTTTCATCTGCTGCGTGAAGACGCCGACGCGGCAGGAGCCGTCCAGAGTCATGCCGACTTTCACCTCGGGCGACGAGCCGGTGAATGTGCAGGTGAACTTGGTGCCCTTGTATTTGCCCGCGACGATTTCGCCGGGGCCGACCCATTTGCCTTCGACCGACTGGAAGAACTGCTTGTCGCGTTCGCCGGCGGAGGCGGTTGCCGGGAGAATTGCGGTTGCCGAAATGGCGAGAGCCAGCGGCAGCATGGAAGACACGATTACGCTTTTCATCGAGGATACCCGGCAACGAAATACTGAGAGGAACCTTGTCCGAACCATGAACAAAAATGGTTAATGGTTTCTCACCATATGCCCGAGAATTCGAATTTTCGCCAGCGCTGTCATTTGTAAAGCGTCCCGATCCCTGATGCGTCTCAGGCCGAAGGAGATTTTTCCGTGCCGTTGCCCTTGCCGGCGAATGAGGTGAGGGCGGAGAGAAAATCGCCCATTCCCGGCCGCCTCAACGCATGAAACGGCAGGGGGCGCGTGGTGTCCATGGCGGCCAGGCCGATGCGCGCTGTCAGCATGCCGTTGACGACACCTTCGCCAAGCTTCGCCGACAGCCGTGCGGCCACACCGTGGCCCAGTATCTGCTGCACGAAGCCGTCACCCAGTGCGATCGAGCCGGTGATGGCCAGATGCGCGAGCACGCCGCGCGCAAGGCGGAAGAAGCCGAGCGTGCCGGGTCGTCCGCCATAGAGTTCCGAAAGCCTGCGGATCAGCCGCGCCGCCTCGAAGGCAACATAGGCGATGTCGACAACGGCGCGCGGGCTTACCGCCGTGACCAGCGAGACGCGCTTGGCGGCGTCGAGGATCATGATTTTCGCACGGGCATCCAGCGGTGCGAGGATTTCGGTTTCCGCAATTCGTATGAGGTCGGCGCTGTCGATGATCTCGCCATCCAGTTCGTCCAGCGCACGGCGGCCGGCAGCCGTTTCCGGTCTTGCAGCGACAAAGGAGGACAGTTCGGCCACCACGGCGCGGGCCGCTTTGGGATCGTTGCGGCCAACGGCGTCCTGCGCGCGCTTCTGTATCTTTTCCACCTCCGCGAGGCGGGCGATGGCGATGCATTCGCGCGCGAGAACGATGATGAGCGCGATGGCGCCGATCGCTGCTGCAAGCGCCGCCAGCCAGCCGAGCCACGGTGCACGCTCGAACAGCGAGCGGATCAGCCCGTCGATCCACAGGCCAATGGCAAGCGATACGAGCAACCCGGCGGCACCTGCCAGAATTCGTGCCGCCACGGAGCGTCTGCGTGGCGCTGTGGCGGGCGGCGGCACGATCGCGGCTTCATCCGGTGCCTCGAAGATGTCGTGCCCGTCCGGCACGGCGACGGCGACTTCGACCGGTGCGGCGCGCGGCCTGCGTGGCGGCTGAGCGGGATGCTGGGTCTCTTCTGCGGCTTTCCTTGCTGGTTCCGGCGCCACGGGGAAAGCGGAGGGTTTGCGGGGTTCGTTGCTCATGCCAGCCGGTCTCCGATCAGGAACTGCAGGGCGCGATCGAGCCTGATATGGGGCAGGGAGAGGGTGACGCCCTCGGCGGTGCGTTCAAGCCTTGGCGGGCGAAAGCGGACAAAGCGGATGGCGGGATCGGTTTCGTCCTGACGATGACCGTTTGCGGTTTCAAAAACGGAATCAACTTTCTCCGGCAAGTCACCGGGAAATATGGCTGTTTCCGTTTCGCCGTCGAAGATCTGGCCGCCGATCGTTTCTCCGGCCAGCGGTGTGCCGAGAATGACGGGCAGCGTGTCGCGGCCCTGCTTGACCGTGCCTTCGCGCGTGGCGCGGATGGCAGCCATGGCGACAACGTCGACATTGGCGCCGGTGAAATTGGCGCGGGCTATGGCGCGATCCGCCAGGCGCCGCACGATCGCCTGCAGCCGATCGTGGCTTTCGTGGTGCAGATGGTCGGCCTTGGTGGCGGCAATCAGGATGCGGTCGATGCGCCGCGACACCAGATCGGTCAGGATATTGCCGCGGCCGGGCCGGAAGCAGGCCAGGATTTCCGTCACCGCGCGCTCCAGATCCGCCATTGCGCCGGGCCCGGCATTGAGCGCCTGCAAGGCATCGATGAGAACGATCTGGCGGTCGAGCCGGGTGATGTGCTCGCGAAAGAACGGCCGCACCACGTGGGTTTTATAAGCCTCGTAGCGGCGCTCCATCATGGCGCGCAGAGACCCCGGTTTTGCGCGGCGCTCTTCGTTTGGCGTCAGCGGGGCGAAGGTGAGCGCGGGCGAGCCTTCGAGGTCGCCCGGCATCAGGAAGCGGCCGGGCGGCAGCGTGGACAGTGCGCGGTCGTCGAGCTTGCACGCCTTCAGATAGGCCGCGAAGCTTTCCGACAGGCGGCGGGCGGTAACTTCATCGGACGCCGCATCCGGATCGACGGATGCGGAAAGATCGCGCCACTCCCGCGAAAGATCCGCACGCACCGGAAGCTCCGCCATTTCAAACGCTTCGCGTGAAAAGTCCGCGTAGGACTTGCCGAGCAGCGGCAGGTCGAGCAGCCACTCGCCGGGGTAGTCCACAATGTCGAGCGACAGCTTTCCGGCCGAGAACATGCGGCTCCAGCCGGAAGCGGATTCATATTCGATCGTCAGCCTGAGTTCGGAAATAGCACGCGTCGAATCCGGCCACAGGCGGTCGTTCACCAACGTCGCGATGTGATCCTCATACTGGAAGCGCGGCACGGCATCGTCGGGCTGCTCCTCCAGAAAGGCGCGGGCGATGCGGCCGGATTTCTGCGCCTCGAACAGCGGCAGGCGTCCGCCATGCAGCAGGTTGTGGACGAGAGAGGAGATGAAGACGGTCTTGCCGGCGCGCGACAGGCCGGTGACGCCAAGGCGCAGGGTGGGGGTGAAAAGCCCGGTCGCGCGGCCGGAGAGCGTGTCGAGCGCGATGCGCGCTTCATCCGTGAATGTCGTCAGCGAAGATGCCAATTCGGTTCCTAAAACTCGTCCATCTGGCTGAAATCATGAATTTTTCAGGATTGCGAGTGCGTATGAAAGCCTGATTTCAGGGTCGATATAGGGTGCCGGTCGGGGCTTTGTAATAGGCTCAGACGCTGACGGGGGTCAGAAACGCCTGAAGATAGCCTTTGCCGGGACCAGTCTCTTCCAGATTGCCTTCGAACTTCAGAACGGCAAGTCCGGCCGTTGGAAAGCCGTGATTCAGCGTATCGAGTGCTCCCGGTTCTCCATCGCCGGATATGGCCAGGGTCAGGTCTTCCATCATGGGATTATGACCGATGACCAGAATCGAGCCAAAGTGGCCGTAGGCGCGCACGGTTTCCAGGTAGAAAGCAGCATCTTCCGTATAGAGCGCTTCCAGAAGAATGACCCGGCCGGTATCGAGGCTGCCGGCGATGCCTTCCAGAGTTTCCTGAGCCCTGCGCGCTTTCGAGCACAGGGTGAGGTCCGGCTGGTAGCCGCATTTGCGCATAACGTCGCCAGTCATGGCGGCTTCCTCGCGGCCCGCGGCATCCAGCGGACGATCGAAATCGCACATTCCGGGCTGAGCCCAGCCCGCCTTTGCGTGCCTGAGGAGATAGAGTTTGGCCACCAGCCCTCCCGCCTGTACCTGCCTTAGAAGGATTATCGTTTGACGGCAGCGAGCGCAACGCCTCTGGCCGATGCCGCACAACAACAGGATTATACGTTCGTGTGATGAGGTGAGTACAGGCTTGTGCGGGGCAGTTTAGGTGAATATATAGGCGCCAATTCTTGGGGCTGTCGGGTGAGTCGAATGAATCAAAACCTTACTGCCGATTACGTACCCTCCGAAGACGAGCCGTTCATGAATGACCGGCAGAAGTCTTATTTCCGCGGCAAGCTGATCGCATGGAAAAACGATATCCTGCGAGAGGCACGGGAGACCCTTGAGATTCTCCAGCAGGAAAATGCAAATCTTCCTGATCTGGCGGACAGGGCCTCCTCGGAAACCGATCGTGCCATCGAGCTCAGGGCACGCGACCGCCAACGTAAGCTGATATCGAAGATCGATTCGGCGCTGCAGCGGATCGAAGAGGGCACTTACGGCTATTGTGAAGAAACAGGCGAGCCGATTTCGCTGAAGCGGCTGGATGCGCGTCCTATCGCGACCTTGTCCATCGAGGCGCAGGAACGTCATGAGCGTCGCGAGAAGGTTTATCGGGACGATTGATAATACCTCTTTTCTGATAGCAAAAAGGCCGCCCGTGAGGCGGCCTTTTTGATTCTGTGGCTATGTGCCCGATCTCAACGCGTTGTCGCGATCCTTCAGATGGGTTCCTTCCGAAGCTAAGCTCCCGTTCCTGCGCATGTCGTTATCCCGAAACCGGTTCCCAGTTTCGGGCGACGTGCGTCAGCGCCTGGTCGTCGACAGTTCACCGAGAAGCCGCGACATTTCATCATCGGGAGTCTGGAGCCTTTGCGGGGGCTCGACGGCCGGTTCACCGAGAGAAAGTGTGAGTTCATCCACAAGCGAAGCGTCGAGCGCGTCTTCCACTGAATGCCGATGCTGCTGGGGCTGCTGAGCCGCTGGAGCAGGCCGGGGTGGTGCGGCGGCAGCCACCTGCGGTGCCATGTAGCTGTTTTCCGATGGCCGTGGCTGTGGCGAGGGTGCCGCCGGACGTGCAGGCGCTGAAACCTGCGGCTGGGGAGCAACTGGCTGGCGTTGCTGTACGGGCTGAGGTGGCGGAGCAGCTTTTGGCGGCTGGGACTGAAGCGGGGGCTGGGGCGTAAAAGCCGGCTCCGCGACTGGCGTTGTTCGTTTTGCGCTGGCCAGCCTGATGTCGCGCTCGACCACCACATCGGTCGGCCCGCCGATGAGAATCAGGTGCTCGACATCGTCGCGGCGAACCAGAACCAGCCGCCTGTGGCTGTCCACGGCGGTGGCGTCCATGACGGCGAGACGCGTCTTGCGGTTGCGCCCGCCTGCAACGAAGGTTCCGAAGTTCATGCTGCGGATCATCTTCACGATGAACAGCACAGCCACAAACGCGGCCAGCGCAACCAGAACCCAGAAAATGGCGGCACCATATCCGTTTCCGCCAGCGCTATCGAGAAAATCAGGCATCGGCACCCCCGGAAGTGTGGCCAAGACGCAAGGATGGCCAAATAAATCAAACATGACAGTAGAACGCAGTGATGTGCCACCGCAAGTTGCCAGCCCGGTTTATCAACGTGGGGACCGGCATTTGCGAAGGAGTTTTCACGTTCCGGGGGCATTTTACGCAGAGAGTTGCCCCTTTGGCCTTTTCCGGGCAAGGAGAATATGATTCAACCGCCCGGATCGGAACAGGGCAGGAATCGTAAGCAGGGGGCAAATGGCCAAGGACGCGCGCGGCGATTTCTATCCGATGCCGATGATAGATCAGGATACACGGCCCGGAACGGTAACGCGGCTTATCATCTTCATCCTTATCCTGATTGTCTCGGCAGTGGTGTTCGGGCTGTTTCGGGAACGCTTTGGCGATCCGTTCCTGCTCGGCATGCTCGGCGTATTGGCGATGATCGGCGTCGGTTTCCTGTTCGCGACGGCGATCGGCTTCATCCAGATCGCGCCGCGCTCGACCGGCGACGAGCTTTCCAAGGCCTTCGTCGATTCGATGGCGCAGGGCCTCGTTGTCACCGATGCGAAGAACCGCATCATCTACGCCAACCGTGCCTATGCTGAGATGACCGGCGCGGCCTCGGCTGCCGATATCAGAACTGTTGAAAGTCTGCTGTCGGATGCGCCCGAAGCTTCTTCCGTCATCTATCGGCTGGCCGGCGGTTTGCGGGATGGCCAGCATGGCGATGGCGAGTTTCGCCTCAGCCAGGCTATTCGTCCCGGCGCCGAGGTCGGCGCGCGGTGGTATCGTATCGAAGCGCGCGCGTTTCGTATTCCCGGCCAGCGTCAGCCGTTCAATGCCTGGAAGCTGGCCGACATTTCCCGCGAGCGCGAAGAGCAGGAGCGCTTCTTCCTCGACCTGCAAAAGGCCATCGACCATCTCGACAATGCGCCGGCCGGTTTCTTCTCCACCGATCAGGATGGCCGCGTCACCTATGTGAACGCCACTCTGGCGGAATGGCTGGGCATCGATCTGGCGAGTTTCACGCCGGGCGTGGTCACACTCTCCGACATCGTGGCGGGTGACGGCATGGCGCTGGTGCGCTCGGTACGTCCCGATCCCGGCACCGTCCGCAACGCGGTGATCGACCTCGATCTGACGACGATGAAGGGCGAGGCGCTGCCTGTGCGCTTCCTGCATCGCGCCACCGTCAATCGCGACGGACATGCCGGCCCGGCGCGCACCATCGTGCTCAACCGCACGGAAGGCGAGGATTCGTCCGCAGATCTGCGGGCTTCGGAGGTGCGTTTCACGCGCTTCTTCAACTCCACGCCCATGGCAATTGCCGGTGTCGATCAGGCGGGGCGTATCCTGCGCACCAATGCGCCGTTCCTGTCGCTGTTCGCCTCTGCGGTGGATCGCGATGCGCTGGACCGACGGGTGCGCCTCGATGCGGTCATCCATGAGCGCGACCGGCCGGCGTTCGAGACAGCGCTTGAGAAGGCCCGCCAGCGGCAGGCCGACATTGGGCCGATCGACACGGTTCTGCCCGACAATGAAGAGCGGCACATCCGCTTCTATGTGAATGCCGTTGCCGATGGTGACGGCGCCGAGGAAGCGGCGATCGTCTATGCGGTGGAAACCACCGAGCAGAAGGCGCTTGAAGCGCAGATGGCCCAGAGCCAGAAGATGCAGGCGGTCGGCCAGCTTGCCGGCGGCATCGCGCATGACTTCAACAACGTGCTCACTGCCATCATCATGGCTTCGGACCTGCTGCTGACCAATCACCGGCCGTCCGATCCGTCCTTCCCGGACATCATGAACATCAAGCAGAACGCCAACCGCGCGGCCTCGCTGGTGCGGCAACTGCTGGCCTTCTCGCGCAAGCAGACGCTGCGGCCGGAGGTGCTGACGCTGACCGACGTTCTTGCCGATCTGCGCATGCTGCTTGCCCGTCTGGTCGGCAACGACATCAAGCTGCGCATCGATCATGGGCGCGATCTGTGGCCGGTGAAGGTGGATATCGGCCAGTTCGAGCAGGTGGTCGTCAATCTGGCGGTGAATGCGCGCGACGCCATGCCCGAAGGTGGCGAGCTCACGGTTCGCACCCGCAATGTGACGACCGATGAGGCGAAGACCTTCCCGTATCGCGAACTGGAAGCCGGCGATTATGTGCTTGTCGAGGTTGAGGACAACGGCAGCGGCATTCCCGCAGAGGTGCTGAAGAAGATTTTTGAGCCTTTCTTCACCACCAAGGAAGTCGGCAAGGGCACGGGTCTCGGCCTTTCCATGGTCTACGGCATCATCAAGCAGACCGGCGGCTTCATCTTCTGCGATTCGGAAGTGGGCAAGGGCACCACTTTCCGGATCTTCCTGCCGCGTCACGTTCCGGTCATTGCTGCGCAGCCCGCGGCCGGCGCGGACCAGAAAGCGATCGCTGGCGGAGCGGAAGCTCCTGCTGCTGCGGTTCAGGCGAAGGCAGATGCCGCGAGAGACCTTTCCGGTTCGGCGACGGTTCTGCTGGTCGAGGACGAGGACGCGGTGCGCATGGGCGGGGTGAGGGCGCTGACCTCGCGCGGCTACACCGTGCATGAAGCTTCCTCGGGCGTCGAAGCGCTGGAATTGTTCGAAGAGCTGGACGGCAAGGTGGACATCGTCGTTTCCGACGTCGTCATGCCTGAAATGGACGGGCCGACCCTTCTGGGCGAACTGCGCAAGCGCCAGCCCGATATCAGGTTCGTGTTCGTGTCGGGCTATGCGGAGGACGCGTTCGCCAAAAACCTGCCCGAGGATGCACAATTCGGCTTCCTGCCGAAGCCCTTCTCCCTCAAGCAG
The DNA here is from genome assembly GCF_059509755.1 of Aquamicrobium sp. YD-1-mutant5. NCBI lineage: Bacteria > Pseudomonadati > Pseudomonadota > Alphaproteobacteria > Hyphomicrobiales > Phyllobacteriaceae > Aquamicrobium > Aquamicrobium sp. YD-1-mutant5. Next base: position 220,141 of record NZ_JCAKKP010000001.1, read on the forward strand.
CTGGCCACTGTGGTCAAGGAAGTGCTGGAAGGCTGAATTTCTCAGCGTTCCTGAAGAGGCGGCAGATTATGCCGCCTCGCGCTTCAGGGCGGCCACTTCCTCGGCCATCGGTCTGGAACCGCGCAGGTAGAGCGCGCAGGTGGTGCGCAGCATCGAGGCGAAATTCGGCACTTCTCCACGAAGCTCAAGCGCCTCGTCATACAGCTTCGAGATGAATTTCGGCGTCGTCAGCCCCTGGCTTTCGGCGATTTCGTCCAGCAATGCCCAGAACGTCGCTTCGATCTGGATGCTGGTCGAATGCCCGCCGATGCGGATCGACCTGTTGATGGGGCGATAGCCCTCCGGATCCTGTTCTGCAAAAACTCTGCACATATCAGCCTCCCTGTCATTCTGCTCACGCCGCTTTCAGCAAGCAGCAAGCGACGTGAGCCTGAAATTCCTGTTCCTGAAGGAACAGTTCTGGACTTGTGCGCGCCATTCTGGGTCCAAAATTCTCAAACAGCAATCGCACTTCTACATTCGTGAACGGTGGTAACCCACTGCCACCCTATTTGCCCGCCCGGTTGCATAATCACCGAAAGATCGGGTGCGAACGAAAGGCGCGGCACAGTTTGGCAAAGGCAATCCACAGCATGATCCGGGTTCTCGACGAGGCCCGGTCCGTTGGCTTCTACAACAAGGCCTTCGGGCTCGATGTGGCGCAAAGGCTCGATTTCGAGACTTTCACGCTCATCTATCTCTCCAATGCGGAGACGGAGTTCGAGCTGGAGCTCACCGTCAACAAGGGCCGCACGGAGCCGTATCAGCTGGGTGACGGCTATGGGCATCTGGCGGTGTCCGTTGCCGATCTCGACAGCGAGCATGACCGGATGGGCGCTCTCGGCCTCAGCCCGAAGAACATCGTCGAATTCAGCCATGCGGGCGCGCCCGTGGCACGGTTCTTCTTCATCGAGGATCCGGACGGATACAAGATCGAGGTGCTGCAGCGCGGAGGCCGCTTCAGGTAACCGACAGCACAGGAGGTCAGGCCGCACGGGAGGTGCGGAGCCAGCCACAGCGTCTTTCAGGCGCTCCAGCAAGCAAGGGAGGAAGAAATGGTAACGGTATACACGGGCAAGCAGGGCCTTTCACGGCGCGAATTGCTCAAACGCGGCGGCGTCGGGGCGCTGCTTGTCGTCACCGGCAGCGCGGTGATCAGCCCGCGGCATGCGTGGGGTCTGGAGACCTCGGCGCTCAAGCCGGAAACGATGGCGACGCTGATCCAGATGGCGCGGGACATCTATCCGCACGATCAGGTGCCCGACAGGTTCTACGCCATCGCCGTGAAGACCCATGACGAGCAGGCCGGCAAGGATGCCGCCCACAGGGATCTCATCGAGAACGGCATTGCCGATCTCGACAAGCGCGCCGGCGAAGACGGCTACCGCGGGCTCGGCTGGGAAGAAGAGCGCGTCGACGTGCTCAGGCACATCGAGGACACGCCCTTCTTCCAGGCGATCCGCGGAGGTCTGGTGGTGGGTCTCTACAATCAGAAAGAGCTGTGGCCGATCTTCGGCTACGAGGGCGAGTCCTACTCGAAGGGCGGTTACATCAACCGCGGCTTCGACGACATCGAGTGGCTCTGACCCCTCCGAAATCTCCACAGCCAGACTACGGATACATGGGAGGAAACCATGGCAGCACCTTATGATCTTAACGACGACAGCGTCGTCGTCATCATCGGCTCCGGCGCGGGCGGCGGAACGCTCGGCAACGAGCTTGCCCAGAAGGGCATCGACGTCATCATTCTCGAAGCCGGCAACCGCATCGAATATGAGGACTTCATCAACGACGAATGGGACAGCTTCGCCCAGCTCTCATGGGGCGATCCGCGCACCGCATCGGGAGGATGGCGCGTGGCCAGGGATTTTCCGGGCCTGCCTGCCTGGATCGTCAAGGCCGTGGGTGGCACCACCACGCATTGGGCAGGTGCGTCGCTGCGTTTTCAGGAGCATGAGTTCAGGACGCTGACCCATTACGGCAAGGTCGAGGGTGCCAATCTTCTCGATTGGCCGCTGACGCTCGCCGAACTCGAGCCCTACTATGCAAAGGCCGAGGATAAGATGGGCGTGACCCGCACCAATGGCATCGAGGGGCTGCCCGGCAACAACAATTTCAAGATCATGAAGGCCGGGGCGGACAAACTTGGCTACAAGGAATGCCACACCGGCAACATGGCCATCAATTCGGACTTCCGCGACGATCGCATGGCATGCCAGCAGACCGGGTTCTGTTTCCAAGGCTGCAAATGGGGCGCGAAATGGTCGACGCTCTACACCGAAATCCCCAAGGGCGAAGAGACCGGAAAGCTGGAGGTGCGGCCGAACAGCCATGTCGTCAGGATCGAGCATGACGACAGCGGCAAGGTCACCGGCGTCGTCTATGCCGACAAGGACGGCAAGCTGCAGGAGCAGAAGGCGCGCATCGTCTGCGTGGCCGGCAACTCCATCGAAAGCCCGCGGCTTCTGCTGAACTCCGCTTCGGCGAAATTCCCGGACGGTCTGGCGAACTCCTCGGGGCAGGTCGGCAAGAACTACATGCGCCACACCACCGGTACGGTCTACGCCATTTTCGACAAGCCGGTGCACTTCTATCGCGGCACGACAATGGCCGGCATTGTGCGTGACGAGGCGCGGCATGATCCCTCACGTGGCTTTGTCGGTGGCTACGAGCTGGAGACGCTGGCTCTCGGCATTCCCTTCATGGCCGCCTTCCTCAATCCGGGCGGCTGGGGCAGGGGCTTCACCACGGCCCTCGACCACTACGACCATCTGGCCGGCATGTGGATCGTGGGCGAGGACATGCCGCAGGAGCAGAACGCCATCAGGCTCCATCCCACCCTCAAGGACCAGTACGGCATGCCGGTGGCGGATGTCTGGTTCACCGACCATCCCAACGACATCGCCATGCGCAATCATGCCTACAGGCAGGGCGCTGCGATCTACGATGCCGTGGGCGCGACGCGCACCATGCCGACGCCGCCCTATCCCTCGACCCACAATCTCGGCACCAACCGCATGAGCGAAAAGGCATCCGATGGCGTGGTCAACAAGCACGGCCAGACGCACGACATCCAGAACCTGTTCGTGTCGGACGGCAGCCAGTTCACCACCGGCGGCGCGGAGAACCCGACGCTGACCATCGTGACGCTTGCGATCCGGCAGGCCGACTACATCGCCGGGGAAATGGCGGCAAAGAACATCTGAGGCGTTCCTTCTTGTGACCGGCCCCCGAACAGTTGCCTGTTCGGGGGCCATTCATCATTTTGTGATGGTGCAGGTCGAAGCGGTGAAGGATCCATGCGGCTGGCGCATGATGATGTCGAACGAGGCCGAGGCCGGATCGAGGGATGTCACCTGTGTCAGCGATACGCTGTTGCCGCCGGCGGTGAAGCCGCCAAGCGGGCCCAGCCAGGAAATCTCGCCATTCCGCTCGATCTGGTAATTGTAGCCCTGCTGCGGGATCGGGAAATATGCCGGGCCGCTATAAACATTGCCCCTGATCGTGATGTCGCCGAGGCTGAGGAACTGCCCCAGCAGATAGACCTCGCAATGATAGATGCCGTCGGGCAGTTGCTGCGCTGCGCCGGCAGGCATGATCGCCGTGAAAATCGCCGCAAAGCTTGTTGCAAGGGCTCGAAAGCTCTTCATCCCGTTCGCCAGTTTGTTCTGTGCAGAGCAGTATATCCGCTTCTCAGTGCCGGATGATTATAATTATCTGCAAAATCGCGTAACGGCCAGAAGGCGGCGCAAGAATGGCGCAGGGCAAATTGCATGTTATTCTTTTGGCTGGTCATGGTGAGTCGGCCGTGTTTCCGCGTCAGCCGGAAATGAATTTGGGAAGGCGCCAAGGCGCCTGCAAGCTCTGCGCAAGCCATTCTGCCTAAATTTCTTTCCGTGTCTGGGAGTTGTTCCAAGGGGTTGGGCAAACGGGCAAGGGGAAATGAATGGAGCGATTTCTCGAAGACCATCAGAAACGGCGGCTGACTGACCGTTTCGACATACTCACGGCCATCAACATATTGAAATCGCAGGGTTACGAGGACGATGAACTGATCCGGGAAATCATTCGCGTCTTTTACGTCGATCTCGATACCTATGAGGAAGTGCTGAAACAGGCCCGCGCGGCGTAAAGAATTCTGCGGTTTCATCGATGCTCTTCCGCCTGCCTGCTTGAACGCGCCAGCGGAATGAGGCAAACCGCAGCGATGGTGCGCCTCCTCGATCATCTTGTGCTGCCGACCGCCGATCTCGATGCGGCGCGAACCCGGCTGGACCGGCTGGGCTTTACGGTGGCGCCTCGCGGCATTCACCCCTTCGGAACCGGCAATTGCTGCGTCTATTTCGCGGACGGAACTTTTATCGAGCCGCTGGTCGTTGTCGATGAGCACGCGGCTGAAGCGGCGGTGAAGAGCGGAAACGTGTTTGTCGCACGCGACCGTTCCTATCGACAGGCGTTCGGCCCTGAGGGTTTTTCGGCGGTCGTCTTTGCAGGCGATAACGCCGATGACGAACATCGGGCTTATGTTGAAGCGGGGATTTCAGCCGGCGACCGTCTGGACTTCTCAAGACCCTTTATCGATGCCGCCGGAGCCAGCGATACTGCTTCCTTCCGTCTTGCCTTCGCCGCCTTGCCAGAAACGCATGGAACCTACGTTTTCACTTGCCAGCGGGTGAATTCACCGAAGGTCGACCGATCGGCTCTTGAGCAGCATGAGAATGGCGTGACGCGCATCTGCGAAATTATCGCCGTAAGCGATGATCCGGCGCGGGCCGCGGGCTTTCTGCGGCTGAGTGCGGGTTATGATCGTTCAGGCACATCGGATGGCGCGGTGCCTGATCTGCCGAATGCGGGTCTACGCGTTCTCACCGGCAGCCATTATGCTGAAAAGACCGGCCTTGCGCCGCGCGGGCATGGCCTGCTCTCCTTTGAAGCCGTTGTTTTTTGCGTGCGTGACATCGAGGCGCTGCGGAAGGGGCTTGTGTCGCGTGGCATCGATCACGACATTCGCGAGGGTCAGGTGGTTGTCGCACCCGCACCGGGGCAGGGCGCCACTTTCATATTTCAGGAGTCTGCATGACCACGCTCGATAAAGCGGTGCCCAACAGCGCCGTGAAAGCCGGAAACGTAATCTTCGACAACAGCGCCCCGCTGGCGCTGATTGCCGGCCCCTGCCAGCTTGAGACGCGGCAGCACGCATTCGACATGGCCGGTGCGCTGAAGGAACTGACCGGAAAGCTTGGCATCGGCCTCGTCTACAAGACCAGCTATGACAAGGCCAACCGCACATCGCTCTCCGGCAAGCGTGGCGCCGGTCTCGAAGCCGCGCTGCCGATCTTTGACGACATCCGCAAAGAGTTCGGCCTGCCGGTGCTGACCGATGTCCACACCGAAGAGCAGTGCGCCATCGTCGCGCCGCATGTCGACATTCTCCAGATCCCGGCCTTCCTCAGCCGTCAGACCGACCTTTTGATCGCCGCCGCGAAAACGGGCAAGGTGGTGAACGTCAAGAAGGGACAGTTCCTTGCGCCCTGGGACATGAAGAATGTCGTCGCCAAGCTTGTCGCTTCCGGAAACCCCAATGTGCTGGTTACGGAGCGCGGTGCGTCTTTCGGCTACAACACGCTGGTCTCCGACATGCGCTCCCTGCCGATCATGGCGGAACTCGGCGCGCCGGTGATCTTCGACGCCACTCACTCCGTGCAGCAGCCGGGCGGACAGGGCGGCTCGTCGGGCGGCGAGCGGCGTTTCGTGGAAACGCTGGCGCGGGCGGCGGTGGCTGTCGGCGTGGCCGGTGTGTTCATCGAAACGCATGAAGACCCAGACAATGCGCCTTCCGACGGTCCCAACATGGTGCCGCTGAAGGATCTGCCGCGCCTGCTCGAAAAGCTGATGGCTTTCGACCGCATCGCCAAGGGGTGAGGCGCTTTCCGGGGAAAGCGGCTGCCGACGCTAAAGCGTGTCGCGATCTTTCAGATCCGCTCCTTACGCTTTGAGTTCCTGTTTTTACGCATGTCGTTATGCCGAAGCCGGTTTCCACTTTCGAGCGACATGCTTTAAGGAAGCGATTGCCTTTTGGCCCCCTGATTGGCTATGACGTGGCCCATCTTTTCAACTGACGGAACGGGGATTTCGAATGACCGCTATTGTCGATGTCGTAGGCCGCGAGATTCTCGATAGCCGGGGTAACCCGACCGTCGAAGTCGATGTCGTGCTCGAAGATGGCTCCGTGGGCCGCGCAGCTGTGCCTTCCGGCGCTTCCACCGGCGCGCATGAGGCTGTCGAGCTTCGTGACGGCGGGCCGCGCTATCTCGGCAAAGGCGTGGAGAAGGCGGTCGAGGCCGTCAATGGCGAGCTGTTCGAGGCAATCGGCGGGCTCGAAGCCGAAGAGCAGATCCACATCGACCGCACCATGATCGAGCTGGACGGCACGCCCAACAAGAGCCGTCTCGGCGCCAACGCCATTCTCGGCGTCTCGCTGGCAGTTGCCAAGGCTGCGGCGGAGTCCGCCGGCCTGCCGCTCTATCGCTATGTCGGCGGTGTGAATGCGCATGTGCTGCCGGTGCCGATGATGAACATCATCAATGGTGGCGCCCATGCCGACAATCCGATCGATTTTCAGGAATTCATGATCATGCCGGTCGGCGCGTCCTCGGTGCGCGAGGCCGTCCGCTGGGGTTCGGAAGTCTTCCACACGCTCAAGAAAGGTCTGAAGGACGCCGGTCACAACACCAATGTCGGTGACGAAGGCGGCTTCGCGCCGAACCTGAAGAGCGCGCAGGCCGCACTCGATTTCGTCATGGCTTCCATCGAGAAGGCCGGCTTCAAGCCCGGCGAGGAAATCGCGCTGGCGCTCGACTGCGCTTCGACCGAATTCTTCAGGGACGGCAACTACGTCTACGAAGGCGAGAAGAAGACCCGCGATCCCAGGGCGCAGGCCAAGTATCTGGCCAAGCTTGCGGCCGACTATCCGATCATCTCGATCGAGGACGGCATGGCCGAGGACGACTGGGAAGGCTGGAAGTACCTCACGGAACTGACGGGCAAGAAGGTTCAGCTCGTTGGTGACGACCTGTTCGTGACCAATTCCGCCCGCCTGCGCGACGGCATCCGCATGGGTGTCGGCAATTCGATCCTCGTGAAGGTCAACCAGATCGGCACGCTGTCGGAGACGCTGGACGCGGTCGAGACCGCGCACAAGGCAGCCTACACCGCCGTCATGTCGCACCGTTCGGGCGAGACCGAGGATTCCACCATTTCCGATCTCGCCGTCGCCACCAATTGCGGGCAGATCAAGACCGGCTCGCTGGCGCGCTCGGACCGCACGGCCAAGTACAACCAGCTCATCCGCATCGAGGAGCAGCTCGGCCGTCAGGCACGTTACGCAGGCACGTCGATCCTCAAGGGCTGATCGGCCTCCTCAGTATCCATTGCCGAATTGAAAGGGCGGGGGAGACCCCGCCCTTTTTGCATCTGATGGCCTGTCGACCCGGCTGGCTGTAACTGTCCATTAAGCACAATCGGCGACAAGGGAGGGAAAGGAATTCCGGGCCAAACCATGTGGACGCGTCAGTACAAGCAGAGAAAGACCGGACGGCTGATCATTCCCGCCCTGTGCGCGGCGTGCGTCGCCTATTTCGGTTTCCACACCTATCATGGTCAGTATGGCATCAACTCGCGCGAGCGCATCGAGGTGCAGACCGCGCGCCTGCAGGAGCAGCTCGACAAATTGCGGGCTGAACGCAGCGAGCTTGAGAAGCGTGTGCGCCTGTTGCATGATGGCACACTGGAAAAAGACATGCTGGACGAGCTGGCCAGAAAGACACTCAATATGTCCGGTCCGGACGAAGTGATTATCATGCTGCGCTGAAAAGCCGGTTAACCGAATTCGGGTTAATCACTATAAATTTCAATGAAAATAACCGCTTAGCTGCATGTCAGTCATGCGTTTTCTGCATGGCGCAATGCAAATATGCATGATAGCTTCCTGAAGATCAGTGGGGAGGCAAGTCTCCCACATGTCCGACAAGAGACGCCTACAGGGAGAGATGCATGGCCACCGCAGCCAGAAAAGCGCCTGCCAGATCGAAGGCCGACAACAAGTCGCCTACCATAGCCGCGCCCAAGCCCGCGGAATTCAGCAAGGAAGATGAACTCGCCGCCTACCGCGAAATGCTGCTTATCCGGCGCTTCGAAGAGAAGGCCGGCCAGCTTTACGGCATGGGTTTCATCGGCGGTTTCTGCCACCTCTATATCGGTCAGGAAGCTGTCGTCACCGGCATGAAAATGGCCCTAATCGAGGGCGACCAGATGATCACCGCCTATCGTGACCATGGCCATATGCTGGCCATGGAGATGTCGCCGCGCGGGGTGATGGCCGAGCTGACCGGTCGTCAGGGCGGCTATTCCAAGGGCAAGGGTGGCTCCATGCACATGTTCTCCAAGGAGAAGCAGTTCTATGGCGGCCACGGCATCGTCGGTGCGCAGGTGCCGCTCGGCACCGGGCTTGCCTTCGCCAACCGTTATCGCGGCAACAAGAATGTGTCGCTGACCTTCTTCGGTGATGGCGCCTCCAACCAGGGCCAGGTCTATGAGAGCTTCAACATGGCCTCTCTCTGGAAGCTGCCGGTCGTCTACATCATCGAGAACAACCGCTACGCCATGGGCACCTCGGTAACGCGCTCTTCGGCCGAGACGGATTTCTCGCATCGTGGCGCATCGTTCAAGATCCCCGGCGTGAAGGTGGACGGCATGGACGTGCGCGCCGTCAAGTCGGCTTCCGACATGGCGGTCGAGTGGTGCCGCAGCGGCAACGGTCCGATCATCCTCGAAATGAACACCTACCGCTATCGCGGTCACTCCATGTCCGATCCGGCCAAGTACCGCTCGAAGGAAGAAGTGCAGAAGATGCGCTCCGAGCATGACCCGATCGAACAGGTGAAAGCGCGTCTGCTTGAGAAGAAGTGGGCGAGCGAGGAAGAGCTGAAGGCCATCGACAAGGACGTGCGCGACATTGTCGCCGACGCCGCCGAGTTTGCGCAAAACGATCCCGAGCCGGATGCATCCGAGCTCTGGACAGATATCGTACTTTAAGGGAGGGGGCAGATGCCGATCGAAATTCTCATGCCGGCGCTCTCGCCGACGATGGAAGAGGGCAACCTCTCCAAATGGCTGAAGAACGAAGGCGACAAGATCGTCGCCGGTGACGTGATTGCCGAAATCGAGACCGACAAGGCCACCATGGAAGTCGAAGCCGTCGATGAAGGTACGCTGGGCAAAATTCTTGTTCCCGCCGGCACCGAAGGCGTCAAGGTGAACGCGCCGATCGCTGTTCTGCTGCAGGATGGCGAAAGCGCCGACGACATCGGCAAGGCCGCCGCTCCTGCTCCTGCTCCTGCTCCCGCGGCCAAGGCCGAAGCGGCGAAGGCTGAGGAAAAGCCTGCGCCGGAGGCTGCAAAGCCTGCTCCGGTCGCCGCAGCGCCGAAGATCGAAGTCGCGGCCGACCCCGATATTCCCGCCGGCACCGAAATGGTGTCGATGACCGTGCGCGAAGCTTTGCGCGACGCCATGGCCGAAGAAATGCGCCGCGACGAGGATGTCTTCGTCATGGGTGAGGAAGTCGCCGAGTATCAGGGCGCCTACAAGATCACACAGGGGCTGTTGCAGGAATTCGGCGACCGCCGCGTCGTCGATACCCCGATCACCGAGCATGGCTTTGCCGGCGTCGGCGTGGGTGCGGCCTTTGCAGGTCTCAAGCCGATCGTCGAATTCATGACTTTCAACTTCGCCATGCAGGCGATCGACCAGATCGTCAATTCGGCGGCCAAGACGCTTTACATGTCGGGCGGCCAGATGGGTGCGCCGATCGTGTTCCGCGGCCCGAATGGAGCGGCGGCGCGCGTGGCGGCCCAGCACTCGCAGTGCTACGCGGCCTGGTACAGCCATATTCCCGGCCTCAAGGTGGTGATGCCCTACACGGCGGCTGATGCCAAGGGTCTGCTCAAGGCGGCGATCCGCGATCCCAATCCGGTAATCTTCCTTGAAAACGAAATCCTCTACGGCCACCATTTCGATGTGCCGAAGCTGGATGATTTCGTGCTGCCCATCGGCAAGGCGCGCATCCACAAGAAGGGCAGGGATGTCACGCTGGTGTCCTTCGGCATCGGCATGACCTATGCGATCAAGGCGGAAGAAGAACTGGCGGCGATGGGCATCGATGCCGAGATCATCGATCTGCGCACCATCCGTCCGCTCGATCTCGATACGATCATCGAGTCGGTGAGGAAGACCAACCGGCTGGTCGTGGTCGAGGAAGGGTTCCCGCAGAGCTCGGTCGGCGATCATATCGCCAATCAGGTTTCGCAGCGCGCCTTCGACTACCTTGATGCTCCGGTGATCACCATCGCCGGCAAGGATGTGCCGATGCCCTATGCGGCCAATCTGGAAAAGCTGGCCTTGCCGAATGTCGGCGAAGTCGTCGAGGCGGTGAAAGCCGTCACCTATCGCTAGGCTCCGGGGGAGGACGATATGCCGATCAATATCACCATGCCGGCGCTCTCTCCGACCATGGAAGAGGGCAATCTGAGCAAGTGGCTGGTCAAGGAAGGCGACAGGGTTTCGCCCGGTGACGTGATCGCCGAGATCGAGACCGACAAGGCCACCATGGAAGTCGAGGCTGTCGATGAAGGCACCGTCGCGAAGATCGTCGTGCCGGCAGGCACCGAGGGCGTCAAGGTCAACACGCTGATCGCCGTTCTTGCCGAAGATGGCGAGGATGTCGCGGCGGCGGCCAAGGCGTCCGGGGATGCGCCGGCCAAGGCCGAGGCGCCGAAGGCGGAAGCAAAAACGGAAAGCGCTGCGGCGCCCGCCGAAGCGCCGCAAGCTGCGGCTCCTGCCGCGCCGGAAGTGAAGGCTGCTCCAGCTACGGCTGCTGTAGAAAAGGACACGGATCGTGTCTTCGCATCGCCGCTCGCCCGTCGCATCGCCAAGGATGCCGGTCTCGACCTGTCCGGCGTGTCCGGCTCCGGTCCGCAGGGGCGGGTGGTGAAGGCCGACGTGGAAGCCGCGATTGCCGGGGGCGGGGCGAAGGCTGCCGCCGTGGCACCTGCGGTTGAGGCGGCAGCACCTGCCGCTGCCGCGCCGGCGGTAAAACCGATGTCGGACGACGCGGTGCTGAAACTGTTCGAGGAAGGCTCCTACGAGCTGATCCCGCACGACAATATGCGCAAGACTATCGCAAGGCGTCTGGTGGAAGCGAAGTCGACCGTGCCGCATTTCTACCTTACGGTGGATTGCGAACTGGATGCTTTGCTTGGCCTGCGCAAGCAGCTCAACGACGCCGCACCGGTGAAGAAGACGGAAAAGGGCGAGGAGCCGGCCTACAAGCTCTCCGTCAACGACCTGATCATCAAGGCGCTGGCGCTGGCCCTGAAGGAGGTGCCCGACGCCAACGTGTCGTGGACCGAGGGTGCGATGGTGAAGCACCGTCACGCCGATGTCGGCGTTGCCGTCTCCATTCCCGGCGGGCTGATCACGCCCATCGTGCGCAAGGCCGAGGAAAAGAGCCTGTCTTCGATCTCCAACGAGATGAAGGATCTGGCGGCACGCGCCCGGACCCGCAAGCTGAAGCCGGAAGAGTATCAGGGCGGCACCACGGCGGTTTCGAACCTCGGCATGTTCGGGATCAGGGACTTCGCCGCCGTCATCAACCCGCCGCATGCGACGATCCTTGCGATTGGCGCGGGCGAGCAGCGGGCGGTGGTGAAGGATGGCGAGGTGAAGGTGGCGACGGTGATGTCGGTGACGCTGTCGACCGACCACCGGGCGGTGGACGGCGCGCTGGGTGCTGAACTCATCGGCGCCTTCAAGCGTCTTGTCGAAAACCCGATGGGTCTGGTGGTCTGACGACGCATGCGGACGGTGCTCTGCTACGGTGACTCGCTGACCTGGGGCTATGATGCCTCGGGTCCGCGTCGCCATGCGCTGGAGGATCGCTGGCCGAGCGCTCTTCAGCGCGAACTCGGTGACGGCGTTCATGTCGTCGCCGAGGGCCTGAACGGGCGCACCACCGCCTTCGATGACAATCTCGTGGGCGCCGACCGCAACGGAGCCCGTTTTCTTCCCACGCTTCTGTCCTCGCATGCGCCGCTTGATCTGGTGATCATCATGCTGGGATCCAATGACATGAAGTCGTGGATTCATGGCGATCCCTTCGTCGCTCGGCAGGGCATGCGGCGCCTCATCGCCATCGTGCGCGGTCATGACGATCCGCTCGGCCATCCCGAGCCGAAAGTGCTGATCGTCGCCCCTCCGGTGGCTTCTCCCGGCAAGAAGGGAGCGGGTGAACTCGCCGGTTACTACGAGCAGCTCGCGGATGAGGTGGGGTGCGGGTTTTTCGATGCTTCCGGTGTCTGCGAGGTTTGCCAGATCGACGGCGTTCATATGGATGCGGAAAATTCGCGCAGGCTGGGTGAGGCGCTCGCACCGGTGGTGCGCGTGATGTTGGAGCTTTGACCGTGCCGGATGCCATCGCCATCAGGCCCGCGCAGAAGAATGACGCGGCGGAACTGGCCATTCTGGTCGATATTTCGTCGCACGGTTTTGCGTCGTGGTTCTGGCACGGCGCGGTGCTGAACGGCTCGAAGGAGACAGCCTTCGAGGAAGGCCGGTCCTTCATGCGCTCCGATACGCAACCAGCTGCGTGGCGGGATGCCAACATCGCTGTGGTTGGTGAAGAGATCGCCGGCGTCATCATCGGCCATCCGATCCTGCCTTCGATCGCTGATGAAACGGCGCCGCATCCCGTTGTGGAGCCGATCCTCGAACTGCAGAAGACGATCGTGGACCACTGGTTCGTCGACAGCCTCGGCGTTTACCGCCATCATCGCGGCAAGGGGCTGGGAAAACGGCTGCTTGCGCATGAGATCGTTCGCGCCGGCAACCGGCCGGTGAGCCTGATCACCGAAAGTGACAACGACACCGCGCTTGGACTTTACAAATCGCATGGATTCGCCGAGGTGACGCGACGGCAGGCTGTCCCGCTCACCGGAGATGGCAAGCAACATGACTGGGTGCTGCTGACGCGCAGCGCCGCTTGAGGAAAGGCAAGGATTTATGGCCGAGGCTTACGACGTCATCATCATCGGTTCCGGTCCGGGCGGCTATGTGACGGCCGTTCGCTCCGCGCAGCTTGGTTTCAGGACCGCGATCGTGGAGCGCGAGCATCTGGGCGGCATCTGCCTCAACTGGGGCTGCATTCCCACCAAGGCGTTGCTGCGCTCGGCCGAGATCAAGCATTACGCCGAAAATCCCGGAGCCTATGGCCTGAAGATCGACGGCAAGGTCAGCGCCGACATTGATGCCGTGGTGGAGCGCTCGCGCGGTGTTTCGCGCCGGCTGAACGGCGGCGTCGCCTTCCTGATGAAGAAGAACAAGGTCGACGTGATCTGGGGCGAGGCGAAGCTTTCCAAACCCGGTGAGATCGTCGTTTCCAAAAGCTCGAAGAAGCCGATGGAGCCGCAGAACCCGGTGCCGAAGGGCGTGAAGGGCGAGGGCACCTATACGGCGAAGCACATCATCGTCGCCACCGGCGCGCGGCCGCGCGCGCTGCCCGGCATCGAGCCGGACGGTAAGCTGATCTGGAGCTATTTCGAGGCCATGGTGCCGAAGGAAATGCCGAAGTCTCTGCTCGTCATGGGCTCGGGCGCCATCGGCATCGAATTCGCCTCATTCTACCGCACTATGGGCGCCGAGGTGACCGTGGTCGAGGTGATGCCGCAGGTTATGCCGGTCGAGGATGCGGAAATCTCCAAATTCGCCCAGAAGCAGTTCGAAAAGCAGGGCATGAAGATCCTGCTCGAAGCCAAGGTGACGAAGGTCGAAAAGGGCGCGAACTCGATCACAGCCCATGTCGAGACCAAGGACGGCAAGGTGGAGAAGATCACCGCCGACCGCATGATTTCGGCCGTTGGCGTTGTCGGCAACATCGAAAATCTCGGGCTGGAGGGGCTTGGCGTGAAGACCGACCGCGGCTGCGTGGTGGTGGATGGCTACGGCAACACCAATGTGTCGGGCATCTATGCCATCGGCGACGTCGCCGGCCCGCCCATGCTGGCGCACAAGGCCGAGCATGAAGGCGTGATCTGCGTGGAGAAGATCGCCGGCGTGCCGGGCGTGCATGGTCTCGACAAGTCGAAGATTCCCGGCTGCACCTATTGCAGCCCGCAGGTGGCATCCGTCGGCCTCACCGAAGCGAAGGCCAGGGCGGAAGGCCGCGACATCCGGGTCGGCCGCTTCCAGTTCGCGGCCAATGGCAAGGCCATCGCGCTTGGCGAGGATCAGGGTCTGATCAAGACCATCTTCGACAAGAAGACCGGCGAGCTGCTCGGCGCGCATATGGTTGGCGCGGAAGTGACCGAGCTGATCCAGGGTTTTGTCGTGGCGATGAACCTCGAAACCACCGAGGAAGAGCTGATGCACACGGTGTTCCCGCATCCGACCCTTTCGGAGATGATGAAGGAAAGCGTGCTCGACGCCTATGGGCGCGCGCTGAACGCCTGAGCCAGCCATTTCTGGGATGGGGGGAGGCGATCATGCGCCTCGCCCCGGCTCCGGGCCAGCCGTGGAACCAGATGTGAGGTTCGGACGTTGCATGTGAATTCTAATCCTTTCTGGAGGGACCATTCATATGGGCGTCAACGGTGTGGGCTGGATCGCGGCTATTTTGGTTGGCGGCGTTGCCGGCTGGCTTGCCGAAATGGTGATGAAGAGCAACATGGGCATCCTCATGAACGTGGTTCTGGGGATCGTCGGCGCAGTGGTGCTGAACGCCATCTTGCAGGCTCTCAATATCGGTTCCTTCGGGGTGGGCTGGCTCGCCTATCTGATCACGGGCTTTATCGGCGCCTGTATTCTGATCTTCGTCGGGCGGATGGTGCGCCAGTAGCGTCTCGTTCCGATCCGTATTTCGTAAAGGCCGCGGGGGCTTGTGCCTCCGCGGCCTTTCTTATTCCGGCAAAACGTCCTAGATGACAGGGAGTGCGCGGGTCCGTCCCGCGCCAGTGAAGTATTGGATCGGATATGGTCACCGTTCTCGACAATATCGCAAACCCGCCACGGGTGAGGCACCCTGAAAAGGCGCATCGCCCCGACCAGGAGGTGTTGCGCAAGCCCGAATGGATTCGCGTCAAGGCGCCGGTGTCGAAGGGCTATGCCGAGACCCGCGAGATCGTGAAGACGAACAAGCTGGTGACCGTTTGCGAGGAGGCCGGCTGCCCCAATATCGGCGAATGCTGGGAAAAGAAGCACGCCACTTTCATGATCATGGGCGAGATCTGCACGCGTGCCTGCGCTTTCTGCAATGTCGCGACCGGCATTCCGACACCGCTGGACACCAATGAGCCCGATCGCGTGGCCCATGCGGTGCGACAGATGGGACTTACCCATGTCGTGATCACCTCGGTGGATCGTGACGATCTCGCCGATGGCGGCGCGCAGCATTTTGCCGATGTCATCTACGCCATCCGTGCGGCAGCGCCTTCCACGACCATCGAAATCCTGACGCCGGATTTCCTGCGCAAGGACGGGGCGAAGGCGCTTGAGATCGTGGTCGAGGCAAGGCCGGATGTCTTCAATCACAATCTGGAGACGGTGCCGTCGAATTATCTGACGGTGCGCCCCGGCGCCCGCTATTTCCACTCGATCCGCCTGCTGCAGCGGGTGAAGGAACTCGACCCCTCCATTTTCACCAAGTCCGGCATCATGGTGGGGCTGGGCGAGGAGCGCAACGAGGTGCTGCAGCTCATGGACGACCTGCGCACCGCCAATGTCGACTTCATGACCATCGGCCAGTATCTCCAGCCGACCCGCAAGCACCATCCGGTCAGGCGTTTCGTGACACCGGAGGAATTCCAGTCCTATGCCACCATCGGCAAGACCAAGGGTTTTCTGCTTGTGGCTTCCAGCCCGCTGACGCGTTCGTCCCACCATGCTGGTGAGGATTTCGCGCGGTTGAAAGCGGCCCGCGAATCCTCTTTGCGGAAATCGGCGTAGTTTTCTCGTTTCATGCCAAAGTTCGAGGCCACCCGCCAAGTCGCCCACTCGCCGGATCAAATGTTCGCGCTGGTGGCCGATGTCGAGCGCTATCCGGAGTTCCTGCCGCTGTGCGAGGCGCTGACCGTGCAGTCACGCCGCGAGCGCGACGGCAAGACGCTGCTCGTCGCCTCCATGAGCGTGGGCTACAAGGCCATTCGCGAGACCTTCATCACGCAGGTGCTTCTGAAGCCGCAGGAGCGGGCAATCGATGTCAAATACATCGACGGGCCGTTCAAATATCTCAGCAATGTCTGGGAGTTCGAGGAGCACGAAGCGGGCTGCCTCGTGCGCTTCTTCATCGATTATGAATTCAAGAGCCGCCTGCTCAGCGCGGTGATGGGAACCATGTTCGACCGCGCCTTCCGCATGTTCGCGGAAGCCTTTGAAAAGCGCGCCGATGCGATCTACGGACGTTCGGCTGAAACGGCCTGATCGTCGCCAAGGGCTTTGAGGCCCATGCGTAGCGCATGCTTGACCGTTTCGCGCCGGATGAAATCGCGGCCGCGATTGTCGAAGATGCGGTTTTCGACGTGCACGGGCTTGCCCGTTACGGCCAGACCGAACCAGACAAGACCGACGGGCTTTTCAGCGCTGCCGCCGTCAGGGCCGGCGATGCCGGTGACGGCAAGCGCGATGCCTGCGTGGGCGTTTCTCAGCGCGCCTTCGGCCATCTCTGCGGCTGTCTGGGATGATACGGCGCCATGAGCGTCCAGTGTCTGTGCGGAGACGCCCAGCATCTCCATCTTGGCTTCGTTGGAATAGGTGACGAAGCCCCGGTCGACCATGGAAGAGGAACCCGGAATGTCGGTCATGGCGGCGATGATGAGGCCGCCGGTGCAGCTTTCGGCAGTGGTTGCCAATATGCCGCTGCGCTTGCAGGCCTTCAGGAAGCGATCCGCCAGGTCTCCGACATCCTGATCCCTGATCTCTCCGACGCCTGCTTCCGTCATGCGGGAACCTCTCCGGGGTAGATGACGCTGGCCGTTACGATGGCCGCAATGCCTTCCTCGCGTCCGACGAAGCCAAGCCTTTCATTGGTGGTGGCCTTGATCGAAATACGCTCTGCCGAAATGCCGAGCATCGAAGATAGTTCCGCCACCATCGCTTCACGATGAGGGCCAATTTTGGGGGCTTCACAGATCAAGGTCACGTCGGCATTGGCGATGCGCCCGCCGCGCTCGCGCACGATCGCCACGGCATGTTCCACAAACAGGCGCGATGCAGCCCCCTTCCACTGCGGATCGGAAGGCGGGAAATGAGTGCCGATATCGCCGGCGCCGCAGGTGGCGAGTAGGGCGTCGGTGAGGGCGTGAAGGCCGACATCGGCATCGGAATGGCCGGATAGCTTGCGCGTGTGCGGAATGCTGATGCCGCACAGCACCACATGGTCGCCGGCTTCAAAGGAATGGACGTCATAGCCATTGCCGGTACGTACATCGGGAAAGCTTGACGCTGTCCCTTTAAGCCTCTGGTCTGCCATGGAAATATCCCTTGCCCATGTGAGCTTTACATTGTCCGGTGAGCCGGGCACCAGCATGACCGGGATGCCGGCCCATTCGGCGATCGCCGCATCGTCGGTGAAATCGTGGCGGCCGAGCGCATGCGCCCGGTCATGCGCCTGCAGAATTGGCCTGAACGGAAAACCCTGCGGCGTTTGCGCGCCATGGAGCCCGGCACGCGGCACCGTCTCGCCGACCATGCCGCCAAAGGCTTCCCGCTTCAGCGTGTCGGCGACCGGCAGGGCAGGCAGCGCACCTTGCGCTTCGGTGATCGTGTCGATGGTGCGGGTGATCAGTTCGGTGTCGCAAAAAGGGCGGACCGCGTCATGAATCAGCACCTTGTCAGGTGCTTTCTCATGCAGGGCGAGAAGACCCAGCCGCACCGATTCCTGCCGTGTCGGACCGCCGATGACGATGGTGACGCGGTCATGATGGTCTTCCGCTGCCTTGCGCAGCAATTCGCGGTCGTCGGCGTGGATGGCGACGACGACGGTATCCACCTGCGGATGCGACAGGAAGGTTTCCAGCGTATGCGCAATGACGGCCCGGCCGCCGATATGTCGATACTGCTTGGGGCCGTCAGCCTGGCCCGCGCGCTCGCCGCGCCCGGCGGCCACGATCACGGCCGCGATCCGGCACGTTCCCTCGCTAACAGAAATGTCGGTTCGCTCAGCCATGGCGGAGGCTTAGTCGCGCGGAACCGGGAAGGCCAGCATTTTCAGCAGGGGAGCGTGAATGTGACATGATTGTGCATTGCATCATTTCCGGAGATTGTTTAAACAATGTGCATCAATAATATCTGCATGGTTTTTGTGCATGTCCGATCAGGCCATCCTGTCCAAGCCTTTGGATATAGGCGGCGTCGAAATTCGCAATCGCGTTTTTCTGGCGCCGATGTCGGGCGTCACCGATGAGCCTTTTCGCCAGCGCGCTTATGCCCATGGCGCCGGCCTCGTCATTTCGGAAATGGTGGCCAGTGGCGAACTGGCGAAGGGACGCGCGGGCTTCGACCTGCGCATCCGTCATTCGGGCCTGCCGGTGCACATGGTTCAGCTTGCGGGGCGCGAGGCCTCGCACATGGCCGAAGCCGCGCGCATCGCTGTGGGCGAGGGCGCCGATATTATCGACATCAATATGGGCTGTCCGGCCAAGAAGGTGACGGGCGGTTATGCCGGGTCGGCCCTGATGCTGGATCTCGACCATGCGCTGACGCTGATCGAGGCCGTGGTCGGCGCGGTGGACGTTCCCGTCACCGTCAAGATGCGGCTCGGCTGGGATGAAAACGTGCTGAACGCGCCGGTTCTGGCGCAGCGCGCGGAACAAGCTGGCGTGAAGATGGTGACGGTGCATGGGCGCACGCGCTGCCAGTTCTACAAGGGCAGGGCTGACTGGAAGGCGATTGCCGGGGTCAAGGCTGCCGTTACGGTTCCGGTGGTCGCCAATGGCGATGTCGGATCTCTGGCGGATGCGGGGGCGATCCTGAGGGAGTCAGGGGCAGACGCCGTCATGGTCGGTCGCGCGCATTATGGCGCGCCCTGGACGGCCGGCGAGATCGCTTCTGCTGTCGGCGGTGTTCCCGCGCCGGAAATTCCATCAGTGGGAAGAGAACTGGCCTCCTATGTCACCGCGCACTACGAGGACATGCTGTCGCTTTATGGCAGGGAAAGCGGTCTGCGGCAGGCGCGCAAGCATCTTGGCTGGTATCTCGACCGACATGCGCCGTCCGTTGGCGCAGGCCAGCGCAAGGCGCTGCTGACCTGCGGCGATCCTCGGCAGGTGATTTCGCTGGTGAACGAGATTTTCAGCCAACCCGCCAATGCGAGGGACGCGGCATGAGTTCGATACCGATCAGAACCGCGGATGCGGGCGATGCCGCGCAGATCCTTCTCAACACGATCAGGCGGCCCGTCATCATGGTCGATCCTGAAGGCTATATCTCCTTCGCCAATGCGGATGCCGAGGACTTCTTCCGCTCCAGCGCCCCGGTTCTGAGACGCAGCACCTTGTCGAAGCTCATTCCCTTCGGCAGTCCGCTGCTGGCCCTTGTCGATCAGGTGCGCGAACGCCGCGCGCCGGTGAACGAATATCGCGTCGACATTTCCTCGCCCCGTCTTGGCATTGAGAAGATGGTCGATCTCTATGCCGCGCCCGTTCCGGAGTTCCCGGGTTCCGTGGTGGTCATGTTTCAGGAAAGGTCAATGGCGGACAAGATCGACCGTCAGATGACCCATCGCGGCGCGGCCCGCTCGGTGACGGGCCTTGCCGCCATGCTGGCGCACGAGATCAAGAACCCGCTTTCGGGCATAAGGGGTGCCGCACAACTCCTCGAACAGTCGGCATCCGACGAAGACCGGGCTCTGACACGCCTGATCACCGAAGAGACCGACCGCATCGTGGCGCTGGTGGATCGCATGGAGGTGTTTTCGGACGAGCGGCCGATTGACCGTTATCCGGTTAATATTCACGTGGTGCTCGATCGCGTGAAGGCGATTGCGAAAAACGGGTTCGCGCGTGGCATCACCATCATCGAGGATTATGATCCCTCCTTGCCGCCGGTTTACGGAAATCGCGACCAGCTCATTCAGGTGTTCCTCAACCTGATCAAGAACGCCGCCGAGGCGGTGGGCAGCGATCCGCTGGGGGAAATCATGCTGACCACCGCTTTCCGCCCCGGCATCCGCATGTCGGTGCCGGGCACGCAGGAGCGCGTCTCGCTGCCGCTGGAATTCTGTGTGCGCGACAACGGTCCGGGCGTGGCCGAGGATCTGTTGCCGATCCTGTTCGACCCCTTCATCACGACCAAGACCAATGGGTCGGGGCTGGGGCTGCCGCTGGTCGCGAAGATCGTGGGCGAGCATGGCGGCATTGTCGAATGCGATTCCAATTCGCGTGGAACCACCTTCCGCGTGCTGATGCCGGCATGGAAGGAGACAGTGCCGGATGAACCGATTCCAGATCAGGGAAATGCCCGATGAGCGTGCATGGACAGATACTTGTTGCGGATGACGATGCGGCTATCCGCACCGTTCTAACTCAGGCGCTGTCGCGGGCCGGCCATGAGGTGCGCGTGACCTCAAATGCCGGCACGCTGTGGCGCTGGGTGGCGGCGGGCGAGGGCGATCTGGTGATCACCGACGTTGTCATGCCCGACGAGAACGCCTTCGACATGCTGCCGCGCATCCGCAAGGCGCGGCCCGAATTGCCTGTGGTGGTGATGAGTGCGCAGAACACTTTCATCACCGCAATCCGCGCCTCGGAGGCCGGTGCCTATGAATATCTTCCCAAGCCGTTCGACCTGACGGAGTTGCTTGGCATCGTGCAGCGGGCGCTTGCCGAGCCGCGCAAGGCGAAGGCCGATCACAGGCCGGAGGATCAGTCCGATTCCCTGCCACTGGTTGGGCGCTCCGCCGCCATGCAGGACATCTACCGCATGCTGGCGCGGATGATGCAGACTGACCTCACCGTGATGATCACCGGCGAATCCGGCACCGGCAAGGAACTGGTGGCGCGGGCGCTGCATGAATATGGCCGCCGCCGCAACGGTCCGTTCGTGGCCATCAACATGGCCGCCATCCCGCGCGATCTGATCGAATCCGAGCTTTTCGGCCACGAAAAGGGCGCTTTTACCGGGGCGCAAAATCGCTCCACCGGCCGTTTCGAGCAGGCTGAGGGCGGCACACTCTTCCTTGACGAGATCGGCGACATGCCGATGGAGGCGCAGACCCGGCTGCTGCGCGTCCTTCAGCAGGGCGAGTACACGACCGTCGGCGGGCGTACGCCGATCCGCACCGACGTGCGCATCGTCGCCGCCACCAACAAGGATCTGCGCGGCCTCATCCATCAGGGCCTGTTCCGCGAAGATCTCTTTTATCGCCTGAACGTGGTGCCGTTGCGGCTGCCGGCGCTGCGCGAGCGTTCGGAAGATATTCCCGATCTGGTGCGCCATTTCTTCAAGCAGGGCGAAAAGGAGGGTCTGCAGGCCAAGCGCATTGCCGCCGCCGGCGTCGACCTGATGAAGCGCTACCCGTGGCCGGGCAATGTGCGGGAGCTTGAGAATCTCGTGCGCCGGCTGGCCGCACTTTATCCACAGGACGAAATCTCGGCCGACATCATCGATGCCGAACTGAACTCGGGCGAAAGGCCGGATCCGGTTGCCGTCGGCACGCTGATTCCGGAAAATCTCTCGATAGGGCAGGCGATGGAGCATTATCTCCAGCGTCATTTCGCGTCCTATGGGCCGGGACTGCCGCCGCCGGGGCTCTATCAGCGCATCCTTGCCGAAGTCGAGCATCCGCTGGTGCTTGCGGCCATGACGGCGACGCGCGGCAACCAGATCAAGGCCGCGGAAATGCTGGGTCTTAATCGCAACACTTTGCGCAAGAAGATCCGCGAGCTGGGCATCAACATCTACAAGTCTGCGGGCTGATGCCTCGGTCCTGAGCCGGCTTTGCAGGGGGAGGCCATATTCTCGCCCGTTTTGTTGCATAATCGCCACAATGTTGCATACATGTAACGCAATTCATGGTGTCACAGGGCGGAATGGCGACTCAAATTCTCAGCACCGGTCAGGTGCGACTGCCCAGAAGCCGCGCGCAGGAAGGCAGGCGTCTGCTCGCCCTGCCGGGCATTCTGGCGATACTGGGCGCCCTTTTTACGGCAGGCGCATCCTTCGCGATTCTCGTTGGCGCCACGCCCATCGCGCCGGACGGCACCATCACGCTCGTTCTCATCGCGGCGAACGCCCTTTTCATTCTGATGCTGATGGCGCTCATCGGCCGTGAGATTCATCGCATCCTGCTGGCGCGGCGCATCGGCAAGGCGGCTTCGCGTTTGCATGTGCGCATCGTGACCATGTTCGCGCTGGTGGCGGCCATCCCCGCAATCATGGTGGCAATCGTCGCCTCCATAACGCTGAATGTCGGGCTCGACAGATGGTTCGAGATCAGAACCAAGACGATCATCAACTCGTCTCTTTCGATTGCCGACGCCTATGTGCAGGAGAATGCCCGTAACCTTCAGGGCACGACCCTGTCGATGGCTTATGATCTGGACAGCGCGCGTACGCTCTACGGGCTCGACCGTACCGGTTTTCTCGATCTCCTGAACAAGGAGGCGGTGGGACGAGGGCTTGCCCACGCCGCGCTGGTGAGGTCGGACGGCTCATTCGTGATGAGCGCGCAAACCTCGGCTGATTTCGCCATGCCGGAGCCGCCGGAAGGCGCCATCCAGGAGGCAGAGA
The DNA here is from genome assembly GCF_059509755.1 of Aquamicrobium sp. YD-1-mutant5. Classification (NCBI taxonomy): domain Bacteria; kingdom Pseudomonadati; phylum Pseudomonadota; class Alphaproteobacteria; order Hyphomicrobiales; family Phyllobacteriaceae; genus Aquamicrobium; species Aquamicrobium sp. YD-1-mutant5. Next base: position 243,010 of record NZ_JCAKKP010000001.1, read on the forward strand.
GCGGGCCGCCGCTGCTGATCGAGCCGCGCACGCGCAACATCATGGGCGCCATCGTCAAGCTGCGCGAGCTTGAGGGGCTGTTTCTCTACACGATCCGGGTGATCGATCCGGAAGTGATCAAGGCCCGCGAGATCGTGCGTGCCAACGTCGATGAATATCGCGGGCTGGAATCGAACCGGCGCCCTTCGCAGATCGCCTTTGCGCTGCCCTATCTGTCGATGACGCTGATCATCATTCTCTCTGCCGTCTGGACCGGCATCGCCGTTGCCGACCGTCTTGTGCGGCCGATCCGCCAGCTGATCGGCGCGGCTGACGAGGTGGCCACGGGCAATCTCGACGTGTCGGTGCCGGTGCGTCCATCCGACGGCGACGTCGCCTCGCTGGGCGCGACCTTCAACAACATGCTGCTGGAGCTGAAGTCGCAACGCAACGAGTTGCTGACGGCAAAGGACCAGATAGACGAGCGCCGCCGCTTCTCCGAAGCGGTTCTGGAAGGCGTGACGGCGGGGGTTATCGGCGTCGACGCGGAAGGCATCGTCACCATCGTCAACCGCTCGGCGGAGATCATGCTGGCAATCGATGCGGAGACAGCCACGGGACAGAACCTCTCCGTGCTGCTGCCGCTGGTCGGCCGGGCTTTCGAGATCGGGCGCAAGTCGGAAAAGCCGGTCTATCGCGAGCAGGTGACGTTCTATCGCTCGGGTGCGGAGCGCACCTTCAACATCCAGGTCACCATGGAGGAAGAGGACAACGAGGATGCCTCGAAATCCTATGTGGTGACGGTGGACGACATCACCGATCTCGTCACCGCCCAGCGTTCGTCCGCCTGGGCCGACGTTGCCCGGCGCATCGCCCATGAGATCAAGAACCCGCTGACCCCGATCCAGCTTTCGGCGGAGCGCATCAAGCGGCGCTACGGCAAGGTGATCACCGAGGATCGCGAAGTGTTCGACCAGTGCACCGACACGATCATCCGGCAGGTGGGCGATATCGGCCGCATGGTGGACGAATTCTCGTCCTTCGCCCGCATGCCGAAGCCGGACATGAAGCAGCTGGATCTGCGCGAACCTTTGCGCGAGGCTTCGTTCCTCGTCGAGGTCAGCCGCCCCGATATCCGTTTCGAGCGCCAGTTCGGCAATGAGCCGCTGCCCGGCACATTCGACACGAGGCTTTTGTCGCAGGCTTTCGGCAACGTCATCAAGAATGCGTCGGAAGCGATGGAGGGCGTGGAGCGCGAGGATGGCTCGTCGAGCGTCATCATGATCCGCGCCGGCCGCGAGGGAGACAGCATCCGTGTCGACGTCATCGATAATGGCAAGGGCCTGCCGCGCGAGCATCGCCAGCGGCTTCTGGAGCCCTATATGACGACGCGTGACAAAGGCACGGGCCTCGGCCTCGCTATCGTCAAGAAGATCGTCGAAGACCATGGCGGTCGCCTGGAGCTTCACGATGCACCGCAAGAATTCCATGGCGGAAGAGGCGCCATGGTTACGATCATCCTTCCTGCTGCCGGAGGCTCTGCCCCCACCTCCGCCGGCTCATCGTCTGAAAAAGAAACTGTAAAGGTCGAAAATGGCGTCTGATATTCTTATCGTCGATGACGAAGAAGACATTCGCGAACTCGTCGCGGGGATTTTGAGCGATGAAGGTCATGAAACGCGCACGGCCCATGATGCCGACAGCGCGCTGGCGGCGATCGCGGAGCGCGCGCCGCGCCTGATCTTTCTCGACATCTGGCTGCAGGGGTCGCGGCTGGATGGTCTGGCATTGCTGGACGAGATCAAGACGATGCATCCGAACCTTCCGGTGGTGATGATCTCGGGCCACGGCAATATCGAGACGGCCGTGTCGGCGATCCGCCGCGGCGCCTATGATTTCATCGAGAAGCCGTTCAAGGCCGATCGGCTCATCCTCGTCGCGGAAAGGGCGCTGGAAACCTCCAAGCTGAAACGCGAGGTTTCCGATCTCAGGCAGCGCAGCGGAGAGACCTTCGACCTCATCGGCATGTCGTCAGCCATGAGCCAGTTGCGCCAGACGATCGAGCGCGTGGCGCCCACCAACAGCCGCGTCATGATCATCGGTCCCTCTGGTTCCGGCAAGGAACTGACGGCGCGCGCCATCCATGCCATGTCGTCGCGCAAGAGCGGGCCGTTCGTGACGCTGAGTGCTGCGACGATCACGCCGGAGCGCATGGAGATCGAGCTGTTCGGCACGGAATCCAACGGCACCGAGCGCAAGGTCGGTGCACTGGAGGAGGCGCATCGCGGCATTCTCTACATCGATGAAGTGGCCGACATGCCGCGCGAGACGCAGAACAAGATTTTGCGCGTTCTGGTCGACCAGCAATTCGAGCGCGTCGGCGGCACCAAGCGGGTGAAGGTCGACGTCCGCATCATTTCGTCGACCGCTCAGAACCTTGAGGCGATGATCGCGGACGGACGTTTTCGCGAAGACCTGTATCACCGTCTGGCGGTGGTGCCGGTCATGGTGCCGGGGCTTGCCGAGCGCCGCGAGGACATTCCCTATCTGGTCGACCACTTCATGAAGCAGGTGGCCCGGCAGGTGGGCATGAAGCCCCGCCGTGTGGGCGATGATGCGATGGCCGTGCTGCAGGCTCACAACTGGCCGGGGAACATCCGCCAGTTGCGCAACAACATCGAGCGCCTGATGATCCTCGTTCGCGGCGATGACGTGGAAGCGCCGATCACGGCGGATCTGCTGCCGGGGGAAATCGGCGATGTGATGCCCCGCACACCCGGCCAGTCAGATCAGCACATCATGGCGCTGCCGCTGCGCGAAGCGCGCGAGCAGTTCGAGAAGGATTACCTCATCGCGCAGATCAACCGCTTTGGCGGCAATATTTCACGCACAGCCGAATTCATCGGCATGGAGCGTTCCGCTCTGCACAGAAAGCTTAAGTCTCTGGGAGTGTGAGATAATCCATGATTGAATCCCGGCTGTTCAAAGTAACGCCGGGATTCTTTCCAATTGCTGTTTCCTAATTATTTATGAATCCGGCGCGGCCTTCGTATCCGAATATGTGCGACCTGCCCTGACAAACTGTTTCCACAGTTTTTCAAACGTGTTCCATGGCGGCGAATCAGGTGGTTGATCACCTCATTTGCCGCCTCATTTCTTGTCTAGTGGCTCCGCACGACCAACGGAGCAGATTTAATGACGAAAAGGAACGGGCGGGCCGTAATCATGGCCGCCGTTGCAGCAGGCGTGATGACGGGTGCCTTTACGACCGACGCTTCTGCAACCATTCAGTGTGGACGTGCATCCTGGTATGCGCTGCATTCCAAGACAGCATCCGGCGAGAAGATGAATCCCTCCGCCATGACCGCTGCACATCGCACACTGCCTTTCGGCACACGCGTGAAAGTCACCAACAAGAAAAACGGCAAGAGCATCGTTGTGCGTATCAACGACCGCGGACCCTTCGTGAAGGGAAGGGTTCTCGACCTTTCCAAGGCCGCGGCCAATCAGCTCGGCTTCATTAGCTCGGGCCACACATCGGTCTGCATGGCAAAAGCCTGAGATCGCGAAGACCGGTCAAAGCCGCCCCTTGTGAATTACAGGGGGCGGCTTTTTTCTTACCAGCTTCCCGTATTCGGCATGGAAGCCCAGGGCTCGGCTTTTTCCCTGGCGTTCCCCTTTTGCAGCAGCTCGATGGAGATGCCGTCAGGGGATTTGATGAACGCCATATAGCCGTCGCGCGGTGGGCGGTTGATGGTGACGCCCTTGTCCATCAGTGACTGGCAGGTTTCATAGATGTCATCGACCTCATAGGCGAGATGGCCGAAATTCCTGCCGCCGGAATAGGTTTCGGGGTCCCAGTTGTAGGTGAGTTCGAGCAGGGGCGCGCTCGCCTCGCGTCCGCTTTTCTCGTCCTGATCTGCGGCAAGAAATATCAGGGTGAAGCGACCCTGTTCGTTTTCCTGCCTGCGCACTTCGCTCATGCCCAGCTTGTTGCAGTAGAAGTCGAGCGCGGCGTCGACATCGGCGACCCGAACCATGGTGTGTAGATAACGCATGAAAACCTCCTGAGCGGAGCCTGCAACATAGGGTCGGCGTTCGCCGGCGGCAACCGAGGGTTCCGTCAATACAACTGAATGATACGTGCAAAATGTATCTCTGCTCTTGCACAACTGCGAACCCGGAATGCTATCCTGCAGTTGAAGAATCAGTTGTGTGTTGATGCCAGATGGGGGCGTTCTGATGGGGGAAAAAGCCTCTTTTACGGGGCGGGAAGCGGACCGGACCGACACAGTCGCTCGTCAGGAACATGCTGACAGTGCCGATCTCACCGAAGTTTCCGGTGCGATCAAGTGGTTCGACGTCGCCAAGGGGTATGGGTTCATCCTGCCGGATGAGCCGCATCTCGGCGATATTCTCCTGCATGTCACCTGCCTGCGCCGTGACGGTTTTCAGACCGCTCAGGAAGGCGCGCGCATCGTTTGCCTGGTCAAGCAGGGGGAACGCGGCCTGCAGGCATTCCGCGTCCTGTCCATCGACATGTCGACGGCAACGCATCCCACGGAGCTTCCCGAGCAGCGCACCCATGTGGTTGTCACGCCGGAAAGCGGGCTGGAGCGGGCTCTGGTGAAGTGGTTCAACCGCACCAAGGGCTTTGGTTTCCTGACCCGCGGCGAGGGCACCGAGGACATTTTCGTTCACATGGAAACGCTGCGCCGCTTCGGCGTCACCGAATTGCGGCCCGGACAGGTCGTTCTGGTCCGCTTCGGGCGGGGCGAAAAGGGCCTGATGGCTGCGGAAATTCACCCCGACGTTGGAACCCTGCCGGTTTCGCACTGACCGCGGATGCCACATTTCTGGGGCTGCCCGTCTATTTCTGTGGCTGATCGCCTCGCGCCACGGCGGTCAGGCAGTGCGTTTCTTTTTCAATCATCTTCGATCTTGCCCGGAAAACCTCCTTGCCAATAAGGTGCCGGCGGAAACTGGCTGAAAGAGTGGCGCAATGGTCGTGAAACGCTGGAGTTGGATGGCGGGAGTGTTTGCCTGCCTCGCGCTGGTAATAGCTGTTTCTGCGCCGTCTCTTTCGCAGGGAACGGAAACAGCGGCCGGCCAGCCGATGCTTCTGCCCGTCGACGCGGATCCGCTGGAAATCGCCACCACCGCCGGCCCGCGCTTTTTTGCCATCGAGGTGGCTGATAACGGCGCTAATCGTTCGGCGGGCCTGATGTATCGCCAGACAATGCCGGACGATCGCGGCATGCTGTTTATTTTCGAGGAAACCCGGCCGGTGAGCTTCTGGATGAAGAACACGCCGATGGCGCTCGACCTCGTGTTCATTGCGGAGCAGGGCCGCATCGAGGCTATTCTGCCGGGCGAGCCTTATTCCATCGCCCCCATCTCGCCGGAAAAACCTGTTCGCTATGTGCTTGAACTGAAGGCTGGAACGACCGGCAGGGAAGGCATATCTGTAGGCGATATGGTACGGCATCCGAGGCTGAACGAAGCCGGGGCCACGCAGATGGCGCCCGCGAACGGCGGCTGAGGTTTGGCTTTTGCGGGCAGGCAGCGGTTTGAGATAGGCGTGCCTTCAGTTTTGCCCGGTGGTCCCCCGATGGTCCATGCGATCGCGATGCAATTCAGGACAGTGAGTTCACATGCAATTCTTTACCCATGACGGTTTCGATCTCGCTTTTCTCGACCGTGAGCCGGCAAGGGGGAAGGGCGACCCGGTGCTGCTCATTCATGGCTTCGCTTCCAGCCATTATGTGAACTGGGTATCGCCCGGCTGGTTCAAGACGCTCAACGATGCGGGTTACCGGGCCATTGCGCTGGACAATCGCGGTCATGGCAACTCCACCAAGAGTTATGATGAAGCCGATTATACGCCGACCAAGATGGCGTCGGATGCGGTGGCTCTGCTGGATCATCTCGGCATCGAAAAAGCGCATGTCATGGGCTATTCGATGGGCGCGCGGGTTTCCGCGTTCCTCGCGCTGGAATCCCCACAAAGAGTGGCGACGCTTGTGTTCGGCGGTCTGGGGATCGGCATGGTGGACGGTGTGGGCGACTGGGACCCGATCGCCGATGCCTTGCTTGCGGAAGATCCGGCGAAGACCACGCATCCGCGCGGGCGGGCGTTTCGCGCCTTTGCCGATCAGACGCGCAGTGACCGCAGGGCGCTAGCGGCCTGTATCTCGACCTCACGCGAAGTGCTGACCGAGGACGACATGTCCCGCATTACCCAGCCGGCGCTCGTCGCCGTGGGTACCAAAGACGACATCGGCGGTTCTCCGGAAGAGCTGGCTGCGCTGATGCCCAACGCCGTGCCATTCGCCATCGAGGGCCGCGACCACATGCTCGCGGTCGGCGACAAGAGCTTCAAGCAGCGGGTGATCGGGTTCTACGCAGAGCATCCGCTGTAGAATTTTGCATCATCGCCCGCCGCGCTTGCCGGCGAATACGCTTTTTCAGAAACCCAGAGCGGCGGCTATCTTGGGCCTTGCGTCGTGCCAGTCATGCACGATCGTGATGTCCTGTGGCAGTGGCGGCAGGAATTCGCGCAGGCTGTTATCGGCCATCAGGTGGAAAAGATTGGCGTCTGAGACGGATTCGCGAGCCGAAATCAGGTTCGGCGGCTGGTCGTCGACGAAAGCGACGGGCCGGTTGCCCGGACCGCGCAGGCGCGCCACTGCAGGTCCCTTGGCCATTTCCGTGGTGAGCAGAGGATAGGGAAGGCCGAGCGCGTCGAGATGCGCGCGGCGCGTTTCGCGGTGCCGGTGCGGCATTGCCGTCAGCAGAACGATTTCCGCGCGGCCCTCGAAGCTTGCAAGCGCTTCGGGCGCGCCATCGGTGATGCTTTGCCAGTCGGCCTGCCCGGCGAAGAAATCGTCCAGCAGGGCCGTGACTTCGGGCTGCTCGACCAGCCTGCCGGTTCCCGTTTCGGCGATGTTGCCGGTCAGGCGAAACGAGGCCATCGTCAACTGAAGTCCGCGCTGTTCCAGAAAACGGGGAAACGGGCGGATGAACTCAAGCAGGACGTCGTCCACGTCGAGGATCAGGAGCGGCCTGTCGTCCGAGGAGAGTTCTTCAATCTGTCGCAGGGTTTCGGGATCGGCACTCATATCGAACTTTCATAGCTTGTATCGCCTGACGGCAGATGGCGCAGGGCCTGACCGATAGCAGCAGGCGGTGTTCCCGTTGCCTCGCAAAAGCGCAGAAGGGTAGGTTCATGCGCCAGAATGAACTGGAGAACACCCGCCAGAAAGCCGGGTTCGCGCGCTGCCTGCCGGATCGAACCGGCGTCGATGCCGGTGATTGCAAGGAAACGTGGCAAAAGTTCGGGGTCCGATGCTACGAAACCGAGGGCGCTGATGGACAAAGCCTCGGCGTGCTCGCGCATTGACGCTGCATCTGTCATTGTTACCCTTCAGTCCTGAGCGAGAATTATTCGAATCGTTCTGGCAAGGTATGTGAATTGCCACACAGGGCAAGTTCTGGAAGCCGTCTGTGGATACCCGACGCAAGATACGCTTTGTTGACGGTTGATTTCCATTTCATCAATCATCTTGCGCTAGCGTGCATTCGGGTTGGTGCGGCCTGACTGAGTGTAGGGGGACGATGTCATTCTGGAGAATGGCCATCGGGACGGAAAGTCTATGCCGAAGAAAGTAATGATCGTCGAAGATAACGAGCTCAATATGAAGCTCTTTCGCGACCTCATCGAGGCCAGCGGTTACGAGACCGTGCGCACCCGCAATGGTCTGGAAGCGCTCGAACTGGCGCGCACCCACAGGCCCGATCTGATCCTGATGGATATTCAGCTGCCTGAAGTCTCGGGGCTTGAGGTGACAAAATGGCTCAAGGCGGATGATGAACTCCACGTCATCCCGGTCATAGCGGTCACCGCCTTTGCCATGAAAGGCGACGAGGAGCGCATCCGCAAGGGAGGATGCGAGGCCTATATTTCCAAGCCGATTTCCGTTCCGCGCTTTATCGAAACGATCAAATCCTATCTGGGGGATGCATGACCGCGCGCATCCTCGTCGTTGACGACATTCCGGCCAATGTGCGCCTTCTTGAGGTGCGACTGCTGGCCGAGTACTTTGAGGTTATCACCGCCAGCTCCGGAGCTGAGGCGCTCGATATATGCGAGACCACCAAGGTCGACGTCGTTCTTCTCGACGTGATGATGCCGGAGATGGACGGGTTCGAGGTTTGCCGCAGGCTCAAGAGCGATCCGGCGACCGCGCATCTGCCGGTCATCATGATCACGGCTCTCGGACAGGTCTCGGACCGTATCCGCGGACTTGAAGCCGGGGCAGACGATTTTCTGACCAAGCCCGTTAATGATCTGCAGCTCATGACGCGGGTGAAGAGCCTCGTTCGGCTCAAGATGCTGACCGACGAATTGCGGCTGCGTACCGCCACGGCGACCAGCATAGGGCTCGCGAACATTCTCAGCCGTGGCGATAATGGGTCGGACCTGCCTGCCAAGGTGCTGCTGATAGACAGCCGCGCCGAAGTCTTCGAGCGTATTCGCTCGAAGATAAGGGGTGAGATGGAGCTGGAGTTCGCCTCCGATCCCAATGCCGGTTTCTTCCAGGCTGCGGAAGGCAATTACGAATGCGTGATCCTGTCGACGGTTTTGCCGAATGTCGATCCGCTGCGGCTATGCTCGCAGTTGCGGTCTCTGGATCGCACGCGCTTCCTGCCGATCATATTGCTGGCCGAACAGGATGATGACCCCCGCATCATCCGGGGGCTGGAGCTTGGCGTCAACGACTATCTGGTGCGGCCGGTCGATCCCCACGAGCTGACAGCGCGGCTTTATACGCAGATCAGGCGCAAACGTTATAATGATCAGCTGCGCGCCAGCGTCACCCAGTCGATAGAGATGGCGGTGACGGATTCCCTTACCGGGCTTCATAACAGACGCTATCTCGACAGCCACCTTCAGACCTTGTTCGACAGGGCCGTGGCGCGCAGGCGCCCGCTGTCGATCATGATCGTGGATCTCGACCGGTTCAAATCGATCAACGACACTTATGGTCATGACGGCGGCGACGATGTGCTGCGCGAGTTTGCACGTCGCCTGAGGCAGAACATGCGCGGAATCGATCTGATCTGCCGGTTTGGCGGTGAGGAGTTCGTTATTGTCATGCCCGATACGGAAGGCGCCGTAGCTGCCAAGGTGGCCGAACGCATACGTGCGGAAATCGCAAGAACACCTTTCTCGGTCGGCAGGCAGGGCAACCCGGTCGAGATCACCATCAGCGTTGGCGTTTCGTCGGTCAAAAGGCAGGACGACAGCGTTGCGGCGCTTCTGAAGCGGGCTGATCTTGCTCTCTATGAAGCAAAGAAGAACGGCCGCAACCGTGTCGTCGCCAAGGCGGCGTGAGCGTCTCTGCGGAGGGATTCGTCAAGGCGGCGACAGCTGAGAGTTTACCTTAATCCAGCGCTTTCGATTCTCTGGGTTAAGAAATGGTTGATTTTCGCGGTTTCGTGCGCGACGTTGCGGAAATGGTGTAGCAGGCAGTTTCCGGTTACGCCTCAGAGATACCCCATGTTTCTCAGGTCCGCCGCATCTCCTGGGTTCCGTGGGGTTGGCCGGTCGGCCTTGGTAATAGTGGCCTCCTCGTACCGCTGCCATAGTCGACCGGCCCCCGGTTTCCCGGCACAGTCCCTTTCGGCAAGGCAGCTTGTTCGTCTACAGTGAAAATGCCAGCGTAACGATGTCCACAATCGGACGGCGCGCCATGCCCCATGCCTCAAAGTGAGGCTGGTCTATCTCGCTCACGTCGAGCTCGACGATGCCGGAATGGCGCGGGTCGCGCCGGATGGATTCAAACAGGCTTTGAACCTCATGACGCGGGCCTTCCAGTATCTGGCAAACCCGCTCGCCTTCCACCGCCAGAATGCCGCTGATGCCGTGTTGCTTGTTGAACTCTGCCGCCTTCCCGGTCAGTTCGTCTATGTCGGCCTCGGTGATGTTGGGATTGAAGGTCGATATATAGGTGAGGCGGATCAGCATTGCGGCAATACCCCCGGCAAAAGAATAAAAAGATCAGTCAGAATCTGATGCTTTTTATCTGCTCGCAAGGATGAAATACAAGGCCACGCAACGAAAGGGCAGCCAACAAAAAAGCCGCCCATCGGGCGGCATTTTTCTGTTCGCAGGAATCAGAAGATTACTTGATCTTCGTTTCCTTGAATTCAACGTGCTTCTTGACGACCGGATCGTACTTGCGGAACGAGAGCTTGTCCGTCTTGGTACGGCTGTTCTTGCTGGTCACATAGAAGAAGCCGGTGTCGGCGGTCGAAAGAAGCTTGATCTTGATGTTCGCGGCTTTTGCCATGTTGCTCGTCCGTTTATGTTCCTGGGGTTAAGCCGCAACAATACGGGGCGGCGCCCGGAAGCGGAAACTTGGCGCGACACATACCGGATGTGCCCGGAATGTCAAGTCTCCGCTCGTTTTTCGATCATGCAGCCGTCAGCCGGCCCGCAGCGATCAGCTCGCATGCGCCACGACATCTCCGATCGTTTCGGGGAAGAAGTCCGGCGCCGCGCGGTGCTTTCCGAACATCATGTCATACTGAAGGTAGCGGAAATCGCGGATCGAGGGATCGATCTGCTTCTGCTGCGCCCAGTCGGGTGTCGGCTCTCCATCTGCGCTGAGCAGCAGCGAGCGCTCCACCACGCTGTAGCGCTGATGCAGATCGCCCAGAAAGCCGGTGTAGTAGGGATGGCTTATCCCGGCTGTCCTGAATACGTGCAGGGGCAGAAAGGCGGGGCTGACGCCACCGACATCTTCAACGCTGCCGCTGCGATTCGACCAGATGACCAGAGGAGTCGAGCGGTGGAGGCGCATGTTCTCGGGCGCATCCCGGCGCGGCGCGACATTGGTCTTCAGGAACCCGGTTTCCACGTAAACGGGCCCGAGAGGCGGCAGATGGTCGCCGAAGAAGGCGATCACCGTCGGACGGTCGCGCTTGCGGGCCCAGTCGATCAGGCGCTGCAACTCGCGGTCGGAATCGGCCGCGCCTTCCGCAAAGCTCGCCAGTGACGCGCGGGCCCAGTCGCTTGTTTCAGCCTGAACGCTGTGGGTGGCGTTGCCGTAGCGATTCGGCTCGTAGGGGCCGTGATTCTGGAGGCTCACGGAAAACAGGAAGAGAGGCCTTTCGGCTGCATCTGCCGCGGCGATGATCTCGTCCGTCATCGATTCGTCGGAAACAAGCGGGCCGCGCTTCGCTATGGTCGCCATCGTCTTTTCGGAGCGAAATTCGTCGAAGCCGAACGCCTTGTAGACATTGGAGCGGTTCCAGAACCAGTCCGTGCCGGGATGGATGGCCAGTGTCTGATAGCCTTCCGAGCGCAGGAAGGTTGCCATGGAAGGCAGCGGCTTGCGCACATATTGCTGGTAGGGGATGCTGCCTGCCGGCAGGAAGGCGTTGGAAAATCCTGTCAGCGCCTCGAATTCCACATTGGCGGTCATGCCGCCGAATTCCGGCGAAAACATTTCGCCCGATTGCAGCGCGCGGGTGGAAGCAATCGGATCGGGCGTGATGGTGACGCCGGGCAGTTTGCCGGCATCCCAGAACGATTCGCTCATCACCATGATGATGTCTGGCTGTTCCGTGGGCAGTGTGGTGTCGACCGCAGGCTTTGGCAGCGAATCGATCGCCTTGTCGGAGAATCCGGCCGGAGTTGAGACGTGGGCCATCGGCACATTGAGCGCGAAGGCGAGGGTAAAGCCGTTGTTGGCGTAATTTTCCTTCTGGTCCCACATCATCGGGATGATCCTGAGACGGTCACGGGTCCAGGAGAACGTCGCGTAGTCCATCAGCGAGACGAAGAAGGCGAGCGCCGGCAGAGCCAGTAAGAGGCGCGCGGCGCGGCCCCTGTAGCTCATGCGCGGTATGCGACGTTGCACATAACGCCACGTATAGAGCAGGGCGGTTATCGTCAGAACAAGCCCCAGCGCCAGCGCCACGCCGGTCCATGGCCGTTCACCGACCAGAAGGGGCAGCAACTCGAAGATCTGGCGGGCAAAGAGAATATCCGTCGGAAACAGCGGATCGCCCAGATAGAGCGACTTCTGGTAGCCGATGAAGGCAAGGGTGAGCGTTATCGGCGCAACGGTCAGCAATCCGAGCCAGGCACGGCCAAGAATGGCGTCCAGTCCGAGCAGAAGGAGCGCAAACACCAGAACCGTGGTCCAGCCGGGCTTGTATGGTTGCGTAAAGAAGGCAACCGCACCTGCGAAATCGCCACGGAAAATCCATTCGATGGCAAAAACAAGCAGGGCTGAAGCAAGGACCATCAGCACCGCATGACGGGCACTTGCGTTCAGCGCCGAACGGTTGCTGCCGGACGCCGTGGCATCCATGCGTGCTGCCTGTTCAGCAAATTCTGGTTTGCGTTTCACCAACTCACAACTTTCCCATTGAATGCCAGCGTCATAGAACTGTCATGCATATGTCACGAAAAGCTATTGCGTGTGGCAAAAATGGGAATAGCCGACGAAAGAATCGTGTTCGTTTTTAACGATATGTGATCCTTTTTCCGTTCCGTCGGATAAAGAGCCATTCCTGCTTCAAAAGCCCGGTAAAAGGGGTGCGGGCTTGACTTGCCTTGCTTCAATGCGTCACACGCGGGATTAAGAGCACAAACCGAGGCTGATCATGGCAATAGCATTCACGTTCCCGGGGCAGGGCAGTCAGACCGTGGGCATGGGCAAGGAACTTGCCGACGCTTACCCCGAAGCGCGCAGGGTGTTCGAGGAAGTGGACGAGGCGCTCGGTGAGAAGCTTTCGGCGCTGATCTTCGAGGGACCCGAAGAAACGCTGACCCTGACAGCCAATGCCCAGCCGGCCCTGATGGCCGTGTCGCTTGCCGCCATGCGGGCTCTGGAATCAAAAGGCTTTTCGCTGAAGGAAAAGGTCGCCTATGTGGCCGGCCATTCCCTTGGCGAGTATTCGGCGCTTGCCGCCGCCGGCTTCGTTTCCATCGCCGATGCGGCGCGCCTGCTGCGCATTCGCGGCAATGCCATGCAGGCAGCCGTGCCGGCAGGCGAAGGCGCCATGGCTGCCATCATCGGACTGGAGCAGGCAGATGTGGAAGCGGCCTGCACGGAAGCCGCGCAAGGTGAGGTCTGCCAGATCGCCAATGACAATGGTGGCGGCCAGCTTGTGATTTCGGGCAGCAAGGCGGCCGTGGAGCGCGGAGCGGCACTGTGCACGGCCAAGGGCGCCAAGCGCGCGCTGATGCTGCAGGTTTCCGCGCCGTTCCACAGCGCATTGATGGGCCCGGCTGCGGATGCGATGCGCGAAGCGCTGGCGGCTGTCGCGCGACATGCCCCGGTGGTTCCGGTGGTGTCGAACGTCTCCGTGGAGCCCGCCACCGACACTGATCTTATCACTGCGCGCCTCATCGAGCAGGTGACGGGCAGGGTGCGCTGGCGCGAAACGGTAGAGTGGTTTGGCGCGAATGGCGTCACCACGCTTTATGAAATTGGCGCTGGAAAGGTGCTTTCCGGGCTTGCGCGCCGTATAAATCGCGATATCGCTGTCAGTTCCGTCGGGACGCCGGCCGATATCGAGGCGGCGCTTGCCGCTCTCGGCTGATCACGGACTGATCGCTGCTGGCGACGTTTATGGAGGCAGGAATGTTTGATCTGACAGGCCGCAAGGCGCTGGTAACGGGTGCGACGGGCGGAATCGGCGAGGCGATCGCCCGCGTGCTTCACGCGCAGGGCGCCGTTGTCGGCCTGCATGGCACGCGCGTCGAAAAACTTGAAACGCTGGCCGGTGAGCTTGGCGAGCGCGTAAAGCTCTTTCCGGCTAACCTGTCCGATGCCAGCGAGGTCAAGGAACTCGGCCAGAAAGCTGAAGTAGAACTCGAAGGCGTGGATATCCTCGTCAACAATGCCGGCATCACCCGCGACGGCCTGTTCGTGCGCATGAGCGATGCCGACTGGGATGACGTTATCAACGTCAATCTCTCTGCCGTTTTCCGCCTCACCCGAGAGCTGACCCATCCGATGATGCGCCGCCGCCATGGCCGCATCATCAACATCAGCTCCGTCGTCGGCGTGACCGGAAATCCGGGCCAGGCCAACTATTGCGCCTCGAAGGCGGGCATCATCGGCTTCTCCAAGTCGCTGGCGCAGGAGATCGCAACCCGCAACATCACGGTCAACTGCGTTGCGCCGGGTTTCATCGAATCGGCGATGACCGACAAGCTCAACGACAAGCAGAAAGAGACCATCATGTCGGCCATCCCCGCCCGGCGTATGGGAACGGGCGACGAAGTCGCCTCCGCAGTTGCTTATCTCGCCTCGAATGAGGCCGCCTACGTCACCGGCCAGACGATTCATGTGAATGGCGGCATGGCGATGATCTAGGGACAGCTGGCTTTTCGCCTTGGATATGCGGGGAATTTCGTGTAATGCGGCCCGCAATTCCAAGGCTCTTGCCGGAATTGGCCTGCTTCACTGTGTTTCTTGCAGGACCATCTTTCAACTTGATTAGCGTCATGACGACCGCTAACGAAGACAGACCAACCTGAAGACGAGGATGCCCAAATGAGTGACACCGCAGAGCGCGTCAAGAAGATCGTTATCGAGCATCTCGGCGTTGACGCCGACAAGGTGACGGAGCAGGCCAGCTTCATCGACGATCTGGGCGCAGACAGCCTCGACACGGTCGAGCTCGTCATGGCATTCGAGGAAGAGTTCGGGGTCGAAATCCCGGATGACGCCGCCGAGACGATCCTGACCGTCGGCGATGCCGTCAAGTTTATCGACAAGGCCTCTGCCTGATCCTTTCAGGCGGATATTGATTACAGACATGCGGCGCGTTGTCGTTACGGGTCTTGGCCTGCTTTCGCCTTTCGGAATGGGTTACGAGCACGGATGGAAGGAACTTCTCTCCGCCCGCAGTGCAGCCCGCCGTGTGACCGAATTTGAAGTGGACGATCTTGCCTGCAAGATCGCCCACATCATTCCCCGTGGTGACGGGACGAACGGTACCTTCAATCCGGAATCCGTTCTCGAAGCCAAGGAACTGCGCAAGATCGGTGAGTTCATCCTTTACGGGATCGCGGCTGCCGACGAAGCGCTGAAGGATTCCGGCTGGGAGCCGAAGACCGAGGAGGAGCGCTGCGCCTCAGGCGTCATGATCGGCTCCGGCATCGGCGGCATCGAAGGCATTGCCGAGAACTCCATCATATTGAAGGAGCGCGGTCCGCGCCGTATCAGCCCCTTCTTCATTCCCGGACAGATCATCAATCTGGTGTCCGGGCAGGTTTCCATCCGGCATGGCTTCAAGGGCCCCAACCACGCAGTGGTGACGGCATGCTCGACCGGCGCACACGCCATTGGCGACGCCGCACGGCTGATCATGTTCGGCGATGCGGATGTGATGCTGGCCGGTGGCGCCGAAGCGCCGGTTAATCGCCTTTCTCTGGCGGGTTTCGCGGCTTGCCGTGCCCTTTCCACCGAACGCAATGACACGCCTGAACAGGCATCGCGTCCGTATGATCGCGACCGTGACGGTTTCGTCATGGGCGAGGGCGCCGGCGTCGTGGTTCTGGAAGAGCTGGAACACGCCAAGGCGCGCGGCGCGCGGATCTACGCCGAAGTGGTCGGCTACGGTCTCACCGGCGATGCCTATCACATCACGGCTCCTGCCGAGGATGGCGACGGCGCGTTCCGCTGCATGACGGCTGCGCTGAAGCGTGCGAACCTCAGGCCTTCCGACATCGATTACATCAACGCCCATGGCACATCGACCATGGCGGATACGATCGAGCTTGGCGCTGTCGAGCGGCTGGTCGGCGATGCCGCCCCGAAGATTTCCATGTCCTCGACGAAATCGTCGATCGGCCATCTGCTCGGTGCGGCGGGTGCAGCCGAGGCGATCTTCTCGATTCTGGCAATTCGCGACAATATCGCCCCGGCGACCATCAATCTGGACAACCCGGAACGCGAGACGGCGATCGATCTTGTGCCGAACAAACCGCGTCAGCGGCAGATCGACGTTGCGCTGTCCAACTCCTTCGGGTTCGGCGGTACCAATGCTTCGCTGGTCTTCCAGCGCTATAATGGCTGAACAGCCCGCGTAAACGGCATCCGACAGGGTCGGATGCCGTGAATTTTGCCATATTCGCTCCTATTTTTCAGGAGGGGTATCGATTCCACAAAAGACCGGGGTGCCATGAACACCAATTCTGGAGGCAATGAATTCGGGCAGAGCCCGACGCCGCAGAACTCAGCGCCTGCGGGCACGCCGATCGTGCCGAAAACGGCGAATGAAGCTCTGCGGCCGGAAAAGGGAACTCCCCCGCCGGCGAAGCGCTCGCGCCGCTCCCGCAGCCAGATCGTGGTTTTTCTCAACTTCGTGCTTTCCCTGATCCTTCTGGTGATGGTGGGTGGCGGCCTTGCCGTCTATTTCGGCAAGAAGGCGTTCATCGAGCCGGGGCCTTCCGCCATCGGCGACACCTTCCTGGTCAAGCCGAATACGGGTGTCTCGCAGATTGCAGAGCAGCTGGAGCGTCGCGGACTGATCAGCGATGCCCGCGTTTTCCGCGTTGGTGTGCGCGTCCATAACAATGATCAGGCGCTGAAAGCGGGCGAATACGAGATCAAGCCGCATGCGTCGATGCGCGAGATCATGGAGCTTCTGAAGAGCGGCAAGTCGGTCACCTACGCGCTGACCATTCCGGAAGGTCTGACGGTTCATCAGGCGTTCGAGCGCATCGCGGCCCATGAGGCTCTTACCGGCGATATGCCATCGCAGCTTCCTCCTGAAGGCAGCATCGCGACCGATACGCTGCGGTTTACGCGTGGTGCCACGCGCCAGCAGATGATCGACAAGCTTCTTTCCGATCAGAAGGCTTTGGTGTCCTCCATTTGGGCGAGGCGTGATTCCGATCTGCCGCTCGCCGACGAGAACGAATTTTTGACGCTGGCATCGATCGTCGAAAAGGAAACCTCGCGTGGCGATGAGCGCTCGCGCATTGCCGGGGTGTTCCTCAACCGCCTGCGCAAGGGCATGCGGCTGCAGTCGGACCCGACGATCATCTATGGTCTGTTCGGAGGTCAGGGCAAGCCGGCGGACCGTCCGATCTATCGATCGGATATCGACAAGCCGACACCATACAACACCTACACGATCAATGGCCTGCCGCCGACACCGATCGCCAATCCGGGCAGGGCTTCGCTGGAAGCGGTGGCCAATCCGTCCAAGACGGAAGATCTGTACTTTGTCGCTGATGGCACGGGTGGCCATGTGTTCTCGCCGACGCTCAAGGAGCACAACGAGAATGTTGCGCGCTACCGCGCCTGGCAACGCAAGCAGGCTGCGGAAGCTGCCGGGAGCGGGCAGGCTGGCGAGAATGCCGACGATCCCGCAGAAACCAACCCCACCCAGTAGAGGCGGAAAGCCGATCCGGCATTCCGGCCAGACCATGGCTTTGCTGTTTGGGATTTCAATCAGCCGGCCGGAGAGGATCGCATGACCTTGCAGAGCATGACCGGTTTCGCCCGTGCAAACGCCGAGCATGATGGCGTTGCCATCGCCTGGGAGGTGAAGTCCGTCAATGGCAAGAGCGCCGAGGTGCGGATGCGTTTGCCTCCCGGCTTCGACCGGCTGGAACTGCCGGCTCGTCAGGCGATCCAGAAACGATTTGCACGCGGGAACTTTCAGGCCAACCTGACTATAACACGGCCAGCGGGGGCTGGCGTACAGCCCTCGATCAATGAAGCTTTTCTCCGCGATCTCGCTGTCCTCGCCAAACGGCTGCAGGACGATTTCGGAGCGGCGCCGCCGAGTGTTGACGGCCTTCTCGCCCTGCGTGGCGTTCTGGAGCTTCCGGAAACGGTGGAAACGCCCGAGGCGCGCGCAGCTCTGGACGCGACCATTCAGCAGACGCTTGAAATGGCACTTTCGCAGCTTCAGCAGGCCCGATGCGAAGAAGGCGAGGCATTGCGCAAGGTTCTGGGCGGTCATCTTGACCGGATTGAAGAGCTGACCCTGCAAGCCGAAACAGACCCCTCAAGGGAGGTGGATGTCATCCGCGCGCGCCTTGCCGATCAGGTGAGCTTGCTGCTTAATTCTGCCGCAGGCTTCGATGAGGCTCGCCTTCATCAGGAAGCGGCCCTGCTTGCCACCAAAGCCGATATCCGCGAAGAGATCGACAGACTGAAGACGCATGTGGCCTCCGGGCGATCCCTTCTCGTCTCAGGCGGCGCCATTGGCCGGAAGCTCGATTTCCTGGCGCAGGAATTCAATCGCGAATCGAATACCTTGTGCTCTAAATCGAATGCAGCTTCGATCACTACCATAGGGCTCGAACTCAAGGCAGTCATCGATCAGTTCCGCGAACAGGTTCAAAATCTGGAGTAACAGATGCCGTCAAATAATGTCGGATCCCTCATCCGTCGGCGGGGGCTGATGCTCGTGCTGTCTTCGCCTTCTGGTGCAGGCAAGTCCACCATTGCGCGGAACCTGCTGGAAAGCGACAATCAGTTCGAGCTTTCGGTCAGCGTCACCACGCGTCCGCGGCGCGGCAGTGAGATCGATGGCCGCCACTATCATTTCCGCAGCCGGCGGGAATTCGAGATCCTGCGCGACAATGACGAATTGCTGGAGTGGGCCGAAGTGCACGGCAATTTCTACGCCACCCCGCGTGGGCCAGCCGAGAAGGCGATGGCCGAGGGGCGCGACATGCTGTTCGACATCGACTGGCAGGGCGCCCAGCAGCTGCGGGAGAAGATGCGGGGCGACATCGTTTCCATCTTCATTCTGCCGCCGTCCATGCGCGAACTGAAGGACCGCCTGAAGCGGCGTGCCGAGGATCAGGAAGCGGTGATCGAGACGCGTCTCAAAAACGCGCGTGACGAGATCGAACACTGGACCGAGTATGATTTTGTCGTCGTCAACGACGATCTCGACCGGGCTTTCACGGAAGTCGTGTCCATCGTCACCGCTGAGCGGCTGCGCCGCGACCGCCGGCCCGGACTGTTCGATTTCGTTTCCGGGCTGATGGACGAGGATCTGGGCTGAGAAAGCCGGATCGCAGGGCGGGGCGATATGATCCCGCCGTTCCTTCTTTCAAACCTTACCGGGCTTAGGGCCGTCATAATTTTGATAAGAAGGCTCCAGCGGCGTTCCCGTGCAGGCTGCTTGCTGCCGTGCGCTCAGATGGCGTTGGCGAGGCGCACGAACTCTTCCACGCTCAGCGTCTCTGCCCGGCGCGTGGGGTCGATGCCCACGCTCTCCAGCAGGCTCTCTCCGCCCAGTGATTTAAGGCTCTGACGCAGCATCTTGCGGCGCTGGCCGAAGGCAGCTTCGGTGAGGCGGCCAAGCCTGCGGACGTCTGCTGGAAGCGGTTCTGCACGAGGTTCCAGATGGACGACCGATGAGGTTACCTTCGGTGGTGGCGTAAAAGCCTGCGGCGGCAGATCGAAGGCGATGCGCGCCCGGGTGCGCCATCCGGCCAGAACGCCCAGCCGGCCGTAAGCCTCGCTGCCCGGTTCCGCCACGATGCGCATGGCCACCTCGCGCTGGAACATCAGCGTCATCGACTGATAAAAAGGCGGCCATTGCGGCACTGTCAGCCAGCGAACCAGCAGCTCGGTGCCGACATTGTAGGGCAGGTTGGCCACGATCCTGACAGGGGAGCCGGGTTCGGCAAGCGTAGCGAAATCCGTCTTCAGGGCATCGCCCGGAACCACATGCAGGCGGCCTGGATAATGCTTCGAGATTTCGTCCAGCGCAGCCAGGCAGCGCTCGTCCTTTTCGATGGCGACTACGCGCTTCGCGCCGTGAGCGAGGAGCGCACGGGTCAGTCCGCCGGGCCCGGGCCCGACCTCGATGACGGTCACATCACTCAGATCACCGGCGACGCGCGCAATCTTGCCGGTAATATTCAGGTCGAGAAGAAAATTCTGCCCAAGCGCCTTCTTCGCCCGCAACTCGTAGCGGTCGATCACGTCTCGCAAGGGAGGGAGGCCATCGAAGCTCAAGCGGGTTCCGCCATCTTTCCGCTGCGTGCCATCTGGCCGGCCAGCCTGAGTGCCGCAATGAAACTGTCGGGCCGGGCCACGCCTTTTCCGGCGATGGCGAACGCGGTGCCATGATCCGGCGAGGTGCGGATGAAGGGCAAGCCAAGCGTGACGTTCACTGCCTCGTCGAAGGCAAGGGCCTTGGCGGGTATCAGGGCCTGGTCGTGATACATGCAGATCGCCACATCATAGCCTGCTCGGGCGCTGGCGTGGAACATGGTGTCGGCAGGCAGGGGGCCGAAAGTATTTATGCCTCTGGCCTTCAAGGCTGCGATGGCAGGCGCTACGATGTCGCGATCTTCCGTTCCCATCGCGCCATCCTCACCCGCATGCGGGTTGAGCCCTGAAATCGCGAGGCGCGGGTTGCTCAGCCCAAAGCGGCTCTGCAGATCCCGGGCGGTGATGAGTGCCGTTTCCACGATGAGTTCCGTAGTCAGCGCTTTGGGCACGTCCGACAGCGCGATGTGGATGGTGACCGGCACCGTTCGCAGTTCCGGTCCTGCCAGCATCATCACCGGCTTGACGGGCGTTCCGGTCCGCTGGGAAGCCAGATGCGCCAGATACTCGGTGTGGCCGGGAAAGGCAAAGCCGGCGTCATAGAGCGGCTTCTTGGCTATCGGGCAGGTTACCACCGCGGCCGCCTTGCCGGAGAAGCAATCTTCAACCGCACGGTCTATCGCCTCGATGATGCCGGATGCATTGGCGGCATCCGGTTGTCCCGGGCGGTCGACCAATCGATTCTCAAGCGCAACGATGGGCAGGCCATGCGCGAAAGCTTCGGTCGATTTTTCGGGAGAGGTTTCGGCCAACTGAACATCGCTGCCCATCCGCTTGCTGCGCGCGGCAACCAGAGCCGGGTCGGCCAGCAGGTAGAAAGGAGGAAGGCGAAGCTCGTTGCGCCGTTGCCATGCCTGAATGGCGATCTCCGGACCTATGCCGGAGGGATCGCCAATGCTGACGGCAAGGGGAAGAGGCAGGCGTTGCACGATCAGCGCCGGACGATCTTGGCCGTCTTCTTCAGCTCTTCCATATATTTCTGGCCGAGCTTATCCGCGTCGGCGTCGGTATTCTCATTCTGAAGCACCAGTTCGGCAACCCGGTCGTCGGAAACCTCGCGCGCGCTGCACACGCCGATGAACTCGACCCCCCGTTCCGTTTCGCGAACCCCGGTCGCGCCGCCAGCCTTGGTCTTCTTGATCTGATCTGCCCATTCCGGTGGCAGTTGCGGTGCGATAATGCGACCCAGATCGCGCACAGTCACATCGATCAGGCCTTTGGCAAATTGCTGTGTGTTGGCGCAGCCGTTGAAGCGCGCTCGCAGCGCCTCTGCTTCACGCTTACGCTTGCCCATCGTCGACTTGCGCTCCGCCGGCGGGATGACGAAAATCACCTGCTGCAGCATGTATTCAGTCGCCGAAGGCTTGTTTCCGCCCTTTTTCAGCATGTTGCGCACGGCTTCCTGCTGGCTGGTCAGTCCACTTCCCGATTGCTCGGCCCGGTAGCGCGCGCCGATTGCCTGGTTCCAGGCCATCTGGGAGCGGATGAAATCCTTGAAATGCTGCTTGGTGACCCCCGATTGCGCCATGACCGAATCGAGCTGCGCCAGCGGCATGTTGTTGCTGGAAGCAAAGCGGGCGTAAGCGTCGTTGACCTGCTTGTCGCTGATGCGGATGCCGATGCGCTGCGCTTCGGCGAGGCGCAGGGTCTGCTCGATCATCTCATTCGCCGCATCGCCCTTGCGCCGTTGCAGACGGAAAAAGGCGTTACGGTGCTGAATATCGGTGGTCGTGATCGGCATATTGTTGACGATATACTTGATCTCGCTTGCCACCGCCGGCGTGGTCACGCCAGTCGCCGCAACAGCCGTCACACCGACGAAAAGGGCAAGGCTTGCAGAGAGAAGATATTTCCGCATTCCGGCATCCAGCTTTCAGTTCACGTCAAAGCACAAATTGAATCGGGCTTTTGCCCGCTTTATACGGCAAAACCGTGTCAGCTACCATTTACTGAACGAAGTTGCTGGTGGCCGAACCGAAATCACCCAGCGTACGGAAGGTGATGTTGAAGCCGATGCTTTGCGAGACTTCCTTATTGATACGGTCACGCGTCTGAGAATAGGTCATCAGATAGGTGAAGCACTCATCGGCATAGCCAAAGCCTATGCCGTTTTTCACCATCACGTTCTTCTCAAGATCGTAGGTACCGGAGCCGAACACGCGCCAGTTCTCGGCGAACTGAGCAGAACCGCCAAATCCCACTTCATGGCGATCTTCACTGAAACCGTAGTCAGGCTGAGCCTGAATGAAGGCATAACGTGCCGAGAGTGCCAGAGGGCCGCCATTGTACCCGAGCTTCACTTCGGACCGACGGACTTCCCACGTCTGTTCATCGAAACGCCCGCTCAGAGAAGCGGAAATGCCACTCGGGCCGCTCAAACCGACAAGACCGACATAGTCTGAGCGATCGCTCTCAAGGCCCGAATTGGCGCCGACATTGACCAGATCAGGCGCCGCGAACGAGTTCTCCCCATTCAGATGGTAAGACTGGCCGAACATGGCATTGGTGGTCCAGCCGCTGTCGAAGGTTCCGACATAACGGAAGCCAAGATTGGCGCGCGTACCGCCTTCAATGCGATCGTAGCCAGAGAACTTGTCCCGCTCAAACAGCGTGGAGGCATCGAACACGAAGCTCTGCGCGTCTTCATTAGGCACGGAAAGACCGCCGACATAGTCTTCGTTGGGTCGAACGAAGAGCTGCGCCGTCGGCTCAAGCACATGCGAGGAAGCGGTTGCCGAAAACAGGATCGGCCAGCGCCATTCGAGGCCAAGCGTCGCCATCGAACGGAAGAAGGACGAGCGCATGTCAGCGGTGGTGCCGCTGTTGCGGGCCATGTTGTCGATGGCTGTAAGAGATTCAGAAGAAGCATTCAGGTAACTGCCGTCGGCCTGGAAAGCCAACAACGGTGTGAACACCATGCCGCCGTCAGTGATGAAGGAGCGCTTCCATTCCGCCTCTGCGGTCAATCGTCCGCTGTTGCCATCGATGCCGCGAACACGCTGATAGATCGGATCGTTGGTTCCGGGTTCACGAATGATGGCGTTTGTCTTAGAATCCCGCAGGTATGACCCATCAAATACGCTACGGTCGAGCGCACGCGCATTCACATTGAACGATAGCTGCCCACCGGCTAGCGATGTGTCAGGGATGTAAGCGTAATCGAAAGAAGGCAGGACCCAAGCCTGCTTGTCGTTACGTGCGCTTATATTGCTGTCCAGAATATCTTCCTGAATCTGGAACTTCATGCCACGCAGGTCGAAGTAGTTCCGGTCGTTGAGACCAGTCAGATAAACCTCGGAACGATGAGCATATTGCTCATAATTGTCGATTCCATAGGTTCTGGAGAAATTCTTGTCCGTCTGGAGCAGGACATTCCAGCCGAAATCCCAGCGCGAATTGATGGCGAACTGGCCTTGTGTGCCCATCATTGCGCGGGTTCGGTTCAGATCGCCGGCCGCACCTCTGTTTTCAGTACCTGCCTTAAAGGCCTCCGGATCCTGCTGGCGGATGCCGGCAATCTTCACGCTGTACTGGCCATTGTTGAAGCGCTGGCGCCACTCGGCTTCGCCAAGGAATCCTTGTTTGGAGTAGTAATTGCCTTTGACCGTCAGATCGTAAGTAGGCGACAGGGCAAAATAATAGGGGATCCCAACTCCGACACCGAGCTCGGACTTGTAGGAAATCGACGGGAACAGGAAGCCGCTCTTGCGCTTCACCGTCGGGTCGGCAATCTCGAAAACCGGCAGATAGGCGATCGGCATTCCGAAGAACTCGAAGTTGGAGTTCTGGAAGCGAATCGTCTTTTTCTGGCTGTTCCAGATGATCTTCTGCGATTTCACACGCCAGATGGCGGGCTTGTCGGGCTTATCTTCGCAAGGCTCGCATGCTGTGTAGACACCGTTGTGGAAGGTGGTCAGCACGCCACCCATGCGCTCGGCGCTTTCCGCAGCGAAATAGGTCTTGTCAACTGTCTCGACCCTTAGCGCGTTGGTAAAACCGTCCGCGAAGTCGTCGGTGATGTCGATATGTTCGGAATGAACCTTGGTGCCGTCGCTGTGAACGATTTCGACGCTGCCGCTGGCGATCAGCCGCTGGGTCTTGCGATCATATTCGACGCGCTGGGCGACGAGGCGATTGCCGGCATAATCGATCTGCACGCCGCCAACTGCGGTCACTGTCTGCGAATCATTATCATAGACGAGCGTGTCGGACTCCAGCAGCATCTGGGCATCCGAAGGGATATTGGAGGTCAGGGAGTCTGGCACCTGCGCAGCGGCAGGAGTCGACGCAAAGCCGTACGCCATAAGGCAGGCAAGGCCACTGACTCCACACAGGAGCGACAATCGGCTGAACCGACCGTTTTTCACAACCGCCCCCCTCACTAGCCATCTTCCTTGTACAAAAGGAATGTTACCCCGAAAAACATGGCCACGACAACCGGGAACCACGCGGCCACAACAGTGGGCACGAACCCGGCCACGCCGAACGCCTTGACCAGAACCGAGACGACATAAAGCAGAAAGCCGGCGACAATGCCACCCAGAATCATCGTCACCGATTGCCCCATCCGGGCAAATCGCATCGACACGGTTGCCGCGATCAGCGTCATCGCCACCAGAAGGAAGGGAAGGGCAATCAGCGAGTCGAACTGCATGGCGAAAGCGTTGGCCCCGAGACCGAAGGACCGCGCAACTTCGATCTTCTGCGGCAGCTCAAAAAATGGAATCGTTTCCGGCTGAGCCAGTCTCTCCTGCACGAATTCCGGCTTCAGATCGGTTGGTACCCGATCAACGTCCTTCTTCTCACCCGGACCGCCGGATGGTCGCACCACGACATTGTGCAATTCCCAGAAACCGTCACGCAGGTACACTCTGCGCGCGTCGCGGCGCTCGAAGATATTGCCGTCGCGATCGAGCATGAAGAAGGTTGCATCAGCCATCTCCAGACCCTGGGAAAGGACGGCGCGCGCGCCGATTATGGTATCCCCGGAGGATGTCTTCTGGCGCAGCCACGGCACCGTGTTGCTGTCGACCGTATTCGAGTTACCCGAGCGCAGCAGGCTTTCGACCTGCTGCGAGCGCACCAGCCCATGGGCAGCAAGCGGGTTGAGAATTGTGACGGCCAGCACGCCGAACAGAAAAGCGCCAAGGCATACCGGCAGCAGGAACTGCCATGCTGAGATGCCGGCCGCGCGGGCAACGACCAGCTCATATTTGCGGTTCAGCGATACCAGCGTCGCCATTGCTGCGAACAGGCCGACGAACGGCACTGTCTGAAGCACGAGCATGGGCACACGCAGCCCTGAGATGGCTGCGCCGGTCCAGTAGGTAAAGCCTGCTATGCGGCTGGTACGGCTCGTCAGCTCGGTAAAGTCGATCAGGAAAACGAGAGCGAAGATGCCAAGGAAAAACCAGATGGCGATCACTGTGTAGCGCAGGAAAAAATAGCGCCCGAGGGTCCAGCCCATCACGCAGATCCCTTGTGTGCACCGGCCCCGGTGAGCTTCATTCTCAAAGCCAATGCCTTGTCGGATATGCGCTTATAGATGCCGTTCAGGGCATCTATCCAGCCGATCGGCAGCTCCATGGTTCTCTGGGTGGCGATGCACCACACTGAAATCGCCGAAAATGCGACAGGCACGGCATACAGCGCGTAGTTGAACAGGGGCTGGGTCTTGGTCTGGCCCTCTGCAAAATATCCCATCCAGCGAACGAACAGCGCAATGCAGATGGTGGTCACCAGCGGGTGTATGCGCGCCTCGCGGTGGGACTTCGCATCTCCGGCAACCGCCAGCGCGATAAGCGCGAAGGTTATGGGGAACAGCCATTCGGAAAACCGCTTGTGCAGTTCGTTGCGATAGAGCTGCGGCGATTTTTTATAGATATCGTCGTTGCGGTTCGGATTCAGAAGATAGGCTGTCGTCTGGTCCTTCGGCATCCGGGTGCCGGTTCCGGTGTCGGAATCAAAAGCGGAAAGATCGAATGCGTAGGAGGTAAAGTGCACGAGCGAGATGTCGCCGCCGACCGCCTTGCGGTGAATGACGCCATCGTTCATGAGCAGGGCCTTGGTGTCCTCATGATCGATCACAGCACCGGTCTTGGCATAGTAAACCAGATCGACACCCTCTTCGCGGCTGTCGGCGACGAAAATACCGGCCAGCCGGTTGCCCGGAAGGCGCTCGCCTATCTGCACGAACAGCCCATCCTCGATCTTGCGGAATGTGCCTTCCTGAATGACGAGCGAGAGAAAGTCGGCCCGCGCGCCGGCTACGAGGTCGCGATTGCGCTGGCGGGCATAGGGTTCCACGAAATTCTGGATGAGCAGACAGAACACGCTGGCTGCAATTGCCAGAATCAGCACCGGCCGCGCGACGGTCATCCGGGATGCGCCGGCAGCGTTCACGACCACCAGCTCCGAGTCGGCATTCATGGCTGAAAGGGTCTGCGCTACCGCGCCAGCCAGAGCGAATGGTACGACAATAGGAATGACGGTCGGAATAATAAGAGCGGCCACCTCGAAGAAGGTGAGGGCGGACTGGCCGCCATCGGTCACCAGATCGATGCGTGCCAGAACCTGCGTGGTCCAAACGATAGCCAGCGTCCATGCCAGCGC
Source organism: Aquamicrobium sp. YD-1-mutant5 (assembly GCF_059509755.1). Classification (NCBI taxonomy): domain Bacteria; kingdom Pseudomonadati; phylum Pseudomonadota; class Alphaproteobacteria; order Hyphomicrobiales; family Phyllobacteriaceae; genus Aquamicrobium; species Aquamicrobium sp. YD-1-mutant5. The sequence continues at coordinate 269,724 of NZ_JCAKKP010000001.1, forward strand.
TCCAAGGAAGAGCAGCAGCATGCGGCGCATTATGTAGCGTTCGATGACCTTCATGCGTACGGTTTCTCTGCCGGTTCAGGCCACATCAGGGCCTTGCAAAGCGTCTTTATCCCGGTGCCGCCCGCACAACAGGTGCTCTCCGGAGCCGATATCCGGATCTCATTTTCCATCGATGCAATCTGTGTCGGAATGGATAAAAAAGCGCGAAAAAGCATGGTTAACAACCGGTTCCGGACGGAGAGTGCTTAAATTTCTGACTGAAGCAGGCTGGCGAATCGAACAATCTGCTATTCCCTGTGGCACCATAGCTTGCCAAGACACGTAAAACGACCAACTCTCGACACCTTCCGCGGAACCGAAAGTACAGGCTGATGACATCGACACCTTCTGTGAGCTTTGCCAAATTTTCCGTACCGGCAAAGGGCAGCGTTTGCCTGCTCTACGCCGAAAAAGCCGGCTTTGGCGAAACCGCTGCCAGCGTTGATCCGGCCGGTGTTCTCGCACGAGCCGTGAAAATCTCCGGATTTTCAGGCAAATTCGGGGCGAAGATCGATCTCATCGCGCCTGAAGGCACGCAGTTGGACAAGATCGTCGTCCTGGGTGCCGGTGACGTGGCCGGTCTCAGGGAGCATGCGTGGCTTCGGCTCGGCGGCTCCATCCTTGCCGCGGCGGGAAAAGAGAAGGAGTTGACCATTCTTCTCGATCTGCCCGGTGATGTTGAAGCCGGTGCCGATGAGGCCGCAAGTGTGGCAGCGGGGTTGCTGCTTCGCGCCTACGCTTTTGATAAATACAAGACGCGCAGGAACGAAGGCGAAGATGACAAGGCGGGGCGGGCAAAGCCGCCCCGGATCACGATCATGTGCGCGGACCCTGCGGGTGCGCGCAAGGCTTTCGCCGGGCTGAATGCCGTTGTCGATGGTGTGAATCTGGCCCGCGATCTGGTCAATGAACCCGCCAATGTCCTTGGGCCTGTCGAATTCGCGGCCCGAGCCAAGGAGCTCGAAGGACTGGGCGTTCAGGTTGAAATTCTCACCGAGAAAGAAATGAAGAAGGCTGGCATGGGCGCGCTGCTGGGAGTGGCGCAGGGCTCGCCGCGCGGGGCGCGACTGGCCGTGATGCGCTGGGAAGGCGGGCGCAAGGGCCGGAAGCCGCTTGCCGTCGTCGGCAAGGGCGTGACCTTCGATACCGGCGGCAACTCGATGAAGTCGCCCGCGGGCATGGAAGACATGAAGGGGGATATGGGCGGTGCCGCTGCGGTCACCGGTCTCATGCATGCGCTGGCCGCCCGCAAGGCGAAAGCCAATGTGGTCGGCATTATCGGTCTGGTCGAGAATTCGGTCGATGGCTACGCGCAGCGCCCCGGCGACATCGTGACCTCCATGTCCGGGCAGACGATCGAAGTGCTCAATACGGATGCGGAAGGCCGTCTCGTTCTGGCGGACGCACTTTGGTATTGCTGCGAGCGGTTCCAGCCTGAGGCCGTCATCGACCTTGCGACGCTGACCGGCGCGATCATGGTGGCGCTTGGCCTTCATCATGCGGGACTGTTCTCCAATGACGATGAACTGGCGGGGCGGCTGACGCAGGCCGGGCTTTCCACGCAGGAATTGCTGTGGCGCATGCCGCTCGGACCCGAATACGACAAGCTCATCGATTCGAAGAACGCCGACATGAAGAACACCGGCGGACGTTATGGCGGTTCGATTGCCGCTGCCCAGTTCCTGCAGCGTTTCATCAAGGACGATAAGCCATGGGCGCACCTCGATATTGCCGGAACGGCAATGGGCGCGCCTTCGAACGAGGTAAACCAGTCATGGGGCTCGGGTTTCGGCGTGAGGCTGCTCGACCGTCTGGTGCGCGATCATTATGAGAAGTAACGGAAGCTCGCGGTTCGCGCGGCCGGAAACTTCAGGGTCATGACCGAAATACTGTTCTACCATCTGACCGAATCGACGCTGGAGGACGCTCTGCCGGGCTTGCTGGAGCGCAGCCTTCAGCGCGGCTGGCGGGTGGTGGTACAGACCGGCTCCGAAGACAGGCGCGACGCTCTCGACCAGCATCTGTGGATTTTTCGCGACGATTCGTTTCTCGCGCACGGAACCGACCGCGAGGCCTTTCCGGCCGAGCAGCCGGTTCTGCTGACGACGGGAACGGACAATGCGAACAGTGCCCAGATCAGGTTTCTCGTCGATGGCGCCGAACCGCCGGATCTGGCCGTCTACGAGCGGGCGGTGTTTCTGTTCGACGGGCACGATGCCGCGCAGCTTGAGGCCGCACGCCGTCACTGGAAGGTGATGAAGGCGCAGGGGCACGAGGTCACGTACTGGCAGCAGACGTCCGACCGGCGCTGGGAGCGCAAGGCATGATCCGCCACGCCAGCCTTGCAGCCACCGGACAGGATTGAAAATGCGGGTTCTGTTTCTGCTCGTTCTTCTTGCGGGCGCTGCGCTGGGGCTCTGGCCATGGGCCGTGCAGAATTTTTCCGGCTCCGAGATCGGAACGTGGAGCGTCTACAGGGACGGGCGCTTTCTTGCCGCAGAGGTTGGCTTGTCGGCATCCGACGCGCCTGTTCGCGTGCTGGTGGACCTTACCATGTGGAGACCGCACGCCACCCAGAGTGGCATGGCGCTGCTCGCGATAACCGGCACATACAATGATCGCGTGATTCTGGATGAAGGCCTGACCTTCCGTGCGAATCCGACACCCCGGCAAAAAAGCCCGCAGATCACCGAACGCATTTTCCGCGACGATGCAGGTGTCATCGATCCGGTGCAGTCCGGAAACTACCGGTTCGTTCTGCGGCCGGGCGACAAGGTGGACGCCGACATCAAGGCGGTCGATGTGGTTTTGCGGCGCGAGAGCGGCAATGCGGACCCGCGTATGCTGCCGGCAGGGCTCTCGCTGATGGGGATTGGCTTCATCGGGCTGATAGTCGCCTTCCGGCGCTCCGGAAAACGCGATGAGAAAAAGAATTCCGCTCCGCCGCCGCGCTGGGGCAGGGACGGGGGCTCATGAATTACCGGCACGCCTATCATGCGGGCAATTTTGCGGATGTGGTCAAGCATACGGTGCTGGCGCGCATCGTTGAGTATCTGAAGCGCAAGGAAAAGCCGTTTCGGGTGATCGATACCCATGCAGGCATCGGTCTGTACGATCTGGCTTCCGATGAGGCCGGCAGGACCGGGGAGTGGCTGGGCGGTATCGGCCGTATCATGCAGGCGAAGATGAGCGCCGAAGCCGAAGCGCTTCTCGCGCCCTATCTCGATGCGGTCCGCGCCGTGAACGAAGGGGAGGAGCTCGCGCATTATCCGGGCTCGCCGAAAATCGTGCGCCACCTGCTGCGCCGGCAGGACAGGCTGACGGCGATCGAACTGCATCCGCAGGATGCGGCAAGGCTGAAGGCGCGGTTTGAGGGCGATATACAGACGCGCGTGATCGAACTGGACGGCTGGCTGGCGCTTGGAGCGCATCTGCCTCCGAAGGAAAAGCGCGGTCTGGTTCTGGTCGATCCTCCTTTCGAGGAAGGAGGCGAATTTGGCCGCCTTGTGGACGGACTTGCGAAAGCCCACCGCCGCTGGCCGGGCGGCATCTATGCGCTGTGGTATCCGATCAAGGATCGCGGGGCGGTGGAAGTCTTTCATTCTCAGCTGGCGCAGGCCGGAATTCCGCGTGTGCTCGATATCGGTTTCGACATCAGGCCTTCCGGCAAGGTGCCACGGCTGGACGGCAGCGGAATGGTGGTGGTCAATCCCCCGTTCATGCTTGAAGCTGAGCTGAAAGCGATGTTGCCTGAACTGCACCGGCTGCTTTCGCTGGAGCAAGGCGCAAAATGGTCCGTCAACTGGCTGGCCGGGGAGCAGGCAGGTGCTTGACCGCGTGGCGGGAAATCCTCAAAGTGCCGCCAAATCACCTTATGAGGCTGAAATGATCCGCGCCGCCAAGTCCGCTCTTCTCGCTCTTGCAGGCATCTGCGCTTCGGTGCTGATGCAGCCTGCCGCCCATGCTGCCGATCTGTCTTCCTATGTGGAGGAGAGCGCGGCGAGCGTTTGCAATGTTCCTTCGGTGCTCAATCGCATCAGCAGCAAATTCGCCCATCAGGTGCGGAACGTTCCCAACCTGCCGCAGGTGGCGATTTCCGATTTCCACCGTATCCATCTGCGCCGCAGCGAGCCGGCAAGCGAAAGATGGCCGATCGCCCGCCATTATTGCGGAGCGAAGGTAACGCTGTCCGATGGTTATGACCGCGACATCTGGTATCTGATCGAGGAAGGTCAGGGGTACGCGTCGGTCGGCGACAATGTCGAGTTCTGCGTCTCAGGCTTCGACCGCTGGCTCGTCTACAACGCGCAGTGCCGCGTGCTGCAGTAACATTTTGAGGCTTTACCGACCCTCTGCCGAAAAACGCAGGGGCGGAAGCCGTTTGCCTGAAAACATGAAGGAATTCGACATTGCCTAAGCTGCTCTACGCACCAGCGTCACCCTACAGCGCCAAGGTGCGTATGTCGGCTGCATATGCGGGCATCGATCTGGAGGCAGTCGTTACCAATACGGGGCAGCAGCCTGAGGAACTGGTTTCGGCAAATCCGCTTGGCAAGATACCGACTCTGGTGCTCGATGACGGCCGTGTCGTTTTCGACAGCCGGGCCATTACCCAGTATCTTAACCGTGAATCGAAGAATGCATTGTTTCCACGCAATGCGGACAAGCGCACGGAAGCGGAAGTGCTGGAGGCGCTGGCGGATGGAATATGCGATTGCGCGCTTGCGATCGTGTATGAGCGCCGCATGCGTCCCGAAGAGAAGGTGCATCAGGATTGGATCGACGGGCAGTGGCGCAAGATTGTCCGCGCGCTCGACCATCTCAACGCCAATCCGCCGAAGCTGCCGAAGAAGATCACCACAGGCCACATCGCTGTGCGCGCCATGCTCGGTTATCTGTCCCTGCGCTTCGCCGGCGAATGGGAGCGCGGTCGCAGCCGCCTCACGCGCTGGGCAACGCGGTTCGACGAAAAATTCCCGGAGCTGAAGGCAAACATTCCTTCCTGATCCATTGGATCGAAGCGATTTCAGGCCTTTCAAATAAAAAAAGCCGGAGCATTGCTCCGGCTCTTTTTGTCCAATCCGGTTTCGGATCAGAACTTCATACCAACACCGAAGTTGACGCGATGGTCACGCGAGTCGATGCTGTGCGTGCCATTGTTCAGGTTGAAGTTCTCCTTGCCGTAATCGGTGTAGCGGTATTCGACGCGACCGAACACGGAATCGGTGAACTTGATGTCGGTGCCGGCACCGGCGGTCCAGCCGAGCATGGTGTTGCGATCACTGCCGCCGGCGAAGTTATCCGTAACCTTCAGGCTCTGTGCGGCGCCACCAGCCGTACCATAAAGCAGGATGTCGGGGCTGATCGCGTAGCCGAGACGGGCGCGGATCGAGCCTTCGACGCCGGACTTGGCTTCGTAGCCCGAGTTGGAGCCCTTCACACCGCTGTAGCCGATGTCGCCTTCAGCGCCGATCACGAAGTCGTCGATCTGATGGTTGTAGCCGACGAAGGCACCGCCGAGGAAGCCGTCCGTGCTGATCGAGTTGTCGATGGTCTTGTCCTTGGCGCGGCCGCTGAAGCCGTAGCCGAGGTTCACACCGGCATAAGGACCAGCCCACGAGGCCACCGGAAGCTCTGCAATCGGAGCCGGTGCAGGGGGCTCTTCCATCACCACGTCTGCGGCGAATGCCGGAGCCGAGACGGCGAAGGCGATAAGGGCTGCCGCTGCCGGCGTTGCGAATTTGAGTTTGGTCGTCATGGTCATTACTCCTTCAGCCACACACACTGGCTTTCCTGACGTGAGGGCGCGGTCTGTCTTGGGAGGAAATGATCCCGCCGCTCATCGGTTCCGAAATTTCCTTCCCAAATGCGGCGGAAGAGAACCTGAAATTAGGTGATTCCCCGGCGCAAATGAGGCCGAAAGGGGGCGTTGCAATCGTGCAACAGAATTTGTCAGGAGAAGGCTGCTTATCCGGTGAAACGCACTTGGTTCAAGGCGTTGGCGGACCTATATTAGGCTGCGGAAAGGTTTGCCGGCCCGCAATTCGACAGCACTGCGAGCGTTTCTGCCACAATCCCGCCCAAGGCGCAAACAGAGTCTGAACGCCGACCGGAGATTACGGTGGGCGGCTGACGGTGGCGACCGCACTGAAAAGAACGGGAATCGATGTACATGGCCAAGCCAGCCATAACAGCTCTGGTAACGGGCGGCGCAAAACGAATCGGCCGGGCTATCGTGGAAGACCTGGCCGCCCACGGCTTTGCCGTTGCCATCCATGGCCACAGTTCCTCCGGGGAAGCCAGCGAAATGGCTGCGCAGATCAGTGCGCGCGGCGGCAAGGCCGCTGTTTTCGATACGGACCTCACGGATCCGGTGCAGGCGGGCGAGTTGTTCGACAAGGTTCGGCAGACGCTCGGTCCTGTGCGGCTTCTCGTCAACAATGCCTCGCTGTTCGAAAATGATTCCGTTCTCGATTTTGACTGGCAGCTCTGGGACGATCATTTTTCAATTCACCTCAAGACCCCTGTTCTGCTGTCGCGGAAGATGGCCGAAAGCCTTCCGGAAAACGAGGATGGGCTGGTGGTGAACATCATCGATCAGCGGGTCTGGCGGCTGTCGCCGCGCTATTTCTCCTACACGCTTTCCAAGTCGGCCCTGTGGACCGCGACGCGCACCATGGCGCAGGCGCTTGCGCCGCGTGTTCGCGTCAATGCGATCGGTCCCGGCCCGACGCTGCGCAATGCCCGGCAGGAGGAAGCCGATTTTCGCCAGCAGGTCGATGCCCTTCTTCTGGGGCGGGGACCGGAGCTTGCCGAATTTGGCGCAACGATCCGCTATCTGTGGGAGGCCCGTTCGGTGACCGGCCAGATGATCGCGCTCGATGGCGGCCAGCATCTGGCCTGGCAGACGCCGGATATCGCGGACGGCGTGGAATGAGTGCAGCGCGCAAGGGTGGCGCGGCGCTGGACATGCCGGACGCCGAACTGGATGACGATATCGTCGAGCAGCCGGCGGGGCCCGTTCCGGACGTTTCGTTCACCGGGATCGATCTCGAAACCGACGACAACGAGGGCAGGACCGGTGCCGAAGTCATACAGGAACTGGTTAAGCGTCTGCCCAATGCGCCCGGCGTCTACCGCATGATGAATGCGGCAGGCGATGTGCTTTATGTCGGCAAGGCCCGCAGCCTGAGGAAGCGCGTGACGCAATATGCGCAAGGCCGCTTCCACACCAACCGCATCGGCCGCATGGTGCGCGAAACGGCGCGCATGGAATTCGTCGTCACCCGCACGGAGACGGAAGCTCTTCTTCTTGAAGCCAATCTTATCAAGAGGTTGCGACCAAGATTTAACGTCCTGATGCGGGACGACAAATCGTTTCCATACATTCTTTTGACGTCCGATCATCCGTCTCCGGGAATTTACAAGCACCGTGGCGCGCGCTCGCGCAAGGGCGATTATTACGGTCCCTTCGCATCGGCGCAGGCCGTTGGCCGCACCATTAATTCGCTGCAGCGCGCTTTTCTGCTCAGGAGCTGCACCGATTCCTTCTACGAGAACCGCACACGCCCATGTCTGCTGTTCCAGATCAAGCGGTGCGCTGCGCCCTGCACCGGCGAGATTTCGGCGGAAGATTATGCGGTGCTGGTATCGGAAACCCAAAATTTTCTTTCCGGCCGCAGCCAGAAGGTGAAGGCCGAGATTGCGGCGGCCATGCAGCGCGCCTCGGACAATCTCGATTTCGAGCATGCCGCCATCTACCGGGATCGCCTCGCGGCATTGTCGCATGTCCAGAGCCATCAGGGCATCAATCCGCAATCGGTGGAGGAGGCGGATGTCTTCGCCATCCATCAGGAGGGCGGGCAGAACTGCATTCAGGTGTTTTTCTTCCGCACCGGCCAGAACTGGGGCAACCGCGCCTATTTCCCCAAGGCGGACCCCGCGCTTGAGGCGGGAGAGGTGCTTGGCTCGTTCCTCGCGCAGTTCTACGACGACAAGCCGACGCCCCGCGCCATTCTTCTCTCGCACGCGATCGAGGAAGCTGAGCTTCTGGCGGAGGCGCTTACCGCACGGGCAGGACGGAAGGTGTCGGTTTCCGTGCCAGTGCGTGGCGAGAAGAAGGATCTGACCGACCATGCCCTGCAGAATGCGCGCGAGGCGCTGGGGCGGCGTCTGGCTGAGACCTCCACGCAGGCACGCCTGCTGGAGGGGTTCGCGGCGACCTTCGGTCTGGAGAAGGCTCCGACTCGCATCGAGGTCTATGACAACTCGCACATCATGGGCACCAATGCGGTCGGCGCGATGATCGTCGCGGGACCGGAAGGTTTCGTGAAGAACCAGTACCGCAAGTTCAACATCCGCTCGACGACCATCACGCCGGGCGACGATTTCGGCATGATGCGCGAGGTGATGGAGCGGCGCTTTTCGAGGCTGCTCAAGGATCATGCCGACGAGGATTCCGATGCGGTCGAGGATGCGCAAGGGTTCCCGGTATGGCCGGATGTCATCCTGATCGATGGCGGGCAGGGGCAGATGACGGCGGTGCGCCAGATTCTGGCCGATCTCGGCGTGGAGGATCGCGTCGTCGCCATCGGTGTTGCCAAGGGGCAGGACCGCGAGGCCGGGCGCGAACGCTTCTTCGCTCTGGGCAAAGCGCCGTTCACGCTGCCGGTGCGCGATCCGGTTCTCTATTTCGTGCAGCGGCTGCGCGACGAGGCGCACCGCTTCGCCATCGGATCACACCGCGCACGCCGCAAGAAGGAAATGGTGGCGAGCCCGCTGGATGAGATCGCGGGAATCGGACCGACCCGAAAGCGCGCGCTGCTGCATCACTTCGGCACTGCGAAAGCGGTCGGCCGCGCGGCAATGGAGGACCTCATGGAAGTGGAGGGAATTTCGGAGCGTGTCGCGCAACTGGTCTATGACCACTTCCATGACAATGGCTAGGCCAGATCATGGAAAGGTCATGGTTTTGCCGTGCTGAGGGCTTTCGATGGTTGCCCATATGACTGCGTTCTGATTTGACTATGCGTCAATCCATCCGATTTGCTTGTGACGAGTGCGCTTAACATGGCCAGCCCAGCCTTCAATCTGCCGAATATGCTGACCTACGCCCGCATCCTGGCGGTGCCGCTGATCGCATTGTGTTTTTATCTGGAGGGGCATCTCAAATCGAGCGACTTTGCCCGATGGTCGGCTCTGGCGATTTTCGTGGCGGCCAGCATAACGGATTATTTCGACGGCTATTTCGCCCGCGCATGGAAGCAGACCTCCAATATCGGCCGCATGCTCGATCCGATCGCCGACAAGCTGCTGGTGGCCACCTGCCTGCTGCTTCTGGCGGCCGACACCGATCATCGTGGCGGCATTGCCGGCTGGTCGCTGTGGGCCGCGATCATCATCCTGTGCCGCGAAATCCTCGTCTCCGGCCTCAGGGAATATCTTGCGGCGCTCAAGGTCAGCGTGCCGGTGACGCAGCTGGCGAAATGGAAGACCACAATCCAGATGGTGTCGATCGCGTTCCTGTTGGCCGGTCCGGCCGGAGACAAGATCTTTCCCTACACCACGCAAACGGGTCTGGCGCTGCTGTGGATTGCCGCCATCGTCACCCTTTACACTGGCTATGACTATTTCAGGGCTGGTCTGAAGCACATCGTGGACGAATAGGCGATGAAGCTCATCTATTTCGCATGGGTTCGCGAGCGCATCGGCAAGGCGGAGGAGGTCGTCGATCTTCCGGCCGGGCTGGAAACCGTGTCGGACCTGCTGGGCTGGCTGAGAGAGCGCGGCGAGGAGTATGAGAACGCCCTCCAGCATCCTGAAGTGATCCGCGTGGCGATCAATCAGGAGCACGTCGCTCATAACGAGAAGATCGGCGGTGCACGGGAAATCGCCCTGTTTCCGCCCATGACCGGCGGCTGATGGCGATGCCTGCCGTCACACCCCATATCCGCATCCAGACCGCGGATTTCGATGTGGGCGAAGAGATTGCCGGGTTGTCCAGCGGCCGCAAGGACATCGGCGCGGTCGTGACCTTTACCGGCTTGTGCCGCGATGAGGCGGGCAAGCTGTCGGCGCTGGAACTCGAACACTATCCCGGCATGGCGGAGGCCGAGATGCAGCGCATCGCCGGCGAGGCCTGCGCGCGCTGGCCGCTTCAGGGTGTCACGGTCATCCACCGTTACGGCAGGATGGAGCCAGGCGACAACATCGTGCTGGTAGCCACCGCTTCCACGCATCGGCAGGCGGCCTTCGCGGCTGCGGCATTCATCATGGATTTCCTGAAATCACGGGCGCCGTTCTGGAAGAAGGAACATAGCGCGGATGGTTCGCAGGGCGACTGGGTAGAGGCCAGAGAAACCGACGAAGCAGCACTTTCCGCGTGGAACAAGTGACCTTTGGTCAACCACAGGTTTTATGAGGCGCCATGCTTTTTCCTCATTCCTGCGGCCCCTTGGTATCCCGAAACGAGGACATGAAATGCTGAAGAAACTGATTTTGCTGGGACTGGTGCCCGTGGCCGGGCTCGTTGCTGTTTCAAATCCCGCATTGGCTGCCGAAAAGGTGTTGTCGGGCGAGGTTCTTTACCGTGAGCGCATTGCTCTTCCGGAGAATGCGGTCGTGTCGGTTCAGCTGGCGGATGTGTCGCGAATGGATGCACCGGCGGACGTGATCGGTGAGCAAGAGATTTCTCCTGCCGGGCAGGTGCCGGTGAAGTTCGAAATCAGGTTCGACGATTCGAAGATCACAAAGAACATGACCTATGCGCTTCAGGCGCGCATCACGGTCGATGGCGAACTCTGGTTCATCAACGACACGCACCATGGGGTGGAGCCGCTGACCAGCGAAGCGCAGACCATACTCGTGAAGAGGGTCGCACAGGACAGCACGGACGCGCTTCGCGGCGTGGAATGGACGCTGGTGTCGATCGAAGGGTTCGGGGAACTGCCAGACAACCCTGTGACATTTTCCGTCGATAATGAGGGACGCGCGGGCGGGCGTGGGCCTTGCAACGGCTATTTTGGCAGCGCGAAAATCGATGGGGAAGCAGTTTCTCTCAGCCAGATAGGCGCCACCCAGATGGCTTGCGAACCGGCACGGATGAAGGCCGAGCGGGCGTACTTCGATGCACTGGGAGAAGTGAAGGCCTACGCCATCGATGACGGGCAACTGGTCCTGACGGATTCCGGCGGCAAGGAAGTGCTGCGTTTCAAAAAGGGTGCGTAACCTCTGTCCGAAACTAAAAAAGCCGGGGCATGCCCCGGCTTTTTTTGCGGCTGGCTGCAATCAGCCAACGATCTCGGTGTCGGAGAACCAGTACCTGATTTCCTGCGCAGCGGTCTCGGGCGCATCCGAGCCATGCACGGAGTTTTCGCCGATCGAAAGGGCGAAGGTCTTGCGGATGGTGCCCTCGGCAGCGTCAGCCGGATTGGTGGCGCCCATCACTTCGCGGTTGCGGGCGATGGCGTTCTCGCCTTCCAGCACCTGAACGATGGTCGGGCCGGCGGTCATGGAGTCGACCAGCTCGCCGAAGAAGGGGCGTTCCTTGTGCACGGCATAGAAGCCCTCGGCTTCGCGGCGGCTCATCCACACGCGGCGGGACGCGACGACGCGCAGGCCGGCTTCTTCAAGTGCCTTGGTGATGGCGCCGGTCAGGTTGCGGCGGGTGGCATCCGGCTTGATCATGGAGAAAGTGCGTTCGAGCGCCATGGGTCTTCCTTGTAAATTGGGATTGAAGTGTGGCGCGCTCTATACAGGTCAGCCTGCCTATTGCCAAGTGTGTGAGATGCGAGAGCTTGGCGGCAAGCCGCGCCGGCGTTAGTGGTCTAAGAGCAAATTGGCGGGAGAAGTTCCATGAAGCAGCATTTCATGATGTTTGCGGCCTATAACCGGTGGGCCAACGCCCGCATCTACGATGCCGCCAGCGAGCTGAGCGAAGATGAATTCCAGCGCGATGTCGGTGCTGCATTCGGCTCGCTCATGGGCACGCTCAACCATATTCTGGTCGCCGACCGGATCTGGATGAAACGCTTTACAGGCGAGGGCGACGCACCGGCAAAGCTGGACACCATTCTGCACAGGGAGCTTTCCTCACTGCGGGAAGCCCGGCAGGCCGAGGATGCACGGATTGTCGACTGGATCGGCGCCATGACGCCTGAAGGGCTGGGCGGCCGCTTTACTTACATCACCGTCACCGATGTGCGCACCATCTCGCAGCGACTGTCGCCGGCGCTCGGGCATGTCTTCAACCACCAGACCCATCATCGCGGACAGGCGCATGCCATCCTGACGATGCTCGGCCAGCCTTCCGTCGTTCTGGATCTCGTCTATTTCCAGCGCACCGAAGAGGGCAGGGCCTACGCCTGAGCGGTCAGATCGCGCTTTCGGCCTTGCCATTAATGCAAAGGCGGGCCAAAACGCGCCACCATGTTGATCATAAATGACCTTTCGCTGCGTATTGCCGGCCGCCTGCTGCTCGACCACGCCTCGCTGACCCTTCCGGCAGGAAGCAAGGCCGGCCTGGTGGGACGCAACGGCACCGGCAAGACTACCCTGTTTCGCGCCATCACCGGCGATCTCGCCTCTGAAACCGGCAATGTTTCGATGCCGAAGAACACGCGCATCGGCCAGGTTGCGCAGGAAGCTCCGGGCACCGAGGAACCGCTGATCGAGATCGTGCTGAAGGCCGACAAGGAGCGCGCGGCCCTTCTTGAGGAAGAAAAGACGGCGACCGATCCGAACCGGATCGCCGAAATCCACATCCGTCTCGCAGATATCGACGCGCATACGGCCGAAGCGCGCGCGGCGACCATCCTGTCCGGGCTCGGTTTCGACGAAGAAGCGCAGAAGCGCCCGGCGTCGTCGTTTTCCGGTGGCTGGCGCATGCGTGTGGCGCTGGCGGCGGTTCTGTTTTCGGAACCGGATCTGCTGCTTCTCGACGAGCCGACCAACTATCTCGATCTGGAAGGCACGCTGTGGCTGGAAAGCTATGTGGCGAAATATCCGCATACCGTGCTGCTCATCAGCCACGACCGCGACCTTCTGAACCGGGCGGTGAACTCCATCGTCCATCTCGACCAGAAAAAGCTGACCTTCTGGCGCGGCGGCTACGACCAGTTCGAGCGTCAGCTTGCCGAGCAGCGGGAGCTTCAGGAAAAAGGCCGGGTCAAGCAGGAGGCGCACCGCAAGCATCTGCAATCCTTCATCGACCGCTTCCGCGCCAAGGCCAGCAAGGCAAGGCAGGCGCAGTCGCGCATCAAGGCGCTGGAGCGCATGAAGCCGATCGGTGCGGTTCTCGATGAATCGGTGCGGCCATTCTCGTTTCCCGAGCCGCAGAAAATTGTGGCCTCGCCCATCGTGGCCTTCACCGGCGTCGATGTCGGCTATACGCCGGGCAAGCCGGTTTTGAAGCGCATGACGCTGCGCATCGACAATGACGACCGCATCGCGCTTCTGGGGGCCAACGGCAACGGCAAGTCCACCTTCGCAAAACTGCTGGCTGGAAGGCTGCCGCCGGAAGCGGGCACGATCACCATTGCGCCGGGCCTGAAAGTCTCCATCTTCGCCCAGCACCAGATGGACGATTTGCGGCCGGAGGAAAATGCTTATGAGCATGTGCGGCGGCTGATGCCGGATGCACCGGAGGCGAAGGTGAGGGCGCGCGTCGCCCAGTTTGGTCTCGCAACCGAGAAGATGAACACCGCCGCCAGGGATCTCTCCGGCGGCGAGAAGGCGCGGCTTCTGATGGGGCTTGCCGCCTTCGAGGGGCCGAACCTGTTCATCCTCGACGAGCCGACCAACCATCTCGACATCGACAGCCGCGAGGCGCTGATTCATGCGCTGAACGATTTTCCCGGTGCCGTCATTCTCGTCAGCCACGACCGCCATCTGCTTGAGGCGACGGTGGATCGGCTGTGGCTGGTCAAGGATGGCCGTGTCGAGCCTTTCGACGGCGACCTTGACGATTACAAGACCATCGTCACCGGCCAGCCCGCCGACCGCCGCGAAAAGCGCGAGGCTGAAAAGGCCAACAAGGCCGATCGCCGCCGCGAGGCCGCGCAGCGCCGGGCGGCACTTGAGCCGCTGGCCAAGCAGATCAGGGCTACCGAAGGGCTGATGGATCGGCTGCGCAAGCGCATCGACGGGATCGAGGACGAACTGGCCGATCCGGCTCTCTACGAGAAGGACGCCGCCCGCGCCACAAAGCTGGCCAAAGAGCGTTCCGAACTCGCTTCACAGCTCAGCGGTCATGAAGAGCGCTGGCTGGAAATGTCTGCCGAATATGAAGCGGGCATCGCCGAATAGAGCATTGTGCAGTCAGACGGGATCGTCTGACTGCACACATGCGGCTAAGGAAAACATGCTGGAGCAGGAGGCGTTCGTCAGAGCGCGCCCTGCTCCAAGCGTCAGGCGATGTCCTTCGGTGTGATGAAGTCGGTCAGACGGGATGTTTCGGCGGATAGGTCCTGCCAGTTTGAGCCGATTTCGAGGCGCACGATCGCGGCCGTCGGAAACTTGCGTTCAAGCTTTTCGAGGGTGGGGATCGAGGAACCCGGCCCGGCGAGCATTCCGGCCAGAAGCTCCAACCCCGGATTGTGCCCGATGACGAGCAGGCTGCCTGCCTCGTCGGGCATTTTCCGTATTCCTGCCAGAATGTCCGCTGGATCGGCTTCGTAAATCGTTTCGGTGCAGATGCTGGTGCAGGGATTTTTCCACTGTGCGGAAACCAGTTCCCATGTCTGGCGCGTGCGCACCGAAGACGAGATCAGCGCCAGATCGGGGAGCCATCCCCGTCGCGCCATTTCCCTTCCCATGAGTGGAGCGGCCCGCCTGCCGCGGTTGGCGAGCGGGCGCTGGAAGTCGCTGAGCGATGGGTCGTCCCAGCTCGATTTCGCATGCCGCAGGAGAAAAAGCTGGCGCACCCGCTTCAGGGCGTGAAACGCGCCAGCGCTTCCAGATCGACCTCGTCGCGCAGGTCTGCCGGGGAAAACAGGATGGTGTCCGCATTCTCGACCAGACCTGTGCCAGCGGCAAAGCGGACCTTTCCGTCTTCCATGGCGACCTTGCCCTCTGCCAGCATCTTGAGTGCCAGCACATAGAGCGGATGCTCGGCCTTCAGAACGCGCGCGACAAGCGAAGCTTCGTCATCGCCGGCCAGAACCGGCACGGCCGCCTGAGCGATGATCGGGCCGTCATCCATCTCCGGCGTGACGAAATGGACCGTGCAGCCATGGACCTTCACGCCGGCCTCCAGCGCGCGCCTGTGCGGCTCAAGACCCTTGAAGGAGGGCAGCAGGGAAGGGTGGATATTGATCATCCGGCCTGCCCATTTCTCGGCGAACCCGGCGGTCAGCAGGCGCATGTAGCCGGCAAGAGCGACGATATCGGCATTGAACCCGTTGAGTGCTGCATCGATGGCAGCGTCGTGATGCGCCTTGCTGGCATAGTCGCCACGCACGATAGTGCGGGTGGGAATGCCACGCGCTGCCGCCACGCGCAGGCCGTGTGCGTCCGGCTGGTCGCTGATGACGCCGACGATTTCAGCCGGATAGCTGGTGTCCGATGCCGCCTCGATCAGGGCAGCCATGTTCGAGCCGCGTCCGGAAATCAGGACGACCGTGCGCTTACGTGCGGTTTTCATAGGCCGATTTCCCCCCGATAGATCACGCCTGCGTCGCCGCGCGGCACGATACGGCCGACCGGCTTCACGGTCTCGCCGGCTTCCTGCAGAACGGCAGCCACCTGCGCTGCCTGACCGGAGGCCACCACGATCACCATGCCGATGCCGCAGTTGAAGGTGCGCATCATCTCATTGGCTTCCACGCCACCCGTCTTAGCCAGCCAGGAGAAGACAGGCGGGACGTCGATGGTGTCAAGATCGAGTTCGGCGGAGAATTCCTTCGACAGCACGCGCGGAATGTTCTCCGGGAAACCACCGCCGGTGATATGCGCCAGCGCCTTGATGCCATGCGTGCTTCGTATCGCCTTGAGGATCGGCTTCACATAGATGCGGGTGGGTTCCAGCAGGGCTTCGGCAAGCGTCAGATCCTTGTCGAAGGGAGCGGGATCCGACCAGTTCAGACCGGATGCGGCGACGATGCGGCGCACCAGTGAATAGCCATTGGAATGCACGCCGGAAGATGAAAGGCCGAGAATGACATCGCCTTCGGCGATATCGTCGGTCGGCAGAAGCTGGCCGCGTTCGGCAGCACCGACGGCAAAGCCGGCGAGGTCATAGTCGTCGCCGTGATACATGCCGGGCATCTCAGCTGTTTCGCCGCCAATCAGCGCACAGCCGGCATCGCGGCAGCCACGGGCTATTCCGCCCACAATGGCTGCGCCCTGTTCGGGATCGAGCTTGCCGGTGGCCAGATAGTCGAGGAAGAACAGCGGCTCCGCGCCCTGCACAACGAGGTCGTTGACGCACATGGCAACGAGGTCGATGCCGATCGTGTCGTGCTTGCCCGCATCGATGGCGATCTTGAGCTTGGTTCCGACGCCGTCATTGGCCGCGACCAGAACCGGATCGGTGAAGCCGGCTGCCTTCAGGTCGAACAGGCCGCCAAAGCCGCCGATTTCGCCATCGGCCCCGGGCCGGCGGGTAGCCCGCACCAGCGGCTTGATTTTCTCGACCATGAGATTGCCGGCATCGATGTCGACGCCCGCTTCCGCATAAGTCAGCCCGGTCTTGCGCTCAGCCATCGCTTTCCCCTTGCTAAAGCGGGCTCTTCGCATGAACCGCCCTGTCCCGCAAGGTAGCGCATCGGCACATGATGACGGAACTGGGGAAAGCCACATTTTGCACCATATGGCGCCGGCAATTTGTCGGTTTGCGGCAATATTGCCGGACAGTCGGCAACTCTCGTTCCACAGGCAGTGCTCCGGATTGTCGGGCCAGCCTCTTGACCATCACTTCGACAGCGGCCTATCTCGATTATTGGCTGAAGCACATGAGCGGCAATGGCAAAGGCAATACGACCGGCAAGCGATAAAGATGCCTCCAGAGCCGACATGTCTGTCGCTCTGAGACGGCAGGCGCTGTTCTGGGGAACGGCGATGGTTCTGCTGATCCTCTTTCTCTACGTGTTCTCGGGAATCCTGCTGCCCTTCGTAGCCGGCATGGCGCTCGCCTATTTCCTCGATCCGGTGGCTGACCGCCTGCAGCGACTGGGGCTCTCGCGTCTGATGGCGACGATCGTCATTCTGTTCGCCTTCGTCATCGTGCTGGTGCTTGGCTTTGTCGTGCTGGTGCCCATCCTCGCATCCCAGATGGCGGATTTTGCCGCACGGCTGCCGGATTACATGACGCGGCTTCAGGCGCTGGTCACCAATTTCGACCCTGCATGGCTGGAACGCCGCTTCGGCGTTGATGCAGCGGGACTGAAGGAGGGGCTCAACTCCTTGCTGACCTCCGGATTCGGCCTGCTGACGTCTCTGTTCCAGTCGATCTGGAACTCGGGAATGGCGCTGGTCTCGGTGGTCAGCCTGCTGGTGGTGACGCCGGTGGTTGCGTTCTACATGCTGCTCGACTGGGACCGCATGATCGCCGTCGTCGACAGCTGGGTGCCGCGCGACCATGTGCAGACGGTGCGGACGATTTTTTCCGACATCAACACGGCAACGGCCGGATTCGTGCGCGGGCAGGGCACTTTGTGCCTGGTTCTGGGGGGCATGTATGCGTTCGGCCTGACGCTGACGGGGCTCAACTTCAGCATCCTGATAGGTCTGTTTGCCGGGCTGATCAGCTTCATTCCCTATGTCGGATCGCTGACCGGGCTGGTGCTGGCGGTAGGCGTTGCCTTTGTGCAGTTCTGGCCGGACTGGATCATGGTCGCGGCTGTCGCCTGTGTGTTTTTTGTCGGGCAGTTCATCGAAGGCAACATTCTGCAGCCGAAGCTGGTGGGAAAAAGCGTAGGCCTGCATCCGGTCTGGCTGATGTTCGCGCTGTTCGCCTTCGGCGCGCTGTTCGGCTTCGTGGGCCTTTTGATTGCCGTGCCGGCAGCCGCCGCAATTGCCGTTCTGGTGCGTTTCGCGCTCTCCCGTTATCTGGAATCGCCCCTCTACAAGGGAACCAGTAACGAGGACGCTCCGGCTGTGGCGCGCCCCGGAAAAGACTGATCCCGGCATGGTACAGCAGCCTGAAAAACCACGGCAGTTGCCGCTCGATTTCGGCCATGCGCCGGGTTATTCGCGCGATGATCTCGTCGTTTCGCCGGCCAATGAAGAGGCCGTGGCGCTCATCGACCGCTGGCCGGAATGGCCGGCGCCCGTCATGGTGCTTTCCGGCCCTACAGGTGCTGGAAAAACCCATCTGGCGGAGATCTGGCGCGCTCAGGCAGATGCTGTTACGCTGAGGCCAGCCAACATCTCGTCTTCACTGGAAATGCTCGAAACCCGGCCGGTGCTGCTCGACGATGTCGACCGCGGACCGATCGATGAAACCGGGTTGTTCCACCTGATCAATCATATACGCGCCAATGAGAGCCATCTGCTGATCACCGCGCGCCGTTTTCCGGCTGCGTGGGGTGTGACGCTGGCGGATCTGGTGTCGCGCCTGAAAGCCGCGCCGGTGGTGGAAATACGCGAGCCGGATGACCTGCTGCTCGCCGGCGTCATAACCAAGCTCTTCGCAGACCGGCAGATCGAGGTTGATCTTCCGGTGGTCCAGTATCTCGTGCGCCGCATCGAGCGCTCGCTGGCAACCGCGATACGGGTGGTCGAGCGGCTGGATCGCATGGCTCTAGAAGAGCACAGCCGCATAACACGCGCTCTTGCCGCCGAAGCCGTCAATGCCATGGACGAGGGGCAGGCCGAATTCGATCTCTGATCGCGGGCAGAAGGGATGTTTCCCCGCAATCGTGGTAACCAGATTGTCCTGAATTTTGCGGTGGTTAAGAAATGAAGATTATCTGACGCAGGAAATATGATCTTGCCGTGCGTGGCGAGCCACGCGCATCATCGCGATGGTTAAGACGGGAGATTGTGTGAAGAAAGAAATTTGGCTGGGGAACCTGGATTCGAACCAGGACTAACGGAGTCAGAGTGTTCTAACTGTCTCTGTTTTCATTTCACTTTTCGTCTATATGTCGCGCCTATGTCGCGTTGACCGCCAGCAAACGGCTTTCTGCATCGGCCAAAGCCTGCGCTTCATCGGCGGCCGGGAACAGGTGTCCGTAGGTGTCGAAAGTTACCTGAATGCTGGAGTGGCCCATGCGGGCTTGCACCGCCTTGGGGGATAACTCCAACCCGCCATCGGCCTTGGAATTGATGCACCACGACGCGAACCAGTGCCGCAGGGCATGAAGGCCCGTATACTTCACAGCAAGGATCGGCTGGCCTTCCTTGTTTCGCTTCCCGGTGTCTGTCGTTACGCCTGCCGCGATCAGGGTAGGGTGCAGGCCGCGCTTGATGATGTTCGCGTGCCACTCAACGTTGCCCTCGCCATTCGGGAAGACGAGGTTCAAGTCGCCCTTGGGGCAGGCCAGCTTCCATTCCTTGAGCGTGTTCACCACCATCGGCGTGAGCGGGATTGTCCGCTGCCCGGCGTCTGACTTCGGCATTCCTATGACGTGATATTTGTCGGCGCGCTGCCGGACGTGGATTTGCGCTTTGTCGAGATCGACATCGGCCCATGTCAGACCGCGAAGCTCTGACGCTCTCATGCCTGTGAAAATGGCCGTGACGATAAAGGGGCGATAGCGGCCTTCCGCAGCCTCCAGAACGGCGCGGACCTCCTGCATGGTGGGAATGTCTACGCCATACCGCAGACGGGCTTTCTGGCGCTTCTCGACCGTATTGCCGCCCCGGCCGCGCTTCGCCATCTCATGCACCGCATTTCGCACGACGAGGCCGCGCTCCTGCGCATCCGACAAGATGCTGCCGAGGCTGACCGTCACGCGCTTTATCATCGCAGCGGATCGGCCGTTCTCTCTCAACTCCTCCTGAAACGCCCGCACGGCCGGCACCGTGATCTTGCTCAACTTCACCGGACCGATTGTCGGCTCGATATGAAGGCGAAGGTGCTGTTCATACTGATCGAGCGTTGACCGCTCCAGTCCGGCCGCGTCACAGCTCTTGAGCCACAGGTCGCCAGCTTCCTTGACCGTGACGGTTTCCCGGTCGGCGACGTGAACGCCCTCGCGGACCTCAACGCTGGCGGTTGCTGCGAACTGATCGGCATCCTTCTTCTTCGCGAAGGTTTTCAGCCGGCGCTTGCCCTTGGTGTCCACATAGTCAACGACCCAGGCTGTCTTCTCGACGCCCTTGCCGGTGGTCCATGTGCGTTTGCGGATCGACATTAGAACGGTATTTCCGCTTGTGGAACGTCGGAGGCTCCTATCGCGTCAATCCACTTTGGGGCTTCAAGGTTGGCATCCTTCAAAGCTTGGGCCATCGCCTCACCTGCTTGGAAGAAATTTTTCGCCTTCATGTCGTCATGCAGTTGAATGAATTCATCGATACGCGGCCAAAGCACATCGATATAGTGGTTCACGAAGCGATCATAGGTCGGCGTCTGGTAAAAGAAGGGCCAGTGAAGGCGCGTGAATGCGAGGCGCTTCTCTTCCTCGTACGTAGGGAAAAAGTCAGAGTTGGAAGCGATCTTTAATGCTCGCACGCCATCGCTGACGTCCCAGAAGTACTGCCAGCTGACGTAGCCATCTCCGGTGGAAACAGATTCATTGGAGGCTGCGTTCACAATTGCGCGCTCTACAACAGTCGTTATCGTCTGTCCTTTCAGGCGGGACAGATATTCAAGCACAAATCGGGTCTTCGGATCGAGCCTGATTGTTAACGTTTCGCTTTTCGAAGCCTTTGGCTCACGTGCCATTCGTGCGATTCCCTGTTTTCCCCACGTAATTACGCGCACTGCATCAAGAGTGCAAATATTGCTTGACGACGCATAGTTAATGGGCAATCCGAACGTATTGCAAATGCAGTGCGAAAGGATGCCACGCAATGACAGTGAATGCCGAACGAATTGAGAACATGGAGTTGGTGTGGGGCTGTACCGAGATCGCCAAGGTCATCGGTCGCTCGGCTCGCGCGACCTTCCATATGCTCGATAAGGGGGAACTGCCGGCGAAAAAGGTCGGTGGTCGCTGGGTCGCTGAACGCGGTCAGCTTCTGCGGTTCTTTCTTGAGACGGCCGCGTGATCGTCATGTCCCAGAAAACGAAAAGGCCCGGCGGTGCTGGAACACCTGCCGAGCCCATGTCCGCAGCAAACCTCGCGAAAGGAAAGCCTATGAACTTGCAGATGGATACCACGGCAACGGCCGGAACGGCAAGAGAGGCTGCGGTCGCGGCCGCAATGCGCGACCTCGAAGATGACATATGCTCGGTCCTGAGCATGGCTCGTATCCTTGCCGACCTGCTCGACAATGATCTGGTGGGATATGAAAACGGCAAGAAAATCCAGATGCCGGAGCGGGGCAAGCCCATGAAGGTTTACCTCAGCTACGATCAGATGGAGTGCCTGTCCTTCGCGTGGAATGACGTGATTAACCGGGCATTCCGGCTCAAGAACAAGTTCTATGCTGCGCACGATGCTGGGGTTGCAGCATGAGCGTCAAACCTTCCTTCGACAACATCACCGACTGGCTGGCCGCGAAGCCGGCCGGTCACTTCACGGTCGAGAAGTGGGGCAACGGATGGGCGCTCAATGTCCATCGCGTCGGCAGCCCTGTCGAGACGATCCTTGCCAAGACACCCGGCGAAGTGAACCGCTTGCGCCAGAAGCTCACCGATGAGGGCTTGTGCGGCTATGTCGGGAAAGGTGCCTAATGGATCGCATCTCCCCTCAACTGAAATGGAACCGCGCGAACCGGCAAGCGATCCGGGCGCACGGGATCGTTGCCCGCGCTGTGCGACGTGGTGAGCTTCAACGGGAACCTTGCGTCATCTGCGGTGCTGCTGCGGAGGCGCACCACGAGGATTATTCGGATCCCTTGAATGTCGAATGGCTATGTCGGTTTCATCACCGCCGTCATCACGACAAGCAGCCCGGCGACCTTTTTGCAGTAGGTGCTTGATGGCAAGAGACAAGCGCGACGGCGGCGAACACTTCACCACGATGATTCGTCCCACGATGGAGGAGCCCGCTTGGCGGGCTCTTTCCACGACCGCACAGGCGCTCTATCCGTGGCTGAAACTCGAATGGCGTGGTCCCCGCGCCAACAACAACGGCAAGATCAGGCTCAGCACCCGGCAGGCTGCCGAACGGCTTGGGAATACCTCGCCTTCAACTGTCTCACGAGCATTTCAGGAATTGCAGGCGAAGGGCTTCATCGTCATGACGGAACACGCCCGGCTCGGCGTCGAGGGTGCTGCGTGTTCCCCTGCCTTTGAACTCACCGAATTGAAGATGCCTGCCAGCGACCGGCCCGATGGCCGCAAGCTCTATCGCGACTGGCGACCCGGTAAGGACTTCCCCGTCCACCGCGCCAACGCCAACAATCCGCATGGCCGCAATGCTCACAAACAGGTCAGCGGTAAGGTGGTCCGCCTGCGGCCGAAGAAATAGAACCCTGTTTCAGATGGATGACAGGGCGTTTCAATCCGATGACGGAACTACCTGTGCCTGTTTCAAATGGATGACACGCTGTTTCAGGTCGATGACGGATTCGACCGTTTCGCTGCTTGGTCCGTTTCAGATGGATGACATCCTTATATACCATACCCATAGGGCCATTAAGCAGCGCAGCATCCTTCACCACAGCATGGTTTGAGCGTAGGAGCATATTCCTATATCATGCACCTCAACAGCAACGAGGTGCGGCATGTCTATTCTGCTTGGTGAACTGGCACAGACGATCAGCGAGGCCCTGATCGACGCCAATGTGCCATATGAGATCATCGTGCCGCGCGTCACACAGTCCGAGCCACCGGAAGACTGGCCGACATGGCAACCGTGGCCGGGCGAGGAAGTCACCGTCGAGCACAAGATGCAGGGCTTTGTCGTGGACTATGACGAGGCGCTGATCGCGGCTGGCGTGGTGCAGATGGGTGATGTGAAGATCGTGATCTTAAAGCCGACGATCCCGGCCGGGATCACCATCGAACTCACGGATTATGTGGTCGCACGCGGGCGGACGTTCATCATCCTCAACATCTCGGAAGACCCAGCGGGCGCGACCGTCGAGCTGCGAGCGCGCGCATGACAAAGGGCGAGCCGAGGCGGCGCAAGAATGGTCCCAATGCCTCGAAGTTGGGAGAGGGGCGCGTGCGCGGAGCGGGCTCTTCCTTTCTCTCTCCCGATAAAATTCCGGGAAATGAGG
This sequence comes from Aquamicrobium sp. YD-1-mutant5, assembly GCF_059509755.1. Classification (NCBI taxonomy): domain Bacteria; kingdom Pseudomonadati; phylum Pseudomonadota; class Alphaproteobacteria; order Hyphomicrobiales; family Phyllobacteriaceae; genus Aquamicrobium; species Aquamicrobium sp. YD-1-mutant5. Next base: position 293,037 of record NZ_JCAKKP010000001.1, read on the forward strand.
CGGCAGAAACGGCGATCCGGTTCCTCGAAACCCTGAAAATTCCGGAGGGGCCGAAGGCCGGCGAACCGCTGCGCCTAGCTGAATTCCAGCGGTCCTTCGTGCGGGGCGCGCTCGACCCGGTGAACATGGTCGCGTGTCTGTCCATCGGTCGCGGTAACGCCAAGACGGCCCTGTCGGCCGGGCTGGCGCTCGGTGCGCTGATCGGTGTGTGGGATGAGCAGCCGAAACGCGAAATCCTCATGGCCGCCCGCAATCGCGATCAGGCGAAAACGGCGTTCAACTTTCTTGTCGGCTTCATAGAGGGGCTTCCCGAAGGCGAGCAGGAGCTTTTCACGATCCGGCGCGGCTCGCGGCTGGAGGTGGAATACGAGGGCAACGGCGGCGGATTGGCGCGGTGCATCGCCGCCGATGGCCGGTCGATCCTTGGCGGTGCGCCGACGCTCGCCATTCTCGATGAACGCGCGGCATGGGAGCGGGAAAAGGGCGATCTGCTGGAAAACGCGATCTTAAGCGGCTTGGGCAAGCGGAACGGCAAGGCGCTGATTATCTCGACCAGTGCGCCCGACGACGCCAACACCTTCTCGAAATGGCTCGATGAACCGCCGCCCGGAACCTTCGTGCAGGAACATCGCCCGCCCTTCGGTCTTCCTGCCGACGATCTGGATTCGCTGCTGATCGCCAATCCCGGCGCGGCCGAGGGCATCGGTGCATCGGCCGACTGGTTGATGGCGCAGGCTCGGCGAGCGATCGCTCGCGGAGGCTCGGCGCTGTCGTCGTTCCGCAACCTCAACCGCAATGAACGTGTCTCGACCGAAGATCGGTCGGTGCTGGTGACGGTGGACGAATGGCTGTCGGCCGAGGTGAAGCCCGACGATCTGCCGGCGCGGGAAGGACCGTGCATTCTCGGCGTCGACCTGGGCGGCTCCCGTTCCATGTCAGCCGCCGCCTTCTACTGGCCGGAGACGGGGCGGCTGGAGGCGGTAGGCACGTTCCCGGCAACGCCTTCCCTTGCGGATCGTGGCGCGGCCGATGGTGTGTCCGGTCGCTATGTCGAGATGCAGGAGCGCGGCGAGTTGACCGTGCTTGGCGAGAACACCGTGCCGCCGGGGCCGTGGCTGGTCGAGGTGGCGAAACTCGCCGAGGGCGCGACGATCACCTGCATTGTCGGCGACCGCTTCCGCCACGCTGAATTCACGGAAGCCATGCAGAAGGCCAATCTCCAGCGCGTGCCATTCATCTGGCGCGGCTTCGGCTGGAAAGACGGCTCCGAGGATATAGAGCGGTTTCGGCGCGCTCTGTTCGACGGGCAGGTGAAGACGCTCCCCAGCCTCTTGCTGCGCTCGGCCTTTGCGGACGCGATCACGCTGGTTGACCCGGCCGGCAATCACAAGCTCGCCAAGGCCCGCTCGCTCGGGCGGATCGACGCTGCTGCGGCTGCGGTGCTGGCGGTGGCCGAGGGCGCGCGTCGTGTTGCCCGGCCGGCAGCGCGTCCGTCGCGGGTGGCATGGGCGTAGGGCGCTTTCCTCGCCACGGCTCGGCGATCTACCGGACAAACCAGTGGAAGGCCGTTCGGCTGCTGGCGAAGCGCCGGGACGGCTTCAAATGCGTCCAGTGCGGTGAGCGCGGCCGGCTGGAGGTGGATCACGTCAAACCGATCCGCGACGGCGGCGCGCCCTATGACCTCGATAACCTGCAATCCCTCTGCCCGACCTGCCATGCCCGTAAGACCCGGATGGAAATCGGACTGGGCCGGGAAGACCCCGAGCGGGATCGTTGGAAGGCTCTTTTGAAGGACTTTATTCCTACCTCCTGATGCGGTATTATATTACCTCTGTTAACAGGAGAACTCCCAATGCTGACCAGCGTGACTATCGCCCGGCGTCAGTCCGAAATCCGCGAAGCCCTCGCCGGGCTGGTCGGCAAGGACACGCCTTCGGAAGACGAAACCCGCCAGATGGCGACCCTCGATGCGGAATACCGCAACAACGAAACCCGGTATCGTGCCGCCCTGATCGCCGAAGATACCGAGCGCCGGGAAGCCGGTGCAGACCTCGAAACCCGCTCGGATCGCGAATTCAACGAACTGATCGACAATTTCGAGCTTCGGCAGGTTGCCCTTGCGCTCGATGAAGGCCGCACGCTCGACGGCGCGACGGCAGAAGTCGTCCAAGAGCTTCGTGCGCAGGGTGGTTTCCGGGGCATCCCGGTTCCGTGGCTGGCGCTGGAGCAGCGCGCAGGCGAAACCGTCGCGGCCGGCACGCCGAACCCGATCCAGACGCGGCCGATCATCGACCGCCTTTTTCCTGACAGCGTTGCGGGCCGCATGGGCGCGCAGTCGATCACCATCGACCACGGCGCAGTCGAGTGGCCCGTCACCACGTCGAGCGTGACGGCAGGCTGGGCCAATGGCGAGCTTGCCAACGTGCCGGGGCCGACGACCTACGCCACGACCGACAAGGCGCTGGAGCCGGATCATAATCTCGGCATCACCATGAAGATCAGCCGCAAGGCCCTGAAACAGTCCGGGGCGGCTCTGGAACAGGCGGTGCGCCGCGACATGGCCGGCACGATTGCCGCCGAACTCGACAAGGCGGTGTTTCTCGGCACTGGCGCAACGGGACAGCCGCTCGGCGTGATGACGACGCCGGCAACCTACGGCATCACGGTAACGCCTGTCGGCGCTCTTGCATCGTGGGCGGCCTTCCGCGCCGCGGTAGTGCGGTTTATGACGGCGAATGCGGCCGGCTCGCCCGGTTCCGTCCGGTTGCTGATCCGCCCGGAAACGTGGTCGGTGCTCGATGACACGCTGATTACCGGCACGGCGGTTTCGGAGTGGGATCGCCTTGTGCGCCATATCCCGGCCGGCAACATCGCCATGTCGAGCAACGCCCTTGCGGCTCCGGCCGGCGATCCGCTGGCGACTTCGGCGCTGCTGACCACGAATGCCGGCGGTGTCTCGCCGATCTTCGTCGGCCTGTGGGGCGCGGTGGACGTGATCCGCGATCCTTACTCGGATGCGGCTTCCGGCGGGCTTCGGATCACCGGCCTTGCGACGGTTGACGTGACCGTGGCGCGCGGCACCCAGCTCGAAATCCTGACCGGCATCCAGCTCGAGGCGGATGAAGGCTGATGGACGGCCCGGTTTACAGCGCCGGGCTGGAATTGCGGGCGGCGGGGGATGGCTCCCGCCGCCTGTCCGGCTCGTTTCCCTATCTCTCGCTGGCGGTCATAGACAGCGGCGGCAATGGGCGTCGGCCGAAGAAAGAGCAGTTTGCCGAAGGTGCATTTTCGTGGGGGCTGGAGCAGCCGGCGTCGGAACGCGACGTGCATCTGCTGATCGGGCATAGCTTCGACAAGCCGCTCGCCAGCCGCAAGGCCGGCACGCTCAATTTCAGCGACACGAAGTCGGCCTTGAAATTCGAGGCGATCCTGACCCCGGAAATTCAGCGCACGACATGGGGCGCGGACTTCCTCGCCGCGTTCTCTGCCGGCTTGGTCGGTGGCATCTCTCCCGGCTTCCGTGTCGCACCGAAAGAGGTTGTGCCACTCCCGGAGGAAGTCACCGACGAGGATAGTTCGCTCGGCGAGGCGCTGATCCGCACCATCTTCGCCGCCATCCTCTTTGAACTCTCCCTTGTGACCCGGCCTGCCTACCACGACACGCAAGTCGATCTGCGGTCATGGGAAAAGACGGCGGACAGGGGCTTGCTGAAAAATCAGCAGGCGCTTCGGCGCTGGAGGGTCTGACATGGCGACGACGATCAAACAGACCGAACAGATCCCGGAAGAATATCCCGACGCACCGACGATGAACGCGGCGGCAACGGCGCTCGACGCTGCGATGATCTGGCAGCGCATCGAAGCCTATACCGCGTGGCGCTGGTCGGAACGGGCCGTGGAATGGATTGTCGAGGGCTCGGGGCAGTGGGAACCGCCGCTGTCACCGACGACGATCACCAAGGCTGAAATCTGGCGTGGCGGGGCATGGGAGGAATTGACGCTCCCGGCCGCACCGCTCGGCGGTTTCATGCTGTCCGGCGATGGCCCTTACCGTTTCACCGGCACTGTCGGCGAGGAAGACGCGGACGTGCCTGTGTCGGTCAAAGAGGCATTCCGCCGCCTGGCTGAATATTCGGCGCAGTCCAAGGGCAAGGCCGGGGCGCGCTCCGAACGGATCGGGGCCGGTTCAATCTCCCTGTCGCATACCCGCTCGGCGTCGTGGCTGGCGCAGGCAATGGAAAATTCAGGGGCCGGCGACTTGCTCCGCAAATGGAGGAAGCCCCATTGAGCATTCTCGATTTCTTCCGGCGCAAGCCTGCCATTGAAACCCGCGCGTCGGCGTCCGGCTTCACGGCCGAGATCATGGCGGCGCGCGAAGCCTATATCTCCGGCATGTCCGGCGTCGGCGAGCTGACGGCCGCCGTGCAGGGCTGTGTGTCTCTCTGGGAGGGCGCTTTCGCGCTCGGCGACGTGTCCGGCACCGACATGCTCGACCGGCGCACGCTGGCGATGGTGGCCCGCTCCCTTGCGCTTCGCGGGGAGTATGTCGCCCTGATCGGCGACCGCCGGCTGATCCCCGCTGCCGATTGGGATTTGAGCACGCGCGACGGCGAGCCGAAGGCGTATCGTCTTTCCGTCTCCGAAGCCGGCGGCGGTCGCACCATGACGGCGCTCGCGGCCGAGGTGGTGCATTTCCGTGTCGGGGCCGATCCTGTCCAGCCTTGGACCGGCATCGCTCCCTTGCGCCGCGCCCGGCTGACTGCCGGACTTCTTCAAGCTATCGAAACCGCGCTCGCCGAAGTCTACGACAACGCGCCTCTCGGCTCCCTGATCGTGCCGTTCCCCGAAAGCTCGGAAACCGATCTGGAGACGCTGGGGCGCGGCTTCCGGCGTCGGCGTGGCCGTGTGCTCCTGCGGGAGAGTGTTTCCGTCACCGCTGCCGGTGGCCCGGCTCCTGCGCAGGACTGGCGGCCTTCGGACGTGACCCCGAACATTCAGCCGGCGATGCCGCTGGAGGCGTGGCAGGCGGGGCGTGGCTCGATCCTGTCGGCCTTCGGCGTTCTCCCGGCGCTCCTGTCCGACACGGCGCAGGGGCCGCTTGTGAGGGAGGCACAACGGCATCTGGCGCAATGGACGCTACAGCCGCTCGCCATGCTGATCGGCGAGGAAGCCGGCCGCAAGCTCGGCGGCGAGATCATGATCGACCTCATGCGCCCGGTGCAGGCTTTCGACGTGGGAGGCCGCGCCCGCGCGCTGTCCACCATCATCGAGGCGCTGGCGAAGGCGAAGGAAGCAGGGCTGGAGCCGGCCGCGCTCAACGCTGCGCTGACGACTGTGAACTGGGGGCCGAACGATGGAGCGGCATAATGCTTGCGCGCGTTCCCACGAAGTCGCTCCGCATCGTGCAGGAGCCAGCGAAACGGCTTAACCGTGATCGCCAGAAAGACATCCGCGACAAGATCGTCGCCATTATGCGCACGGTCGAGCCGACCCCGTTCGCAGCCGAGGGACCATGCCGGGCCGGCATCCGCTCCAGTCTGTGTCTTCAAGGCTGGGGCTGGGCGAACGCGGATGCTGTCGCTGCCGAGATCGTCGCTGCGGCATTGAACATCGTCGGGGCCAAGCGCCCGACTTGGTATCAGGGGCAACCGGAATATACCCAGCCCGGCGCGCTGCCGATCCTGCGGGAACGTTGCGCCCGGTGCTCAAAGCCTCTCCCGGAAGGAAATCGCCTGTGGTGCAGCGACGTATGCGCCCATGCGGCGAAGATGGACCGCCAGCGCCAGCGTTGGGACGAAGAATCCTATGCGCAGTGGAAGGCATTGAAGGCGGCATGGACGGATCGCCAGCCCGACCAGCGATGCGAAGGCTGCGGCGGCATGTTCAAGCCCAGACGCAAGGGACAAAGGTTCTGCCGATATGAATGCACCGCTATCTCTAGACGATCTGCCGGATGATATTTGCGCGTGGTGCAGCAAGAGCTTCACCCGCAAACACCCGATCCAGAAGTATTGCTGCGAAGCCTGCCGATATGCGTCGGCACAGGCTTTCGATAGGCAGTGGCGGAAAACAATGAGGGAAAACCTGAAATGCCAGCATTGCGGCGGCGCGGTGCAGAACGCCAAATACCGCAGTCAGAGATACTGCTGTGTTCCGTGCCGAACCGCCGCGCGCACTGTCCGCGAAAAGGGTCCGCTTGATGAGATTCGGTGCATTGACTGCGGCGGTCCCATACCCGGCTTGGTGCGTCGCGACACTAAACGATGCCTCGTCTGTAATCGCGACGAACAGAGAAGACGGAATAAGGAACGGGCGCAGTTACTGCGCCTCAGCGTTCATCCATGAATTTCTCGTATCGGTGCTGACAGCTTCCACACCGACCGGGCGAATGGATATGTTCATAAGCTTCGGACCATGGAATTAAATCTTCGCATTCTTCACAGCGCGGCTGTGGGAATGTGTCCTCGATGCCCTTCTTGAACACATAGCGTTGCTTCTCACTTAGCGCATCGAGGCCCCTATCAATGGCGAGCTTGGTAATTCCCTCAACTGCCTTGTCCTCGATGTCGTCGCACTCAACGAGTCGAACAAGATAGCCGCGGTAATCCTCCCATTCTCGCTTGCGTTCCGCTTCCTCAACAACCCCGCTCATACGGCCCTCCCATGTTGCATGTCATGTTGCGTGGACTAGCCGAGTCTGCCCGGAAACCCTTGGAAATCAAGGGAATCAGTTTGCAACACAATGCGACATGAAATTGGGTGATTTGGGAGCTAAGTGCTTGAAAACGTTTGGCTGGGGAACCTGGATTCGAACCAGGACTAACGGAGTCAGAGTCCGTGGGTCTACCGTTAACCTATTCCCCAACAGGGCATCGCCTGCGATGCTTACCTGCCTTTTCCAACCGGTCTCTTGTGATCCGGTCCGGAGCGCTTCGGTAAAGTGCGCCCGGCAAGTGGCTGCGTTTTAATCGTCGCTTTGAATTAGTCAACCCCGCCTGTGATTTCAATTGTGGGATTGTGCATTCAATTGTCGTTTCGACGCAGTTGAGCGCGTTCGAACAGCAGGACGACGCCGAGGCTGATGATCAGCGGCACGATCAGATAGAACAGCCGGAACACCAGCAGCGCGGCCAGAACGTCCACCGCCTCCATATCCGGCAATCCCATAAGAAATATGACCTCCAGCACGCCGAGGCCGCCCGGAGCATGGGAAATCTGCGCCACCGAGAACGACACCAGAAACACGCCGAGAACCACGAGGTAGCCGGGATTGCCTGCTTCCGGCAGCGCGAAATAGATGATCGCGCCGGCGGCAAAAAGCTCCAGAGGACCGATGATGAGCTGGCGCGCGACGATCGGCAGACGCGGATAGTGGATTTGCAGAGAGCCGATTCGTAATGGGCGTAGATTCAGCCACGAACAGAAGACATAAGCGATTACCGGCACAAGCAGGAGCATGCCTGTCAGGCCGGAAAATTCCCGCAAGCCGAGGTCGGAAAAGCGATCGAGCAGGCCGGGAACCAGAATCAGCACGATTGCGCCGACCGTGATGGTGGAAAGCACGAAGGTGAACCAGCAGACCGCCACCAGAACGCCGACTTCCTGACCGCTCAGCCCTTTGGTGACATAGGCGCGATAGCGAATCACGGCACCCGAAAACACTGATCCGCCGATATTGTGGGACAGCGCATAGGTGGTGAAGGAGCACAAGGTGACGAACAGCCAGGATACACGCTTGCCGATATGCAGGAGGGCGATGTGATCGTATCCGGCAAGGGCCGCATAGGCGACCACCGCACTGAGCGCAGACAGCGCCCAGCGGGTGGACGAGATGGCCATCAGGCTGTCCCAGACATCATCAAGCGAGATGCCGCGCAATTCATGAAGCAGAATCCAGATGGAGAATGCGACGGCTGCCAGCCCAACGGCCGGCCAGAAATAGCGTTTCCAGTTCATGCACGGCCTGTCATGCGCGGCGGGTGCCTCCATGAGAAAGGTTCAAGGGACATGCATGGCTGCCGGCCCCCCGGCGAATCCGAATTTCAGGAATGCATGATGAATGTGGCCGCTTCAACCTTTGACGGGCCATAAAGTTCACTCTGATGATTCTTTCTGCGCTTTGCTCTTGGTGAAACCCGACACCGCTGCTAATCTTTCCTCAACTTGAAAATATGAGCGCCTGCAGCGTCCGGCTCTATCGGTTCGCGCGGCGTCGGAAGGAACGACTGTGAGATACCGCGACGCCGGCGCCAGGACGCCGGAGAGTGGCGGGTCCGGGGAATCGGCGGAGCCTTCGGGCGTGTCCGCTCCCGTTGCTGGTGGCCGCCTTGAGGGTGTCCCGGCAAATCTGTCCGCTGCCGGGCAGGATGGCCCCACCGCCCAGAACGGAAAGCCCAGAAAGCGACGCAAGCGTCGACGTGGCCGCAAGGTTTACGCCCGCGACGGGCAGGGCGCGCCCCAGGGCCAGCCAACGGAAAAAGCGGGTTCGGGTCAGGCCGCCAAAACCGCCTCCACCTTGTCCGGCCGATCTTCGGCAGGCGTGAAAGAGCGCAGAAGCGAAGCCACAAATGGGCAGGCCTTCAACGGTGCGCCCGCCCGCAAGCCCTTTGAAGATCTTCCCGTATTCGCCGCGCTGGACCTCGGAACCAATAATTGCCGGTTGCTCGTCGCCATTCCGACACGTTACGGCCAGTTTCGTGTCATCGATGCATTTTCGCGCATTGTGAGGCTGGGCGAAGGGCTTTCGGCGAGCGGACGCTTGTCGGACGCCGCGATGGACAGGGCCGTCGAGGCCTTGAAGATTTGCGGCGACAAGCTGCGCAGCAGAAATGTGCGCCGTGCGCGCCTCATCGCCACGGAGGCCTGTCGCTCGGCTGAAAACGGTTCGGAATTCATCGACAGGGTTGAGAAAGAGGCCGGACTCAAGCTCGAGATCATAGATCGCCAGACAGAGGCCCGGCTGGCTGTTTCCGGCTGTGGTTCGCTCGTCGAGCGCGACACGCAAGGCGTGGTGTTGTTCGACATTGGGGGAGGTTCCTCCGAAATCGCGCTGATAGATCTGAGCAAGGGGCGGCGCTCCCAGCACCTCGCCAATCACATCGTGTCATGGACATCGCTGCCTGTGGGTGTTGTTTCGCTGGCGGAGCGATTTGGGGGACGCACGGTCACGCGCGATTCGTTCGCTGCCATGGTGGATGACGTAGCCACGCGGCTTTCCGCCTTTGAGGGACGCAACCGGCTCAATCACGTGTTGCAAAGCCCTCGGTTTCACCTGCTTGGCACATCCGGTACGGTGACCACGCTTGCGGGCGTGCATCTTGATCTGCCGCGCTATGACCGCCGCCGCGTCGACGGCTTGTGGATGGACCGCACCAATGTCGACCGCATGGTGGAAAAGCTGCTCGGCTGGGATTTCCAGAGCCGCGTTGCAAATCCCTGCATCGGGCCGGACCGGGCCGATCTGGTTCTGGCGGGATGCGCCATTCTGGAAGCGATCCGCGCCGTGTGGCCCTCCCAGCGCCTGCGGGTGGCGGACAGGGGCCTGCGCGAAGGCATATTGAGCGAACTGATGGCGGATGAGGGCGTGTGGCGCGACGCTCGCAGAGGCGGGGTAAGGCGATGACGAAGAAACCGGAAAAGCCGGGCGCGGGCGCCTCCCGCGTGCTGCGCACCAAGATCAAGAAGAAGAGCGGGCTCAAGGAATCGTCGCGCCGGTGGCTGGAGCGCCACATGAACGACCCGTATGTGCAGCGCTCGAAGGCAGATGGCTATCGCTCGCGGGCCGCCTACAAGCTGATCGAGATCGACGACAAATATAAGCTCCTCAAGCCCGGCATGCGCATCATCGATCTTGGTGCAGCGCCCGGAGGCTGGTGCCAGGTGGCGGCAGCACGCGTGAAATCGAGCGCGGAAGCGCCGACCGTCGTCGGCATCGACTATCTGGAAATGGATCCGGTTCCGGGTGCAGCCATCCTGCAGATGGATTTTCTCGACGACGATGCGCCTGAAAAGCTGATCGAGGCGCTGGGTGGCGAACCGGACGTGGTGCTGTCGGATATGGCCGCACCCACCACCGGGCATCGCCGCACGGATCACCTGCGGACCATGCATCTTTGCGAGGTTGCGGCCGACTTTGCCATGACCGTGCTGCGGCCGGGCGGGCATTTCCTCGCCAAGACCTTTCAGGGCGGCACCGAGACCGGATTGCTGGACGACCTGAAGAAAAGTTTCCGCACCGTCCATCACGTCAAGCCGCAGGCTTCGCGCGCCGAATCCGTCGAGCTTTATCTGCTGGCGCGTGATTTCAGGGGCAGGGCGGGTCAGCAGGAAAATGACGAATAAAGGCTGAACTTTTCCGGCCGCCGCTTTTCAGCGGCCGGGAACCGTGTTACGAGCCACCGCCAATCCTGAAAGGGACAGACGAGTCGGCGCGGGCCATCCGGGTTCCGTGCCCTTCACGCATTCCGGGAAGTTGGCCATGGCAAAAATCATCGAAACGTCCACCGGCGCGCTGGCGCTTACCTTTGACGACGTGCTGCTGCAGCCGGGTCATTCGGAAGTCATGCCGGGTGAAGTTGACATCTCAACGCGAATTGCCGGCGATATCGATTTGAATTTGCCGATTATTTCGGCAGCCATGGACACGGTGACGGAGGCTCGTCTGGCCATCGCCATGGCGCAGGCTGGCGGCATCGGCGTCATCCATCGCAATCTTACCCCTGTCGAGCAGGCCGAGCAGGTCCGCCAGGTAAAGAAGTTCGAATCCGGCATGGTGATCAACCCTGTCACCATCGGCCCGGATGCCACGCTGGCCGATGCGCTGGCGCTGATGAGCGCGCACGGCATTTCCGGCATTCCGGTGGTGGAAAATGGCGGCACTGGCGGCCATAAAGCGGGCCGCCTCGTCGGCATTCTGACGAACCGCGACGTGCGCTTCGCCTCCGACCCGGCTCAGCGCGTCTACGAGCTGATGACCCGCGAGAACCTCATCACCGTCAAGGAAAACGTCGACCACGACGAAGCCAAGCGCCTGCTGCACCAGCATCGCATCGAAAAGTTGGTCGTCACCGACGGCAAGGGCGTGTGCGTCGGTCTGATCACGGTCAAGGACATCGAGAAGTCGCAGCTCAACCCCAACGCCTCCAAGGATGCGCAGGGACGCCTGCGCGTGGCTGCCGCGACCAGCGTCGGTGCGGATGGTTTCGAGCGCGCCGAGCGCCTGATCGACGCCGGCGTTGATCTTTTGGTGATCGACACGGCGCACGGCCATTCGCAGCGCGTTCTGGATGCCGTCACCCGCGCCAAGAAGCTGTCGAATGAAGTGCGCATCATGGCTGGCAATGTGGCCACAGCGGAGGGCACGCAGGCGCTGATCGACGCGGGTGCCGATGCCGTCAAGGTCGGCATCGGTCCGGGCTCGATCTGCACCACCCGCATCGTTGCGGGCGTCGGCGTGCCGCAGCTGTCGGCTATTCTGTCGGCGGTCGAGGTCGGCCAGAAGGCCGGGATTTCGATCATCGCCGATGGCGGCATCAAGTTCTCCGGCGATCTTGCCAAGGCGCTGGCGGCAGGCGCCTCGGCCGTCATGGTCGGCTCGCTTCTGGCCGGCACCGAGGAAAGCCCCGGCGAGGTCTACCTGCATCAGGGGCGCTCGTTCAAGGCCTATCGCGGCATGGGATCGGTCGGTGCCATGGCGCGTGGATCGGCTGACCGCTATTTTCAGGCGGAAGTGCGCGACACGCTGAAGCTGGTGCCGGAAGGCATCGAGGGGCAGGTGCCGTACAAGGGGCCGGTCGCAGGCGTCCTGCATCAGCTTGCCGGTGGACTGAAGGCCTCGATGGGCTATGTCGGCGGCGCCGATCTGGCCGAGTTCCGCAATCGCGCTACGTTCGTGCGCATCTCGAACGCCGGCCTGCGTGAAAGCCATGCCCACAACGTGACCATCACCCGCGAAAGCCCGAACTATCCGGGCAGCGTGTGATCCGGGAGTTTTGAGGTTTCGGTCATATTGAAGCGATATGCCGGTGATTTCGTGCCCCCATGTCTTATGCGGGCAACGTTTGCGATCTCCATGATCGGCTTCACTGATGGTGGCGGACCGGAAGCGGGTCCGTCGCCTCTGTGGTTCACCCGTCAGATGCTTTTTCTTCTATTGAGAAGCCAGCAGCGAGACATGCCCGCCTGAATGGCGTTCAAGTCTTCCCACAAGGTCCAGTTCGAGCAGAACCATCTGCACCTGTGCGGGTTCCAGACCGGTGTGGCGGATGATTTCATCAATCCCGACCGGGGTTGGCCCCAGAGCATCGATGACGAGACGTCGTTCGTCTTCCTGCGGTGGAGGTACATCCGACAGGTCGGTCGATTCCTCAAGCGGGAACTCCGCTGGCTGCGCCGTGCCGTAGAGCGGTTTGACTGCCTCCAGAACGTCATTGGGTTCCGTCGTAAGGATCGCGCCATCCTTGAGCAGGCCATTGGTGCCGCCGGCGCGAGGGTCGAGCGGGGAGCCCGGAACCGCGAAGACCAGCCTGCCCATTTCTCCGGCAAGCCGCGCTGTGATGAGGGAGCCGGAACGTTTCGCCGCCTCCACCACCAGCAGCCCTATGCCCATGCCGGCCACGATCCTGTTGCGGCGGGGGAAATCCTGCGCGCGAGGCTGCCAGCCGAACGGCATCTCGGAGACGATGGCGCCGCCGCGTTCTACGATTTCACGGCAAAGCCCGACATTTTCCGGCGGATAGGGCATGTCGAGCCCGCCGGCCAGAACGCCGATCGTGCCTGTATCGATGCTGCCGCGATGTGCCGCCGTGTCGATGCCGCGTGCGAGGCCGGACACGATGGCATAGCCTGCCTGACCGATTTTCGCGGACAATGCAGCAGCCAGCCTCGTTCCTGCGACAGAGGCATTGCGTGCGCCAACAACGGAGATCGCAGGGCGGCTCAGCACCGCTCCTTCGCCGATCACGGCCAGAACGGGCGGCGGATGATCCACCTGCTTCAGCAGCAGCGGATAGTCGGGATCGCCGATGCAGACGAAACGCGCGCCGAAACCGGCGGCATGATCCATCTCCCGAAGGATTTGCGCTTCATCGGGTATGCGCACGACCCGGCGCGCGCCGGCGGACTGCATGAGCTCTGGCAGCATGTCGAGCGCGGTCTGTGCCGAACCGAATCGATTGATGAGATCGCGAAATGATGCGGGCCCCACATTGGGAGTCCGTATCAGGCGCAGCCATGCGAGCCTTTGTCTGTCGCTCAGGCCGGGCCGCGCCTGGCTCACTTCCCCTCTCACCCCTTGGCCCCGATCCGGCCTTCCGTGCCGGAAGCAAGGCGCTGGATGTTGGCGCGGTGCTTGATGAAAAGGATCACGCTCATCACGGCAAACAGACCGGCGAGCTGCGGCGTGGCGAGGAACCACAGGGCGACCGGCACGGCGACGGCTGCGCAAAGCGCGGCCAGCGAAGAATATCGGAACGCTATGGCGACCAGCAGCCAGACAGCGGCGAAGATCAGCGCTACCTGCCATGCGAGAGCGATCAGCACGCCGAGATAGGTCGCAACGCCCTTGCCGCCCCTGAAGCCCAGCCAGACAGGAAAGAGATGTCCCAGAAACGCGCCAAAGCCGGCCCATAAACCCAGATCGGGAGCATACCAGTTTGCCAGAAGAACGGCTGCAGTGCCTTTCAGCGCATCCAGAAGCAACGTGGCCGCGGCAAGCTTCTTGTTGCCGGTGCGCAGAACATTGGTCGCGCCTATATTGCCCGAGCCGATGGAGCGCACGTCACCGAGCCCGGCCGCGCGCGTCAGCAGCAGGCCGAACGGAATCGATCCCAGCAGATAGCCGAAGATCAGCGCCGCGATGGTGATGAAGGTCATGCTTCCCCCTGGCTGACCGATTGGTTCCGTCCTAGCGCAGTTCCAGCAAAAGTGCGACGCGGTTTTGCGTCCGGAACTGTCTGGAAACAAAGAAACAGAGCATTGAAGGTGATCCGTTTTTCACCAAAACGCTCTAGATGCTGAACACTGTGCGGCCCGCAACCAGTGTTTGCAAGACCCTGCCTTGCAAACGCGCGCCCTCGAAGCAGGTGTTCTTGGAGCGGGAGCGAATGCCGGTTTCGCTGACCACCCATGGCTCGTTCAGGTCTACGACCGCCAGATCAGCCGGCGCGCCGGGCTTCAGGCTGCCGCCGGGCAGGCCGAAGAGGCGGGCAGGCGCCGTCGAAAGCGCCTCGATGATCCTGAGGAGCGGCACCTCGCCATTGTGATGAAGGCGCAGGGCAACGGCCAGCAGCGTTTCCAGCCCGATTGCGCCAGCCGCTGCATCCGAGAACGGCAGGCGCTTGGTGTCGACGTCCTGCGGATCGTGAGAGGACACGATGAGATCGAGTGTGCCGTCCTTCAGCGCGTCGATCATGGCGATGCGGTCATCCTCGGTGCGCAGCGGCGGCGTCAGCCGGAAGAAGGTGCGGTATTCGCCGACATCGTGCTCGTTCAGCGCCAGATTGTAGATCGCCACGCCGGCGCTGACATTGGCGCCGTCGCCCTTGGCGCGGCGGATGGCATCGGCTGCCATGCCCGTCGAAATCTTGGCGGCGTGGTAGTTGCCGCGCGTGAGGCGGGCGAGCGCCAAATCGCGCTCCAGCGGGATGGTTTCCGCTTCGCGCGGAATACCGGAAAGGCCGAGCCAGCTCGCATAAAGCCCTTCATTCATGACGCCGGAGGAGGCGAGGTCCGCATCCAGCGTCTCGTGAACGATGGTCGCGCCGAAATCGCGTGCATAGGTGAGCGCGCGGCGCATCACCAGCGAATTGGCGATGGTGTGGCGCCCGTCGGTAAAGGCGACTGCACCCGCCTCGCGCAGAAGGCCGAACTCGGTCATCTCGCGGCCTTCGAGGCCCTTGGTGATGGCAGCGGCGGGGAAGATGTTAACACAGGCGGTGTCGCGCGCGGTGCGCAGCACGAATTCAACCAGCGCGACATTGTCGATCACCGGATCGGTGTCCGGCATCATCACCACCGAGGTGACGCCGCCGGCGGCAGCGGCCTGACTGGCGGAAGCGATGGTTTCGCGATGCTCGCCACCCGGTTCGCCGATGAAGACACGGCTGTCGATCAGTCCGGGGATGATGGTTTTGCCTGTGCAGTTGATGACGGTGGCGCCTTCCGGGGCACCCTGATTGAGCGCGCCCTTGCCGGCGGCGGCGATCTTTCCGTCCTGCACGACGACGCTGCCGGTCTCGTCCAGTCCGCGCGAGGGATCGACGATGCGGGCGTGGCTGAAGATGGTGGTGCTCATGCGCTCAGCCCCCCGGTGTTATGGGCCGGATTGCGGCGCGGGTCGAGCAGCGCCTCCATCACCGCCATGCGGACGGCGACGCCCATCTCCACCTGTTCCTGGATCACGCTCTGCGGTCCGTCCGCGATTTCCGACGCGATCTCGACGCCGCGGTTCATCGGGCCGGGATGCATGACCAGCGCGTCATCTTTGGCCGCTTTCAGCTTTTCGGCATCGAGGCCGAAATAGCGGAAATATTCGCGTACGGAGGGCACGAAGCTGCCGGCCATGCGCTCGCGTTGCAGGCGCAGCATCATCACCACGTCCGCGCCTTTCAGGCCTTCTTCCATGTTGCGGAAGACGTTGACGCTCATCTGATCGATGCCGGATGGCATCAGCGTCGAGGGCGCGACCACGCGCACCTGCGCGCCCAGCGCGTTGAGCAGGATGATGTTGGAGCGGGCGACGCGCGAATGAAGAATGTCGCCGCAGATCGCGACCGTCAGCCCGCCGATGCGCCCCTTGGCGCGACGGATGGTGAGGGCGTCGAGGAGCGCCTGCGTCGGATGCTCATGCGTGCCGTCGCCGGCATTGACCACCGAGCAGCCCACCTTCTGTGCCAGCAGGGCGGCCGCACCCGCCGACTGGTGGCGGATGATGAGGATATCCGGCCGCATGGCGTTGAGCGTCATCGCCGTGTCGATCAGCGTTTCGCCCTTCTTCACCGAAGAACTGGCGACGGACATGTTCATGACATCGGCGCCGAGGCGCTTGCCGGCCAGCTCGAATGAAGACTGGGTGCGGGTCGAGGATTCGAAGAACAGGTTGATCTGCGTACGCCCGCGCAGGGTCGACGTCTTTTTCTCCGATTGCCGGGAAATCGAGACGGCGCGATCGGCGCGGTCCAGCAATATCTCTATATCGGGTGGGGAAAGGTCCCTTATGCCAAGCAGGTGGCGGTGGGGGAAGAGCGGCAGGGGCGCGTCTGTTTGGGTCATCTCAGGGGCGTGCTATACGGCCAGCAGAAGTGACCTGCAAGGACCCGCTTTGCATTGGATGGGCATCTTCCCCTATTTTCATGGCCCGCACATGCAGCCATGAGATATAAAGCCGCCAATAAGCGGATTCGACAAGCCGCCACAGGCCCCGGACCGGAGGCCGCCACGACACACAGGGACATTGCGTGACAGACGACGTGACCAACCAGCCGCCGCCCCTCACAGGCACGAACGCCTGGAGAGGCGATCCGCTGCTGATCCAGCTCGCCGAGCAGTTCTCCGACCCTGTGCGCAAGGACCTCGACGGCCTTGGCCGCTTCGTGCTGACGCAGGAGGCGCAGGATCTGGCGCGCCTGGCCAACACCGAAACCCCGCGCCTGCGTACGCATGACCGGCAGGGCCGGCGGATCGATCTGGTCGAGTTCCACCCAGCCTATCACGCGCTGATGCGCCGCTCCGTGGCCAACGGCCTGCATTCCTCGATATGGGAGAACGGCGATACGGAGATCGGCCGCCGTCATCAGGTGCGTGCCGCGCGATTCTATCTGACCGCCCAGCTTGAAGTCGGTCATCTGTGCCCGATCACCATGACCAGCGCTTCGCTTGCGGCGCTGATGGGCAGCCCGAAAACATTCCGCGAATGGGCGCCCCGCGTCACGACACGCAAATATGATCAGGCGCAGAAGCCGCCTGTGGAGAAAACCGGTCTCACGCTCGGCATGGGCATGACCGAGAAGCAGGGCGGCACCGATGTGCGAGCCAATGTCACCCGCGCCGAACGCGCGGGCTCGACCGGGTTTTTTCGACTCACCGGCCATAAATGGTTCATGTCGGCCCCGATGTCGGACGCGTTTCTGGTGCTGGCGCAGGCGACCGAAGGCCTGTCGTGCTTCCTCGTGCCGCGCATTCTGGGGGATGGCACCGGCAATGGCTTCCGCTTCCAGCGCCTGAAGGACAAGCTCGGCAACCGCTCCAACGCCTCCGCCGAGGTGGAATTCGAGAATGCCATCGGCGAGATGGTGGGCGAGCCGGGCGCGGGCGTACGCACTATCATGGACATGGTCACGCTGACGCGGCTCGACTGCGCCGTCGCTTCCTCTGCGCTGATGCGGGCCGGTCTTGCCGAGGCGGTCCATCACTGCCGCCATCGCCAGACATTCGGCAAGCGGCTGATCGACCAGCCGCTGATGCAGCGCGTGCTGGCCGACATGGCGCTCGACGTTGCCGCCGCCACTGCACTGTCGTTCCGTCTGGCGCGTTCCTTCGATGAGGCCGCCGGCGACCGGGGTGAGGCGGCTTTCGCCCGCGCCATGACGCCGGTGGTGAAATACTGGGTCTGCAAGATCGCGCCGGCACTTCTTTATGAAGCGATGGAATGCCTCGGTGGCAATGGCTATGTCGAGGAAGCGCCGCTTGCCCGCTACTATCGCGAGGCTCCCGTCAATGCGATCTGGGAAGGCTCCGGCAATGTCATGGCGCTGGATGTGCTGCGCGTGCTTGGCCGTGCGCCGGGCCTGTTCGACGATGTCATGGCCGGTATAGACCGGGATCTGGGCGCCAGCGGCCACGGCACGGTCGGTGTGCTCAAAGCGGCCATGCAGGTCGCGTCCAGCGACGAGGGTTCGGCGCGCATCCTGACCGAGCAGCTTGCGCTGGCCGCAGCCGCTGCCGAATTGCGGCGGCTTGGGGCAGGGCGCATCGCCGACGCCTTCGTCGAGACCCGGCTGGCCGGGCAGTGGCGTACTACCTATGGCCTGCTCGACTCACGGCACGACGCGCGGCTCATCATCGATACGCTCTATCCTCCGGCCAGCTGAGTCAGAACCCTCCGAAAGCAAAACCGCGCAGTTCTGCGGACGTTAACCATAGTTAACGAAATCCGTTGCGGTGCGCCGCTGCGGCCGTCACTCTTATGGTTAGCAAAGCGTTAACGAGCGGGGTTGAGCAGTCGTGTCGACAGGACATCCGGAACAAGACGGCACTGCCCGCAAATTCGCGGGCGTTTGCTGATGCGCTACGTTTTCGCACTGTGGGCCGCACCGCTGCTTCTGTTCTGGGGCTGGTATTTTCTGTCCTTGAATGACATGAATTTCGGCTATGTGATGTTAAGCCGCCCCCTGCATGACTTCGTGTTCCAGCTTTACGGCGACATTCTGGGCATCGACCCTGAGATCATTCCGAGCGTCGTGGCGCGGGCCTGCATCATGGACACCGGCCTCATTCTGGCGTTCTGGGCTTTTCGCCGTCGCCGCCAGATCGCTGCGTGGATCAGGAGGAAGCGGGGGCTGGAAACGGAATCAGCCGTCGCTGCGCAGCCGGTGCAACCTGTCGAGAACACCCTGCAGGATGAAGGACGCGGCGGCCGAATCGATCTTCCCGCTGCGCTTGGCCCGCGAAAAGTCCATTTCGATCAGGGTGCGCTCGGCAGCCACGGTTGACAGGCGCTCGTCCCAGAACAGGAAGGGCAGGTCTGTCAGCTGCGCCATATTGCGCACGAAGGCGCGGGATTTCTGCGCGCGCGGTCCATGGCTGCCGTCCATGTTGACCGGCAGGCCGATGGCGATGGCCCCCACATTGTCCTTTTTCAGAAGATCGAGAAGAGCTGTCGCATCCTGCGTGAACTTCTTTCGCATGATCACGGGGCGTGGATGCGCGAAGGAAAGGCCGGCATCCGAGACGGCAACGCCGATCGTCTTGTCGCCGAGATCGAGGCCGGCCACGGTCTGGCCCGGTTGAAGACGCTGGATCAGTTGTTCCGCTTCAATGATATTCAAGGTGGCCCCGGCTTTCCTTTGACATGGCTGGTCAGGCTTCTATCCTCGCACCGAATTAAAATCCCGAAATAAATATAATCGAGGACGCTCACCATGAAACTGACCTGGTATGGCCATTCCGCTTTCCGTATCGAAACCGGCGATGCCACGATCCTGATCGACCCCTATCTGGTTGGCAATCCCGTCTGGCAGGATGGCTGGGAAGAGCCCGCGCAGGGTGTCACCCATGTGCTTCTGACCCACGGCCATGACGATCACATCAGTGGGGCGGCGGAAATCCTCAAGCAGTCCGGCGCCATGCTGGTCGCGAATTTCGAGATCTGCATGCATCTGGTCGGCAAGGGCGTCAGCGATCAGAAAATCAATCCCGGCAATATCGGCGGAACGGTCGATTGCGGCGGTTTCACCACGACTTTCGTGCAGGCGCTGCATTCGTCTTCGGCTTCGGCGGAAAACGGCAATGTCTATCTCGGCAATCCGGGCGGTCTGGTACTGCATTTCCCCGACGCGCCGACCCTTTACCACATGGGCGATACCGACATCTTCTCAGACATGGCGCTGATCAACGAGTTGCATGAACCGAAGATCGGCATCGTGCCGGTCGGGGATCGCTTTACCATGGGTGGAGCTGTGGCCGCATTGGCCTGCCGGCGCTTCTTCCGTTTCGACACGGTCGTGCCCTGCCATTTCGGCACTTTCCCGCTGCTCGACCAGACCGCCGACAAATTCGTCGAGGGGCTGGAAGGGTCCGGCGTGAAGGTTGCGCTGCCCGGGATCGGCAAGCAGATCACGATCTGACCGGCTCTGGATGTTGCACCCGCCAGCCTGCACCGCTATAGCGCAGGCTGGTTCCAAAACAGTTTTGAAGCGGACTTTCTACATGTCGGTCGATCTGGATACGGTCAAACGCGTCGCACGTCTTTCACGCATCGCGGTCAGCGAGCAGGAGGCGGCCGTCATGGCGGACAAGATCAATTCCATCCTTGGTTTCGTCGAGCAACTGAACGAAGTGGATGTAACCGGCGTCGAGCCGATGACGTCGGTGCTTCCGATGGAGATGCGCAAGCGCGCGGATGAGGTGAGCGACGGCAACAAGGCTGACGATGTGGTCGCCAATGCGCCGGCTACGGAAGAGAATTTCTTCCTCGTGCCCAAAGTGGTCGAGTAACGACCCCGCCAGCGCAGCCTCTATACCAGAACAAGTTTCCGGAAGAAGAAATTTCGATGACCGATCTTACCAGACTGACGATTTCGCAGGCGCGCCAGAAGCTGCGCGACAAGGAAATTTCCGCCACGGAACTGACCGACGCCTATCTTGGCGCGATCGATGCGTCCAACGACAAGCTCAACGCCTATGTGGCCGTTACCCACGACAAGGCCCGTGACATGGCGAAGGCCTCCGATGCGCGGCTGGCTGCGGGGCAGGGTGGCGCGCTCGAAGGCATTCCGCTTGGCGTGAAAGACCTGTTCGCGACGGAAGGCGTCCACACGCAGGCATGCAGCCATGTGCTCGACGGTTTCAGGCCCCGCTATGAATCGACCGTCACGGCCAATCTGTGGGCCGATGGCGCGGTGATGCTGGGCAAGCTCAACATGGATGAGTTCGCCATGGGCTCTTCCAACGAGACCTCTTATTACGGCCCGGTGAAAAACCCGTGGCGGGCGAAAGGCTCGGACGCCGATCTGGTTCCCGGCGGCTCGTCTGGCGGTTCGGCCGCTGCGGTTTCGGCATTTTTGTGCGCCGGTGCGACCGCAACCGATACGGGTGGCTCCATCCGTCAGCCGGCTGCCTTTACCGGCACCGTTGGCATCAAGCCGACCTATGGCCGCTGTTCGCGCTGGGGGATCGTTGCCTATGCCTCGTCCCTGGACCAGGCAGGCCCCATCGCCCGCGACGTGCGCGATGCGGCCATCCTCCTGAAGTCGATGGCTTCCGTCGATGTGAAGGACACCACCTCCGTCGATCTGCCGGTGCCGGATTATGAGGCGGCGCTCGGGCAGTCGGTGAAAGGCATGAAGGTCGGCATTCCGAGGGAATACCGTGTCGACGGCATGCCGCAGGAAGTGGAAGCGCTCTGGCAGCAGGGCATCGCCTGGCTGAAGGAGGCCGGCGCCGAAATCGTCGATATTTCTCTTCCGCATACGAAATATGCGCTGCCGACCTATTACATCATCTCGCCGGCCGAGGCTTCCTCGAACCTCGCCCGTTATGATGGCGTGCGTTATGGTCTGCGGGTTCCGGGCAAGGACATCGTGGAGATGTACGAGAACACCCGCGCCGCAGGCTTCGGCGACGAGGTGAAGCGTCGTGTCATGATCGGCACTTATGTCCTGTCCGCCGGCTATTACGATGCCTATTATCTGCAGGCACAGAAGGTCCGCACGCTGATCAAGAAGGATTTTGACGATGCCTTCGCGGCAGGCGTGGACGTGATCCTGACGCCTGCCACGCCATCGGCTGCCTTCGGCATTGCCGACAAGGAAATGGCGAGCGATCCGGTGAAGATGTATCTCAACGACATCTTTACGGTGACGGTGAACATGGCAGGTCTTCCCGGCATTTCCGTGCCGGCCGGCCTCAATGATCAGGGGCTGCCGCTGGGACTGCAGCTTATCGGCCGGCCTTTCGACGAAGAGACCCTGTTCCGTACGGCGCACGTCGTGGAGCAGGCAGCCGGAACCTTCCAGCCGCAGAAGTGGTGGTAGCACCTGCCCGGGAGGGATAAGACATGTTCTTCTATCTCTCCAAGCTGTTCTGGTTCGTGATGCAGCCGATCAACCTGATCGGCCTGACGGCGCTGGCGGGGATCATGCTCGCCATCGTCGGGTGGCGCCGTCTGTCTATCTTCTTCTCGTCCATCGCGTTTCTTGTGCTGGCCATCGGTGCATGGACTTCGACCGGTGCGCTGATGCTGCACCCGCTGGAGGATCGGTTTTCCCGCCCTGATCCTGCCCCTGCCGGAATCGCCGGCATCATCGTGCTGGGTGGTGGCTTCGAGGGCGGCGTGAACCTTGTGCGCGGCGGCTACGAGTTGAACGCAAGCGGCGATCGCTTTGTCGAGGCGGCAGTTCTCGCCAGACGCTATCCCGAGGCCCGGGTGGTGGTGACCGGCGGTACCGGCAGCATGATGCTGGAAGGTGAGGGCGATGGCGACACCGCCCCCCGGCTGCTGACTGCGCTGGGCGTGGAGCCCGGGCGTCTGGTTCTCGAAAACAAGTCTCGCAATACATACGAAAACGCCGTTTTCACACGCGAAATCGTCAAGCCGCAGGCGGGCGAGACATGGCTTCTGGTCACGTCCGCCTTCCACATGCCCCGATCGGTCGGCCTGTTTCGCAAGGCCGGATTCGACGTGGTGCCGTGGCCGGCCGATTACCGCACTGCCGGCAACGAGTATTTCGGCCCGGCGCAGGACAATGTGTCCGACTCACTCCAGAATCTGACGGTCGGCCTGCGCGAATGGATCGGCTTGCTCGCCTACTGGCTGTCGGGCCGTATCGATTCGCCGCTTCCCGGTCCCGCAGACTGATCGTTCATTTCCGTCAGAACGGCTTCGCGCGCATTGGAAAAGAACTGGCGGCGCATCAGAACGACCGCCAGCAACGCGCTCGACAGAATGAAGGCTACCGGTCCGACGAACCAGCCGAGATAGCCGATCGAGAAGAAAATCGCGCGCAGGCCGGAATTGAAATGTTTGCCGGCAAGCTGGTTCATCTTTGCCGCGCGCATCACGGCGTTGCGGGTTTGCGGATTGCGCGCCATCTCCCCATGGGCGACAGGCACGGCGCCGATCAGGATCGAGCAGTAGTTGAAGAGCCGGTATGACCAGCCGAACTTGAAGAAGGCGAAGGCCAGGATGATCACCAGCCCGACGACCTTGAGCTGGAAAGCCATGCGCGTGGCCGCACCCTGAAGGTGGAGATCGGAAAGCACGCCGATCACCTGATCGGATGCGCCAATGAGCGCAAAACATCCGCCGATTGCAATCAGGGAGCTTGAGGCGAAGAAAGCGGTTCCCTGCTGCAATCCGCTCATGATGGCGGTGTCGACGATGCGGATCTCCCGCTCGGCCATGCGCTGCATCCATATTTCGCGCTGCCGGTTCATCGCCATGGTGAGTGATGGCCGATGGAACAGCCAGCCGTCAGAGGCCAGCGTGTGCAGCCCCCAGGCCAGAAGGAAGAAAGCCAGTGCGCCGAAATCGGCCGCCGACAGATGGTAGGAATCGAGCATGGTCATCCTTTACCACAGGAGAGCCTGCAGCCGCAGCAGGCAGCGCTTGTCGCTGGCTCATCGAAAAGTGCAGCAAATGGTGACAGGAAACATTATATAAGCATGATATGCCAATCTGCATTGGCTGTTTCTGTGAGGTGATGGTTCTTGTTTCTTTCGGTTTTCGACCTTTTCAAGATCGGTATCGGCCCTTCCAGTTCCCACACCATGGGGCCGATGACGGCGGCCGCACGTTTCCTTGCGGAAATCCTGTCCGACGACTGGCCGCGCCCGGCCGGGGCAAAGGTGAGCCGCGTCGGCGCAAGTCTGCATGGCTCGCTGGCCTATACCGGTGTCGGCCATGGCAGCGACCGGGCTGTCGTGTTGGGCTTTACCGGCCTTGTACCGGTCAACGTCGATCCCGATGAAGCTGATTCCATTGTCGCGAAGGTGACCGCTGAAAAGCGCGTGACGCCGCCTGGCCATCCCACCTACCATTTCGATCCGGCAACCGATCTGGTTCTCGACAAGAAGACGCCGCTCAAGGGCCACGCCAATGGCATGAGCTTCTATGCCTATGACGCCGGTGACAGGGTGCTGCTCAAGCGCATCTACTATTCCATCGGCGGCGGTTTCGTCGTTTCCGAAGAGGAGTTGCAGCGCATAAAGCAGCGCGGCTCTGTCACCACCGAAGGCAAGAAGGTGCCGTATCCCTTCAAGAACGCAGTGGAAATGCTGGCGATGGCGAAACGGAGCGGGCTTTCCATCGCCGAGATGAAGCGCATCAACGAAGAAACCTATATGGAGCGCGAGAAGCTCGACGGTGGGCTCGATGGCATCTGGGCTGCCATGAAGGGCTGCATCGACAGGGGCCTGTCGCAGGAAGGCATCATGCCGGGCGGCCTCAAGGTGCGCCGGCGCGCGCGCCAACTGCACGACAAGCTGCAGGAGGAATGGAGCCGCAACCGGCCGAATCCGCTTCTCGCCAACGACTGGCTGTCGATCTATGCGATGGCGGTGAACGAGGAGAACGCCGCCGGCGGGCGTGTCGTCACTGCGCCGACCAATGGTGCCGCCGGCACCTTGCCGGCCGTGCTGCGCTACTGGCTGCATTTTCACCCCGAGGCCGATCAGGCTTCCATCCGTGATTTTCTGCTCACTGCTGCTGCCATCGGCGGCATCATCAAGACCAATGCCTCGATTTCGGGCGCTGAGGTCGGCTGTCAGGGGGAGGTGGGCTCCGCTTCCGCCATGGCTGCTGCGGGCCTGTGCGCCGTGATGGGCGGTACGCCCGAGCAGGTGGAGAACGCTGCGGAAATCGCGCTGGAACATCATCTGGGCATGACCTGTGATCCCGTTGGTGGACTGGTGCAGGTGCCCTGCATCGAGCGCAACGCGCTGGGCGCGGTGAAGGCCGTGACGGCCGCATCGCTCGCCATCAAGGGCGACGGCCAGCATTTCGTGCCGCTGGATGCGGCAATAGAGACGATGCGGCAGACCGGCGCCGACATGAATGAGCGCTACAAGGAAACCAGCCTTGGCGGTCTTGCCGTCAATGTGGTGGAGTGCTGAGCGCTCATTTCGCTGTCAGGTAACGCAATTGTGCAAAACCTCGCGCCGCGTTGAATGACGCGTCGCCAGACGTTAGTTTCCCCTCATGGCTCTGAACATTCTCAAACTGTGCGTCGGCTGTGAAAGCGTCGAGGATCTCGAAGCGTGGGTCGCTCACCGGCTCGAAGAGCGTCGGCGCAATGGCGAGCCGGCCGAGCACTGGCATGTCACGCGCATGGTGCCGACGCGCGGCCCCGAAATTACCGATGGCGGGTCGATGTACTGGGTGATCAAGGGCAGCGTCCAGTGCCGCCAGTTGATCACGGAGATAAGGCCATTTACCGATAATGAGGGCATCGGCCGCTGCAAGATCGTTCTGGCGCCGGAGATCATCCGGACCGAATGGCAGCCGAGACGACCGTTTCAGGGATGGCGCTATCTGAAGGCCGAAGATGCGCCGGCCGATGTCGGAAAGGGAGGGGCGGGTCTGGTCGAACTGCCGCCCAAGCTTCGTCAGGAACTGGCGGAACTGGGGCTGCTGTAATCCGCCTGCCAGCTCTGGACTGCGAAAACTAATCCCTGAACCTGAGTTTCAGGCCCGGCATTCCGCCGGGTGCGCATACCTTCAGGCGGATGCGAACCACAGGCTGCGTATTGCGCCATGTGCGGGCGCCATGGCTCAGAAGAAGGCCGACGAGATCCCGCGTCTTGAACCGCGAATTGCCGGGCCGGATATTCTTCAGCCGCGTGGCGGCCTGATAAAGGGCCTGCGTTCCGATGTCGCTGGCCGGTTCCCTGTCCTGGAGAACAGGGTTGGCTGAACCGGCTACCTGCTTTTCTCCGATCACCACTGACACTCCTTCGATACCGAACATTTCCGGGAGTTTGTTGCCGGGCAGCTTATTGCTGCACGGCAAAGCATTCGATGCGCTGCTTCTTCAGGGCGGTGCAGGCCCGCAGCGCCGCAGTTTGCGTCTCAAAGCCGCCGAAACGGGCGCGGAAGTAAGTCACGCCGCCCTTCCTGAAGGGAACGGTGTAGCCGGAGGCGCTGGCAAGAACGGCGCGGGCCTGCGCGGCTGTCTTGTCGAGCGCGGCTTCCGCTTCGGACTTGCTGGGCGAGGAAGCCACCTGCACGACCCACCCTGACGGCAGGGAAGCGGTGTTGACCGGATCAATCTGCTGTGGCTCAGGGCCGGAATAAGCCTGTGCAAACGGGATGTCTGCGGGTTCAGGCGCAGCCATCGCCACCGGAAGCTTGGGCTTCGGCGCGCGGGCGGGAACCGGAGCCGCACTTGCAATGACGGCTTCGACGTCCGTTCCGGGTTTGAAGTCAGGGGTTGGAGCGTCGTGCTTGGGCAGCGAGACCCTGGCGATCGCCTTGGAAGCGGTGTCGTTGTCCGCGCGGGCGATCAGCGCCCCGCCGCCCCGCTGCGACGCCTTTGGTAGGTAGGCATTGATCAGGCGCGCCATTTCATTGTCGCGGCTGGCGCCGGACTTGCCGCCCATGACCACGGCAACCAGCTTGCGGCCGTCGATCGAGACTGAGGAAACGAGATTGAAACCCGAGGCGCGGGTGTAGCCGGTCTTGATGCCGTCCACGCCCTTGATCCGGCCAAGCAGGCGGTTGTGGCCATTGATGCGCTGGCGTCCATACATGAAGGAGCGTTCAGCGAAATAGCCATAATATTGGGGGTGATGTTCGCGCAGCGCCATGCCGAGCGTCGCCATGTCCCGCGCTGTGGTGAACTGGCCCGGATTGGGCAGTCCGTGCGCGTTACGGAACACGGTATTGGTCATGCCGAGCGAGCGGGCCTTGGCCGTCATCATCTTGGCGAAATTAGCCTCGCTGCCGCCGAGCAGTTCCGCAAGGGCGGTCGAGGAGTCATTGGCGGACTTCGTGACCATGGACAGGATCGCCGTTTCCACGGTGATTGAACCACCCGAACGAACGCCCAGCTTGGTCGGCGGCTCTCCTGCTGCATTGGCAGAGAAGGGAACCTGCGTGGTTTTGCTGATCTTGCCCTTCGAGAGCGCCTCGAAGGTCAGATACAGCGTCATCATCTTGGTCAGCGAGGCCGGATAGCGCCGCGCATTGGCATTGGATGAATAAAGCGTCTTGCCGGTGTTGGCGTCGATCACGATGGCAGCGTCATTGGCCGCTGCCTGTGATGTCACGGTGGCGCCAGCCAGAAAAACTGCGGCTGCCGTGGCCGTCGCCACGACCCGGAAAGAACGCACGGAAAGGGAAACGATACCCGAGAACGCCTTACGCACTGTTACTTCCTTTGGGTTTCATTGCGGAGGGGATGGCAAAGGTCCTATCCCAGCCTGATTTTGACAGACCCTATCCACCCACCGTTACCAATCCGTTTATGGTAACCGGCGCGTTCACCATTTTCGGCGCAGTCGAGGTTAATTTTATGGGAATTTTAGCAATTGCCGGCCGACAACCGCCCAGTTGACATTTTGTGCAATGCACAATATTTTATCTGGCATCGCACAAATGCCGGTCATTCATTTTGCGTCCGGCCAATCCGATCCCACGAAGGAGGGCATCCGATGTCCCAGACCGCTTACGAAGACTTCAGCAAATACGGCAAGGAATTCGCCGATTCGGGCCTCAAGAGCCTTGCTTCTCTGTCCAAGGGCGCTCAGGCGATTGCCGTAGAGGCCAGCGAATACACCAAGAAGAGCCTGGAGACCGGCAGCGCCGCTTTCGAGAAGCTTCTGTCGGCCAAGTCCTTCGAGGACGCGCTGGCGATCCAGACCGACTATGCCAAGCAGGCTTACGAGTCCTTCGTCGCCGAAGCGACCAAATTCGGAGATCTCTATTCGGATCTCGCCAAGGAAGCCTACAAGCCGTTCGAAGGCATCGTGGCCAAGGCCAGCTAAGTTTCGACAGACTCATTTGCCGGCACGCGCCGGTAAGAACCCGGTTGCGCATCGCGCAGCCGGGTTTTTGCGTTTCCAGCCTGTGTGCAAAGCCCGGATTTCACCGTTGACGCATTATTGGTGTTGTCTGCGTATTGTCAGTGGCGAAGAAGGGCTTAAAATTCCACAATAACGACCTACATGTCGGTTTGCCCTTGGGGCTGGATCGAGAGGCAGGGATAAAGTGACTGGCAGTCTGGTGGCCACGCAAAATACAGTACGAATGCAGAAAGACCAACGTGGCAACGGTGGCGGTCGTGGAACGGCGGTCATCACGCGCACGCAGACCAAGACCAAGCGGCCAAGCCTCTATCGTGTGCTGATCCTGAACGACGACTACACGCCAATGGAATTCGTCGTGCACGTTCTGGAGCGTTTTTTCCAGAAGGACAGGGAGGCCGCCACGCGTATCATGCTTCATGTGCACAACCACGGTGTGGGAGAATGTGGCGTTTACACATTCGAGGTGGCCGAGACGAAAGTGTCTCAGGTCATGGATTTCGCCCGACAAAATCAGCATCCGCTGCAATGCGTGATGGAGAAGAAGTGAGGTAACATGCCGGCTTTCTCCCAAGGCTTGGAAAAGGCACTTCATCAGGCGCTGACAATCGCCAATGAGCGCCACCATGAATATGCGACGCTGGAACATCTGCTGCTGGCGCTGATCGACGATACCGAAGCGGCCGCCGTGATGCGCGCCTGCAACGTCGATCTCGACGAATTGCGGCAGACGGTCCTGAACTACATCGATACCGAACTCGATAACCTCATCACGGGCTATGATGAGGACTCGAAGCCGACCGCTGGTTTCCAGCGCGTGATTCAGCGCGCCGTCATCCACGTGCAGTCCTCAGGTCGCGAGGAAGTCTCCGGTGCCAACGTGCTGGTGGCGATCTTCGCCGAGCGCGAAAGCCACGCAGCCTACTTCCTGCAGGAACAGCAGATGACCCGCTACGACGCGGTCAACTACATTTCCCACGGCATCGCCAAGCGGCCGGGCGCCTCTGAGGCGCGCATTCCGCGCGGTGCAGAGGACGATCAGCCCGGCGGAGCCGCCGGCGAACAGCATGAGGACGGAAAGAAGAAGGCGCAGGATGCGCTGACCGCTTATTGCGTCAATCTCAATGAGAAGGCGCGCGCCGGCAAGATCGATCCGCTGATCGGTCGTGGACCGGAGATCAGCCGCACGATCCAGGTGTTGTGCCGCCGCTCGAAGAACAACCCGCTCTATGTGGGCGATCCCGGTGTCGGCAAGACCGCCATCGCTGAAGGTCTGGCCAAGCGCATCGTCGAGGGCGATGTGCCGGAAGTGCTGGCGGACGCGACCATCTTTGCGCTCGACATGGGCACGCTGCTCGCCGGAACGCGCTATCGCGGTGACTTCGAGGAGCGCCTGAAGCAGGTCGTGAAGGAACTGGAAGACTATCCGGGCGCCGTCCTGTTCATCGATGAAATCCACACCGTCATCGGTGCGGGTGCGACCTCGGGCGGCGCGATGGATGCCTCCAACCTGCTCAAGCCCGCCTTGTCTTCCGGTGCAATTCGTTGCATCGGATCAACGACTTACAAGGAGTTTCGCCAATTCTTCGAGAAGGACAGGGCGCTTGTTCGCCGTTTCCAGAAGATCGATGTCAACGAGCCGACCGTCGAGGACGCCATCGAGATCATGAAGGGGCTGAAGCCCTATTTCGAAGAGTTCCACAAGGTCAAGTACACCAACGACGCCATCAAGGGCGCGGTGGAGCTTTCGGCCCGCTACATCAGCGATCGCAAGCTGCCGGACAAGGCCATCGATGTGATCGACGAGACCGGCGCTTCGCAGATGCTGGTGCCGGAAAACAAGCGCAAGAAGACGATCGGCATCCGCGAGATCGAGGCCACCATCGCCACCATGGCCCGCATTCCGCCCAAGACGGTTTCGGCCGATGACGAGAAGGTGCTGGCCGGTCTGGAGAACGAGCTGAAGCGCGTCGTCTACGGTCAGGATACCGCGATCACAGCGCTGAGCTCGGCGATCAAGCTGGCGCGTGCCGGCCTGCGCGAGCCCGACAAGCCGATCGGTTCCTACCTGTTCTCCGGCCCGACCGGCGTCGGCAAGACCGAGGTTGCCAAGCAGCTTGCCGCATCGCTCGGGGTCGAACTGCTGCGCTTCGACATGTCGGAATATATGGAGCGCCATACCGTATCGCGGCTGATCGGTGCCCCTCCCGGCTATGTCGGCTTCGATCAGGGCGGCCTGCTTACCGACGGCATCGACCAGCATCCGCACTCGGTGCTGCTGCTGGACGAGATCGAGAAGGCCCATCCGGACCTGTTCAACATCCTGTTGCAGGTGATGGACCACGGCAAGCTGACCGACCACAACGGCAAGCAGATCGACTTCCGCAACGTGATCCTGATCATGACCACCAATGCGGGTGCTGCCGACATGGCGAAAGCCGCGATCGGATTCGGGTCCTCGAAGCGCGAAGGCGACGACACGGAGGCGATCAACCGGCTGTTCACGCCGGAGTTCCGCAACCGTCTCGATGCGATCATCCCGTTCGGTTCGCTGCCGGTGCCGGTGATTCATCAGGTGGTGCAGAAGTTCGTCATGCAGCTTGAGGCCCAGCTTTCCGAGCGCGGCGTGACCTTCGACCTCTCCGACGAGGCCGTCGCATGGCTGGCTGACAAGGGTTATGACGAGCGCATGGGCGCGCGTCCGCTCGGTCGTGTGATCCAGGAGCACATCAAGAAGCCGCTGGCCGAGGAAGTGCTGTTCGGCAAGCTGCGCAAGGGCGGCACGGTCCGTGTCACCGTCGAGACGAAGGACACGGGCGAAACCGGCCTGAAGCTGGAGACTTTGCCCGAGGAGACGAAAGTCCAGCCGAAGAAGGAACCGGAAGAGCAGCCGAAGGCCCGCAAGCCGGCGGCTAAGAAGGTTCCCGTGAAGAAGGCTGCGTCGGCCAAGGCTACGCCTAAGCCAAAGGACGCCGGCAAGCGCAGTCTGGTGCCGCAACTTCCGCGAAAGTAAACAACAAAAAGGCCCCGGAAACGGGGCCTTTTTTCCTGATCCCTGCAATTGGCTGAAGCTGGTTACTGCGCCAGCGCGGCCCGGATTTTCTCCGCGTTCGCAGCCAGAATTTCAGGCTTTTCCATTTCCATGGCGTGCTTGCCGAGGTCAACGCCCTCGAAGCGCGGCAGAATGTGGACGTGCAGATGAAATACCGTCTGGCCGGCTGCCGTCTCGTTGAACTGGGAAACGACGACGCCATCGGCATCGAAGGCTTTTTTCACCGCATTTGCCACCTTCTGGACCGTCCTGAAAAGCGCGCCCAGTGTTTCGGGATCGGCGTCCAGCAAATTGCGCGACGGGGTCTTGGGCAAAACCAGCGTATGGCCGACGCCCTGCGGCATCACATCCATGATCGCAATCGTATGCTCGTCCTCGTAGACGCGATGTGACGGGATTTCGCCGCGCAGGAGTCTGGCGAAGATGTTGGTTGTGTCGTAGGCCATGCTGGTCTCTCGTTCTCTTCTGGAGCATTTTGCAGCCAAGTGGGCTCACCTGACGTTGCGTAAATGCGGCAAGCACATATATGGAGCGGCAGCCCGGATTTATCCGGGTGCCTGCCGCTCTGGGGCATGATCATATCGGATTGATATGCGAATCAAGGGTGAGCACGATGCTCCTGACTTATCTTTACCTGTTTGTGGCAATCATATTCGAGGTGATCGCCACAACGGCGCTGAAGCAGACCGATGGTTTTACCCGGCTTCTGCCTTCGCTGATGACGATTCTGGGATATGCGCTTGCTTTCTATTTCCTCGCCCTGACCCTGCGCACCATGCCGGTGGGCATCGTCTATGCCATCTGGAGCGGAGCGGGCATCATCCTCATCACCGCCATCGGATGGCTGCTGTTCCGGCAATCGCTGGATCTGCCGGCGCTGGTCGGGATGGGGCTGATCATGGCCGGCGTGCTGGTGATCAACCTGTTCTCGAAGTCGGTGGTTCACTGATCGTCTTTGCGGAACGGGGTGTGCTCCGCCAGATAATCACCCATCAGCCCGACCTCCTGCCTTTCGCGCCGGAGGTAGTCTGCCACCGCCCGGCGGAATGATGGATTGGCGATGTAGTGCATCGAATGCGTGGTGACAGGCTGGTAGCCGCGCGCCAGCTTGTGTTCACCCTGAGCACCTGCCTCTACGACCCTGATTTTGTTGGCAATGGCAAAGTCGATCGCCTGATGGTAGCAGACCTCGAAATGCAGGAAAGGGTGGTCCTCGATACATCC
Source organism: Aquamicrobium sp. YD-1-mutant5 (assembly GCF_059509755.1). Lineage (NCBI taxonomy): Bacteria > Pseudomonadati > Pseudomonadota > Alphaproteobacteria > Hyphomicrobiales > Phyllobacteriaceae > Aquamicrobium > Aquamicrobium sp. YD-1-mutant5. The sequence goes on from NZ_JCAKKP010000001.1 coordinate 325,051, forward strand.
CCAGTTGCGGCCGAAGAGCGTGTCGGAGCCGATGAAATTGATCGCGCCGGCAACATAGCGGCCGTTGCGTTTCGCCATCACCAGCAGAATGTCGTCCGCCATCCTCTCGCCTATCATGGAGAAGAATTGCCGGTTGAGATAGGGACGGCCCCATTTGCGGGAGCCGGTGTCCATGTAGAAGGTGAAGAAGTCGTCCCAGACGCGCTCGGTAAGATCGCTGCCCGTCAGCCAGTCTATGCTGATGCCGTCAGCCAGCGCTTCGCGCCGTTCCTTCTTCAGCGCCTTGCGCTTGCGCGACGCCAGCGTGGCCAGAAAATCATCGTAGCCGGAAAAGCCTTCGTTGAAAAAATGGAATTGCTGGTCGGTGCGGTGCAGGAAACCGGCTGCCTCCATCAGGGCCACATCGTCCTGCGGCAGGAACGAGACATGCGCGGAGGAGACGCCAAGCCTGTCGGTAACCATGCGGAGCGCTTCAGCCAGTCCGGCTTTGACGATGAGTGGATCGCATCCACCGGCCACGAGCAGGCGCGGACCCGTGGCGGGTGTGAACGGAACAGCACTTTGCAGCTTGGGATAGTAGCGGCCGCCGGCGCGCTCGAATGCATCCGCCCAGCCGTGGTCGAAAACATATTCGCCCTGACTGTGCGATTTGGCATAGCACGGTATCGCGCCGACAAGGACACCTTCCGCGCTTTCGAGCCTCAGGTGATGAGGTTGCCAGCCGCTGCGCCCGCCGACGCATCCGGATTCTTCCAAGGCGCTTAGGAAATCATATGAAATGAATGGGTTATATTGATTTCCGCATGTTTTTTGTGAGCCTGAAAGGCTGTCCCATTCACCACGCGTGAAGCCATCCATGCCGCCGACAACGCGAACGACATGCCCGGTGGTTTTGCTGTTTGCCTGATCGTTGCCCTGATCCATCCGGTTTACTTAAGCTGCCGGCAGGGAGGTGCAAGCCCGCGGCCAGCTCAGGTGCTGGCCACCGGCGGCTCGAATCCCTCAAAAGTCATCTGGTCGGCATATCTGAAGGTGAGATCCACGGCGGGCTGGTCGCGGATGGTCCATGTGATGACCGGCATGCCAAGCTTTTCACGAACGAACGACACGAAGCTGTTCGGCAGGTCCCCTGCCGCATAGGACACGAACGAAATGCCGTGCGCCAGCATGGTGAAATGGGCTTCTATCTCGTGCTGGCGGCGCCCGCAGGCGGTCAGCCCGGCCGGAATGCCGGGCGCATGGTGGCCGAAATCGCGGATAAGCCAGTGATCGAAGGACATGATCGCCGCTTCGCCCTGAGAGGATTTGAGGCGCTGGCCGACCGCCTCGACGAGGCCGTCGTCATGGCCCGGCGTTCCCTTCAGCTCGATCACCAGCGGCACGCGGCCGCCGACCAGTTCCAGCATTTCATCGAGGGTCGGCGGATGGTCCGCGGTGCCGCCGATCCTGAGCGCGGCCATTTCAGCCGCGGTTCTCTGCCATACGAAGCCATCTTCTCCCGTCAGCCGCTTCAGGTCCCCGTCGTGAAAGACTATCGGAACCCCGTCGCTGGTCAGCTGCACATCGCATTCGATAGCGTAGCCACGCTCCACGGCGGCGGAGAACGCCGACAGGGTGTTTTCCCAACATTTGTTGTTGAGATCATGCAGGCCCCGATGTGCGATCGGGCGTGCCGTCAGCCAGGAGAGACTGGTCATCTGAACTTATTCGACCTCGAGAATCGCCTCGACCTCGACCGAGGCATTGAGCGGGAGAGCGGCCATGCCGATGGCGACGCGCGCATGCTTGCCACGCTCGCCGAGTGCGGCCACGAAGAAATCGGAAGCGCCGTTGCCGACCAGATGCTGCTCGGTGAAAGTCTGGGCCGAAGCCACGTAGACGGTGATCTTCACCAGCCGCCTGATCTTCTCCAGATCGCCGAGTGCCGCCTTGGCCTGGGAAAGCACGTTGATGGCGCACAGCTTCGCGGCCTCCTGACCGGCAGCCAGATCGACATCCTTGCCGAGCAGGCCGGTCACGGCGAGCTTGCCATCCTTGATAGGCAGCTGGCCGGAAGGGAACAGCAAATTGCCGCTTTTCACGAACGGAACGTAGTTGGCGGCAGGTGCCGCAGCCACAGGCAGCGTCACACCCAGATCGTTCAGCCGCTTTTCGATTGTTTCGCTCATGGTAATTCCCTATTGCTTGATGCCCCTGTGGCGGTGCAGCTGAAAGTGCAATTTTTGCCTCGCTTCCGCCACGACTATTTTTATGCTTGGCCATTCCCGCCGCCGGAACGGCCGGCTGCCATGACCGGAGCTTGTACATGCGCGCAACGCGCCTTGCCTATACCGCCATCCTGCTTCCGACCATTTTTTCCACCGTTCCAGCCTTTGCAGCACCGGTTCTGCAGCCCCACCGCGCCGTTTATGACATCTCTCTGAACAAGGCTAACGAGCGCTCCGGCATCACCGGCATATCGGGGCGCATGGTGTATGAGTTCGACGGCTCGCAATGCGACGGCTACACGGTCAAGTTCCGTCTGGTCACGCGCATCAGCACCACCGACGCCATGCGCATGACCGACCAGCAGACGACGACATTCGAGGATGGCGACGGCAAGACATTTTCCTTCGTCACCAAATCCTTCGTCGACCAGAATCTGGAAAAGGAAGTGAAGGGCACCGCCCATCGCGAACAGGATTCGGTGCGCGTCGACATCGACAAGCCTGAGCCGAACACGGTGACGCTCGATCTCACCCAGTTCCCGACCCAGCACATGGTCGAGCTGATCGACAAGGCGGAGAAGGGCGAGAACTTCTACGAGACCAGCCTGTATGACGGTTCGGAAGATGCCGACCGCACCATGCTGACCACCGTCGTCATCGGAAAGCCGGCCGAAGCGGACGGCAAGGATCCCGAGCTTCCGGTGCTGGCAGCGCTGAAAAAGGACAAGTTCTGGCCGGTCGATATCGCTTATTTCAATCCCGCTGAAACCGACGGCGGCGAGGAAATGCCGGAATACCGCATCAGCTTCAAGATGCATGCAAACGGGCTGACACGGGATCTGCAGATGGACTACGGCGACTTCTCGATGACCGGGAAGCTTGTCGATCTGTCGCTGTTCGACGGAGCCCGCGCCGGCTCCTGCAAGAAGTAAGGCGCTTGCGATGGCGGTCTATGTGGATGCTCCCATATGGCACTTCGCGGGCCGGCGCTGGTGTCATCTGATGGCCGACGATACTGCCGAACTGCATGGTTTCGCGGCGCGGCTCGGGTTGAAGCTGTCTTCCTATCAGGGGCCGCCGAAAACATCCGCGCCGCATTACGACATCACCGGCCTCGAGCGCGACCGTGCGCTGCGACTGGGCGCTGTCGAATGCAGCCGTGAGGAGATCGTGGCGATCTTCCGGCGCGTGCGCGTGTCGGGCCGGGGCAGGGCGTTTCGCAAGGCAGCGTGAACCTTTTCGCCACCCGGGTTGCGTTTTGCTGCCCGAGCCGATATATGCGCGACCATTCCACACACGGACTTTGGGATCGTGCCGGGAGAAATCCGGCCGGTACCTCCGGTGGCATCGGGGCAGACCCCCGGATGCCGATGTCCGTGGAGGCTAACCGGAAAGGAACTACAGAATGGCAGTGCCAGATTTCACCATGCGCGAGCTTCTTGAAGCAGGCGCGCACTTCGGCCACCAGACCCACCGCTGGAACCCGAAGATGGCCCCATACATCTATGGCGCCCGTAACAACGTCCACATCATCGATCTGTCGCAGACGGTTCCGCTGCTGCATCAGGCCCTGAAGCAGGTTTCGGATGTCGTCTCCCGCGGCGGCCGCGTCCTGTTCGTCGGCACCAAGCGTCAGGCCTCGGACATCGTTGCCGACGCTGCCCAGCGTTCGGCTCAGTACTACGTCAACTCGCGCTGGCTCGGCGGCATGCTGACCAACTGGAAAACGATCTCCAACTCGATCCAGCGTCTGCGCAAGCTCGACGAGCTTCTGGCCAGCGATGCACAGGGCTTCACCAAGAAGGAGCGCCTGAACCTTGAGCGCGAGCGCGAGAAGCTCGACAAGGCTCTCGGCGGCATCAAGGACATGGGCTCGACGCCGGACCTGATGTTCGTCATCGATACCAACAAGGAAGCGATCGCCATTCTGGAAGCCAAGCGTCTTGGCATTCCTGTGGTTGCCATCATCGATTCGAACTGCGACCCGGACAAGGTCGACTTCCCGATCCCCGGCAACGACGACGCTGCCCGCGCAATCCAGCTTTATTGCGATCTGATCGCCAAGGCTGCGATCGACGGCATCGCCCGTCAGCAGGGCGCGCTCGGCATCGATATCGGCGCTTCGGCAGAGGCTCCCGTCGAGCCGGCACTGACCGAAACGCCCGCCGGCGAAGCATCGCCGGAAGCCTGAGGCGTGGGGCCGTCAGGCCCCGTGTTTTCCGCTATATGACGCATTGAGCGTCCGGGCATGGCGCATCGCTGAAAATCCGGCGGTGCGCATTCCCGTTTCTGAACGAAGAGGCATAGAATGAGCATTTCAGCAGCACAGGTCAAAGAGCTCCGCGAGCTTACCGGCGCGGGTATGATGGACTGTAAGGCCGCCCTTGCCGAGACCAATGGCGACATGGAAGCTGCGGTCGACTGGCTGCGCAAGAAGGGTATCGCCAAGGCAGACAAGAAGGCCGGCCGCACGGCAGCCGAAGGTCTGATCGGCATCGATCAGGGGCTGCGCGAGGCAGCGCTGGTCGAGGTCAATTCCGAGACCGACTTCGTCGCCCGTAACGAAGCTTTCCAGCAGATCGTCGGCAACATCGCCAAGGTCGCCCTTGCATTCGGCGACACCGAGGCTGTGGCTGCTGCGAACTATCCGGGTTCCGACAAGACCGTCACCGACACCATCAAGGATGCGGTCGGCACCATCGGTGAGAATCTGAGCTTCCGCCGCTCCGCCAAGCTTGTCGTGTCCGAAGGCGCTGTTGCCACTTACGTGCACAACGCGGTTGCCGACAATCTGGGCAAGCTCGGCGTGCTGGTCGCCATCGAAACCGCAGGCGACGCGCAGAAGGCTGCTGCCTTCGGCCGTCAGGTTGCCATGCACATCGCCGCGATCAATCCGATGGCGCTCGACATCGACGCCCTGGATCCGGCCGCCGTCGAGCGTGAGAAGGCCATCTTCTCCGAGCAGGCTCGCCAGTCGGGCAAGCCCGAGAACATCATCGAGAAGATGGTCGAGGGTCGTCTGCGCAAGTTCTACGAGGAAGTCGTTCTCCTCAAGCAGTCCTTCGTTCTCAATCCCGACGTCACCGTCGCGGACGCGCTGAAGGAAGCAGAGAAGGAAATAGGTGCTCCGGCTAAGATCACCGCTTATCTCCGCTTTGCTCTCGGCGAGGGTATCGAGAAGGAAGAAACCGACTTTGCAGCCGAGGTTGCAGCGACGGTCAAGAAGTAAGCTTCGACATCCGCCTGTTATATTGCGAGGGGCGCCGCGTGACATCGCGGCGCCCTTCGTGTATCGGGTCGGCCCATTACATGCAGGCTGGGGCATATTGGCCCCGCAGTGCCATTCAACGCTTTTACCGGGGATCAGTATGACGGGCAGGCTTCCTTACCGACGGGTATTGTTGAAAGCGTCGGGCGAGGCCCTGATGGGAGACCAGCATTTCGGCATCGATGTTTCCGTCGTCGACCGTATCGCCTCCGACATCGCGGAAGCCCGCAGCCTCGGCATCGAGGTCGGCGTCGTTATCGGTGGCGGCAATATTTTTCGCGGCGTGGCTGTAGCCTCCAAGGGCGGGGACCGCGTGACCGGCGACCACATGGGTATGCTCGCCACGGTGATCAATTCGCTTGCGCTGCGGACCTCGCTGATCAAGATCGGTGTCGATGCGGTCGTTCTCTCGGCAATCGCCATGCCTGAGCTGTGCGAGAGTTTTTCGCAGCGGCAGGCAACCGCCTATATGGATCAGGGCAAGGTGGTGATCTTCGCGGGCGGCACGGGCAATCCCTTTTTCACGACAGATTCGGCCGCAGCCCTTCGCGCTGCCGAAATCGGCGCCGATGCGCTGTTCAAGGGCACGCAGGTCGACGGCGTCTATTCGGCCGACCCGAAGAAGGACCCTTCCGCAACCCGCTTCGAGCGCATTGCCCATGCCGAGGTCATCAATCGTGGCCTATCCATCATGGATACGGCTGCAATTGCCCTTGCGCGGGAAAACAACATTCCGATAATCGTCTACTCAATCCATGCACAGGGTGGATTTGGAGAGATTCTGCGAGGCGGTGGCCGCTGCACGGTCGTTGCCGACGATTGAACGGTTCGCGGGGAGGAAATGCCTGCCCGCTTTTGCACATAGTGAATGACGAGCCTGGAACGACAGGCTGAGGAGAAGATCATGAGCGGCAATTTTGATGACCTGAAGCGGCGCATGGACGGCGCGATCAACGCATTCAAGCAGGATCTGGCTTCCCTGCGCACCGGGCGCGCTTCCTCGAACCTGCTCGATGCGATTCAGGTTCAGGCCTATGGCTCGGCCATGCCTATCAATCAGGTGGCTACCGTCGCCGTTCCCGAGCCCCGTATGATTTCAGTCTCCGTGTGGGACAAGTCTATGGTGGGCGCGGTGGATCGCGCGATTCGTGAGGCCAATCTCGGTTTCAATCCGATCGTCGATGGCAACAATCTGCGTATTCCGCTGCCGGAGCTCAACGAGCAGCGCCGCAAGGAGCTGGTCAAGATCTCTCACACCTATGCCGAGAACGCGCGCGTTGCCGTGCGCCATGTTCGCCGGGACGGCATGGATGCCCTGAAAAAGGCTGAAAAGGACGGGGATATCAGCGAAGATGATCAGCGCAAGCAGTCGGATCAGGTTCAGAAGCTGACCGACGAAACGATTTCCTCCATCGACAGCCTTCTGGCCGAGAAGGAAACGGAGATCATGCAGGTTTAATCCTGGCTTGCGATCTGTTGCATCAGCCGGCCTGAAGGCGGACGAATGACAAGCCCAACGCATGTTGCGATCATTATGGACGGAAATGGGCGCTGGGCGAAATCCCGGGGCCTGCCGCGCGTTGCCGGCCACCGGGCCGGTGTCGAGGCCCTGCGCAACCTTGTCCGGGCCATGCCGGATTTCGGCATCTCCGTCCTGACCGTCTACGCATTCTCCTCCGAAAACTGGTCGAGGCCCAAGTCCGAAGTTACGGATCTCATGGGCTTGCTGAAGCTGTTCATCCGTCGCGATCTGGCCGAGCTTCACAGAAACGGCGTTCGGGTGCGGATCATTGGAGACCGTGCAACCCTCCAGCCCGACATAGGCGGCCTGCTGGAAGAGGCTGAAAACCTTACGCGCGGGAACACCAGTCTCACGCTGGTCATCGCCTTCAACTATGGCAGCCGCGACGAAATCGTGCGCGCGGCGCGCAAGCTGGCGGAAGCTGCCGTTCGTGGAGAAATTCTGCCTCAGCAGATCGAAATGGACGACATCACCCGGTCGCTCGACACGGCCGACATTCCTGATCCGGACCTTGTGATCCGTACCAGCGGCGAGTTGCGGCTGTCCAATTTTCTCCTTTGGCAGGCGGCCTACAGCGAGCTTGTATTCGTTCCGTGTTACTGGCCGGATTTCGGCAGCGATCATCTGGCGGAAGCATTGCGTGATTATGCGGGACGCGAGCGCCGGTTCGGCGGGCTGTCGCCTGAGGAGGCCGTAGCGCCGGCAATCGTGCGATGAGCAACCTTCAGCTGAGAATCATATCGGGCGTCATTCTTGCCGCCATTGTCCTCACGCTCACCTGGCTGGGCGGTGTGCCGTTCCGTTTTCTGGCTGTCCTGATTGCAGGGGCGGTTTTCTACGAGTGGACGCGGATGACGCGTCAGGCTCCCGCCCGAGGGCTGGACCTGCTTCCCGAAGCTCTGATGGCTGTACTGCTGGTGACGCTGGCGCTCGGCGTGCCCGCATTGACCTTTCTGGCGCTGACGCTCGCCGGTGTCGTCATTCTTATCGCTTTCGGGGCGGCTCGCGGCACAGGTCAGTGGGACGCTGCGGGTCTGGCCTATGCGTCGCTGTCCGGTTTTGCGCTGGCTTATATTCGTGGTGCCGATCACGCTGGCTTTCTGGCAATCCTGTTTTTGTTCGCCGTCGTCTGGACCACCGACACGCTGGCCTATTTTGTTGGCCGCGCTGTTGGCGGGCCAAAGCTTGCTCCTGCCATTTCGCCGGGCAAGACCTGGAGCGGGGCCATTGGCGGCACTGTCGCAGGCGTGGTGGCGGGCGTTCTGGTCGTTACTTTGGCCGGAACGGGCAATCAGGGGCTCGCAGGACTTGCCGCCTTGCTGCTTTCGATCGTGTCGCAGATTGGCGACCTGTTCGAATCGTGGGTAAAACGGCGGCACGGTGCGAAGGACTCCAGCCAGCTCATTCCGGGGCATGGCGGCGTCATGGACCGGGTTGACGGACTTGTCGTGGCGGCACTTGCGCTTTACGTCATCGGCAGTCTGGCCGCTTCCCCCGACAATCCGGCACAAGGTCTGTTTGGAGGGTAGGCGGCCTGATGATGACGATCCGTGAGGGATCAGCCGGCTTTGGCGCATCAGTCGCAGCAGCGGTTCACTTCTTCCCGAGATGAACCGGCGAATCGAGGACTTGATTTGAACGACATCTGGCAGGCGCTGTTCAGCACCGAAGGTATATTGCTCGGCACTCTGGTGCCGTTTCTTTTCGTGCTGACCGTGGTCGTGTTCGTTCACGAGATGGGACACTACCTCGTCGGCCGCGCCTGTGGCATCGGCGTGCAGGCTTTTTCTATCGGCTTCGGGCCGGAGCTTGTGGGTTTCAATGATCGGCGCGGCACCCGCTGGAAGCTGTGCGCCATACCGCTTGGCGGCTATGTGAAATTCGCGGGTGACATGAATGTCACCTCCAGCCCTGTGGGCGATGATGCGGGCCCGGAGCTGAGCGAAGCTGAACGTCGCGTCGCATTCCATACGCAGCCGGTCTGGAAGCGGGCGGCCACCGTCTTCGCCGGTCCGCTTTTCAATTTCCTGCTCACCATCGCCGTGTTTGCGGTGATGTTTTCGATCCATGGCCGTTATGTCGCCGAGCCGATGGTCGCCACCGTCAACGCGGGCAGCCCCGCAGAAGAAGCCGGCATCATGCCCGGCGACCGCTTCGTCAGCGTAAACGGCGAGAAGGTGGAAACCTTCGCGGATGTGCAGCGGCTGGTTTCGGGCCGGGCAGGCGATGCGCTTACCTTTGTCATGCTGCGGGACGGGCGCGAGGTCAGCCTGACCGCGACGCCGCAGCCGATGGAGCAGGAAGATGCACTGGGCAACAAGATCAAGGTTGCGGTCATCGGCGTGGTCAACAATCAGGAGCTCGGCCAGCCGCGGCTGATCACCTACACGCCTGTCGAGGCTCTTTCAGCAGCCGTGACGGAAACCGGCCACATCATCGAGCGTACCGGCCAGTTCATGAAGCGATTCGCGTTCGGTCGGGAGGATAAGTGCCAGCTCGGTGGGCCGGTAAAGATTGCCGGCATGTCGGCGCAGGCCGCCAAACTGGGCTTCGACTGGCTTGTGCAGCTCGTGGCGCTGCTTTCCGTGGGGATAGGCATCCTGAATCTTTTGCCGATTCCGCCACTCGATGGTGGACATCTGCTTTTCTATGCTATGGAGGTCGTTCTGCGGCGGCCCGTGACAGAACGCACGATGGAAGCCGTATATAAGGTTGGCATGCTCGTGGTTCTCGGATTCATGGGATTCGTGTTCTGGAACGACCTGTTTGGCTGTTGAAATCATGAACGAATCCTGATCAGGGAGCGAGGTCGTTGATAAGGCGTTTACCATGGTCCGGAATATGCGTGACGCGAAAGCAACGCCGGCCGGCCAAGTAAACACTAATTAACCAGAAGCCTTGCGTGTAGGGAAAATCCGGTTAATACGGTATGGGAATTTTGGCCGAGTGTCCGGTTTCTCGCCGTGGAATACGAGAAGGTTATATAGCCCGATGAAGGCAGCATCCAAGTTTCTGAGCGCCGCTTCCGCGGCGGCATTGTCCGCCGCGCTGGTCGTTCCGGGCGCGTTCACAGTACAGTTGATGTCAGTGTCTGCCGCTGAGGCTGCTGTGGTCAGCCGCATCGAGGTTCGCGGAAATTCACGCATCGATGCCGATACGGTTCGCAACCAGATCGCGATCAAGCCGGGCCGCGCTTTCTCCAGCGCCGATGTGGACAACGCGGTGAAGACCCTGTTCGCCACGGGCATGTTCTCGGACGTGCGCATCAATCAGGTTGGCTCTTCTCTGGTCGTGACGGTGTCTGAGTACCAGATCGTCAATCAGGTGATGTTCCAGGGCAACAAGAAGGTTAAGGACGCACAGCTTTCGGGCGCCGTGCAGCTGAAGCCGCGCAGCCCCTATTCGCAGGCGGCCGTCGATGCGGATATCGAAGCCATCAAGGATGCCTATCGTCGCGTCGGCCGTGAGGATGCAGCTGTCACCTCACAGGTGGTCGATCTCGGCAACAATCGCGTCAATGTCATTTTCAATGTGGTTGAGGGCGGGCGCACCAAGATTGCTGCGGTGAATTTTGTCGGCAATCAGGCGTTCAGCAGCCGCCGTCTGGCCGATGTCGTCAACACCAAGCGCTCCAACTTCATGTCTTTCCTGCTGCGGGATGACGTCTACAGCGACGACAAGCTGCGCGCTGACGAAGAACTGCTGCGCCGCTTCTACTACAATCGCGGCTATGCCGATTTCCAGGTCGTGTCGTCCTTCGGCGAGCTGGATGAGGCCACCAATCAGTACACGGTCACCATCACCGTCGACGAAGGTCCTCGCTACACCTTCGGTGATGTGAGCGTCGACAGCTCGATCGGCGAGATCGACCCGAATTCGCTCCAGTCTCTGGTTCAGACCCGCTCGGGCGCCGTTTACAGCGCCAAAGCGGTTGAGGACACGCTGATTGCACTGACCGAGCGTGTTGCCGAGCGCGGCTATGCCTTCGCGCAGGTGACGCCGCGTGGCGACCGCAATTTCGAAAACCGCACCATTTCGGTGGTCTATACTGTCGATCAGGGCGCCAAGGCCTATATCGAGCGCATCGAGATTCGCGGAAACAGCCGTACGCGTGACTATGTGATCCGTCGCGAGTTCGATCTGAGTGAGGGTGATGCCTTCAACCAGGTGCTCGTGCAGCGCGCGAAGAAGCGCATCGAAGCCCTTGATTACTTCGAGCGCGTCGAGATTTCGACGGCGCCGGGCTCCGAGCCGGATCAGGTCGTTCTGGTTCTTGATGTGGTCGAGAAATCCACGGGTGAATTCTCCATCGGTGCCGGTTATTCGACCGGTGGCGATACGCCCGGCGCATCGGTGCAGGGTTCGGTCACTGAACGCAACTTCCTGGGTCGTGGCCAGTATATCCGCCTGTCGGCGGGCGGCGGCAAGGACTCGCGCGACTTCATGGTCTCCTTCACTGAGCCGTACTTCCTCGGCCGCCGCATTGCCGCTGGTTTCGATGTCTTCAAGTCCACGCGCGAGTACAGGCGCTATAACAGCGAAGTGACCGGCGCAACCGTCCGCTTCGGCCTGCCGATCACCGAAAACATCACGACGCAGCTTGCTTATAACTACTCGCAGGAGAAGTATAAGTATAATAAGAACTGTGTGACGACCACGGGCTACGATCCTAGTTGCGGAACTCTTCCGCAGGCTATCCATGATGCGATTGCGGATGGGACTTGGAATAAATCATCGGTCAGTGCCAATCTGGTGTACAATACCATCGATGATATGAAGAATCCGCATTACGGTATTTTTGCTAATGTTGGCGCTGAGGTTGCGGGTCTTGGCGGCGATGCCAAATTCGTTAAGTTTACTGCCCGTGGATCGGTTTATCACACTCTGTCTGAGGAGATGGATATTGTGGGTCTTGTGACCGCTGGTGCTGGTCATATCGAGGGCTATGGAAGTAAGGAACTTCGAGTATTCGATCACTTCAAGAGCAATGATCGGATCATCCGCGGCTTTGACTACAACGGGATCGGTCCTTACGATAAAGCAGACTATGACGGCCACCTAGGTGGTACGACCTACTTCCATGCTTCTGCTGAAGCGCAGTTCCCGTTGCCGGCCATTCCCGAAAGCTTCGGCCTGCGCGGAGCGGTCTTCGCTGATGCTGCCACCCTCTATGGCAACAAGACCACCGCAAATCTGGCTTCAGAAGACATGAAGTGGCGTGCCTCTGTCGGTGTGGGCCTGATGTGGGCTTCGCCTTTCGGTCCGCTGCGCATCGATTACGCGGTTCCTGTAGCCAAGGAATCGACCGACAAGGTGCAGGAGTTCAACTTCGGCATGTCGACACGCTTCTAAAACAGCGGATAACGGCGGCTCCGGGCGATCGCGCCCGGGCCGAACTGTCCGGGCAAACAGGATAATTGCTCTCGAATGACCGATCCGGTGTTTTTCGTGCCCGCGCGCCGCTATACGGCGGGTGAGGTGGCCACTCTTACCGGATCGACGCTGGCGAATCCGGCCTATTCCGACACGGTTATCGAAACCATCGCCTCAGCCCTCGAAGGCGGAGACCATGCGCTGGTGTTCGTCGACGGCAAGCGCAATGAAGCGCTGATGTCGAACCTGCACGCCGCTGCCGTTCTCTGCCCCGTCGAACTGGCCGACAAGGCGCCGACAGGCGTGGCTGTTCTCGTCAACCCGCGTGCGCAGCAGGCTTTTGCCCATATCGGGCGGCTGATGTTTCCGGCTGCCGCAACACCCGTTCCGTCTACGTCCGAGCAGGGTGTGTCGCCGCAGGCGCATGTTGACCCCACAGCTGCCATCGAGCCCGGTGCAATCGTTGAGGCGGGGGCGGTCATCGGGCCCGGCGTTGCAATCGGATCGGGGACTGTCATTGCCCCTAACGCGGTGATCGGCGCTTCCTGCCGGATCGGCCGCAACAGCTATATCGGCCCGAATGTGGCCGTTCAGTATGCCCTGATAGGTGACCGCGTCATCATCCATGGCGGTGCGCGCATCGGGCAGGACGGCTTTGGTTTCGTTCCCGGCGCGAAGGGCCCGGAACGCATGCCGCAGATCGGGCGGGTCGTTATTCAGGACGATGTCGAGGTCGGTTCCAATACGACGGTGGATCGTGGCGCGATGGCCGATACGATTATCGGTGAGGGCACGAAAATCGACAACCTCGTCCAGATCGCCCACAATGTGCGCATCGGGCGAGGCTGTGTGATTGCCGGCCAGTGCGGCATTTCGGGATCGGTCACATTGGGCGATTTCGTCATGCTGGGTGGCCGCGTTGGCATTGCGGACCACATCAGCGTAGGTGACCGGGTGCAGGTCGCCGCGTCCTCGGGTCTGATGTATGATATTCCCGCAGGAGAGCGCTGGGCAGGTATGCCGGCACAGCCGATGCGGGATTTCTTCCGTGAATTGTCGGCCATCCGTGCATTCACCAAGTCATCTAAAGGGGAAAAGAATGGCTGACGTTGCCGGCTCCGTGCTTGAGGCCGTTGATATTCAGGAACTGCTCAAGCTCCTGCCGCATCGCTATCCGTTCCTGATGATCGATCGGATCGTTGAGATCGATGGTGACGATTCTGCTGTTGGCATCAAGAACGTCACCGTCAATGAGCCGCATTTCCTCGGCCATTTTCCTGGTCAGCCGGTTATGCCGGGTGTGCTCATTATCGAGGCCATGGCGCAGACCGCCGGTGCGATCTGCATTCGCCTCGCCAATGCGGACCAGCCGTCGCTCGTCTACTTCATGACCATCGACAACGCCAAGTTCCGCAAGCCAGTGGTTCCGGGTGACCAGCTGCGCATTCATGTGCGCAAGATCAAGAAACGTGGCAACATCCTGAAATTCGCTTGCGAAGGCATGGTGGACGGCGCAAAGGTCGCCGAAGCCGAAGTCTCGGCGATGATGGTCGAGAACAGCTGACGAGGCACAATGGAAAACCAGACGATCATACATCCGTCCGCCGTCATCGAGAGCGGTGCCCGGATTGGCAGCGGTGTGCGTATCGGCCCGTTCTGCCATGTTAGCGCGGATGCAACGATCGAAGACAATGTCGAACTTGTCGGACATGTTTCTGTGCTGGGGGCCACCACTCTGGGTTCCGGCACCAAAGTCTTTCCCATGGCAACTCTCGGAGCGCCTCCCCAGAATGCCAAGCATACAGGCGGTCGCACCACGCTGATCGTCGGTGCGAACTGCACGATCCGCGAAGGCGTGACGATGCACACCGGCACCGACACCAGCCGCGGCGAGACGGTCGTTGGCGAGAATGGCAATTTCCTTGCCTACGCCCACATCGCCCATGATTGCGTGGTCGGCAAGAACGCAACCTTTGCCAATGGCGCTACGCTCGGCGGTCACTGCGAGATCGGCGACAATGTCAATATTGGTGGTCTTACCGCCGTTCACCAGTTTGTCCGCATCGGTAACAACGCCTTTATCGGCGGCTGCTCGGCCGTGGTGGGTGATGTCATCCCGTTCGCGATTGCTGTCGGCAACCGCGCCAAGCTGCGCGGGCTTAACATCATCGGGCTGAGGCGCTCAGGGTTGCCGCGCGCTGAAATCCATCTGCTGCGTCGCTGCTACCACACCTTGTTCGATCATAGTCGGCCGGTCGCGGAAAATATCGAGATTGCAAAGTCCGAGTTTTCCGGCTCGCCGACTGCCATGAAGATCATCGACTTCATCGGAAGTCGCGGAAAGCGACACTATACGGTCCCCCCGCTGAAGGGCGGGGCCGGCGACGATGGCGATGACGAGGACTGAGAGCAATCCTCGCGGTCGTGCCGGCGATCCTCACAGCAGGGTCTGCATCATTGCCGGCGGCGGAAACCTTCCCGGTGCGATAGCTGAAGGCCTGGCAAACACAGGCCTGAAGCCGTTTGTCCTGATGGTTGAGGGCGAGCCGGATGCCGAAGCCGGGCTTGAGCGCTACGATCACGAGACAATCGCGCTGGAAGACGCGCCATCGCTTGTTGCGCGCCTTCGCCGGCGTGGCATCACCCACGTGGTGATGGCGGGAGAAATCAAGCGCCGCCCGCGTGTCGCCGCAATGCGTCCCGGAATAGGACTTCTGCGCTTTGTTCCGTCACTCATCCGGGCTCTGGCCAAAGGGGACGATGGCCTTCTGCGCTTCGTGGTCGAATGGCTGGAGAAAAGCGGCTTCAAGGTCGTCGGGGCGCATGAAATCGTTCCGGATCTGGTTGCCGTTGAAGGGACTTTCGGCAACCATTCTCCATCCGAGGCAGACTGGCGCGACATCAAGGCGGCGCGCATCGCTGCGGACGCCATAGGCGCGCTCGACATAGGGCAGGGTGCAGTCGCCATAGGCGGCCGCGCGATCGCGCTGGAAGGCATTGAGGGAACCGACGCCATGCTGGAGCGCGTCCGCGACCTGCGGGATCATGGGCGCCTCGCGGGAAAGAAGCGCGGCGTGCTGGTCAAGTGCGCCAAACCGGGGCAGGAGGCCCGCACGGACCTGCCCTCCATCGGCCCGCGCACGGTGATCGGAGCGCATGCGGCAGGACTGGCGGGCATTGCGGTGGAGGCCGGTCATTCGCTCGTGCTGGACGGGCCGGATATGATCGAACAGGCCGATGCGCTTGGCCTGTTCGTCATCGGCCTGCCGCCTAAGGATACGCCATGAAGGAGCAGCGACCTCTGCGCATCGCCATCGTGGCGGGTGAAGAATCCGGGGATCTTCTGGGCGCGGACCTTATCCGGGAACTGGAAAAGCAGGCCGGACGCAAGGTCGAGCTTGTTGGTGTCGGCGGACGTCATCTGGAGGGGCTTGGGCTGAAATCTCTGTTCAGTTCGGGCGAGATCGCGCTTATGGGCGTCAGCGCCATCCTGCGCGATCTGCCTCGCCTTATCCGTCGCATTGGTCAGACTGCGGCAGCGATTATCGCCGCAAAGCCGGACTGCCTGATCACCATCGACAGCCCCGATTTCTCCCTGCGCGTCGCGAAGAAGGTGCGTTCTGGCGCTGCCTCGATCCCGATCGTTCATTACGTGTGCCCAAGCGTGTGGGCCTGGCGGCAAGGCCGGGCGGCGGCGATGCGACCTTATGTGGACCGCATTCTGTGCATCCTGCCCTTCGAGGTTGGGGAACTGGAGCGCCTTGGTGGCCCCGCCGGCACCTATGTGGGGCATCGGCTGACTCAGGATGCGGGTGTCAGGCTTGCCGCAGCGGGGCAAGACCAGCCGCGGGATATGTCGGCCGGGAACACCAGAACGCTGCTTCTGTTGCCAGGCTCACGACGCGGAGAAGTGAGCCGTTTGCTGGAGCCATTCGGTGAAACGGTGAATGAGTTGCGCGCACGCGGCCACAAGCTGCGGCTGGTTTTGCCAACTGTTCCGCATGTTGCTCCGACGATCGGGAAGTCGACACAGAACTGGGACCAGAAACCGGAAATCGTGACCGAGCCGGATGCCAAGTGGCAGGCCTTTGCAGAGGCTGATGCGGCGCTGATTGCATCGGGAACGGTTTCTCTGGAGCTGGCTTTGTCGGGGGTGCCGATGATCTCCTGTTACAAGCTCGATCCCGTCATCCGGCCTGTTGCGCCGCTTCTGCTGAAAATCTGGTCCGCATCGCTTCCCAATCTGATCGCCGACCGGGCCATCGTGCCTGAATTCTACGATCGCTTTGTGCGGCCCGGAATATTGGCCCGGCAGGTCGAGGCACTGCTTATCGATGGGGGCATGCGCGATTGGCAGAAAGCCGGCTTTGCGGAAGTGCGCCGCCGCATGGCAACCGATCGTCCGGCCGGAGCAATTGGAGCCGAGGCAGTCCTGAACATGATCCAGTAAGAGAAATCAGGAAGACAAGCTCTTATTTCAAAAGAAAAAGGCCGCGAATTTCGCGGCCTTTTTCGTATCCGGTCAGCGCTTGGCGATCGGAATGTAATCGCGCTCGGGCGAGCCGGTGTAGAGCTGGCGCGGACGGCCGATCTTCTGGCGCGGGTCCTCGATCATTTCCTTCCACTGGGCAATCCAGCCCACCGTGCGGGCGACGGCAAACAGAACGGTAAACATGGTGGTGGGGAAGCCCAGTGCCTTCAGGGTGATGCCCGAGTAGAAGTCGACGTTCGGGTACAGCTTCTTCTCGATGAAGTACTCGTCGGTAAGAGCGATCTTTTCCAGCTCCATTGCAATGTCGAGCAGCGGATCGTCCTTGATGCCGAGTTCACCCAAAACCTCATGCGCGGTCTGCTGCATGATCTTGGCGCGCGGATCGTAGTTCTTGTAGACGCGGTGACCGAAGCCCATGAGGCGGAACGGATCGTTCTTGTCCTTGGCACGGTTCACGAATTCGGGAATGTTGTCGACGTGGCCGATCTCGGCCAGCATGTTGAGGGCAGCTTCGTTGGCGCCGCCATGAGCCGGTCCCCACAGGCAGGCAATGCCGGCGGCGATACAGGCGAACGGGTTGGCGCCCGACGAGCCGGCCAGCCGAACGGTCGAGGTCGAAGCGTTCTGCTCGTGGTCGGCATGAAGGATGAAGATGCGCTCCATGGCGCGCGCCAGAACCGGATTGACCTTGTATTCCTCGCAAGGCACGGCAAAGCACATGTGCAGGAAGTTGGCAGCAAAGTTCAGGTCGTTCTTGGGATAAATGAACGGCTGGCCGATGTGATATTTGTAGGCCATGGCCGCAATGGTCGGCATCTTGGCGATCAGACGCATCGAGGCGACCATGCGCTGATGCGGATCGGAGATGTCGGTGGAGTCGTGATAGAAGGCCGAGAGTGCACCGACGACACCGCACATGACCGCCATCGGGTGCGCATCGCGGCGGAAGCCTGAGAAGAATTTCGACATCTGCTCATGCACCATCGTGTGGCGCGTGATGCGGTGATCGAAATCCTCTTTCTGGCTCTTGGTCGGCAGTTCACCGTAGAGCAGGAGGTAGCAGACTTCGAGGAAATCGCCGTGCTCGGCGAGCTGGTCGATGGGATATCCGCGGTGCAGCAGAACGCCTGCGTCACCATCGATGTAAGTGATCTGCGATTCGCAGCTTGCCGTCGAAGTGAAGCCGGGATCGTAAGTGAAGGCGCCGGTGGTCGAGTAGAGCGAGGCGATGTCCACGACGTCCGGTCCGATCGTGCCACTTCGGACCTGGAGTTCGTGAGTTTTGCCGCCAAGCTCCAGTTTCGCAGTTGATCCGGTCATCGCAAACTCCTTGTCAAGTCTCATGCCCAAGCGGCAAAAATCGTTGGTCGATGTTAAATCCGAAATACGGGAATGTTCAAAAGTGCAGCCTGTATAAGGTGCCGAACCGTTTCGGTTCGCGCGCTAATGTTGCACCGCAACACAGGCCTTTCAACGTCAATTTTCGTAGCCGTGTCCCTTAATCGATTTGATCCCCAATGCGTGCGAGGCTTTCTTCACGCCCAAGCACATCCAGCACATCGAACACGCCGGGGGACGTCGCCCGGCCGGTCAGCGCAGCGCGCAGCGGTTGTGCGATCTTGCCCAGTTTCAGCCCGGAACTCTCAGCGTATTCACGGATTGCCGCTTCGGTCGTCTGAGTATTCCACTCGCTGATATCCTGAAAACGGGCCAGCACATCCTTCAGCACGGCCCTTGCGGCGTCATCGAGTATGGTCGTCGCTTTTTCATCCAGCTGGAGAGGCCGCCGGGCGGTCAGGTAATAGGTGTTGTCCGCAAGCTCGATCAGCGTCTTGGCGCGATCCTTGAGCCCCGGCATGGCGCGCAGCAGCCGTTTTCTGGCCGCGTCGTCAAATCCTGCGGCAAGGGCTTCGCCATCCGGCAGATATGGCAGGGCGGACAGGAGAGCTTCGGTGAGTGCCGCGTCATCCATCGAACGCATGTGAATGCCGTTCAGCGCTTCCAGCTTGGCGAAGTCGAAGCGCGCTGCCCCCTTGTTCACATCGGTGATGTCGAACCATTCGATCATCTGGGCAATCGACATCACCTCGTCGTCGCCATGGCTCCAGCCGAGGCGTGCAAGGTAGTTGAGCAGGGCCTCGGGCAGGTATCCCATTGCCCTGTAGGCTTCCACGCCGAGCGCACCGTGGCGCTTGGAAAGCTTTGCGCCATCTGCACCGTGAATGAGCGGGATATGCGCCATCTCCGGCACCTGCCAGCCCATGGCATCATAGATGATGGTCTGCCGTGCCGCGTTGGTGAGATGGTCATCGCCGCGGATGATGTGGGTGACGCCCATGTCGTGGTCGTCCACCACCACTGCATGCATGTAGGTTGGATTTCCATCCGAGCGCAGAATGATGAAGTCGTCGAGATCCTTGTTCGGGAAGCGCACATCGCCCTGAACGAGATCGCGCACGAGGGTTTCTCCCTCGATGGGTGCCTTGATGCGGATTGCGCCGGGAACGCCCGCGGGCGCTTCGGAAGGGTCACGATCGCGCCAGCGGCCGTCATAGCGTGGCGGGCGCCCTTCGGCGCGTGCCTTTTCGCGCATTTCTTCCAGTTCCGCCGGCCTGGCGTAACAGTAGTAGGCCTTGCCCAGACGAACGAGCTCTTCCGCCACCTCGCGGTGCCGGCCGGCGCGCTCATACTGCGATACGGGATCGCCTTCCCATTTCAATCCAAGCCAGCTCAGGCCTTCGAGAATCGCAGCGGTAGCTGCATCTGTGGAGCGTTCCCGATCCGTATCCTCGATGCGCAGCAACATGGTGCCGCCGGTGTGGCGGGCATAAAGCCAGTTGAACAGCGCAGTGCGCGCACCGCCTATATGCAGGAAGCCCGTAGGCGAGGGGGCGAAGCGGGTGACGACCTTGTCAGACATTCAGTTCTCGCGAGGTGACGAAAGCCAGCTGCCGGACTTTCGCTGTTTGCGCGTTCATGTAGCATAGGAGGTGAGGGGTGCAAGGGGGAGGCTTGGTGACTTTGTCGTCGGCCGGCAGTCACGGCGCAAAGAATGCGCCTTTTGACGTCAGTGAGCGAAATCTTTTTGCTCTGCCGGAGGCAACGGCATCGCCGGCGCCGCAGGTGCCCGCCCTTCCGCAGGATACTTCTCCCGCACTTTCTTCCGAGCCTGCTCCACTGCCTTCACGGCAATCGCGATTCCTGCAGGCAGCACATGTCACGCTGCAACTACGCAGATTCGGACGATCTGCTTCAATGGCGTTTGCGCTGGAAATGGAGCGTGGAGCCGGCTTTCTTCTCGTGCCCGTGTTCCTGTCCATTGGCGTCGTATTGTACTTTTCGATGTCTCATGAACCTCGATGGACTGTGCTGCTTGGTCTGACCGGGGCTTTTGCGTTTTTGACATGGGCCGTGCGCAGACATCACAAAATTCATCTGTGTTGCCTGGCTCTTCTGTTTTGCATTTCCGGTGTCACCCTCTCCAAATTTCAGACATGGCGTCTGGATACGCGGGTAATTGGCTCCGACATCACCGTCCGACTCACCGGGAGGGTCGTGGAAATTGAGGACATGGCGAGCGGGCGCAAGCGTCTGACGATCGATGTCGTCTCCACAGAGAGGCCGAAACTACGCTACCAGCCGGAACGGGTACGAATTTCCGCCCGCAACCTGCCGCCGGAGATAGCAGCGGGCTCGGATGTGACCGGTCTCGTCCGCCTGCTGCCGCCGAGCGGGCCGATTCGGCCGGACAGCTACGACACATCCTTTTCCAACTATTTTGGTGGCATTGGCGCGAGCGGTTTCTTTCTCTCCGGACCAAAGCTGTCCGAGCAGACTGTCGCGCCGCTGGCTACCCGCGTCAGTGCAGCGATCGAGCGGGGGCGGCAGGCGGTTGCCGGGCGCATCAGGCACAGCATCGGCGGGCCAGAAGGCGAGATCGCGGCAGCGCTGATCGTCGGGGTGCGGGCGGGCATTCCAGAAGAGATAAACGAGGCAATGCGCAAGACCGGCATCTATCACATCATCTCCATATCCGGCCTGCATATGGCGCTGGTGGCGGGTACGGTGATGGGATTGATGCGCGGATTGTTCGCCGCATTCCCGGATTTTTCCTCCCGTCATCCGGTCAGGAAATATGCAGCCCTTACCGCGCTTTTTGCGATTTTCGCCTACCTGCTGATATCCGGCATGGTGGTGGCTGCCGTGCGCTCGTTCATCATGCTGGCCGTGATGTTGGTGGCCGTGCTGTTCGACCGCAGCGCGCTGACCATGCGCAATCTCGCTATTTCGGCGATCATCGTCATCCTGGTCACGCCCCATGAGGTGGTGGGGCCGAGTTTTCAGATGTCGTTCGCGGCAACGGCGGCGCTGGTCGGCGCCTATGCGGCATGGTCGGACTACAAGGCGCGCCGACCTGTTGCGCGGGTTTACAAAAAGTCCGGTCTCGCTCGGTCGCTGATCCGCGCTCTGGTCACCATGATGGTTGGCCTTGCCGCAACGTCCGTGGTTGCCGGCGTTGCCACGACCCTCTACGCGGCATGGCATTTTCAGCGCATTGCACCGCTCAGCCTGCTGGCCAATCTGGCGGTGATGCCCGTCGTCTCGATCATCGTCATGCCATTTGCCGTTTTTGCATCGCTCGCCATGCCTTTCGGGCTGGATGGCCCTCTCTTGCAAATCATGGGCAAGGGGCTGACGGCAGTGATTTTCCTTTCCGAAAAGATCGCGGACATGTCGCCAGTCGACGCGATCGGGCTGATTCCACCCGAGGCAGTGCTTCTGGCGACGATTGCGCTGGTGATTGCAACGATGACGACAACATGGCTGCGCCTTGTCGCACTGCCATTCGCCATAGGCAGTATGCTGACGCTTGGCTCTGCCCGAACGCCTGACATTCTCATTTCAGAAGATGCCCGGCTGATTGCCGTCGCCATGGAAGGGGGGCAGGTTGCGGTCAACCGCCCCCGCCCGAGTGCCTTCACCATGGATAACTGGAGCCGGGCGATGGATGCAGAAACGATATTGCCGCCAACCCGCGTAAAGCCGCCGGACGAGGGTATTTTTCTGCAGGATTTTATCGCTCCTGCGAGGCAGGAAAGCAAAGCAGCAGGGTTTGTATGCTCCGAGAAAACATGTGCTTTGCGCAGTCCCTCTGGTCTGCTTGTCGTGCAGGTTCAGGATGCGGGTATGGCCGCCAAAGCATGTGCCCATGCAACAGTCATCGTGATCGAGGACGCGGTGATGCGTAACCCGTGCCGAAAATCTCAGGCAATTGTGGTGACCCGTCGGAAGCTGGCGCAAAAGGGAAGTGCCGAAGTCTATCTGGAAAAGGTCGACGCTGCTTCTGGTGTTCCAGTCGGAAATTCATTGCCAATCATCGGAGAGCCAAAGGTGCGCTTCGCAATCGAAGGGGATTATCGGCCATGGCACACCCAGCGCCGATACTCGCGGGAAGCACGTGGCTTGCCGCCCTATGAGAGAAAAGTTGCCTCAGCACCTGCGGAAACGCCTGTTCTCTCAGCCCCGGACAAGATCGAATAAGCGATAAAGACAGGGCGTATCCGGAACGGTTTCCGCCTCGTCTGGCAGGTCCGTTTCTGCGGGTGGATCAAATGCAGACCCAGTTACGCAGGAAAATCGACCATCGTGACAGATAGCTGGACGGGCCGCTCGCCTATGGAGCTAAAATCTGCTCACCGATCGTACAGGTCGTAAAGTGCCCTTTAGCTATCGGCGATCAACGCTTTGAGAGCGCTCAAATGGCGACCTCAACATTTCAATCATTTCCTCAGGATGTTGTTTTAAGATGCTGATAAACAATGTTCCTCAGAACGGATGGAAGGCAAAAAATCCGGTTCGTTCTGTTTCATTTCCGGATCAGTAACGGCGGATCAATCCGACCAGCCTGCCTTGCACCTTGACGCGGTCGGGTCCGAAAATCCGGGTTTCGTAAGCCGGATTGGCGGCTTCAAGCGCGATGGAGGCGCCTTTGCGACGGAACCGCTTCAGGGTTGCTTCCTCCTCGTCAACGAGTGCCACGACTATATCGCCCGGGGTGGCTGTATCGCCGTTGCGGATGATGACGGTATCGCCATCGAAAATGCCGGCTTCGATCATGGAGTCGCCCCGAACTTCGAGGGCATAATGCTCGCCGCCCGACAGCATTTCCGGCGGCACCGAAATGGAATGTGTCTTGTGCTGGATCGCATCGATCGGAACACCCGCAGCGATCCGCCCCATCACGGGGATGGAAACCGCCGAGGCGCTGTCATCCTCATTGCTGGCGATCTGCGGCTTGCGAACATCCTTTGCCGGCTGCCCGAGGCTTCCCTGAATGACGCTGGGTGAAAATTTTCGCGCACTGTTCAGACCGGGGGCAATGGAATCTGGCAGGCGCAGCACTTCCAGCGCACGCGCCCGATTGGGCAGGCGACGGATAAACCCACGTTCTTCCAGTGCGGTGATCAGGCGATGGATGCCCGACTTCGAGGCAAGGTCCAGCGCTTCCTTCATTTCGTCGAAAGAGGGCGGAATGCCACTCTCCTTCAACCGCTCATGGATAAAGAGAAGCAGTTCATGTTGCTTGCGCGTCAGCATAGGTTCCCCCGGCAGCGGCGAATCCAGAATCGGAAAACAAACCCGGAACAAACACTATATGTTCCAGTTGTGTTCCGCAACCGCTTAAAATCAGAACGACCGGGGACGGCTTCAGCCGATCATCATCAACTGGCAGGGATCGCCGATTTCCGATGCCGGCTGGAAGGGGGCGCGTATGACCAGTCCCCCTGATGCGGCCATGGTGCGCAGCATGGAAGAATCCTGCACACCGAAGGGCGTGGCAATCAGCTGGCCGTCGCGTTCCTCAATGGCTGCACGAACATAGTCCTGACGATGGTCGTTGGCTGAAACCGGTGCCCCGAGCGTCGCTGTCCTGATGTCCTGACGGAAAGGGCGGCCGCCAAGGCGGGCGAGCAGAGGTTTCAGGAAAAGCTGCGAGCAGACGAGGCTCGCCACGGGATTTCCGGGCAGGCCCAGACATCTGATGTTGTCCATTCTGCCGAACATCAGCGGCTTGCCGGGCCGCATGGCGATCCGCCAAAAGTCGAGCGTCATGCCTTCGCGCGTCAGAACCTTGTGAACGAGATCGTGATCGCCCACGGAGGCTCCGCCAGATGTGACGATGACGTTCGCACCGGCCGCAACAGCCTGTTTCACCAGCGCCGAGATTGCATCCTCGCGATCTGGTGCGATGCCGAGATCGAGAACATCGGCGCCCACGGCGCGGGCCGCGGCTGCGATGCCATAGCTGTTGGATGAAATGATCTGACCCGGTCCCAGTTCGCTTCCAGGCAGGCGCAATTCGTCGCCGGTGGCGATGATGGCGACCAGTGGCCGTCTGACGACCGTGAGGCGCGCGTGATTGGCCGAAGCGGCGAGCGAAAGCGCGCTGGCGCGCATCAGATGGCCTTTTTCGACGAGAAGGTCGCCAGTCGTGAAATCCAGACCGGCGCGCCGCACATTGCGACCGGCAGCGGTCGGCTCACGCAGGCGGATCACGCCATCTGCCGGCCTGTCGACATTTTCCTGAATAACGACCGTATCGGTTCCCGCGGGTAGGGGCGCGCCGGTGAAGATGCGCACGCACTGGCCGGCTTCGACAGAGCCTGAAAACATGCTGCCAGCGGCCACTTCGCCGATGACGGCCAGCTCACTGCCCGTGATCTGCGCGTCGGCGCCCCGCATGGCATAGCCATCCATTGCCGAGGCGTTGAAGGGAGGCTGCGTGCGCAGCGCCACGATCGACTCGGAAAGCACGCGATCATACGCATCGTTCAGGGGCACGCTTTCACCACCGAGGGGCCCGACATCCTCCAGAAGGCGTTGCAGCGCCGTTTCCAGCGGGACCAGCGCCATGTCAGGCCTCTGCCTTGTAGTCGCCTGATTTTCCTCCGGTCTTGGAGGTAAGCCTGATGTCGGAAATGATCATCGCGCGATCCACGGCCTTGGCCATGTCGTAGATGGTGAGGCAGGCGACGGACGCAGCCGTCAGAGCCTCCATTTCAACGCCGGTCTTGCCGGTAACGCGCGCCAGAGCCTGAACCCTGAGGCCCGGCAGATCGTGATCCGGCTCAATGTCGACGCTGACCTTGGTGAGCAGCAGCGGATGGCAGAGCGGGATGAGCTCGTGCGCCTTCTTGGCGGCCATGATGCCGGCTATGCGCGCTGTCGACAGGACATCGCCTTTCTTGGCGTTGCCTGCGAGGATCATGGCCAGCGTCTCGGCCTGCATGCGAACGCTGCCCTCGGCGACGGCCTCCCGTACGGTCTCGGCCTTGCCGCCGACATCGACCATATGCGCTTCTCCGGAAGCGCCAATATGCGTCAGGCCGGTTCCGGCCGGAGAGGGGCGTTCGCTCACGGCAGCTATGCCTCGCCTGATTCGAGCCCAAGAAGAATGCGCGTGGCACTGGTAACGTCATCCTGACGCATCAGGCTTTCGCCAACGAGGAAAGTGCCGATGCCGCTCCGGGCCAGCCGCTTGCAGTCCTCATTGGTGAAGATGCCGCTCTCGCCGACGAGCAGCCTGTCGGCCGGAATCATCGGGGCAAGACGTTCGCTCGTTTCCAGCGAGGTTTCGAAGGTGCGCAGATTGCGGTTGTTGATGCCGATGAGGCGCGAGGAAAGGCGAAGCGCACGCACCGTTTCTTCCTCGTCATGCACCTCGATCAGTGCGTCCATACCGAGCGAAAAGGCGGTGTCTTCGAGCGCCTGCGCGGTGGCATCATCGACGCTTGCCATGATGATGAGGATCGCATCCGCCCCCCATGCGCGCGCCTCATGCACCTGATAGGTGTCGAACAGAAAATCCTTTCGCAGCGCGGGAAGGCTGACAGCCTCACGCGCGCGGGTCAGATATTCCGGGGCGCCCTGAAAAGACGGTCCATCCGTCAGCACCGAAAGGCAGGCGGCGGCGCCGGCCTCATAGTCCCGGGCAAGGGCGGGCGGATCGAAATCGGCCCGGATAAGGCCTTTTGACGGGCTGGCTTTCTTGATCTCGGCAATGAGCGCGAAGCGGCCGTCGCGATTGCATGTTTCAAGTGCGGAAAGGAAGCCGCGCGGCTTTTCCTGATCTGCTGCCCGGGCTTTCAGCTCGGAAAGGGGCGTGCGCGCTTTTGCTGCGGCGATCTCGTCACGCTTGTAGGCTTCAATCTTACGCAGAATGTCTGACATGGCTAAGCGTTGGAAACCTCGATCAACTTGTTCAGAACTCTGGTCGCATTCCCATTGTCGATCGCTTCGCGGGCTCTGACGATTCCGTCTTCAAGTGTCCTGACCTTGTCGGCAACGACCAGTCCGGCACCGGCATTCATCAGCACCGTATCACGATATGCGCCGGGAGTTCCCGAAAGAACACAGCGCAATGCGGCCGCGTTGAATTCCGAATCTCCGCCGCGCAACGCTTCCTTGGAATGGCGTTGCAGCGCAAAGGCTTCAGGGGTGAGGGTGAAACTGCGGATTTCACCGTTGACGAGTTCGGCAACATGGGTTTCGCCGGTTACAGTGATCTCGTCATAGCCATCGCCATGAACGACCCACACATGTCTGGAACCGAGCGCCTTGAGGGCTTCGGCCACCGGCAGCACCCATTCGGGCGCGAACACGCCCACGAGCTGCCGCCCGACCCCTGCAGGGTTGGTGAGAGGCCCGAGCAGATTGAAGATTGTACGTGTGCCAAGCTCCACCCGGATCGGCCCCACATGCTTCATCGCCGGGTGATGCGATGGCGCGAACATGAAGCCAATACCGGCTTCCTCGATACACCGCGCTATGGCTTCCGGTGCGAGCTCGATGTTGACACCCAGCCGCGTCAGCACGTCTGCGGTGCCCGTCAGCGAGGACAGGCCGCGATTGCCGTGCTTGGCCACCGGCACGCCGCAGGCGGCAATGACGAAGGCGGAGGCGGTCGAGATGTTTACGCTGTGCGAGCCGTCGCCGCCTGTGCCGACGATGTCGATCGCTTCCACCGGGGCCGAGACGGGCAGCATCTTGCTGCGCATCGTGGCGACGGCACCGGAAATCTCGCTGACGGTCTCACCGCGGACACGCAGCGCCATCAGGAAGCCGCCGATCTGACCCGGAGTGGCATCACCCGACATGATGATGTCGAAGGCATCGCACGCTTCATCGAAGCTCAGTGCGTCGCCGGTTGCCACTTTGCCGATGAAGGGTTTCAGCGCGCTCATCTGGCCAGTGCCTGCGAGATGGCCACCTGATCGATCTCCACCGAATACTGGCTCTGCAATTGGGCAACCAGCTGATCGAGGAGATCGCCGGAGAGGCCCGCGGCGAAGGAGTTCTTCACGTCATCCGGAACGGTCTGCGCGTCGGCGGCGGCCGGTTCCACCACCTGAGTGACCTTGAACAGGATTTGCGCGCCGCCGGTCGGCGCCGGAATGACGCCGGACTGGCCTTCGCCGACATCGAACATCTCGGCTGCTCCTTCGCGACCGAAGTCGGCATCGTCAGCGGAGCGTTTCAGGCCGCGCTTGGTCTGCTTTTCGAGCGAAAGCTCGGAAGCCACCACATCCAGCCCGGCCCCTTCCGCAACACGCTTCTTCAGCTCCTCGGCTTTGGCCAGAAGTCTCTTTTCGGTTTCAAGCGCCGTCCAGTCGGCAACAACGCGGTCCTTCACCTCATCCAGAGCGCGATCACGGGCGGGGGTGACGGAGTTGAGCTCATAGAACAGATAGCCGCCATTCGCCGTTTGCAGGGCCTCGTTCTCGGCGCCCGGTTCGGATTCGAAAATCGCGCGGATGAGGTTGGCCGATTCCGGCAGGTCGCGAATGACGTTCTCGTCAGGCGCGCGGCCCGAACGATCGATCGCCTCGACCGTGACAACCTTGAGGCGCTGTTTGGCAGCGGCCTCTTCCATGGTCTCGCCGCCGGCGCGGGCATCCTCATATGCGTCGTGAACTTCGAGCAGCAGGCGGCTGGCTTCGCTGAGGGCGAGGTCTTTGCGTATCTGATCCTGAACCTCGGAGAGAGGCTTGACCACCTCGGGATTTATTTCGGTCACGCGCAAAAGCACCGGGCCAAAAGTACCCTTTATCACATGGCTGACTTCATTCAGCCCCAGCGCGAAGGCTGCTTCCGCCACGGCCTGATCTGCAATCTTGTCCTTTGCCAGCGTTCCGAGCTGAACATCGGATTCGGTCTTGCCCTGCGCGGCATAGACCCGGTCGAAAGTTCCGCCGTTGTTGATGGAATCGCGAGCCGTCTGCGCATCCTGCTCGGATGAGAAAACGATCTGCTCGATCTTGCGGGTGGCAGGGGTGGTGAACAGCGACCTGTTCTTCTCGTAATCCTCGCTCACCTGCTGATCGCTGATCGCGGCAGGATCGGAAATATCTTCAGGTTCGAGGCGAACATAGGAGAATTTACGATATTCGGGCGCGGCATATTTCTGCTTGTTCGCCTCGAAATAGGTGGAAAGCTCGGTCTCGGACGGAGCTTCAACCGGCTCTACCAATGATTTCGGCAGCACCAGGTAATCCACCGTACGGTCCTCACCCTGATAGAGAGCGAATGCCCTGAGGAATGTGTCGGGCACCTTGAGGCCATCCGAAACGGCTTCGATGATCTGCTGGCGCCGGGCGACCTGTGCCCTGTTGTTCAGATAATCTTCCGGCCTCATGCCGACCTGACGCAGCACATAGTCGAACATCTGCCTGTCGAACTGTCCGTTTGCTCCGCGGAAAGCCGGGTCTTCGTGGGTGAGGGCAGCGAGGCGGTCCTGCGAGATGCCGAGACCCATCTTGCGGGCCTGTTCGTCGAGCAGCGCTCCGGACACGAGCTGTGCGATCACCTGACGGTCCAGCCCGAGGGCGTTGACCTGCTCCTGCGTGAGACGCTGGCCGAATTGCTGGGAGAGCGAATTGATCTGCCTGTCATAGGACAGACGATATTCGTTGACCGAGACCGACGTGCCGCCAACGCGCACGACGGATTCGTGGCCGCCGATCACGCCTGCAACCTGACCCGAAATTCCCCAGACAGCGAAGCTCAGCACCAGCATGAGGAGCAAAGTTTTGGCGACCCAGGTTCCCGAGGCTTTTCTCAGACTATCGAGCATGTTCAATTCCGGTTTCAGATGCAGCCAAGGGCAATAGCCTCCTTGTGCGCCAGTGTCGATTGCTTTGTAGCCTGATTTTGATACTGAAGGCGCCCATATGGAAGCTTTCAGGGACAGAAAAGACATGACGCCAGGAATTCGGCCGCTTGTGGCGGGCAACTGGAAGATGAACGGCACCAGCGCTTCGCTTGATGAGCTCAGAATGATCGGCGACGGCTTCATGCGGGGTCTTGATGCCCAGACCGAGGCGCTGGTCTGCGTACCGGCTACGCTTCTGGCAAGGGCTGCTGAAGTCCTGTCCCGCACGCCGGTTCGCGCCGGCGGCGAAGATTGCCACGCCAACAGCAGCGGCGCGCATACGGGCGATATCTCGGCCGAGATGCTGAAGGATGCTGGCGCAAGCCATGTCATCGTCGGCCATTCGGAGCGGCGCACCGACCATGGCGAGAGTGACGCCACGGTTCACGCCAAGGCCGAAGCCGCGTGGCGGGCCGGGCTCGTCGCCATCATCTGCATCGGTGAGACGAACGATCAGCGGCAGGCCGGCGACACGCTCGACGTGCTGTCGCGCCAGATCGAGGGTTCGGTGCCTGAAAGCGCCGGCGCCGCAAATACCATTATTGCATATGAGCCCGTCTGGGCTATCGGAACCGGACTGACGCCAACCGCCGATGATGTGGCGAAGGCCCATGCCCATATCCGGGGCCGGCTTGTGGAAAGGCTGGGCGAGGCTGCGAAGTCGATGCGCATTCTATATGGCGGCTCGGTCAAGCCATCCAACGCCGTCGAACTGCTCGGCGTTGCCAATGTAGATGGTGCTCTGGTCGGTGGCGCGAGCCTGAAGGCGGCCGATTTCCTCGGCATAGCCGAAGCATACGAGCATCTGTGACAGAGAAAAGGCTGGCGCACGGCTTCGTGCGCCCCTACATGGTGGCTTCGAAGGCTAATTCCGGGCCCGGACTTGGAAATGCCATCAAAGCATTGTATTGAGCCGCGTCCTCAGGAACGCTCGCGCAAGCGG
Source organism: Aquamicrobium sp. YD-1-mutant5 (assembly GCF_059509755.1). Taxonomy (NCBI): domain Bacteria; kingdom Pseudomonadati; phylum Pseudomonadota; class Alphaproteobacteria; order Hyphomicrobiales; family Phyllobacteriaceae; genus Aquamicrobium; species Aquamicrobium sp. YD-1-mutant5. Next base: position 355,067 of record NZ_JCAKKP010000001.1, read on the forward strand.
GCGCAGGCATTGCCAGGGTAGACCTATGGAAACCGTACTTATTGTCGTCCACCTCATGATCGTGCTCGCCCTTGTCGGCGTGGTACTGGTTCAGCGTTCCGAAGGTGGAGGGCTTGGCATCGGTGGGGGTTCCGGGTTCATGACGGCGCGCGGCGCTGCCAATGCCCTGACGCGCACCACGGCAATTCTCGCCGCTGCGTTTTTCGTCACCTCGCTCGGTCTCTCCATTATTGCTCGTTATGGTGCAAAGCCGACCGATATTCTCGATCGGGTTCCTGCTGCGACCCAGCAGCAGAATGCTCCTGCACAGCAGGGCGTTCTCGATCAGCTTCCGGGTCAGGTCGCGCCGCAGGCGCCCGCAGCGGCCCCGGCCGCTTCTGATGTCCCTGCACCCGTTGCACCTTCTGCTTCCGAACCTGCCGCTGCCGTTCCGGCGCCTGTTGAAGGCGCTTCGCAGCCTGCGGAACCGCAGGTTCCCAACAATTAAGCCTGTTTCAGTGGCCGGGAGCGGCCACTGCCGGCTACTGTTGTTGTTTGAACACAGTTGCCGCAAATGAATTTTATCACGATGATTTGCCGGGCAAGATGCAAAGCCCCGCTTGAGGTGCGCCCGGCCAATCGATTATAGATCAGCAGATGGTTGCCCGTGCGGGTATTGCGGGCAAAGCCACGGGCAACAGCAGTTTTTCTGATCGGATTTTCGCCATGCAGCTTCGCAGCTTCATTTTGATGAGCCTGTGCGCCTCCCTGTATGCGGGTGCGCCAGTTTATGCCGCCCCCATTGCAGCGGGCGCTGGCCCCAAGACCCCTGCCGCTACCGACGTGGTTGAAGTGGCCGCCAAAAGCGCCACTTCCGAACTCAGGACTTTGAAGCGCAAGAAAAAGCCCACCGACGAAGATCTTGCCAGAATCCAGGAACTGGAGAAGCAGGTCAAAATCGAGCAGGCTCAGGCTCGTGCCAAGGCTATCGAGGCCAAGAAGCTGGCCATGCGTGAAGCTGCCAAGGCCAAGTCGGAAGCCGAACGCAAGGCATTTCAGGAAAAGCGCGAGCAGAGCAGGGCGGCGCGAGCAGAGCGGGCACCCGCGCCTGCGCGTCAGGCTCCTGTGAAGCCACAGGTCGTCGCAGCCCCTGCCGTGATCGAAGAAGTCCAGCAGCCGCTGTCCGCCGATGCGATGGCCATTGCACGCACCGGCAACAATGGCGAACTCAGAAGTGAAGCACGCGACGTTCCCCAGCAGCGCAGCGGCGGTCTGTTTGGCGGGCTCTTCAACGCCAGTGCATCGGCCGGCGCTGTTGCCTATCTTCCCGAGACGCGGGCTCTCGACTCCGTTTTGCAGGAACGTCAGGCCAAGAAGAAGTTCAATGTGAAGCCGGAATTCGAGCCGCAGCAGGTGAATTTCACCGGCTATGAGCCGGGCACCATCGTCATCGACACCAATGCGCATCGTCTCTATCTGGTCGAGACGCCCTTCACCGCGCGTCGCTATGCGATTGCGGTTGGCCGCGACGGCCTTCAGTACAAGGGCACCACGGTCGTCGGCGACAAGCAGGAGTGGCCGCGCTGGATTCCCACCAAGGACATGCAGCAGCGTGAGCCGGCCAAGTACGGCCGTTACAAGGACGGTATGCCGGGCGGCCCGGACAATCCTCTGGGCGCGCGCGCCATCTACCTCTATGAGGGCAAGAAGGACACCTATCTGCGCATCCATGGCACCAATCAGCCGCAGACAATCGGCACCAATTCGTCGAATGGCTGCTTCCGCATGATCAACGACCATGTGATGGATCTCTACAGGCGCGTGAAGACCGGCACGAAAGTCGTCGTTCTCTGACAGTTCGCGTCAGCTTTGAAAGGGGCCGGCCGGAGCCGGCCCCTTTTGCTTGAAACACTTAAGCCCGGGAAAACCTTATGCGGCAGGGTTTTTCCACTGGCGGAATCGGTTCGGCCGCGCTAAGCGATGGTTCCCATGGCGCGATATGTTTTTATTACTGGCGGCGTGGTTTCCTCGCTTGGCAAAGGTATAGCTTCTGCGGCTCTTGGAGCCCTGTTGCAGGCGCGCGGCTATCGCGCGCGCCTCAAGAAACTCGATCCCTACCTCAACGTCGATCCGGGCACGATGAGCCCCTATCAGCACGGCGAGGTTTTTGTGACCGATGACGGTGCCGAGACCGATCTGGATCTTGGTCACTATGAGCGTTTCACCGGCAGGTCCGCCAACAAGCAGGACAACATCACCACCGGGCGCATCTACCAGAACATCATCGAGAAGGAACGTCGCGGCGACTATCTGGGCGCGACCGTGCAGGTCATTCCCCACGTCACCGACGAGATCAAGAATTTCATTCTCGATGGCAATGAAGACTATGATTTCGTGCTCTGCGAAATCGGCGGCACTGCCGGTGACATCGAGGCAATGCCTTTCCTCGAAGCGATTCGCCAGCTCGGCAACGATCTGCCGCGCGGGCAGGCGGTGTATGTCCACCTGACCCTGATGCCATGGATTCCGGCTGCGGGCGAACTGAAGACCAAACCCACCCAGCATTCTGTGAAGGAGCTGCGCGCCATCGGCATTGCGCCCGACATTCTGCTCGTGCGCGCGGATCGCCAGATCCCCAAGGAAGAGCGGCGCAAGCTCTCGCTGTTCTGCAATGTGCGCGAATCGGCGGTGATCCAGGCGCTGGACGTGCGCCACATCTACGATGTGCCCATGGCCTATCATAAGGAGGGGCTGGATTCGGAAGTTCTGGCTGCCTTCGGCATCGACCCCGCGCCGAAGCCGCGCATGGAGCGCTGGGAGGCTGTGGCACGGCGTATCCACAATCCTGAAGGTGAAGTCACGATTGCTGTCGTCGGAAAGTACACCGGTCTGAAAGACGCCTATAAGTCTCTGATCGAGGCGCTTTCGCATGGCGGTCTGGCCAACCGGGTGCGCGTGAAGCTCGAATGGATCGAATCCGAGATATTCGAGAAGGAAGATCCGGCGCCCTACCTCGAAAAGGTGCATGGCATTCTGGTGCCGGGCGGATTTGGCGAGCGCGGCTCCGAAGGCAAGATTCTTGCTGCCCGTTTCGCCCGTGAGCGCAAGGTTCCGTATTTCGGCATCTGCTTCGGCATGCAGATGGCCTGCATCGAAGCTGCGCGGTCTCTGGCCGGCGTCGAAAAGGCTTCGTCTACCGAGTTCGGGCCTGCAAGCGAGCCGGTTGTCGGCCTGATGACCGAATGGCTAAAGGGCAACATGCTCGAAAAGCGTAAGGCAAGCGGCGATCTCGGCGGTACCATGCGCCTCGGCGCTTTCGATGCGACGCTTACGGAAGGTTCGAAAATCGCATCGATCTACGGCACCACGAAGATTTCGGAGCGCCATCGCCATCGTTACGAGGTGAACATCGAGTACAAGGAGCGCCTCGAAGAGTGCGGGCTGCAGTTCGCCGGCATGTCGCCGGATGGCGTTCTGCCGGAGACGGTAGAATACCCCGATCATCCCTGGTTCATCGGCGTGCAGTACCATCCGGAACTGAAGAGCCGCCCGCTTGAGCCGCATCCGCTGTTCGCGAGCTTCATCGAAGCGGCCGTGGAGCAATCGCGTCTCGTCTGACGCGTGCTCTGACGCATATCGCCCGAAACCGGGAACCGGTTTCGGGATAAGGACATGCATGAAAACAGAGGCTTAAAGCTTCAGCGAATCTGAAGGATCGCGACATGCTTTAAAGACAGGCAACAAAAAATGGCGGGGACATTCACCGCCATTTTTTGTTCATCGATTTCGCATCAGGCAGCGCTTGCTGTCTGCTTGCGAGGCCTGCGCCGGAACTTGCGCGGCTTTGCGCCATCGGGTGCACGCTCGCCGGAAGGGCGGGGGGCGTTGGCCTTTTCGGGCCAATGCCGGTTGGTGTTGCCGCCGCGCTTTGCGGCATTGGCTGGTCTTGCCTGCCCCTCGGCCGCTCCTGGCTGCCTGCCGTTGCGGCCATTGGCATTGCCGGCGGAAGCGTCAGCTCCGGCCTCGCCACCACGTCTCGGGCCACGATTGCCATTGGCATTGCGCTGGCCGCCGGAAGGGCGGCGATTGCCATCACGCCGTTGCGGACGTGTGTCTTCGCTGTCCGGTCTGGCATCGCTTCCCTGCGGACGCGTCCTGGACTGCGGATCGGGCTCATCGAGGTGATCGGCAAGCACAGGCAGTTGCATGCGGATGATCCGCTCGACCTGCCTCAGCTTGGCGTTTTCAGACGGGTCGACCATGGTGATGGCGACGCCGTCCTGTCCGTTGCGGCCGGTGCGGCCGATACGGTGGACATAGCTCTCGGCCTCGTCGGGCAGGTCGAAATTCACCACATGGCTGATGCCGGGAACGTCGATGCCGCGCGCGGCGATGTCGGTCGCCACCAGAATGCGAACGGAGCCGTCACGAAATCCGTTCAGGGCCTTCTGGCGTGCGTTCTGGCTCTTGTTGCCGTGAATGACGCCAGCCTCGAAGCCGTCACGCTCGAGATCGCGGGTCACGCGGTCGGCGCCATGCTTAGTGCGCGCGAAGATGATGACGGAACGCATCGCTTCATCGGCCAGCATTTTGGAGAGGACCTGCCGCTTCTGCTTCGTGCGGGCAAAGATCACGCCCTGCCTGATCTCGGAAGCGGTGGTGCCCTGCGGAGCAACCTCGACGCGGACGGGATCGTGCAGAAGGCCCTTTGCGAGTTCGGCGATTTCGTTCGGCATGGTTGCCGAGAACAATGCCGTCTGCCTTGCGGGGTGGGTGGCCTTGGCGATGCGGCGAACATCGTTGATGAAGCCCATGTCGAGCATGCGGTCTGCTTCGTCGAGAACGAGCCAGGTCGTGTCGGAAAGGATAAGGTCCTTCTCGCGCACGAGATCCGTCAGGCGGCCGGGCGTTGCGATCAGGAAATCGACGCCGGGGGCGATACGCTTGACCTGGCTGTGACGCGACACGCCGCCAAGCACAAGCGCGGTTGAAATATGCGCGCCCTTGGCGAGCAGCTTCACGGTGTCTTCGATCTGCACGGCCAGTTCGCGGGTCGGCGCGAGGATAAGCGCCCGAGCTGTCTTCGGCCGGCGCTTGGTGCCCAGAGCGATGATCTTCGACAGGATCGGCAGCGCAAAGGCAGCTGTCTTGCCGGAGCCCGTCTGGGCAATGCCCAGAATGTCGCGGCCTTCGAGCTGGGCCGGGATGGCCTGTTCCTGAATAGGCTTCGGTTCTGTGAAGCCGGCCGCATGCGTGGCTTTCAGGAGTTGCCCGGAAATTCCCAGAGCGGCGAAGCCGGTCGGCTCCGCAATGGTTTCATTGGTCAAAATTCGTCTTCTTTCAGGCGACGTGCAGCCGCCAAAACGTACGGCGGAGCGCAATCCACCTGACATAAACATCGGAAACGACAAGGCGGCGGATGGTGTCCGCTCGGCTGCGCTGTCGCGCCCACACGTTTCTGCGTATGGGGCTTTTCATCACCGCGCCGGCAGGCGCAAGGTGTGAAACAGACGCAACCAGTCTCATTCTTCGAGAAAGCCGGATCAACCGGCCCAAGCGCCTATGAGCCGCATATGGAGGAGCGGGGCCAAAATTGCAAGGAGATTATGTTGCGGCGCAAAAACGATGCCTACGCATCATTGTTCCTGCGGGATCCAGCCCGCCCAAAACTCAGAGGGCGCGAAGACCAGCGCGTGAGCCGGTTGATCACCCAATGGCGAACCGGTTGCGGCAGCATACTCGTCAGCTTGAGGCCCCAGACCAGACGCTTTGGGAAGGCGATTTCGAACCCACCGCGGGTGATGCCCCGCAACATGCGGCTCGCCGCATCCTCAGGGCTCATCAGCGCCGGCACCATGGAAGCCGTCTGCTGCAACTGAAGCAATGGCGTGTTTACAAAACCGGGGTTGGCAACCTGAATGCGGATGTTGATCTTGTCGAAATCATATTTCAGAGACTGTGCCATCACATTGATGGCGGCCTTGCTGGCGCCATAAGCAGCGGTGGTCGGCCAACCGAACCAGGCGCTGATCGATCCGAGCAGCACGATATGGCCGAAACCGCGCTTTTGCATTCGGCGAGCTACCGGCACCAGCCCGTTGATGACGCCCTGAAGATTAAGATCGAAGGTTCGCCTGAATTTGCGCACCGAAAGGTTTTCGCCGGCCACCGGCACATAAGTGCCGGCATTGAAGATGGCGAGCACCACCGGACCGGCTGCGCTTTCGATGGCGGCCAGCGTGTTTTCAAGGCGCGCCTCATCGGTAACGTCGCACGGATAGGACAGAATCCGGCCGGAAAGAGGAGCCGATTCAGCTATCAGCGCCTCGATTTCATCGCCTTCGCGTGCGGTAACCGCCACCGTGTAACCGGCTGCGGCCAGCATTTTCGCAAGTGCCCTGCCTATTCCGGAACTGCCGCCTGTGATCCAGACGACGCCGTCTTGGGGGTTGGCCCTGTAGAGTCCCATTCGTCACCATATCTGCATTGCAAAATGGTCTAGCCATCTGCGCCAGTTTAGGAAAGAGGGGATGTGGGAAGGGAACAAGGTTACAGCTTTCGTGATGGAATAATGTCCTAAAAAACTGGATTCATGAGAAAAACTGATCCTTGTAAGGAGCCGGATACACTTCTAGTTTTGGACAAATTCACCAGATCGAAGGAATTTCCATGCACCGCTCGGTGATCGACGCTATCGGCAACACTCCCCTGATCAGGTTGCGGCGAGCTTCCGAGGAGACGGGGTGCGAGATTCTCGGCAAGGCCGAATTCATGAATCCCGGCCAGTCCGTGAAGGACAGGGCAGGGCTTTTCATCATACGCGATTCGGAACGGCGCGGCTTGCTGCGGCCGGGCGGCGTCATCGTGGAGGGAACCGCCGGCAATACCGGCATCGGCCTCACGCTTGTAGCCAGGGCGCTCGGCTACCGAACGGTGATCGTCATTCCCGATACGCAGAGCCAGGAAAAGAAAGACGCGATCCGCCTGCTTGGCGCGGAACTGATCGAGGTTCCGGCCGTGCCTTACCGGAACCCGAACAACTATGTGAAGCTGTCCGGGCGTCTGGCCGCGCAACTGGCGGCGACTGAGCCGAACGGCGCTATCTGGGCCAACCAGTTCGACAATGTGGCCAATCGGGACGGCCACATCGAAACCACCGCAAGGGAAATCTGGGAGCAGACCGGCGGAAAGATTGACGGGTTCGTCTCGGCGGTGGGATCCGGCGGCACGCTCGCCGGGGTTTCGGCCGGCCTGCGCAGTAAAAGCAACGGCATAAAGGTGGCGCTGGCCGATCCGCTCGGTGCAGCCCTCTACAGCTATTACACCAGCGGCGAGTTCGCTGCCGAAGGCTCTTCGATCACCGAAGGCATCGGTCAGGGGCGCATCACCGCCAATCTGGACGGTTTCGCGCCCGATTTCTCCTACCAGATCCCGGATGAGGAGGCCTTGCCGATCATCTTCGATCTGATTCAGGAGGAGGGGCTTTGCGTCGGGGGCTCCACCGGCATCAACATCGCGGGCGCCATCCGCCTCGCAAAGGAACTGGGGCCGGGCCATACCATCGTGACCATTCTGTGCGATTACGGTACACGCTATCAGTCGAAACTCTTCAATCCTGAATTCCTGCGGGCGAAGGACTTGCCTGTTCCGGGCTGGATGGAGAAGAAGGTCGGGATAGACGTGCCGTACGAACAGGTGGAATGATGGAACCCAGCACACACGCCCTCTTTCGCGATGATCCCTATCTGAAGGAGGCGGCGGCAAGTGTGCTGGCGATCAACGATCGTGGCGGCATCATCCTCGACCGCACCATTTTCTACGCGACGTCCGGCGGGCAGCCGGGCGATACGGGATATTTCGAACGCGCCGACGGAAGCCGTGTCGAGATCGCGGCGACCGTCACCGGCCAGACCAAGGACGAGATCATCCATGTTCCCGCACCCGACCAGCCGGCCCTTGCTCCTGGTGAATCGCTCAGGATTTCCATCGACTGGCCCCGTCGCTATCTGCTGATGCGCATGCACACGGCCTGCCATCTGCTCACTGTCGTGTGTCCCTATCCGATCACCGGCGCGGCCGTGTCTCCCGATGATTCGCGGGTGGATTTCGACATTCCGGATGCAAGCCTCGGCAAGGAGGAGGCGACCCAAAAGCTCATGGAGCTGGTCCGGGCCGATCATCCGGTTTTCATACGACAGATCAGCGACGCTGACCTTGCCGCCAATCCGGGACTGGTCAAATCCAAGAATGTGCGTCCGCCGCAGGGCACGGGCAGCATCCGGCTTGTCTGCATCGGCGACGAAGGCCTGATCGACAGCCAGCCCTGCGGCGGCACGCATGTCGCCCGCACCTCTGAAATCGGCGAGATACATATCGGCAAGATCGAGAAAAAAGGCAGGGAGAACCGGCGCTTTCGCCTTCGGTTCGGTCCCCTGCCGGTAGGCTGACGTTTAAAGTGTGTCGCAATCTTTCAGATTCGCTCCTCGCGCTTTAAGTTCCTGTTTTTACGCATGTCGTTGTCCCGAAACCGGTTCCCACTTTCAGGCGACATGCTTTAGTAGCAGAACAGCAACTCAGGGAAGGACACGAACATGGCTGCGGACAGCCCCTTTACGGTGGATGCGGAATGGTTGCAGCAGCGCCTCGGTGAGCCGGGCCTGACCGTTATCGACGCTTCCTGGTATCTTCCCGACCAGAAGCGCGACGCGCGCGCCGAGTATGAAGCCGCACATATTCCGGGAGCCGTGTTTTTCGATCATGATGCGGTTTCCGATCCGAATTCGAATCTGCCGCACACGCTGTCTTCGCCACAGCATTTCGCCCGCTTTGTCGGCACGCTCGGCATTTCCGCCGACGACACCATCGTGATTTATGATGGTCCGGGTTTCTTCTCCGCTCCAAGGGCGTGGTGGATGTTCCGCATCATGGGCGTCTATCAGGTCTATGTTCTGGATGGTGGTTTTGACCGCTGGAAGGCTGACGGCCGCCCCGTCACATCCGACGTCACCAGAATAGCGCCGTGCATATTCCACGCCGAATTCGACGAGAAGCAGGTCGTCAGCCTCTCGGAAATGCGCCGCGTGGTGGAACAGCGCGAAAGCCAGATCGTCGATGCGCGAGGCCCCGGCCGATTTTCGGGAACAGACCCGGAGCCGAGAGCCGGTATCCGGTCCGGACACATGCCCGGCGCACGCAATGTTCCCTATTCGGCCCTCTCGCGAGACGGCGAGCTCCTTCCGGCTCCGGAATTGCGCAAGCTCTTCGTCGATGCCGGTGTTGATCTGGAACGGCCGGTGGTGACGTCCTGCGGCTCGGGCGTGACGGCGGCCGCGCTGATACTGGCGCTGGAGACGCTGGGGCACAGCGACAACCGCCTGTATGACGGCTCATGGACCGAGTGGGGCGGATTGACGGACACTCCCGTTGAGACGGGCGCAGGCCGCATTTCTGAAAACTGATCGTACGATGTCGCAGATGCAGCCAGACCCGATAGATGTGACCGTCATCTTTCTTGAGATGAAGACGCCACCGTCTTCCTATCCGCCGGCGCCTTACAACCGGCAGATCGCGCTTCTGAAGACCGGCAACATTCCGCTGCACTACTATCGCTATCTGACCGACAGGGTCGGGCGGAAGTGGCACTGGGTGAATTCCCTGCGCAAGAGCGATGAGGAGCTGGCTGCGGAACTCCATCGTGAGGGCAGGGAAATCTCCGTGCTCTATCTCGACGGTGCTCCGGCCGGCTTCTTCGACATCAACCGCATTTCACCGGAAATCTCCGATCTGGCGTTCTTTGGCATGATGGAACATGCGATGGGACAGGGGCTCGGCCGCTGGTTTCTGGGGGCTGCCATTGCAGCCTGCTGGGCAACACGCCCTCAACTGGTAACGGTGCAAACCTGTACACTTGATCACCCCGCAGCGCTGCCTTTGTATCAGAAGCTGGGGTTTACACCCGTGGGGCAGTCCAGAGAGACGATCCAGCCCATGAGCTTCGAGGAGCGGAGCGACATGGTGATGCGCTGATGATAAGCGCTTGCGTTCCTGAACGCCTCGTTCATGCCCGCTTCAGGCAACTCCTGTAAGTTCGCAATGAGCCTCGAAGAAACACGTGCGGGGCAGCGACACAAGGAGAAGACCATGCTCAACCGCCGCAGCTTTGCGACCGCTCTTATCGCGGCCGTCATCTTGCCCGGAGCCGCTTTCGCTCAGGCGCAGACACCTTCGGCCGCCACCATCCAGCGCCAGCTTGAAAGCGCGCCCCGCATGCGGCTCAACCAGAACCAGCGCGTCACCGTGGGTGAGTTCAAGCGCCGGCCGGATCTTCGCCGCGCGGCCCCTTCAATCGACATCCAGTCGATCAACTTCGAGTTCGCTTCGGCGGAAATCGCCCCGTCGCAATATCGCAAGGTTCAGAACATCGCCGATGCCCTGAACGGCATTCTTCGCCGCGACCGGCGTGCGCGCGTTCTGATTGAGGGCCATACCGATGCGGTGGGCTCATTCCAGTCCAATCAGGTGTTGTCGGAACGCCGCGCCGAGTCGCTCAAGCGGGTTCTGGTGCGTCAGTTCGGTGTGCCGTCCCGGGCGCTCGAAACGGTTGGCTATGGCAAGGAATTCCTGCTTGTTCCCACGCAGAACGAAAACTGGCGCAATCGCCGCGTTACCCTGCGCCGCATAGACAGCTTCCTTCGCTGACACTTCACGATACCGATATCCTGAGAAAGCCCGGCTTGACGCGCCGGGCTTTCGGCGTGTCTTCTCTCCTTTCAGTTGTGAGGGCGAGCAATGACGATACGAGTTGTTATGGCCGGGGCGACCGGCTGGGTAGGCAAGGCTCTGGTGCCGGCTATCATCACTGCGGATGATCTTGCTCTGGCAGGCGCCGTTGCGCGCCAATCGGCCGGGCAGGACGCCGGGCTGGCGGCCGGTTTGCCGTCGGAAGCAGGGGTCAAAGTATCGGGTTCGCTGGAGGAAGCTCTGCAGGCGCCATCCGATGTGGTGGTGGATTACACCAAACCGGATGCGGTCAAGGCGAACACGCTTCTGTCGATCTCGAAGGGACGTCATGTCGTGATCGGCACTTCCGGACTTGGAGCGGAAGACTATGCCGAGATCGATGCGGCCGCCCGCAGCGCCGGCGTCGGTGTGATTGCAGCAGGCAATTTTTCGATTACCGCCACGCTTCTGAAGCGGTTTGCCCTGATGGCCGCGAAATACGTTCCGGACGTCGAGATCATGGACTATGCCAGCGCCAGGAAACCTGACGCGCCCTCCGGCACCGCGCGCGAGCTGGCAGAACAGCTTGCGCAGATACGAAGACCCGCGACAAGCCTGCCGCAATCTCAGGTCTCCGGCGTGCCTGCGGCGCGGGGCGGCGCGGTCGGGCAGGGCGAGGGCGTGCAGGTTCACTCGCTGCGCCTGCCTTCCTACATCCTTTCCTGCGAGGCGATCTTCGGTCTGCCCGATGAGCGGCTCACCATCCGGCATGATGCCGGATCCTCGGCAGCTCCCTATGTCGCGGGAACGCTGCTGGCGATACGCCGGGTCGGAGCCCTAAAGGGACTGGTGCGCGGGCTCGACGCCCTGATGGACTGAGATGTGTTGCCGTTAACCCTTTGTTAACCATAAGGGCGCACATTGTGAACAACTGTCGTATTGCCGTTACATTGGCGTTCTAAAAGGCAAGTGTCGACAAGGTTGCTGACCGCGGATGTACCGGCGGCGACCGCGACAGACGAGGAAGCGGAGCTCTTGCTCCGCTTTTTTGTTTCTTCCGTTGCCGCCCGGTCGGAATCGCATATTGTGTGCGCGTTTCTCGGGAAAAGACCATGCCGCGCATCGCTTACGTCAACGGGCGTTACATCGCCCATCGGCACGCCACAGTTCAGATAGAAGACCGCGGATATCAGTTTGCCGATGGCGTTTATGAGGTCTGCGAAATCGCCCGCGGCTTCATCGTCGACATGAAGGGGCACCTCGACCGGCTGGACCGCTCGCTCTCCGAGCTTTCCATCGACTGGCCGATGCACAGGTCAGCGCTCATGGTCGTGATGCGCGAGGTCATCCGCCGCAACCATGTGCGCGACGGTATCGTCTATTTGCAGGTCACACGCGGGGTCGCGCCGCGCGATCATCCTTTCCCTGCGGGTGTAACGCCTTCTCTGGTGGTGACGGCGAAGAAGTTCGATGCCGCCAAAGTGCACCAGAAGGCCGAAGCGGGCGTGAAGGTCATCACCGTTCCGGAAAACCGGTGGGACCGGGTCGACATCAAGAGCGTCGGCCTGTTGCCGAATGTGCTGGCCAAGCAGAAGGCCCGGGAAGCCGGCGCGCAGGAAGCATGGTTCGTCGATCTGGACGGCACGGTGAAGGAAGGCGCTTCCACCAACGCCTGGATCGTGACGCAGGATGGCGCTCTGGTCACGCGTCCGGCCGATCATGGCATTTTGCGGGGAATCACCCGGACCACCTTGTTCAAGGTCGCCGAGAGCCTCGGTCTGCGGATCGAGGAGCGTGCGTTTACCGTCGAGGAAGCCTTGGCGGCGCGCGAGGCGTTTTTGTCGTCTGCGACCACGCTGGCAACGCCGATCATCGCAATAGATGGCCATCCGGTGGCAAATGGCCACCCCGGTTCGGTGACACTTTCCCTGCGACAGGCGTTTTTTGACATTGCGGAAAAAAGTCCGGCCTGATAACCGCTGGGTGTAAACAATCGTAAATCTCGTCCTGCTTGCTTTTTTGCAGGCAGGTTTGTTTGCGACGGAATATGCCTGCGTTGCAGGTGTATTGGCGGACAGACAAAAAGGGATCCGGCGGGAAGATAAGAAAAATGGCCGAACGCTCGCAAAATCTTCAGGACCTTTTCCTGAACTCGGTTCGTAAAAGCAAAAACCCTCTTACGATATTCCTCATCAACGGCGTGAAACTGACTGGTGTCGTGACGTCGTTCGACAATTTCTGTGTGTTGCTGCGCCGCGACGGGCACTCCCAGCTCGTCTACAAGCATGCCATCTCCACGATCATGCCGAGCCAGCCGGTTCAGATGTTCGACGGCGAGGAAGGCTGATACTGCTTGGCACGCAACCGCGACGCCGCTGACAAATCCGGAGCGCAAGCTGACAAAGGCGAGGGCGGGGACAAGACCATGCCCGTACGGGCCGTCGTCGTCGTTCCGGTTCTGACGCGGCAGCAGGCCATGGATGAATCATCCCGGCCGCGCCTGACGCGTTCGCCTTCGGCGCGCCATGACGAGGCCGTGGGGCTGACGCGCGCCATCAATCTCGACCCGGTTCACAGTCTGGTGGTGACGGTCAATGACCCGCGCCCCGGAACCCTTCTGGGATCGGGCAAGGTGGATGAAATCGCTGCCCTGGTGAAGGAAAGCGATGCGGAACTGGTCATTGTCGATCATCCGCTGACGCCTGTGCAGCAGCGCAATCTCGAAAAAGAGATGAACGTCAAGGTGCTCGACCGGACCGGGCTCATTCTGGAAATTTTCGGCGAGCGCGCCCGTACGAAGGAAGGCACGCTTCAGGTCGAGCTTGCCCATCTGAACTACCAGAAGGGACGTCTGGTGCGGAGCTGGACCCACCTTGAGCGCCAGCGCGGCGGTGCCGGTTTCCTCGGCGGCCCCGGTGAAACGCAGATCGAGGCCGACCGCCGCATCCTTCAGGACAAGATCGTCAAGCTGAAGCGGGAGCTGGAAACCGTTCGCCGCACGCGCGACCTGCATCGCGCCAAGCGCAGGAAAGTGCCTTTTCCGGTGGTTGCCATCGTCGGCTACACCAATGCCGGAAAGTCCACTCTGTTCAACCGGCTGACGGGAGCTGCGGTGCTGGCCGAAGACATGCTCTTTGCCACGCTCGATCCCACTCTGCGCCGCCTGCGCCTGCCGCATGGCACGCCGGTCATCCTGTCCGACACGGTGGGGTTCATCTCCGACCTGCCGACTCATCTGGTGGCGGCATTTCGCGCTACGCTGGAAGAGGTGGTGGAGGCCGATCTCATCCTTCACGTGCGCGATATTTCCGATCCCGACACCGCCGCACAGGCGGAGGATGTGGAACGCATATTGGGCGATCTCGGCGTCGATGCGAATGACGACCGCCGGGTGATCGAGGTCTGGAACAAGATCGATCTTCTGGACGATGCCAATCGCGAGCGACTGCTTGGCGAAGCGCATCAGGACCAGCGGCAGGGGCCGATTGCCATCTCGGCCATCACCGGAGAGGGGCTGGAGCGTCTTCTGGCGACAATCGAGACTTATGTCTCGGGTGAACTGGCGGAAATGACCGTCACCCTTGTGCCGGAGCAGTTCAGCCTGCTCGACTGGCTCTATCGCAATGGCGACGTCATCCGGCGTACGGACAATGACGATGGCAGCCTCACGCTGGTGCTGCGGGCAACGCAAAGCGCGCGCGAGGAAATCCGCAACCGTGTGCGTGGCGCAGCGAAGGGAGCTGCCGCGGAGGAGGGTTAGACCTTACCCTTCGCCTGCTGCCAAAGCTCTTCCATCTCTTGCAGAGTGGCATCTTCAAGCGATTTTCCCTTTTCATCAAGGGATCGCTCTATGTAGTGGAAGCGATTGCGGAATTTGTCGTTTGTTCCGGCAAGCGAAGCCTCCGAATCCACGCCGAGATGGCGGCCGAGATTGACGAGCGCGAACAGCGTGTCGCCAAACTCATCCCTGATGGCATCCGATTTTCCCGCTGCCAGCGCCTGACGCAACTCGCCGATTTCCTCCTCGATCTTGTCGAGGATCGGGGCGGCAGCCCCCCAGTCGAATCCGACGTGCGCGGCTTTTTCCTGAAGCTTGAGCGCTCGGGTCAGAGCCGGCAAGGGCAGGGGAACGCTGTCCAGATAACCCTTACCGTTGTCTTCCGGGTCCTGCCCGCGGGCAATTCTGGCCGCGCGCTTCTCCGCCTTTTCTTCCGATTTGATCTTTTCCCACATGCCTTTCGCCATGCCGGCGCTGCGTGCATGGTCGTCACCGAACACATGCGGATGACGGCGGATCATCTTGGTGGTGATCGCCTCCACGACATCGGGAAACGCGAATTCGCCCTGCTCCTCGGCCATGCGGGCGTGGTAGACGACCTGCAGCAGAAGATCGCCCAGCTCCTCGCGCAGATCGTCGAAATCGCCGCGCTGGATGGCGTCCGCCACCTCATAGGCTTCCTCGATCGTATAGGGCGCGATGGTGGAAAAAGTCTGCTCCACGTCCCACGGACAGCCACCGACCGGCGCGCGCAGCGCGGCCATGATCTCGATGAGCCGGGAAATGTCCTTTGAGGGCGTCAGCGAGGGAATTGCGCCGTCCTTGTCCAGTTTGCGCGCAAAATACCGGACGGTCTTCGAGCCGCCATGAATGGTTGCCTCGCCAACTTCCCGAAAGCCGAGTCGTTCATGAAACGCATCGGATGCCGGATTGGGCGGATCGGAGTTCACCTCGCACACGATGGTGTCGTGCCCGGCCTTCAGGGCCAGATCGAACAGATGTTCATAAAGCCGTCTGGCATGGCCGCGCCCGCGCGCCGCCTCGCTGACGACAACGCGATCAACATAGAGGAAGCGTGGGTAGTTTTCGCGGAACCAGAGAAAGTTCGGGCTGTCATAGTCGGCATTCTGATCGAAGCTTATCAGAAATGCCTCGGCATCCCCGATGTTCAGCGCGTGGGCCGCGTTGTCCAGAAGGTGGGACAGGCGCTCCGGTTCCAGCCATGAAAGCTCCTGCGCATGGAGATTGTTCAGCTTAAGGATCGCCGCCTCGCGATTTCTGTCCACGGGTTCGATGGGCGGCAGAGGCTGGCTTGACACGATGAAAGTCCATCCTTGTTGGAAAGCGCCCCACGGTTAGCACCGCTGCCGGCGCCGCAAAAGCCCCTTGGGTCAGTATGAAACCCGTTCGAGGCAGTGTTCAGGGCCGGTCCCGATGCGGCGTGGTGATATTTACGCTTTGAAAAACCGGGCCGGATGCGCCACATGTCGGGTCAGGCCGTGGTGTGCGGCTCGCCTTGTTGCCAGAAGAACTCGTGAATGTCTGCGTATAAAGAAAAATTCTCAGTTGCTCCCATGCTCGACTGGACATCTCGCAAATATCTTGTTGAAAATACTTATCTTTTTTGATCGCAAACGGCTCTGGCACAAACTGGGCACACACAGAGGCCAAAAAGCGGTAGAAGATTCAACAAAACGTGTAGTCACTCTGGGCCACGAAAAACACCGATGAAGCCCGCTTGAACATCATGGGCCGGGCTTGGCACAATCCGAAAAATGAGTACCTAGTCTAGCCGGTGAGGGGGAGAGATTGCATTGCCTGATGACTTCTGGACGTGGCTGTTGAACATAGCCCTCACGAGCGGTGTGCTTGGAGTGATCGCCTACCTGCTGCGGGATACGGTAGCGAAGTTTCTGTCCAAAACTGTTGAGCAGCGGTTCGAGAGGCAGATGGAGACATTCAAGGCTGAGATCAGGGACAATGAAAAGGAACTGGATCACATCCGCTCGTACCTAACCTCGGCTCGTCGGGAGCGCGACTCGGCTCTCCAAACGAAGCGTTTTGAGGCTGCGGAGACCTTACTGCGGGCACGCCACAGCCTGTCCCAGCTGTCGATGCTGGTTGAGTACATGAAAATCTTGAACGGTGCGCAGATACTCAAGGACGGCGACGACCCGAAAATCACCGAGTTCATCGAGACCATCATGAAGCCTTTCGATGTCGATGAGAAGATAAAGGCGTTGGGTGCTTTCGACAAAACCGTCGCCAAGCTCTACATAAGCGACAGGGCACTCAAGGTATATGACGCCTACGAGAGTATCATCCTCCAAGCGACTATGATGATGAAGCTCTACAGCATCCGGATGCGGGACAAAGGTAGACTCATCAAAGCCGGAAGCCTGAGCAAGACGATCATCGAATTGGTCCCGGGATCGAAGGAGGGGTTCGACCAATTCGGAGAGGAGTACGCGTACTACTGGACGAAGTACTTCCACGACGAAATCTTGCGATTGCTACGCCATGAGGTGTCCGGCATGGATCATACGAGTCGAGACGTGAAGTCGGCTGAACAGGTAGCCTTCGAGGCGCGCCAGGCGCAGATCAACGTTCGTTCGGCGCTGGCGCAGAAGGGCTTGCCTGAAACTCTGATAAAAACGGACGATAGCGCTGCAAGCTTGTCCGTAGCTGCTGAGTCTAAGGCTTGAACAATTTCGCAGCTATTTGGGCGCCGATCTCTGCTGCTGCTTTAACCAGTGCGCGCCTTGTGGAGCGGGCTATACAGGCGCCGTTCTCCTGTATCGTCGATGAGATTGAATCAGCTACCGAGGCCGACACTGATACGCAGCCATGCCTGTCGATCTTAATAGTTGCTTGAATCGGATAGCTAGAAGGAAGGCGTCCTCGGTGTTGTTGAGCGGGTTCCAGTTTCTCCAGGTGGGTCGCCCGGTGCCGGAAGCGGTGAGGCAAAACAATCCTTTTTGAGTTGCCTGTTTGCGGGGATCAAACTCGTGACCGGATGCGATTGCAGCCATTCTCAGCAGTTCGTTGTCGCTCACTTTCGTTTCCTGGGAGTGCAATGCCTCCGTCTATTGGTGTTGGGCGAGTGTACCAGAGGCGAATTTTTCTATTCAACTATTTGTTGAAAATGCAGGCCTACCGCTGTCGTGTAACAGCCCAGTTCTGTGGGCTGTTCGGGCACAAAACGGGAGTCTTGCCTGGCACAATTTCGGGCACAAACGCAAAATTATCGATCACGCACCCTCAATGGTTTCAAGTGGTTAAACGTGTTAGATAATTGTCCAAATAATAGGCAGGCACAATTGTGCTGTTTTGGCACAAGTAGAAAAAGTTATGAAAAATCAATATCTTATGAGTTCTCGACGCTTCTCAGTTGCGCCTATGCTCGACTGGACGGACCGGCATTGCCGGTTCTTTCATCGGCAGCTCTCCGGCAAGGCGTTGCTTTATACCGAGATGATCGTCGCCGATGCCGCAATTTTCGGGAACAGGGCAAGGCTGCTTGGATTCGATGATAGCGAGCATCCCGTGGCGTTGCAGCTTGGTGGGTCCGATCCGGTCAAGCTGGCTGAGGCGGCCCGCATCGGTGCCGATTTTGGCTATGATGAGATCAATCTCAACGTAGGATGTCCTTCGGATCGCGTGCAGAGCGGCACATTCGGCGCCTGTCTGATGCTGTCGCCACAACTGGTTGCCGATTGCGTGGCGGCCATGAAGAAAGCCGTCCGCATTCCCGTGACCGTAAAGTGCCGGATCGGCGTCGATGAGCAGGATCCGGAAATCGCGCTTGATGATCTGTCTGAGAGAGTGTTCGACGCAGGCGTGGATGCACTGTGGGTTCATGCACGTAAAGCGTGGCTGAAGGGGCTCAGCCCGAAGGAAAACCGGGATATCCCGCCGCTCGACTATGACAGGGTCTACCGCCTGAAAAAGGCAAACGGCGAGCGCTTCATCGGCCTCAATGGCGGAATCGCAACTCTTGAAGAAGCAGCGCGGCATCTGCGCGAGGTCGACGGCGTCATGCTCGGCCGGGCCGCATATCATACGCCTGAAATCCTGACGGGCGTCGATTCACTACTGGAAGGAGAGGAAGCCCCGGATTTCGATTATGCCGCGCTGGTCGAAACCATGGCAGATTATGCCGCGCGCCATCTGGCCGGGGGCGGGCGCCTGGGGCAGGTCACGCGCCACATGGTCGGACTTTTCCACGGCCTTCCCGGCGCCCGTCGCTGGCGCCAGATCCTGTCGACCGACGCCATGAAGCCCGGCGCCGGCTCAGAAATTCTTTTCGAAGCATTTTCAGCCGTGGACCTGTCCGCGAGACAGGCTGCCTGACAGTCTTCGGAGACGGATCGTTACCCAGCTTACTTCGCCTGATCGTCGGCAATCGGCTTCTGATAGGTGAAGCCCATATCCCATGGGAAGTAGATCCAGGTGTCCTGACTGACTTCGGTCACGAACGTATCCACCAGCGGACGGCCCTTGGGCTTGGCATACATGGTGGCGAAATGGGCTTTCGGCAGCATGGCGCGCACGATGCCGGCGGTCTTGCCCGTGTCCGTCAGGTCGTCGATGATCAGGATCGACTCGCCATCATTTTCAAGAAGGCTCGGAGTCACCTCCTTCAGCACCTGCAACTGCCCCTGCGAGCTGTAATCGTGATAGGAAGCCACGCAAACGGTCTCGATGACGCGGATGCCAAGTTCGCGCGAAATCACGGCAGCAGGCACCAGCCCGCCCCGCGTGATGCAGACGATGGCCTTCCACTGCTGATTGGCGCCGGCCAGCCGCCAGGCCAGCGCGCGGGCGTCGCGGTGAAACTGATCCCATGAAATCGGGAAAGCTTTGTCGGGCAGGGACATCAGAACGCACTCCGCAGGCGCGCTCCGGCGCGCAGGTCACAAGGAATGCGAGCGGAATTAGCCGGAAATCCACATGCTTGGCAAGAGGGCCGAAATCACAGGCTGAACCTGTTCAGCGTGAGATCAGGACCGTGACCGGAGACGAACGCAGAATCGAACGCGTGACCCCGCCAAAAAGCAACTCTCTCAGCCATGAGTGGCTGTAAGCGCCGAGCACGAGAAGATCTGCGCCGGTGGCAGCCAGCCGCTCCTGAATGAGCGCCTCCACTGACTGGCTTCCGGATTCCTGCACCGACACGCTGACATTGACGCCGTGGCGTGACAGAGAGGCGGCAATACGGGCTCCGGCCGCCTCGGGCCCTTCTTCTGCCGTATGGGATGGATCTATGATAAGTATGTCGGTCTGTTCAGCATCGATCAGGAAGGGCAACGCATCGAAAGTAGCACGCGCCGCTTCCTTGCTGCCGTTCCATGCAAGCAGAACCCGGCGATAGGAGGAAAGCACCGCGCCGGATTGAGGCACCATCAGGATTGGCCTGCCGGAATCGTAAACGAGGCTTTCCACATCCGTCCCATCCTCGCTTTCCACGTCTCGCTGTGCCGCGATAACAAGGTCGGCCGAGCGGATGCTGGACAGTCCGGATATAGATCCGTCACCGGAAAAGCTTTCGAGGGTGCGCCATTCGAACGACACGCCGGAATCTTCGGCCCGTTCGTGGAAAATCCCCCGCAATTTCAGTGTCGTTTCCTTGTTGAGTTCCGTGGACACCTGAATGAAATCCGTGTCAGGAAAACCAACCGCCGACGTGTATGGAACCGGCAGGACTTCAGCATGGACGCCGACAAGATGTGCTCCGATGCGAGTTGCAAGCGAGACAGCGCAATCCAGTACGCGTGACGATTCCTGCTCACCTTGTAGGATGACGGCGATGGTCCTGTACGTCATGATCTGACCCTTCCGCGTCGGAATACGGCCAGTATAAATGCGTTTGACGGGTTCCGGTTCCGAAATTTTATCAGGCGTCAGCGCTTAACGCCGAGACCATGGCTTTCACATCGCGGCGGGCGGCTTCCAGAATTTCCGGTGACCGGGCGCGCACGACCAGTTCTGTCCAGAACTTGCCGTCCCCGAATTTCGGGTAGGAGCCGATGATGGTTTCAGGGTGTGCCTTCTGGATTTCCGCCAACGGGCCGCCGATCACACCTTCGCCAAGCGCGCAGGGTACGGTTGCCGAAAGCATCTTCACGCCGGTTTTCAGCGTGGGCACGACCTTGTCCAGCATCGCCTGGAACACGGACGGAACGCCAGCCATCACGTGAACATTGCCGATGCGAAAGCCCGGCGCTACCGAAACCGGGTTTTCGATATGGGAAGCACCGCGCGGCATTCTGGCCATGCGCTTGCGTGCCTCAGTGAACTCAAGCTCCCGGCGCGCATAATGCGCGGCCAGCAGAGCATAGGCTGTGTCATCATATTCGCAGGGCACCCCAAAGGCTTTGGCGACCGAATCCGCCGTTATGTCGTCATGTGTCGGACCTATTCCGCCGGACGTGAACACGTAGGTATATCGGGTGCGTACCGCGTTAAGAGCCGAAACGATCTCATCCTCTTCATCGGGAACGATGCGCACTTCCTTCAGGTCTATGCCGATAGCGGTGAGGATATCGGCCAGATGCCCGATGTTCTTGTCCTTGGTGCGCCCGGAGAGGATTTCGTCGCCGATCACGAGCATGGCGGCAGTAACGATCCCGGTCATGGCGACTCCTTGTTGCATAAGCGCAGGACGTCCAATACCGCGTCAAAGCCGCAGGCGCAAAGGCACAGGTTTTGTGAACACTGTGTCGGCATCCTGATACTTTTCCGTGAACGTTCGCTGCCCTAGATTGTTTTTGCAATTCGAGCGGACACTCACGTCCGCCTGCCGCAATCGTGGAGATGAAAATGGCGAAGGTGCTTGTCCTTTATTATTCCAGCTTTGGTCACATGGAGCAGATGGCGAAGGCCGCTGCCGAAGGTGCGCGCGAGGCTGGCGCAGACGTGACGATCAAGCGCGTGCCCGAGCTGGTGCCGCTGGAAGTGGCGAAGGCCGCGCATTACAAGCTCGATCAGGAAGCACCGATCGCCGAACCGCTGGAGCTGGCCAATTATGATGCCATCATTCTCGGCGTCGCGACGCGCTATGGCGCCATGGCCTCGCAGATGAAGAATTTTCTCGACCAGACCGGCCCGCTGTGGGCCAAGGGCGCACTTCTCGACAAGGTCGGGTCAGTGATGGTGTCGACGGCAACGCAGCACGGCGGCGCGGAAATTGCTCTGCTCAGCACGCAGGCTTCCCTGCAGCATCACGGCATGATTATCGTCCCGCTGTCCTATGCCTATCAGGGCCAGATGGGTAATGACGTGGTGCGTGGCGGTGCGCCCTATGGCATGACCACGACCTCGGACGGTGATGGCTCGCGCCAGCCTTCGGCGCAGGAACTTGAAGGTGCGCGCTTCCAGGGCAAGCGGGTTGCGGAAATCACCGCGCGGCTTCACGGCTGAGCCGCGTAATCCCTCCGGAACTGAAAAGAGCGGCCTCAGGCCGCTCTTTTTGCAGGAATGCAGTAATATGTGACGGGACACAGCTATTCCGAAACCTCGGTTTGCGGCCTGTCACGCCCGTCAGACAGTTCCTCATGCCATTTGCCGGAGCTGTCCTCATATTCGATGCCGTCTGATTTGCCGGCTATCTGCTGTTCTCCTGCGGCGCGTTCGGCAGCTCTCACCGCGTCATCGTGAGTGGGAAAGGTCTCCGAATAGGTCGAGCCGACCTGATAGGCCCAGCCTCCGTCATGCTCCAGAATTTTATAGACGACTTTGGTCATTATCGCTCTCCGCATACCACCCTATGAAAGGGATGGATGGAAAACGCGGCCGGCATCCATTGGTTGCCTCGTTCCTTCAGGCGGGCACAACCCAATGGCGCATGGTGGTTATCGAGCGCTGGTATTGCGGAGCGGCTGGAACTTCTGCGCCCAGCGTGGCGGCCGCGCGCCATCCCCAGCGGGGATCAGCCAGAAAGGCACGACCGAGCGCAACCATGTCGGCACGTTCCTGTGCAAGTACTTCTTCGGCCTGTCGCGGTTCCGTAATGAGACCAACGGCCCGAACCGGAATATCGGCGCCCTTGCGTACGGCTTCCGCCAGATGCACCTGATAGCCCGGCCCGCCGGGAAGTTGTTGCAGGGGAGAATTTCCTCCGCTTGAGCAGCAGATATAGGCGAGGCCTTCAGCCTTAAGCGCTTTGGCCACGGCGATCGCATCATCGACATCGAAACCACCGTCCACCCACTCCTTTACCGAAAGGCGCGCGCCCACCATCAGCCCCGGAGCAGCCTTGCCCACGGCGCGTGCCACTTCCACGGCAAAGCGCATGCGATTGTCCAGCGATCCGCCCCAGCGGTCGTCTCGCTGATTGGAGAGCGGCGATAGGAACTGAAAGATCAGATAGCCGTGCGCGGCATGAAGTTCGATGAAATCGAATCCTGCGCGCTCCGCTCTTTCTGCGGCTTTTGCAAACTTCCCGATGACCACCCAGATTTCATCCTCTGTGAGCGCATGGGGTGTTTGCCAGCCCTCGTCATAGGGAATTGCCGAGGCGGAAACGATCGGCCACGGATCCTCATTCCGTTCCAGCGGACCTCCACCTTCCCATGGCCGCCGGCACGAGGCCTTGCGGCCGGCATGCGCGAGCTGCGTGCCGAATACGGTTCCCGCAGGAGAAACGCGTCTGGCCGCATCAAGCGCGCGCCTTGCCGCCGCTTCGTTCGCATCCCTGTAAAGTCCGAGACACCCATGGCTGATGCGGCCCCGACGCTCCACATTCGTCATCTCCACGGTGACCATTCCGGCACCGGACATTCCAAGGTTCATCCAGTGCTGAAGGTGCCAGTCGTTGGCCGAGCCGTCGTCAGCCGAGTACTGGCACATGGGCGCAACGGCCAGACGGTTCGGAACGGCAAGATTGCCAAGCGTGATGGGCTGGAAAAGCGCTGAGGTCATGAGATGCTCCGGGAGAATGTCGGCGCCAATGTAGGCAGGCCGGTTGGCTGTGACCAGTACCGGATATGCACAATCGAAGAGGAGTTTCCGTGGAAAGCTGGAAAGTGGTGCGGACGACGGGAATCGAACCCGTACGGATCGCTCCGAGGGATTTTAAGTCCCTTGCGTCTACCAGTTCCGCCACGTCCGCGCGGCTTGTTTCTCACGGCTCGGACGGCGTTCGTCAACTGATGTTTTCCAACACCTGTCATGAATCGTCATGGCAGGTGTCGTCAGCGTAAGGAGAGGGCAGTTCGCGAACAGCAGGCTAAGCGCATAATCGAATTCCTCGTTGATCAGGTCACGCGGCTTCTGATTCAGCGTGACGATGCCCAAGGATCGATCCGGATCGGTACGCATGGCGGAAGGGGGAAAGGGCCGAAATCTACACGAAGGCGGCCGAAGATCGGACTCTTGCCAAAAACGCCGCAAGGCGTCGGCGTGAAAGGCGGGATGAAGAATAAGGTAATGCCTATCCGATCTGGACCGGATTGGTGTCGATCAGTTGGATGTTTGTGGTCTTTAAGAGCTTGATGATCAAGGGTTTGATGTCCTCGTCACGGTGATTGAAGCGGTAGCAGGTTTCGCCGAGATAGAGATGGAAGAACTTTTTGGGCACGCCGCGGTAAGGGTATAGTCAGTTCTTGGCATATGACCAGAAGCCCTCGATGCCGTTGATGTGGTCGCGGCCGAGCGGCCATCCCTTCTCCTTGCGGATGACGACATGGTCGCCGCGCATGCGCAAGATGGCATAGGCCTGCCACTCATCAGTGTAGTAGAGCGAGCCCTCGCGGCTCTCGGCCTGGATCACCTTCATGATGGAGGCGCGGTCATGGGTGGGGATCGGCTGGGTTTTCACCAGGCCGTTGCGCTTGATGATGCCGAAGACGATGACCTTGCCGGCCGCGCCCCAGCCGCGCTTGCCTTTCCGAGCGCCGCCGAAGGTGGTTTCGTCGCATTCGAGGCTGCCCTCGAACGGCCCGCGCAGCTGCTCGGCATGGGCCATCGCCTTCGGATCAGCCGGTAGAACCGTTCCGTCGCAGGGCGGCCCGCCACCAGCGAGAAGCGCTGGACCAGTTCCGTCTTCACGCGGCTGTCGAGGCGGGAGGCGTCCCACAGAGATCGCAGTCGCCAGCGCTTCCCGCAGCGGCGGCATTTCAGACGGCCGTCCGAAAGACGCCAGCTCCAGCCAAACCCACATTCAGGGCATCCTGACATGGCCAATCCTCAACGATTTGGTCCAACTTGGATAGGCATTACCTAGAATAATGTCCCACTTTTCGACCGCTCGATAAGGATGAGGCAATAGGTGCAAAAAGTAGTATGAAATCAACCATAATAATAATAATGGCGATCCCGGCAGGATTCGAACCTGCGACCATCGGCTTAGAAGGCCGGTGCTCTATCCAGCTGAGCTACGGGACCAGATATACGCAGCTGTACAAAAAGCAGCGCAGTAAAATTCCAGTTGTTTAATGCGTCCAGGGCGTGCGGCGATCGTATCGGAAATTATCCGAATAGGAGATTTGCCTGCGCTTCGGCTGATTGGGCTCCTGCAGGCGGTAAGCCAGACCTTCGCGCTCGGCATAAGCGATGGCTTCTTCCTTCGTCTCGAAGGTGAGGCGAATCTGGCTCTTCATGTCGCCGGACGTGGTGTAGCCCATCAGGGGATCGATCTTGCGCGGCTGTTCGGGCTCGAACTCCAGAACCCAGTATCCGGTCTTGGCTGTGCCGGATTGCATAGCAGTCTTGGCAGGGCTGAAAATGCGCGCGGACATGGAAACCTCTTTGCAGTGCGGCTTACGAGCCGTAGCGTCTCCATACTTCGCAAAACCGGCGGCGGCAAGATCGCAAACGCCGCAGCACCGTCAATCCAAAGCTGAGGTTACATGGTCGGAGTGGCAGGATTCGAACCTGCGACCCCCTGATCCCAAATCAGGTGCGCTACCAGGCTGCGCTACACTCCGGTGACCACCGGCTGTTGTCAGTTTTCACCAACAATTTGCGAGTGGGGATGCCGTATCAGCCCGACTGCCTGCATGCAAGCCTGCATTTGCAACTTCTCGTTCCGCTCGTCTTTCATCGGATTTTTCCACAGTGTTGGCGGTGCCTCAAACCGGCTCCAGCGCGTGAGCCTGCTCGTGGCGGAAGTCGATTTGCACGGGTGTCGGGTTCTGGAGAATATCGAGAACCGGGCAGTGGCGGTCGACGACGCTTTTGAGACGGAGAAGATCATTTTCCGAAGCCGGGCTGTCTATCGTCACCGCGGCGGTGACTCCCTGAAAGCCGGGGCGGATGGATTTGTCGACGTTGAACAGGCCGCGCAGATCGATGTCTCCTTCAAGCCGCACGGAAACCCTGTTCACCGGAATGCCGAGCGCGTCCGCGTAAAGACGGTAGGTGATTTCCTGGCAGGAGCCGAGAGCGGCAAGAATGTATTCGACCGGATTGGGAGCGGTATCGGTGCCGCCAAGCGCCTGCGGTTCATCAACGGCCACGTTGAACTGGCGAATCGCGACGTTGCTGTTGACGCCATCTCCAAGGGTGGAGCGGGCTGAAAATGTAGCGCGCGCATTTTGCGGTGCAGCGGCAAGGGCCGCATTGGTGGAATCGAATGCCGTCTTGAATTTGAAAGTCATCAGCGCGTCCCTGCCGAATAGCCAAGGCACCTTATCGTGCCGCTGAAATTCTGGCTGCGACGGCGGCACGGATAAAGAAAGACAGTGCCTCTTCCCGTTGGGATGGCGAAATGACTTTTCACGAAAGCGACCGGGTGCAGACGATGGTTCCGCCACCCGGCCAACGTTTCCGTTTTCTCTCTGAAGGTATTCCGGAGCGGAAGTATTTATTGCGCCGGTTCAGAGTGAGAACCTGAGGCGAAAACTCAGGCCGATGCGGCAGCGTCGAGCCCGTGCTGCAGGTCCGTCTTCAGATCCTCCACATCTTCCAGTCCGATCTGGAGGCGTATGACCGGTCCCGCATATTTGCCTCTGGCGATCGTTCTGTCAGCCAGCGACACGGGAACGGCGAGGCTTTCATAGCCGCCCCATGAAAATCCCAGCCCGAATATCTTCAGTGCATCAAGGAAGGCGTGCGCCTGCTTCTGGCTGCCGCCGTCCAGAACAATGGAGAAAATGCCGCTCGATCCGGAGAAATCGCGCTTCCAAAGCTCATGGTCGGGATGGCCTGGGAGGGCAGGGTGCAGCACGCTGGCCACACCGGGCCTGCCTTCAAGCCACTCGGCCACTGCAAGCGCGCTGGTGCGGTGATGTTCGAGCCTGATGCCCATTGTACGAAGACCACGCAGAACCTGATACACGTCATCGGGCGCGGAACAGCAGCCCAGCGTGATGAAGCCATCATGCAGGCGCTGCCAGTGCTGCTCATTGGCCGATACGGTGCCCAGAAGCACATCGGAGTGCCCGGCGGGGTACTTGGTGGCGGCATGGATGGAGATATCCACGCCGAAATCGAGCGGCCTGAAATAGAGCGGCGTTGCCCATGTGTTGTCCATCATAACGACGGCACCGGCCTCCTTCGCCACCTTTGAAATCGCCGGAATATCCTGCACCTCGAATGTGTTGGATGCGGGCGATTCGGTAAAGACGACGCTGGTATTGCGGCGCATGAGGGCGGCGATTCCGGCGCCGATATGCGGATCGTAATATTCCACCTCCACGCCCAGTCTCTTCAGCATGGTGTCGGCGAAATGACGGGTGGGATGATAGACGGAGTCCACGATCAGGACATGAGACCCGGCCTCGGCAAAGGCAAGCAGGGGCACGGTGACGGCGGCAAGGCCGGATGGAACGATAATCGTTCCGGCTGATCCCTCCAGCTCGTCCATGGCCGCAGCCAGAGCATCGGTGGTTGGGGTTCCGCGTGTACCGTAGGTGTATTTCTGTGAGCGTCCTACAAGCGTGGCTGAATCCGGGAACAGCACGGTGGATGCGTGGACGACGGGTGGATTCACGAATCCATAAAAATCCCGGGGATTGCTTCCGCAATGGGCAAGGCGCGTATTGATGCCCAGATCGGTGCTGTCTTTGGCCATGTAGAGATCGCTCCAGATGTTGTTTCGCAAGCTTAGTGGCGCACTTATGCACCCGCAACCGTGATACCCCTGAGCGGCTTGCATTTTGCTCGTTGTGCAAAAAGCTGCCGGTAGGGAAAACGACCCCCACGATCGGTGGTCAGGCGACATTTTATGTCGCTTTCAGGACATGAAGAAGCCTTCCGCAACGGAACTATGACGCAATTTCAGGAATGAATTTTGCTTTTACGGCAATGTGTTGAGTGCAAAATGACCAGTGCTCTGGCCCAATCATTCATTTTTCTTGACCTCACGAAGATTATCGCCTTCGATGACGTTCGTGACTGGGAGCGGGTCATAGGTCTTGAAGACTTTACATCCCGAGTAAAAAGCGGTCGGGGGAGATCGCCTGGACACGACGAAACCGGGTCGATTCCCGGATAACAGAAAAGGGTATGTGGGTTATGAAAAAGTTGGCAATCGGTGTACTCGGTGCTGCCGCATTCGGAATGCTGGCGGGAGCGGCCAGCGCGGATACGCTTGACGATGTGAAAGCCAAGGGATTCCTGCAATGTGGGGTGAACACGTCGCTCGCCGGCTTCTCCGCTCCCAATGACAAGGGTGAGTGGATGGGGCTTGACGTCGATTTCTGCCGTGCTGTGGCTGCGGCGGTATTCGGCGATGGAACCAAGGTCAAGTTTACGAGCCTGAGCGCGAAGGACCGCTTTACAGCGCTTCAGTCCGGCGAAGTGGACATTCTCTCGCGTAACACGACGTGGACCATCAACCGTGACACGGCTCTCGGCTTCAATTTTGCCGGCGTCACCTACTATGATGGTCAGGGCTTCATGATCAACGCGAAGAAGCTTCCGGGCGTGAATTCCGCGCTCCAGCTTTCGGGTGCTTCAGTTTGCGTCCAGTCCGGCACGACCACGGAAATGAATCTGGCCGACTATTTCAGCGCCAACAAGATGGAATACAATCCGGTCGTGTTCGAGAAGTTCGAGGAAGCCAACGCCGCCTATGACGCGGGCCGTTGCGATGCCTACACGACCGACCAGTCCGGCCTCTATGCCGTGCGCCTGCAGATGGCGGCACCCGACGACCATGTCGTGTTGCCGGAAATCATCTCCAAGGAGCCGCTTGGTCCGGCTGTCAGGCAGGGTGACGACAAGTGGTTCGACATCGTGAAGTGGACCTATTTTGCTCTTCTCAACGCTGAAGAGGCCGGCATCACGCAGGCCAATGTCGATGAGATGAAGAACAGCGCCAATCCCGACATCAAGCGTCTGCTTGGAACGGAAGCTGAAACCAAGATCGGCACCGACCTTGGCCTCGGCAATGACTGGGTCGTGAACATCATCAAGGCCACCGGCAACTACGGCGAAATCTTCGAGCGTAATGTTGGTACCGGAAGCCCGCTCAAGATCGCGCGCGGCATCAACGCGCTGTGGACCAAGGGCGGCCTGCAATACGGTATGCCGATCCGCTGACGACCAGAAAAGCCGGAGAGTTCACTTCTCCGGCTTTTTCCCTTCCTGCCGGAACACAAAAACAAACACCGGCGGGAATTCAGACACCTGTTCAAGGGGAACCATGTGTCACAGGAAGTTATCAGAGACGAATCCGCGCGGGTCCCGCTGATATATGATCCCAGGGTTCGCAGCATTGCATTTCAGGTTGTTCTGGTCGCGCTGCTGGTGCTTGGCGTGTGGTGGATCGTCGACAACACGATCGAGAACCTGCGCCGCTCCAACATTTCCACCGGATTCGCGTTTCTGCGGGGGCGGGCGGGCTTCGATATTTCCGACCGGCTGATCGACTACACGTCGGACTCGTCCTATGGCCGTGCGCTTCTGGTCGGTATCGCCAATACGCTGATCGTAGCAGCAGCCGGTATTGTGACAGCCACGATTCTGGGGTTTCTCGTTGGCGTCGGCCGCCTCTCCAACAACTGGCTGATCCGCAAGCTGGCGACGGTCTATGTGGAAGTGTTCCGCAACATTCCGCCGCTGCTGGTCATCCTGTTCTGGTATCAGGGCGTGCTGGCCGTGTTGCCAAATGTGCGCGACAGTCTCTCGCTGCCGCTTGGCTCCTACCTCAACAATCGCGGGTTCTACTTTCCGCGGCTGGTGTGGGAACCGGGTGCCTGGCTGATCCTTGCCGGGTTCGTGGTGGCTGTCATCCTGTCCTGGTATGTGGCAAGGCGCGCGCGGGCAAGACAGATGGCCACGGGGCAGCAATTCCCGGTCTTCCTGACCAGTCTTTCACTGATCATCCTGCTGCCACTGCTGGCCTATCTTCTGGCCGGGATGCCGGTCTCGGTGGATTTTCCGCAGAAGGGTACGTTCAACCTGTCCGGAGGCTTCAATGTAAGGCCGGAGTTCCTGTCGCTCTATCTGGCGCTGTCCTTCTATACGGCCTCATTCATTGCAGAGATTGTCCGCGCCGGGATATTGGGTGTTTCCAAAGGGCAGACGGAAGCCTATTCGGCGCTGGGCATGCGTTCGGGACAGGGACTGCGGCTGATCGTAATCCCGCAGGCAATGCGCATCATCATTCCCCCGCTCACCAGCCAGTATCTGAACCTGACGAAGAACTCATCTCTCGCTGTGGCGATCGGCTATCCCGATCTCTACGCGATCGGCGGAACCATTCTCAATCAGACAGGGCAGGCGATCGAGGTGGTGGTCATCTTCATGACCGTTTATCTCGGTATCAGCATCATCACCTCGGTCTTCATGAACTGGTTCAACACCAAAATGGCCCTGAAGGAGAGGTGAGCTATGCAGGAACATGACATATCCTGGGTGCGCACCGAAATGGCTCTGGCCGAGACCGCACCCCGTTCGCAGGTGGGTGCGGCAGCGTGGCTGCGCAAGAACCTGTTCGCTACTCCGATTGACTCGGTTCTCACCGTGCTTGCCTTGCTGGTTGTGGCTTCGCTTCTGCCGCGGGCGCTCGACTGGCTGTTCTTTGGAGCGGTGTGGACCGGCGCCGACCGCACAGCCTGCCTGACCACCGAACAGGGCGGCCAGCTTCCGGCCGGGTGGTCCGGCGCTTGCTGGCCTTTTGTGAGCGGCCGCTTCGGCCAGTTCATGTTCGGCCGCTATCCCATGGACGAGCGGTGGCGCGTGATCCTCACCGGCATCATCTTCGTGGCGCTGCTGGCGCCGCTGTTGATACCGCGCGTACCCTACAAGAAGCTGAACGCCATATTGTTCTTCGGCGTGTTTCCGTTCGTAGCCTACTTCCTGCTGGTGGGCGGCGCTTTCGGCCTGCGTTATGTCGAAACCCCGATGTGGGGCGGCCTGATGGTGACGCTGGTCATTTCCTATGTCGGCATCGTCGTGTCACTACCACTTGGCATCATACTGGCACTCGGCCGGCGCTCGGAAATGCCGATCGTGAAGCTGCTTTCGGTTATTTTCATTGAAACCGTGCGTGGCGTGCCTCTGGTCACCGTTCTGTTCATGGCCAGCTTCATGTTGCCCCTGTTCGTGCCGCCGGGCACCAGTTTCGACAAGCTGCTGAGGGCGCTGATCGGTGTCGCTCTGTTCGCCTCAGCCTACATGGCGGAGGTGGTCCGCGGCGGATTGCAGGCCATCCCCAAGGGGCAATATGAAGGCGCGGATTCGCTCGGTCTCGGCTACTGGCCGAAGATGGGGCTGATCATCATGCCGCAGGCGCTGACACTGGTCATACCCGGCATCGTCAACACCTTCATCGGCATGTTCAAGGATACGACCCTGGTGCTGATCATTTCGATGTTCGATCTGCTCGGCGTCGTGAAGCAGAACATTTCGGGTGATCCCACATGGGCGACCCCGCAGACGGCAAAGACCGGCTACATTTTTGCAGCCGCAATCTTCTGGGTGTTCTGTTTCGGCATGTCGCGCTATTCTCAATATATGGAACGCCGGCTCGATACCGGTCACAAACGCTAGGCAAGAGGAATGGCAAATGGCCACCGAAAACGCAGTCAGCGCTGAAGAGATCGAGGTCGACACCGGCAAGATGCAGGTTTCGGCGACGGAGGTTGCGATCGAGATCATCGGCATGCACAAGTGGTATGGCGAGTTTCATGTGCTGAAGGACATCAACCTGAAGGTGATGCGCGGCGAGCGCATCGTCATCTGCGGTCCTTCGGGCTCGGGCAAGTCGACGATGATCCGCTGCATCAACCGGCTGGAGGAGCACCAGAAGGGCAAGATCATCGTCGATGGCAAGGAGCTGACCAACGATCTGAAGAAGATCGACGAGGTGCGCCGCGACGTCGGCATGGTGTTCCAGCACTTCAACCTGTTCCCGCATCTGACCATTCTGGAAAACTGCACGCTGGCGCCGATCTGGGTTCGCAAGGTTCCGAAGAAGGAGGCCGAGGCGACGGCCATGCACTATCTGGAGCGGGTGAAGATCCCCGAGCAGGCGCATAAATATCCCGGCCAGCTTTCCGGCGGCCAGCAGCAGCGCGTGGCGATCGCACGATCGCTGTGCATGAAGCCGAAGATCATGCTGTTCGACGAGCCGACCTCGGCGCTGGACCCGGAGATGGTGAAGGAGGTTCTGGAAACCATGGTGGGCTTGGCCGAAGAAGGCATGACGATGCTGTGCGTGACGCATGAAATGGGTTTCGCGCGTCAGGTTGCGAACCGGGTGATCTTCATGGATCAGGGCCAGATCGTGGAGCAGAACACGCCGGTCGAGTTCTTCGATAACCCCCAGCACGAGCGCACCCGGCTGTTCCTCAGCCAGATCTTGCATTGATGAAGACAGGCGCGGCATAGCAAATCTGCTGGAGCGTTTTCAGGAAAAGTGGAAGCTTTTCCGGTTCGGAAACGCGACAAATCAAAGACATAGAGCCGCGCAGCTTCCGGAATCCGGAAACGAAGAGGGCGGCTGCGGGTTGTTCAGCGCTCCTGCGGAAGCCGCCACCCATAAAGCCAGTCGAGATCGGTTGCGAGGCTTTGCGGAGAGCGCATCCTGAGCACAAGATTTCTCGCCAGAGCCACCGGCCCTGCTGCATTCCACGCCATTTTGTTCAGTGCGCCACGCCGCGCGACTTTCGACAGCCGCGCTTTACGTTGCTGTTCCCACAAGGATATTGCGCCTTGTTCAGGGACGGTGGGCCCAGCGATATATTGCGCGAGCAGGGCAGCGTCTTCGATGGCCATGGCGGCACCTTGCGCCGCAAAGGGGGTGACGGCGTGCGCGGCATCTCCGATGAGTGCGATTCCCGGCGCGGTCCAGCTGGCCGCCGGGTCAACCGTATGAAGCGGCCATGCCGTCCAATGCCCTGCCATTTCCACCAGACGCGCCAGAGCGGGCGAACTTCGCGCAACGGCATGCAGCAGAATCGACCTTTCCGCCTGCACTGCCCAGCTCTGCGCGATATCCATAGCAGGCGTGAATGCGACCAGGTTGATTTCTGCTCCGGCCCGCAAGGGGTACGCCACCAGATGAAAGCCGGCATGCAGGAAAGTGGTGACACTGTCACTGTCCGCAAGCCTGCCAAACGCTTCCCCGGCAGGACTGTTGGTTTCTATGGTCGTGCGCCATGCGATCTGCCCGCTGAACCGGTTTCGGGCAGACTGTTCGACAAACCGGCGGGAAGCGGACCAGACGCCATCGGCACCGATCAGCAGTTGGCTCTCTGCGGTGGTCGTGTTGCCTTCAGGGTCCCCGAAGCTTGCGATAACATGGCCCGGCCGTTCCCGCGAAACCTCCGCCAGTTTCATGCCCGTGTTGATTTCGATTTCCGGCCGTGAACGCGCCTTCGTCAGCAATGCCTGCTGCAGGTCGGCGCGGTGCGAAACGAGATAGGGTGCATTCCAGCGCTGTTCAGCGAATTTCCCAAGCGGAACGCTGGCAAGCTCGCGCAGCGTGTTGGCGTCTTTCAGTCGCACGGCCTGCGGCTGCACCGCGTGCGGGCGCAGATACGGAAGAACGCCGAGATCTGTCAGGATGCGTGCGGCATTTGGGGAAATCTGAAGCCCCGCGCCAAAGGCTTCCAGTTTGGGGGCCTGCTCGAAAACACGGGTGATGATTCCCCGGCGCGCCAGAGCAATCGCCATGGTGAGGCCGGCAATGCCGGCCCCTGCGATCACGATCGGGCTTTCGCCCCTGTATGCCATGATGGGTTCCGGCCGTTTGCCGCTCAGGCGGCCCGGTCGATATAGGCGCAGCCTGCGGGGATGGTTACGTCTGCAGCGAGGGCCGCATTGTAGCGGTACAGCGTCGAGCAGTACGGACAAACCTTCTCGTCATCCGCCCCCATGTCCAGAAACACATGCGGATGATCGTACGGAGAGGTTGCTCCCACGCACATGAATTCCTTGACGCCGATCTCGATCGCTGCGTGACCCTGATCGTTCTGGAAGTGGGGAATGATACCGCCAGCCATCATCGTCTCCTTCGAGCTGTTATCCAGCGTTTGGATCATAACAGGGTTCTTTGCAAGGCTTGTGAAATCAAACTGTCGTAAAACCCTGCCAGAGGATAATGTGAAACAATGTAGCCGGCTGGCGGTGTGACGGGTTTCACGCCGGCAGAGGCAGGAAAGCGGGGATATGAGCGGATTGAGGCCAAAACAGGCAGAGTTCACGACATCTGAGGTCGCGGCAACAGAGAGCGGCAACCCTGATCGTTTCGTCAATCGTGAGTTTTCGTGGTTGCAGTTCAACCGCCGCGTGCTTGAGGAAGCCCGCAACGAACGCCATCCATTGCTCGAACGTGTCCGCTTCCTTTCCATATCCGCCGCCAATCTCGACGAGTTCTTCATGGTGCGTGTCGCGGGTCTGGCCGGGCAGGTGCGGCAGCGCATCAGCCTGAAAAGCCCGGACGGACGCACCCCGGAGCAGCAGCTCGAACAGGTGTTGCGCGAAGTTGAGCGCCTGCAGGCTGACCAGCAGAAGGTGCTGGCGGAGCTGATGGCACGTCTCGACGCAGAAGGGATCGAAACGGTCAACGTTTCTGCGCTTACCAAGGATGAAAAGGTCTGGCTGGAAGAGTATTTCCGCGAGCAGGTGTTTCCGGTTCTGACCCCGCTGTCGATCGATCCCGCGCACCCTTTTCCCTTCATCCCGAACCTTGGTTTCTCCATGGCGCTGCAGTTGCGTCATCTGCGGGAGGGCGAGGAAATGAGCGCGCTTTTGCGCCTGCCGCCGGCGTTGAAGCGCTATGTCCGCCTGCCTGATCGCAAGACCCGCATTCGGTTCGTTCCGCTTGAAGATGTGGTCGGTCTCTATATCGGACGTCTGTTCCCCGGTTACGAGGTCAAGGGTTCGGGCACCTTCCAGATCATCCGCGACAGCGACATCGAGGTGGAGGAGGAATCCGAAGATCTGGTGCGTCTGTTTGAGACCGCGCTGAAGCGCCGTCGGCGCGGTTCGGTCATCCGCATCGAGTTCGACAGCCGCATGCCGGAAAGCCTGCGCGAATTCGTGGCGGGAGAGCTTGGGGTTGCCGGCAACCGCATCAGCGTCATCGAGGGGCCGCTGGCGCTCAGCCAGATTTCGGAGATTGTCTCCATTGCGCGCGACGACCTGAAATATACGCCCTACAATCCGCGGTTCCCTGAGCGCATCCGCGAGCATGGCGGCGATTGCTTCGCTGCTATCCGCGAGAAGGATATCGTCGTTCACCATCCATATGAATCTTTCGATGTGGTGGTGCAGTTCCTGCGTCAGGCAGCGGTCGACCCCGAAGTCGTGGCAATCAAGCAGACGCTTTACAGAACCTCCAACGACAGCCCGATCGTGCGCGCGCTGATCGATGCGGCCGAGGCCGGAAAATCCGTGACCGCACTTGTCGAGCTCAAGGCACGGTTCGACGAAGAGGCGAACATTCGCTGGGCGCGCGATCTGGAGCGGGCCGGCGTGCAGGTCGTGTTCGGTTTTCTGGAGCTGAAGACGCATGCCAAGATGTCTTCCGTGGTACGGCGCGAGGATGGCAAGCTGCGCAATTACGTGCATCTGGGGACCGGCAACTACCACCCGATCACGGCTCGTATCTACACGGACCTCTCCTTCTTCACCTGCGACCCAAAGATGGCGAGCGACGTCGCTCAGATATTCAATTTCATCACCGGATATGCTGAGCCGACCGACGAGATGGCGATCGCGCTTTCGCCCTACACTCTGCGCAGTCGCATTCTCGGGCATATCGAAAACGAGATCGCCCATGCCAGGGCCGGGCGCCCGGCGCGAATCTGGATGAAGATGAACTCGCTGGTCGATCCTCAGGTGATCGATGCGTTGTACGATGCCAGCAGTGCCGGCGTGGAGATCGACATCGTCGTGCGCGGCATCTGCTGCCTGCGGCCGCAGGTGCCGGGGCTGTCGGAGAACATCCGGGCAAAATCGATTGTTGGCCGCTTCCTTGAACACAGCCGCATCTATTGCTTCGGCAACGGACACGGCCTGCCGTCGGATGAAGCCATCGTCTATATCAGCTCGGCCGATCTGATGCCGCGCAATCTCGACCGCCGCGTCGAAACGATGGTGCCGATCACCAATCCCACCGTGCATGAGCAGATTCTTGGACAGATCATGCTGGGTAATCTGGTGGACAACCAGCAAAGTTTCGAAGTATTGCCGGATGGCACATCGCGCCGGGTGACGATTGAAGAGGGCGAGGAGCCGTTCAATGCGCAGGAATATTTCATGACCAATCCCAGCCTTTCCGGACGGGGTGATGCCTTGAAACTGCATGCGCCGAAGCGGATCGCGCAGTTCAAGCGCCGCAAGAAAACTGATCCGACGACCAGCTGATGATTGCTGCATCTCAGGGCCGGCTTCAGGACCGGCGCCCGGTTTCGATCATCGATATCGGATCGAACTCCATACGCCTCGTTGTCTATGAAGGACTGGCGCGGTCTCCCACCATGCTGTTCAACGAGAAGATGCTGGCGGGTCTGGGGCGCGGCATCGTCTCCACCGGCAAGCTCGATCCTGAGGCGGTTACCAGGGCGATGGAAGAGTTCCGGCGCTTTCGCAGCCTCTCCGAACAAGCGGGCGCCGTTCACATGCATGTGCTTGCCACAGCGGCCGCGCGTGAGGCTGAAAACGGCCCGGATTTCATCCGCCGGGCGGAAGATGTGCTCGGCACGGAAGTTCACGTGCTCAGTGGCCGGCAGGAAGCTTATTATTCGGCGCTCGGCGTCATCTCTGGCTTTGAACCTGCAAATGGTATTGCAGGCGATCTGGGCGGTGGCAGCCTCGAACTTGTCGACGTTGCGGGCACGACCATCGGCGACGGCATTACGCTGCCTCTGGGCGGCCTTCGCCTGCAGGATATGGCAGGCAATTCTCTGGAAGTGGCAACCAAGATCGCGCGCATCGAGGTGGCCAGAGCAAAGCTTCTCAAGGCGGGGCAGGGGCGCACCTTTTATGCCGTGGGCGGCACCTGGCGAAATCTCGCCCGCCTCCATATGGAGAAGACGGGATATCCGCTTGGGGTAATGCATCACTATGAGATCGACCCCGCCAGCGCGATGTCCTTTCTCAAGCAGGTCGCCAAGGGAAATATCGAACGCATCAAGGGCATCGAAGGCGTGTCGAAGGCTCGCCGCGCGCTGTTGCCTTATGGTGCCATCGTTCAGAAGGAAATCATCACCGCGATGAAGCCGTCGCGCATCATCGTGTCGGCGGTCGGCGTGCGTGAGGGCTATCTCCATTCCCTTCTGCCTGCTGCGGAACAGACGGCAGATCCGCTGCTTTCAGCCTGCGAGGAGCTTGCACGGCTGCGCTCGCGCTCGTTCACTCATGTTCGTGAACTTGTCGAGTGGACGAGCGAGTCCTTCCGGACGTTCGGCATCGAGGAAACGGTTAATGAGGCGCGCTACCGGAAAGCCGCCTGTCTGCTGGCCGACATTGGCTGGAGAGCGCATCCGGAATATCGCGGAACACAGTCGCTCAACATCATCGCCCATGCTGCTTTTCTTGGCGTCGATCATCCGGGGCGCGCCTATCTGGCGCTGACGAACCTGTTCCGGCATGAGGGGCTTTTCAGCGGGCTGGCGCCGGCGTTCCATGAACTGGCAACGCCGCGCTATCTTGAGCGGGCGCGGATTCTGGCCGGTGCGATGCGGGTGGTTTACCTGCTTTCGGCGGCAATGCCCGGCGTCATACCGCAGCTCCGATGGCGAAAGCGCGATGACGGCGTTCTCGCTCTGGTCATTCCGAAGAATCTCTCCGGCCTTTATGGCGAGCGACCGGCGGCGCGTGTCACCCAGCTCGGAAAAGTCCTGGGGCTGCGTATGGTTCTGGCTGTTGAAGGGCAACCGGACGTGATCGTCGCCAAGTAAGGCGGCGATCAGGCCATTTCCGGTTTCATGCCGAGCGCTGTGCGATCCACGACTTCACGCAACGCAAAGGAAGAGTTGATGCGCGTGACATGCGGCATCGCCGACAACCACTCCTTGTGGATGCGTTCGTAGTCCGCGAGGTCGCGCGCAGCGATGCGCAGTATGTAATCATACTCGCCCGACATCAGATGGCAGGACAGCACATTCGGGCAGCGTTTGATGGCGGCCTCGAAATCCGACAGCGTCTTTTCAAACTGCCCGGAAAGGGAGATGTGGACGATCACCGTCGTATGGTGCCCGAGCGCCGCGTTCGACAGCCGCGCATGGTATCCCCGGATCGTGCCGGAACGCTCCAGATTGTCGAGGCGACGCGAACAGGCGGACTGTGACAGTCCGACCTTCTCGGCCAGGGCCGCATTGGGAATGCGCCCGTCCTTCTGCAACGTATCGAGAATAGCGATATCGATGCGGTCGAGTGTTGCTTTTCGTGGTTCTTGCGATGCACTTGCCATGGGATGCGATGATTAGCGGATTAAATGATACGAACAAGCAAGAAAACCGCGTGGGCACAGCTAAAAGCATGGTGCCGGGAAGCAAGAGCCTGTTTTGAGGAAACAACGTATTCCGGAACACCTTGAGCAGATCGCATTCTTCGGGAGAGCGCGATCTGCCTGAGTGGCAGCCTTTTATCGTTCCAGACGCGCCAGAAGCGAAGACGTATCCCAGCGATTGCCGCCCATGTCCTGCACATCTTTGTAGAACTGGTCGATCAGGGCCGTCACCGGCAGCTTTGCGCCATTCCGGTCGGCTTCATCGAGGCAGATCCCAAGGTCCTTGCGCATCCAGTCCACTGCAAAGCCAAAATCATATTTGCCTTCATTCATGGTCTTATGGCGATTTTCCATCTGCCACGAGCCTGCCGCGCCCTTAGAGATGACGTCGACCACCTTTTCGATGTCGAGACCGGCCTTCTTGCCGAAATGGATGCCTTCTGCCAGTCCCTGCACCAGTCCCGCAATCGCGATCTGATTGATCATCTTGGTGAGCTGGCCGGCGCCCGCCGGTCCCATCAGGCCAACCATTCGGGCGAAGGATTCGATCACCGGGCGAGCACGGTCGAAAGCGGCTTGCTCGCCGCCGACCATGACTGTCAGCACGCCATTTTCAGCGCCGGCCTGACCACCGGATACGGGAGCATCGAGAAAGGAAAAGCCGGCTTTTTCCGCGTGATCGGCGAGCTCGCGTGCCACCTGCGCCGACGCCGTGGTGTTGTCGATGAAAACAGCACCCTTCTTCATGCTCCGGAATGCGCCGTCGGGGCCGATCGTTACCGAACGGAGATCATCGTCATTGCCGACGCAGGAGAACACAAAATCCTTGTCGTGCGCGGCTTCGGCCGGTGTGGCGGCGAACCTGCCGCCATGCTCGGCCACCCAGCGCTCCGCTTTGGCCCCCGTGCGGTTGTAGACCGTGACGTCATGGCCTCCCTTGTTTTTCAGATGGGCGGCCATTGGATAGCCCATGACGCCCAGACCGAGGAAAGCCACTGTTGCCATTGTTCAATATCCTTTCATGCGAAGCGATGCCGTTCGCGGGCCGCGTCGATGCGTGGGAGAATCAGCGCTTGAGATGTCGTGTAATGCGTTTTTCGATCCATTCCACCGCGTGGCGCAATGTTTCAACGATCAGCAGATAGATGATCGCAGCCCAAAGATAAGACTGGAAATCGAAAGTACGCGAATAGACGAGACGGGTCACGCCCATGAGGTCGTACACGGTGATGATGGCGACGATGGCCGACCCTTTGATCATCAGGATCAGCTCGTTGCCGTAGGGACGCAGCGCAACGATCAGTGCCTGAGGCAGGATGATCTTGCGCAGCGTTACCAGCCGCGGCAGACCAAGAGAGTTCGCGCCTTCCCATTGGCCCTTCGGCACGCTGGCTATGGCGCCGCGCAGGATTTCCGCCTGATAGGCTGCGGTGTTGAGCGAAAAGGCGAACAGGGCGCAATTGAAGGCGTCGCGGAAGAAGAACCACAGGCCGACCGCCTCGAACTGCGCGCGGAAGGAGCCGAACCCGTAGTAGATCAGGAAGGCCTGTGCCAGCAGCGGCGTGCCGCGGAAGAAATAGACATAGGCATAGGCGAGGGCAGCGATGAACGGATTGCGCGAAGTGCGCGCATAGGCGATCGGCACCGACAGCACCGCGCCGATAACTACGGACAGTCCGACCAGTTTGAGCGTGACCCAGACGCCGGAGACATAGCTGGGTGCATAACGCCAGAACATGTCCGGTTTCCACGCAGACACCAGATACGCGATCAAGCCGATGAAAACCACGATCCACAGCGATACGAGCGCATAGCCGATGATGCGCTGCCGCGGCCATCCGCGTGCAGGCGGTGGCGGACGCAGAACTTCTTTGGTGCTCCTGCTCGTCATGATCATCGCTGCACCTCCTGGCGGCCGACACGACGCTCGATCAGGCCGATGCCGATGGAGGAGATGATGGCGAGGCCGAGATAGATCAGCGTCGCGAGACCGAAGAAGAGAAATGCCTGCTTGCTCACCCGCGCCGCGACGCCTGCCTGCCGCAATATGTCAGTAAGCCCGATGGCCGAAACCAGCGACGTATCTTTCAGCAGGATGAGCCAGAGATTGGCGAGGCCGGGCAGGGCAATGCGGATAAGCTGCGGCACAACGACAAGCCGCATGGTCTGGAACTTCGACAGGCCGATTGCATATCCGCCTTCATACTGGCCCTGAGGGATGGCCCTGAATGCGGAAAGGAAAACTTCGCTGGCATAGGAAGAAAACACCACGCCAAGCGCGATCATGCCGGATACGAAGCTGTTCACCTCCACGCTGGCGCCGGGGCTGAAGAACTTCACAACCTGCTGTATGCCGATCTGAGCACCGTAGAAGACCAGAAACAGCGTCAGCAGTTCGGGCAGGCCGCGGAAGATAGTCGTGTAGATGTTGGCTGCCAGCCTGAGCGAGCGCTCCTGAGACTGCTTGGCAACCGCGATCAGAAAACCGATCAGCAATCCGAGCGGCAGAGTGGCCAGAGCAAGGCTGACAGTGATGAAAACACCATAGGCAATCTCGTCCAGCCAGCCTTCCGGCCCCCAACTGAGCAGCGTCCAAACGCTTTGCATTATCCCGCCCGTGCCTGCTGTTTGAATGGTCTGTTATCATGCCAGCCGGATCGAAGCCGGCAAACATATCTCAAAGTGTCAGCAGGC
Source organism: Aquamicrobium sp. YD-1-mutant5 (assembly GCF_059509755.1). Classification (NCBI taxonomy): domain Bacteria; kingdom Pseudomonadati; phylum Pseudomonadota; class Alphaproteobacteria; order Hyphomicrobiales; family Phyllobacteriaceae; genus Aquamicrobium; species Aquamicrobium sp. YD-1-mutant5. The sequence goes on from NZ_JCAKKP010000001.1 coordinate 396,088, forward strand.
TTGCCCGGTTTCCGTTTCAGGGAAGTGAGCACGCCTGCTGATGATGAAGCTCAATAAGCCGGATATAACAAGAGGAAACCAGCGGCGGGCCTGTCTACGACTGCCTGAAGCGTATTTCCGGCTGCTGCCGGACAGCTTTCGTCCGCTGAGGCCACCTGCACAGTTTCCATAAATCGCATAGTGTTCCCTGTCGTTATTGTGAATGCCTGTCCGGCATCTTCGCGTGGCTCTCGCGGCCGCTGGGTGGCAAGATATTCCCATTGTTTTTGCTGGAAAAGCAACCGCTAAAACCAGTGATGCAGATTGCAGCGCAACACGTTGAGGGGCGGATCGGAGACGTGCTGGAGGGAGGTAGGCGTCAAGGCTTCAGGCCGGTAACTTTCTCGATGAAGCTCGCGATGGCCGGGATGTCGTCGATGCCGAATACCGGCAGTGTCTCGCCGGGCTGGGGATGATCTGCGGCGATGGCCACGATGTTGGGATCGTTTACGGAAAGCGGCGTGTGTTCGCGCGCACCGCGTCGGCGTGCCTCGATCTTAAGCTGCGATTCGCGCTTGTAGCCCTCCACAAGCACGAGGTCGCATTCTGTCAGCCGTTCGAGAATGTCATCGAGCGATGGCTCCTCTTCTCCGGCCAGCTCGTGCATCAATGCCCAGCGCAGGCCCGATACGATGGCGACTTCACCTGCGCCGGCGGCGCGGTGGCGATAGCTGTCCGTCCCTTTCTTGTCGATGTCGAAGCCGTGATGTGCGTGCTTAATGGTGGAGACTTTCCAGCCGCGCCCGACGAGTTCCGCCACAAGCCGTTCCGTGAGGGTCGTTTTCCCGGAATTCTTCCATCCGGTAATACCCAAGACACGGTGTTTCATGCGCTGCCTTCTCCGACGATCCGTTCCGCCTCGGCAAGATTTTCCGGCGTATTGATGTTGAAGAAGGGATCGGTCCCGCCATCGGACTGGAAATCCACCGCAACGCTGGACCGCGCCTCAATGAAGCCGAACACCCTGCGCCCGCCCTGAAGCAGATAGGATCGCAGCGACGAGGCCATGGTCTTGGGCCAAAGGGCAAATGTCGGGTGATCACGCTCACCGGCGCGCGCAACGGCGATCGTATCTTCCGTGGTGTCGGCAGCGAGGGCGAGGCGGCTGACCAGATCACGTGGAAAGAACGGTGTATCGCCAGCGACAGTGACCAGCGCGCGGACCGAATCCTGCTTCTCTATCCAGTCGAGGCCGGCCAGAACGCCTGCCAGCGGCCCGACATAGCCCTCGATGGTGTCGGGCAATATGGGCAGGCCGATCTGAGAAAAACGGGTCGGATCGCCATTGGCGCTAAGGCCGAGCATGGCGACTTGCGGCCGGATCCGTTCAATCACATGGCGCAGAATTGGCTTGCCGGACAATTCCAGCAGGCATTTGTCGCCGCCGCCCATGCGGCTCGACAATCCACCAGCCAGAATGATGCCTGCAATGTTCTGCACCATGGTTTTCAGCTGTCCTATATGCCGTCGGGTCCCATGCTGGGGCCGGCGCTCTTGGCCGCGGTCTCGTATCGGCCGACCGTGCGCTCGCGGTAAAGCGTATAGAGGCCGGAGGCGACGATGATCGTTGCGCCGAGAATCATCAGCATATCCGGCAGTTCGGAAAAAATGATGATCCCAAGCAGGATGGATGACAAAAGCGAGGTGTAGCGGAAGGGAGATATGAACGACACATCGCCCACCCGCATGGCCATGATGATGAAATGATAACCGAACAGCAGGAGCATGGCGCCCAGCGCCATCAGTGCCAGATTGCGGGGTTCTATCGGCGTCCAGCCCCCCATCGGCGCGAGGAGAAGTGCGCCCGTGGCCATGACCACGATCGACGTGACCGTGGATACGAGCAGGGTCGGGATATTGTCGGGCAGCTTGCTGGTGGCCAGATCGCGCACCGTGCAGCAGAACACGCTGGCGAGCGCATAGAAGGAATAGGAGCTGAAGCCTTCATATCCGGGGCGGACGGTGATCACCACGCCTATGAAGCCGGCGCATATCGCTATCCAGCGCCTCCAGCCGACAGTTTGTCCGAACGCCAGCGCCGCCCCCATGGTCACCGCCAGCGGCAGCGCCTGCAGAATGGCTGACACATTTGCGATCGGCAATTGGGACAGCGCCATAAGAAAGGTGACGGTAGCTGCGACTTCACTGACGGCCCGCAGTGCGACCAGCGGCTGAAGCAGCAGGCGCATCTGTGAGAACGCACCGCTTCTCCAACTTATGAGCGTGATTGTCGTTGATGCGAAAATTCCGCGCACGAGCATAACTTGCGCCAGATTCATGGATTCTGACATCAGCTTGGTGACGGCGTCGTTGATGGTGAAGCCGATCATCGCGACGACCATGTAAAGCGCGCCACGCATGTTGTCAGAAAGATTCAAGAAACCGATCCCCTCATACTCCCGCGCCCACGCTAGCAGGCGTTGCCGGCACGGCAATGGCCCATGAGGGGGAAACTTACCGGTCAGCCACCGGTAACGCTCATGTGTCGGGAAACAGAGGGACGGTTGGTGCGGCGGTCGATGATGAAATCATGCCCCTTCGGCTTGCGGCCGATGGCTTCATCGATAGCGGCGGAAAGCAGCTCATTGCCCTCCGAAGCGCGAAGCGGTGCGCGCAAATCCGCTGCGTCGTCCTGACCGAGGCACATATAGAGGGTGCCGGTGCAGGTGAGGCGCACGCGGTTGCAGCTTTCGCAGAAATTATGGGTCATCGGCGTGATGAAGCCCAGCCTTCCGCCTGTTTCGGCCACCTCTACATAGCGGGCAGGGCCGCCGGTCTTGAATGGAATGTCGGTGAGCGTGAACTGCCGTTCAAGCTGCGCGCGCAGAACCGAAAGGGGCAGATACTGGTCAGTGCGGTCTGCCTCGATCTCGCCCATCGGCATGGTCTCGATGACGGTCATGTCCATGCCGCGCCCATGCGCCCAGCGCAGCATGCCAGGCATTTCGATGTCGTTGAAGCCACGCAACGCCACGGCGTTTATCTTGACCTTCAGGCCGGCAGCCTGCGCGGCATCTATGCCGGCCATGACCTTGTCCAGATGACCCCAGCGCGTGATCGCATGGAATTTTTCCGCGTCGAGCGTATCCAGCGACACGTTGATGCGGCGCACGCCGGCATCCGCCAGTTCACCGGCGAAGCGCGACAATTGCGAGCCGTTGGTCGTCAAAGTCAGTTCTTCAAGGGCGCCGCTTTTCAGATGTCGCGAAAGCTCGCGCACCAGATGCATGATGTTCTTGCGCACCAGCGGCTCGCCGCCGGTAAGTCGTAGCTTACGCACTCCCTTTTCGATGAAGACGGTGCAGAGCCGGTCCAGTTCCTCCAGCGACAGCAGATCCTTTCGCGGCAGGAATGCCATGTCCTCGGCCATGCAGTACACGCAGCGGAAATCGCAACGGTCTGTCACCGATATGCGAAGATAGCTGATATGGCGACCGAAGGGGTCGATCATGTCCATTGCGCATTCCCATCTTCCGCTCGCGCGGCAGTTCTCGTGGCCGGTGCAGGCGTTATATACTCCTATGTGATACGAAGCGGCTTGCCATTCAAGGTGAATTGGCTTGCCTGCGGGACTTAATCTTCAGCTGTGGCGGGCCGTACGCGGTTATTGTAGACGGATGCGTCCCAAAGGAGAGAGGCTGCCATGACCGCCCCATCGGAACTCAGGGTCTCGAAGGACCGCAAAACGCTGTTCGTGACATTTCCGGGCGCGGGGCCGATCGAGCTGCCAGCGGAGATGCTGCGGGTGCTGTCGCCTTCGGCCGAAGTGCAGGGACACTCGCCCGAGCAGCGTGTCACGGTTCCCGGCAAGCGCGAAGTGACAATCACCCGCATCGATCCTGTCGGCAACTATGCCGTCCGCATCACCTTCGACGATTTCCACGATACCGGGATCTTTACCTGGATCTACCTCGCCGAACTCGGGCGGGAAAAGGAAACCCGCTGGCAGGCTTATCTGGACGAACTCGCCGCGAAGGGGCTTTCTCGCGACAGAAGATAATCGAAATCATTGATTATCAGTATGTTGAGGATGACCCTTCACGTTTCAGGGAAGAGTTCAGCCTTCTCGGGCCTTATCCAGAACCTCGGTGATACGCCGCATCTGGTCGCCCATCATGTCGCAGTGTTCCGGCGAGGTTCCGGCCATCGCGATCTCGATGAGTCCCGTGTAGATCCTGAGCGATTCCATGAGCAGCGCCGTGCCGTCTTCGGTCAGGGAAAGGCGCAGGATGCGCTTGTCTTTCGGATCGCCCTCGCGCCGCACCAGACGGCGCTTTTCAAGCTGCGGCAACAGCATCGTGATGTTGGAGCGGCCGACGAGCAGCTTGCGCGCCAGATCGTGCTGCGACATGCCGGGATGGCGATAAAGGTTCATCAGCACGTCGAGCTGGGCGGGCTTCAGGTCGAGCGGGGCCAGCCGGGCAGCCAGCGTGCGTTCCAGCGCATGACACGCGCGTGCCACCGCCACCCAGTTGCGAAAGCGGGGGTTGTCCCAGGGAAGCTCTTGTTTATTGTTCATTCTTGAACTATCATTGTTCATCATTGAACCAGTTTTGGATTTTGCACTATGGCACCAATTCAGCCGAAGGTCATCCGGTGCATGTTCGGTATCGGTGAGAGAGTGGCTCCCGGTCTCACTGGCCGCGCCGCTTTTGCACTGTTTTCGAGAACACCCAACCCCGGCAAGCTGACCGCGGGTGAGAGCAGGGCAGTGAGCAGTGCCGCCGGGTTCATGCAGGAGGCGCGCCCCCATATGCTGGAAACGCGCACGGGGCGCGTCGCGGCTTATGAATTCAGCCCTCGGCTTTCATCGGCCGGACAGGATACGGTTCTGGTCGTGCACGGCTGGCGTTCGCGCACTGAATATATGCGATGGCTCATCGCCGGCTATCGCGATGCCGGTTACCGGGTGGTGTCGCTCGATCTGCCGGGGCATGGGCGGTCGGAAGGGCGCAAGCTTACCATGTTTAATGCGCTCGATACCGTAAGGGCGGCCTCCGACCGTTTGGGCCCGTTCGCCGCGGTTGTCGGCCATTCTTTTGGCGGGGCCGTTGCCCTGAATGCAATAGCCGGCTCCATTCCGGGCATTGCGCCTTTGTCGGTTAAGCGCCTTGTGCTGGTTGCCGCTCCGAATTCCATTCCCGCTGTGTTTGAAGGTTTTAGTCAGGCCCTCAATGTCGGACCGAGATCGCAAAGTGCGATGTCGCAGCGCCTGCACCGGATGGCAGGTCGCCCGCTCAGTGATTTCATCGGCGACCGGCAACTGGCGGAGTTACAGGTGCCCACGCTTGTCGTACATGCGCCGGATGATCGTGAGGTTCCCGCCGAACAGGCGCAGGCCTTCACGAAGGCCGGGCCGCATGTGCAGATCTACTGGGCGGAAGGACTGGGACACAGGCGGATCCTCGCCGATCCGTCAGTTGTCGAACGGTCGGTGGATTTCGTCGCCCGCGCGGAGCCCGTACCTGTCGCGCTGGCAAACTGACGCTCAGGTTCCGGCCTGATGATCAGGCTTTGGCCGGGGCCGGCTCGACCGGCAGTCCTGCCTTTTTCCATGCCCCGAAACCGCCTTCGATGTGCTTGACCGGCTCCAGTCCCATATCCTGCGCGGTCTTGGCCGCCAGAGCGGAGCGCCAGCCGCCGGCGCAGAAAAACACGAAGGTGTTTCCGGTTGCGAAGAATGGCTTGTGATACGGGCTTTCCGGATCGATCCAGAATTCCAGCATGCCGCGCGTGCAATGCCGCGCGCCGGGAATGTTGCCCTCCCGCTCGATCTCGCGGGGGTCGCGCAGGTCGACGAATGTGATTCCGTCCGACGATAGAAGCTCGGCGGCGGCCTCTGGCGAAATGGCTTCCACCTCGGCATTGGCCTCGTCCAGCAAGGCGCGGAAACCCTTCTTCATGCAAATCTCCTCCCGAATGTGCATCAGTCTGGATTGATGGCACAGCAAGCCGGTGCTGGCCACCCATGTCCGGATGCCAGATAAACAGGAATTTCAGATAAATTTAACCAAATCGCCGTGAATCATTATAGTCGCGAACAGGCGCCGGGCTGCTCTCGCAGTTTGGCGCCGCGGTGATGTTGTCAAAACAGGTGGTCATTCATGCAGCGATCGGGAACACGGATGCGGCTTGTTCCGGCATGTCTGGTCGGGGCCGGTCTTGTGCTGGGAGCCTCGCCGGCAAATGCCCAGAACCTGCTGGACATGCTGTTCGGAGGTCCGGCCAAACGCCATTCCGCCCCTTTAAAGGGTGAATTTCCGCCGCCGCCGAAACCCAGACAGGCGGCCCCGATCACCAAAATATCGAGCCCGGGCTACAACACCTACAAGGCCGACAAGCTGACGCGCGTGGATTTTTCCGCGCTGACCGAAGCGCCGCAAAAAGCCTCGTTCACGCCGGTAGCGGGAAAGGACGATTTTCGTCAGGCTCTTGCGGGCCTCGAAGGCTATAATCTGCTGGCCGAGCCGGCCATAGCGAAGGCCCTGATCGAGCATTACAACGCGCATCCGGATTTCATCTGGATCTCGAATGGCGCTATTGATGACAAAGCCCGCGAAGCCATCCGCGTGCTGAGCGAAGCGGAGAGCCATGGCTTCTCGTCTGCCGACTATTCCGTCGCGGTTCCGGTGGTGGAGGCCGGCGCCGACGAGGCCGCGCGGCGGGCCGATCTGATCCGTTTCGAGATGGCGCTGTCGGCAAGGGCGCTGCGATATGTGCGGGATGCACGACAGGGGCGTGTGCAACCGAACCGCATTTCCGGTTATTACGATTTTCCGGAAAAGCCTATAAATCTGAAGGGTGTACTCGGAATTCTTTCCAACACGCGCGAGGTGCGCGCCTATCTGGAATCACGGCATCCGCAAAATCCGGAATATGAGGCGCTGCGGGTCGAGCTTGAGACGCTTGAGGCGAGCGCGGAAAACGAGATCCTCGTCGATCCAGCATTGCTGTTGAAGCCGGGCCAGTCCAGTCCTGAACTGCCGAAGCTGCTGACGCTGATCGGGCGCGGGCATCTCACCGATGACATGCGCGCCAGCTATGGCGAGACGATCGCGCGGCTGGGCGGCGGCGAAACCTACGATCCCGAGCTCGTGCCGCTGTTCAGGGAAGTCCAGAAAAATGCGGGGCTGAAGCCGGATGGCGTCATCGGATCGCGCACCGTGGCTGCGCTGGCGGGCGAATCCAGGGCCAGCCGGCAGGAAAAAGTGCGGATCGCGATGGAGCAGATCCGCTGGCTGCCTTCCGATCTCGGCAGCCCGCGCGTGTTCATCAACCAGCCCGCATTCACGGCCAGCTATATCGAGGGCGGCGAGGAGAAGCTGAAGACGCGAACGGTCATTGGCGGAACCGGCAACCAGACCAGCTTCTTCTTCGACGAGATAAAGCAGGTGGACTACAATCCTTACTGGGGCGTGCCGCAGTCCATCATTGTCAATGAGATGCTGCCGAGGCTGCGCAACGATCCCGGCTACCTCGACCGCGCAGGCTACGAAGTCACCGATTCCAAGGGAAAGCGCATCCCTTCCTCTTCGATCAACTGGTCGCAATATGGCGGAAAGGTTCCGTTCAACGTGCGGCAGGCGCCCAGCGAGGCCAATGCGCTTGGCGAACTCAAGATCCTGTTTCCCAACAAGCACGCCATCTACATGCATGACACGCCGCAAAAATCCTACTTCGAGCGTGACATGCGCGCCCTGAGCCATGGCTGCGTGCGTTTGCAGGACCCGCGCGGCATGGCCGCCGCCGTGCTCGGCACCTCGGTGGAGCATGTGGCCGAAAAACTCGGCAAGGGGCATTCCACCGAGAAGGTGACGCGCAGGATTCCCGTCTATGTCGCGTACTTCACCGCATGGCCCGACATGGCTGGCAAGGTGGAATATTTCGGCGACGTCTATGGGCGGGATGCGCGATTGCGTCAGGCGATCGAAGCAACCGAGGCAGTGCGCGCGCCTGCCAGCTGATCGCTATGGCCAGCTAATCGCTATCCTTCTTCGCCGGACGCCCGGCCAGTATCCGGCGCATGGTTTTCAGCAGCGGCCACAGCGTCGGGCTCTGCTTGAGGCGTGTCTTGAGGCGGACCTTCTGCCTGTGGGCGAATGCATAGGCCTTGCCGGCGGCTGTCAGCGGGATCAGCGTTTCCAGATAACGGATTTCGGTATCGCACCATTGCCGCTTGTAGGGTTCGTCGCCGATGGAAAAATCATAGATCGTGAAACCCTGTTCGCTCGCTTCCCGGATATTGTCGAAGAACAGGAAGTTGCCGGGGCTCAGATGACGGAGCTCATCTTCCGAGATAGAGCCGAACTCGCAGATCAGTCGATTTCCGCAGCGGCTCGACCCGGTGATGGCGCGCAGCTTTCCGGCCACTTCGAGCCCGTGCAACACGAAAGGCGGGGAGGGCTCCCGAAGCGAATCGGCAAACAGGTTACGAAAGAACGCACGCACATCGGGCGGCGCAAACACATCGGTAATACCCATGCTGGCAAAGCGGGCCGCCTTCATCTCGAAAAAGGCGTCAAGAAGCCGGTCCACTTCCTCTGAATTCGTTGCTTCGAACCGCCGGCAGGTCCCCGCGGCCGCGAATTTGCGTGCCTGCGAGCGGTATCTCTTGTGTTTGCCCCGGCCTTCCGGGCTGGCGATCATCGCTTCGAAGCCGCCGGAGAGGTTCACGGCCAGTGAAATATCGGGGCTGTCGAACGGGCGAAGCGCACGCAGCGGATTGGGTCGGGACAGGGGCATTGCATCGCTTGCCGGGAGAAGCCGGTCGAGCAGCACCACGTCGATTGCCGGGCGGAAGCCGGCCAGCGCATCGAACAGCGCGGCAAATGCCGCGGGGCTCGCCTGATCGAGGAAGGCGGCGTCGGTCGCCGGAAAATTGCCATTAGCATGACAACCGCCCATGAATCTTGCAATCCGCAGCGGCCCGAGGGCGACCATCTCCAGAGCCAGCGCAAACACCGGGCGCCCGTCAACGTTCAGTGTTGCTATGATGCTGGTGTCCGGATGGTGCCGGCTCCAGTTCCGTACCCACAGCCGTCCCTGCGGCGGTGCATGAACAGCCACGTCGCAAAGTTGCTCATAATCGCGAAGAGCGCTCTGCGAGGCCAGCGAGACGGAAGCGGTTTCTCTCCGAGGCTGGCCATCCTTGCTGAATGGCGCTGCTGCGTCCATCAGTTCCCCGTCCCTGTTCGCGTCACCATTCTGCACGCAATGCAGGCAATCAATGCACGAAATGTTGAAGAACCGGGAAACCGGCTTGGCAAGCGGAGCAGCGAGGGATGAGCGTCAGCTCCGTTTGGGTTCGCTGACCATCCATTTTATGATGACCATTGCCGGCAGGATCCAGACGAGGCCACCGATCAGGAAGAACAAGAGATGTGCGACCGGGCCGGATTGCGAGAGCTGCGCGACCGCGATCATCGTGGCAAGCAGGGAATAGACCACGACGAGAAGCACCAGAAGAATCGTTCCGATCAGCTTTTTGAGGCGAACTGGCATCTGGTCGTCCTTTCCGTTGCATTCGCATAGGCCCTGCAGGAAGCTGACGCAAGATGAAGTGGCGCGACGGCGTGCCGCGCCGCCCGGTCTTGCCAGCCAACGCGCCATGGTCCACCAATCCGCCGCTCGGGCACGGTGATGCGCGTCGTCGTCGACACGCCACCAGAGCCCCGACGTTTTGACTGGCCATCGGAACAGGCTGGAAGCCGGTTCGATTTTCTGTCCGATGCGCTGAAACTGCTGGAGAGACGCAATGGCTGTCGACGCCGATTACGCATCTGCCTTGCCTGACCGGAAACGCCTCTTGCGAAACCGGGCGCAGGTGCGTTTCTGGCTCTACAGCATTCTGGTGGTGCTGTTCGCGCTGATCCTTGTCGGCGGCGCCACGCGCATGACGGGTTCCGGCCTGTCGATCACCGAATGGAAGCCCATCCATGGCGTCATTCCGCCGCTCAATGTGGAGGAGTGGCAGGAGGAGTTCCTGAAATACCAGCAGATTCCCCAATATGAGAAAATCAACCATGGCATGAGCCTCGATGAGTTCAAGACCATCTTCTGGTGGGAATGGGCGCACCGGCTTCTGGCCCGTGGCGTCGGCTTCCTATTCGCCATTCCGCTGATCTTCTTCTGGGCAACGCGGCGGGTGGAGCGCAGGCTGACGCCGAAGCTGATTGGCATACTCGCTCTGGGCGGACTTCAGGGCGCAATTGGCTGGTGGATGGTCGCGTCGGGACTGGTCGAGCGGGTCAATGTCAGCCAGTACAGGCTCGCCACGCATCTGACGCTGGCCTCGCTGATATTCATGGCCACGATGGTGGTGGCGCGCGGACTGGCACCGCATTCGCAGGGGGCTGCCGACCGCGGAACCAAGCGGATGGCCGGCATCCTCGTTCTGCTGATCATGGTGCAGATCTATCTCGGCGGTCTGGTCGCCGGGCTGCATGCGGGACTGAGCTACACGACATGGCCGCTGATGGACGGCAGGATCATCCCCGGCGACCTGCTGATCCTGGAGCCGGTGTGGCGCAATTTCTTTGAAAGCCCCAAGACCGTGCAGTTCGTGCACCGCATCGGCGCCTATACGCTGTTCGTGGTGGCGCTGTGGCACATGATCTCCACCGGGCGACGCCTTCCGGGCACTACGCATTCGCGTCGTGCGGTGTTCCTGTTCATTCTGGTCCTGATACAGGCCATCATCGGCATCGCCACGCTGGTTCTGGAAGTGCCGATGCATGCGGCCCTGACGCATCAGGGATTCGCGCTGGTGGTGCTGGGCTTCGCCGCCGCGCACTGGCGCGGCACTAAGGGCGCTTACCCGCTGCCCGGCGAGGTCAGAACCGTTTCCTGACCTCGCGGACCGCAGAGGCGACAGACAGTTCCCGGTTTTCGTCGGCCGCATTGTCGTCGCCATGATGCCATGCGGCCGAGAGGCAGCCATAGGCGAAGGCATGGTCGAGAAGCCGGCGGGGATCCTGCCGCATGGCCTGCGCAAGCTGGCCGGCCATGCGCCCGATGCGTTCGCGGTCGAGGCACAGATCGTCCCGTTCCAGCGGGTTGAAAAACAGGTTTGCGGCATCGAAGCCGGGTTCGCCCAACACGCCCTTCGGGTCTATGGCGAGCCAGCCGCGAGGCCCCTCCAGAATGTTTTCGTGATGCAGGTCGCCATGCAGAGGGCGCACGTCGCCTGCGGTGTCGAGAAGCCGCTGCGCCAGTTCCGCTGCCTGCGCATAGATCGAGTCGATGCCGGCTGCGCGATCCTGTTTTGCCCTAGTAAACAAGGCTTCATAACGCTCGGCCAGCGGCTGCAACTCCGGCGGAGCAGGGTGCGCGCCGGGTGTGTGCAGGCGGGCAATGATGTCGGCTGCGATGTCGGTGGCTGCCGCATCGCCCTGAGCGTCGAGCACATCGGTCAGATGCCGCTCGCCGGCATATTCGATCAGCATCCGATGCCCGTCCTGATCGATCAGGCGGACAAGCCCGACGCCATTGCGCCAGGCAAGCAGATGTGCGCCGCGCAACTCGTCGTCCACATCGTCAAAGGACTTGAGGTCCTTGACGACGGCAACCGAACCGTCGCCAGACGTGATCTTCCAGACGCGGCTGCTGAACGTATCCGCGATCAACCGCGCCGTTCCGATGTTCCAGCGATCGGGAAATGCCGGCGTCTGTGTCAAACGCCCTTGCCTGTCATCGGGCCGATCATCAGGTCGAGATTCTGCACGGCAGCACCCGACGCACCCTTGCCGAGATTGTCGTAGACGGCAATCAGAAGGGCCTGTGCGCGGTCGTCATTGGCGAAGACATAGACCTTCATCATGTTGGTGCCGTTGTAGCGCTCCGGATCGATGTCCGGAACGCGCTCGACCTGCTCGTAAGGCGCGACTTCCACCACGGAGCCCGGAATGGCCGCGTAGTGGTCGGCGATGGCTGCGTGCAGCTCTGCACCGCTCGGAATGTAATCCAGCGTTCCCAGCTGCAGCGGCACGACGGTGATCATGCCCTGAGCGAAATTGCCGATCGCCGGTTGCAGGATCGGATCGCGGCTGAGGCGGCCATAGGTCCTGATCTCGGGAATATGCTTGTGCTGAAGCGAAAGCCCATAGGGGAAGAATTCGCAGGCGCTTTCGCCCTTCGCCTCATAATCCTCGATCATGGTGCGGCCGCCGCCGGAATAGCCGGTGATGCCGTTGATGGTGACCGGGAAATCGGCGGGCAGGAGCTCTGCCTCCACCAGCGGCCGCAGCGTGGCGATGGGGCCCTGCGGCCAGCAGCCCGGATTGGCGACGCGCTTTGCCGTGGCGATGCGGGCTGGCTGGTCCTTGTTCAGTTCAGCGAAACCGTAGTCCCAGCCTTCGGCCACCCGGTGGGCGGTCGAGGCATCGATAACGCGCGTGGTGTCGTTGGCAATCAGCGACACGCTTTCGCGCGCCGCATCGTCCGGCAGGCACAGGATGGCGATGTCGGCGGCGTTGAGATACTCCGCGCGCGCTTCCTTTTCCTTGCGGCGTTCGGTGGGCACGGAAATGATGTCAAGATCGCCGCGCCCGGCCAACAGCGTGCGGATCTGGAGCCCGGTGGTGCCGTGTTCGCCGTCAATGAAGATTTTCGGTTTCATTCCTGTTTGCCTGCCCGTATCCGCCTGAATGCCGGCAGGACTAAATGTCCTGCCCGTGATGGATGTTGTTTGCGACGTTGTCCTGTTTTGCCTTCCGTTCCGCCAGCAGGCCGAGATAGTGCATGGCGATCATGGAACCGGCGATAGAGGTAATATCGGCATGGTCGTATGCCGGCGCAACCTCTACGACATCAGCACCCACGATGTCGACCTGTCCGAGCTTGCGCAGGGTGGAGAGCATGCGCGCGGAGGACGGGCCACCGGCGACCGGCGTTCCCGTCCCGGGCGCATAGGCCGGGTCGAGACAATCGATGTCGAACGTCAGATAGGTCTTGCGGCCGCCCGTGCGCTCCACGATCGCGTAGGCGATCTCGGCGGCGCGCATTTCCTCCACCTCATAGCCGTGCAGGATCTTGATGCCGAACGTTTCCGGCGCATGGGTGCGGATGCCGATCTGAATCGAGCGGTCCGGGTCGATGATGCCTTCTTTCACCGCGCGGCCGACGAAGGAACCGTGATCGATACGCTTGCCGTCATCCGGCCAGGTATCCTGATGCGCATCGAACTGCACCAGCGCCAGCGGGCCGTGAATGGCGGCATGCGCCTTCAGCAGCGGCCATGTGATGAAATGATCGCCGCCCAGCGTAAGCAGGAAGGCGCCCGATTTCAGGATTTTTGCGGCTTCGCGCTCGATTGTGGCCGGCGTTTTATTGTGGTTGCCGCTGTCCAGCAGGCAATCGCCATAGTCCACCACGGCGAGATCCTCGAACAGATCGCGCGAGAACGGATATTGCGGGTCGTTGTCGAGTATGGCCGAGGCGCGGCGGATGGCCTGCGGTCCGAATCGCGCCCCGGGGCGGTTGGTGACGGCGGCATCGAAGGGAATGCCCCACACCACCGCATCGGCGCCCGACACGTCCTTGGTGAATTTGCGGCGCATGAAGGACAGCGCGCCGGCATAGGTGGGATCGGAAGCGGCGCCCCGCCTGGTGCGCGCCGTGAAAGCGTGGTCGATTGTCCTCGAAGACATGCTTGCTCCTTGAACTTCTTTTTCGCAGTGCAACAACTACAGAAACGAAGTGCAACTTGCCAGCGCCTCGGTTGTTTAGGGTGCAGACACGATTTGTGAAAGATTGCCCCTCTACCCTTTGCCTGCCGCCCGCAGGCAGGCGCACGCACGGCGGGAAAAAACGGAACCCTGAAGCGATGACAAATCCCACAGCAGATATTTTGCGCGATGGTCCGGTTACGGAGGAAGCGGCGAAGATCGCTGCCCTGCGGCGCACGAAATTCGTGGCCGCAATGGCCCTGCTGTTTTGCGTGGCGCTGTTTGCCGTGGCGAAGCTTCTGCAACCGGCCTATCCGGCGATGGGCGTGGTTGCCGCTTTCGCTGAAGCGGCAACCATTGGCGGGCTGGCAGACTGGTATGCGGTGGTGGCTTTGTTCCGGCGGCCGCTTGGGCTGCCGATCCCGCACACGGCGATCATCCCTTCCAATCAGACCCGCATTGCCGACAATCTCGGCCGGTTCATCGAGGTCAATTTCCTGGCGCCCGGACCGGTTCGCGAGAAACTGAAGGAGGTGGATTTCGCGGAACTCGTCGCGGACTGGCTGGCGGACGAAAAACGCTCGGCCGGCCTGTCGCGATTTGTCGGCCGGCTGGTGCCGCAAATGCTCGCCGCCGTCGAGCAATCCGGACTGCGGGAATTCGTCGGCAAGCGCTTGATGAACGAACTGGAGAAGGTGAAGGTGGCGCCGCTCGCCGCAGACCTTCTGTCCGCCTTCACCCATGATCGGGGCCACCAGAAGCTGTTCGATGAACTGGTGCGGGCCGTTTCGGGCTTTCTCGCCGATGAGCGGGCGCTGGAAGCCATGCGCGAAAAGATCCGCGCGGAATTACCTACGCTTTTCAACCTCTTCCGCGCGGACGCTTATCTTCTGAAGAAGATCGTGGCTTCCGCGGTGACCCTTCTGGAGGATGTTCAGGCCGACCCGGCGCACCCGCTGCGCGACGAGTTCGACCGCTTCGTCGAGGGTTTCATCGTTCGTCTGAAAACGTCCGGGGACTATGCCGAGCGCGCGGAGAAGCTGAAGCGGGATCTGCTGGCGCGGCCGGAAATGCGCGGACTGATCTCCACCACGTGGGCCAGCCTGCGCGATTTCATCGAGCAGGGAGCGGATGGCAAGGGAGGGGCGATCCAGTCGCATCTCACCAACATGTTCGTGGAGATTGGGCGCCATCTGGCCGAAGATCCCAAGGTAAAGGCGGATATGAACGCAGGCTTCGTCGTGGCGCTCGCCGCATTCGTGGAAAGCCAGAAGAGTGGCGTGTCGACCTTCATTGCCGATCAGGTCAAGCGTTGGGATCTGGCGCAGCTTACCCGCCTGATCGAGATAAACATTGGCAGGGACCTGCAATATATCCGTTTCAACGGCATGATCGTCGGAGGTATTGCCGGCATAGCGCTTTATGTGTTCGAGAGTATTTTTCTTTCATAGGGCAACCAAATCCATCCGTATGGTTTTAGAAGAATCTGATTCTTCGGGAGTTCGATCCTCCGGAATGGATCGATAGATTCGATAGCGTTTCCAAAATTGCCACACTGAAGCGCTTATAGTAGCCATAACCGGATTTGATGAAGGCATATGCTGGAAAGGCGGAATGGACAGACGGCCACCGACATTCGATGAACTGAAGACCATGATCGGTCAGGAGCTTGGCGTTTCCGGCTGGACGGTTGTGGACCAGTCGCGGATCGACCAGTTCGCCGATTGCACGGGCGATCGCCAGTGGCTGCATACGGATCCCGAGCGCGCGAGGCGGGAAAGCCCGCTGCGCGTCACCATTGCCCATGGCTATCTCACGCTGTCGATCGTCGGAGCGCTTTGCCATGAACTCGGCGCGATCCCGGAAAACACGCAGGCGGCATTCAATTACGGGCTCGACGAGGTGCGTTTTCTTGCGCCGGTGCGGGTCGGCTCGCGTGTTCGCCTGCGCGCGACCTTGCTTTCCATGGAAGACAAGGCGCCGGGGCAGTATCTGATGAAGTTCCTCAACACCATCGATATCGAGGGCGAGGAAACACCGGCGCTGACCGCAGAAACGCTTGTGATGTTCTATGAGAGGCGCCGAAAGCCGCGCCGGCGTCCTTCATCGTAGCGGACGGCCTTTATCGCCGGGAGGCGATTTCCAGATCGACCACACCAATGTTTTCGATCTCGCCGCTGAGGCGGTCACCCGCAACGACAGGGCCGACGCCGGATGGCGTGCCGGTGAAGATCAGGTCTCCGGGCTGCAATTCCACTGCCTGACTGCAAATCGCCACGATATCCGGCACAGGCCAGATCATCTCGGCCAGATCTCCCTGCTGGCGCGTTTCTCCATTGACGGAAAGCCGGATCCGTCCGCTGTGCGGAATGCTGTCGCGAGCCGCCGGGATAAGTGGGCCGCAGGGGGCCGAATGATCGAACGCTTTCGCCCAGTCCCACGGCCTGCCGGCCTTCTTCGCCACATCCTGCAGGTCACGGCGGGTCAGGTCGATCCCGGCGCCATAACCCCAGATATGGTCGGCCGCAGCATCGTGGCCGATATTCACGCCTCCCTTGCCGATGGCGACCACCAGCTCGATTTCATGATGAAGGTTTTCTGTCGCAAGGGGGTAGGGGATCACGGTGCCGGAATCCACGACCGCGTCGGCCGGCTTGGTGAAGAAGAAGGGCGGGGCGCGCTCGTCATTGCCCATTTCGCGGATATGGGCGGCATAATTTCGCCCCACACAAAATATGCGCCGGACCGGAAAACGCTGCTGACTGTTCCTGATGGCGACGGAAGGAACGACAGGCAGGGGAAGCGGGAAATCAGTCATCTTTTGGTGCAGCTTTCTATTGCGAGGTGATTCTTTCAGGCGGGTATCGACCCTTGATAGATTTGTCCCGATTGCCCGGACGGGCAAGAAGTGATGGCGGGAATTGTGCCAATGCGCGAAAATTTGACCCGCTTGCAGGTCCCAAGCTTGAAACGTCTCCGGATGCGGTTTAGGCCCATGACACTTCACCAAGGAACGGCCTGCCATGCTTGACATCAAGTGGATTCGCGAGAACCCCAACGCTCTGGTTGAAGCGCTGAAGAAGCGCTCCTGGTCGCAGGCGGATGCGCAGTCGACAGTCGATGCGATCGTTGCCGGTGACGAGGCGCGCCGCACGCATGTGCTGAAGCTGCAGCAGGCGCAGGAACGCCGCAACGCCGCCTCTAAGGAAATCGGCAAGGCCATGGCCGCAAAGGACATGGAACTGGCCGGGAAGCTGAAAGCCGAGGTCGGCGACATCAAATCCTTCATTCAGGATGGCGAGGCGGAGGAGCGCCGTCTCGACAAGGCGCTCAACGACGCGCTGGCGGTGATCCCGAACCTGCCGCTGGACAATGTGCCGGTCGGCAAGGACGAGAACGACAATGTCGAGCTGCGCAAGGTCGGCAAGGTGCCGGTGCCTGCGAACTGGGCGCGCGAGCATTTCGACATCGGCGAAGGGCTCGGAATGATGGATTTCGAGCGCGCCGCGCGTCTTTCCGGTTCGCGCTTCACCGTGCTGAAGGGTCAGCTTGCGCGGCTGGAGCGTGCGCTTGGCCAGTTCATGCTGGATCTGCACACTACCGAGCACGGCTACACCGAGGTTCAGGTGCCGCTGCTGGTGCGCGATGACGCGCTGTTCGGAACCGGCAATCTGCCGAAGTTCGAGGAAGACCTGTTCTTCGTGCCACATGGCGATGGCAGGCTCGGCCTCATTCCCACCTCCGAGGTGCCGCTCACCAATCTGGTGCGCGAGGAGATCACGGCGCACGAAAAGCTGCCCCTGCGTTTCACCTCGCTGACGCCCTGCTTCCGTTCAGAAGCCGGGTCGGCCGGGCGTGACACCCGCGGCATGTTGCGCCAGCACCAGTTCTACAAGGTCGAGATGGTGTCGATCACCGATGCCGACAGCTCGATCGAGGAACATGAGCGCATGACGGCCTGCGCCGAGGATGTGCTGAAGCGGCTGGACCTGCCGTTCCGCACCGTGGTTCTGTGCACCGGCGACATGGGCTTTGGCGCACGCCGCACGCACGACATCGAGGTGTGGTTGCCGGGGCAGAAGACTTATCGTGAAATTTCGTCCTGCTCCGTCTGCGGGGACTTTCAGGCGCGCCGCATGAACGCCCGCTACAAGGACAAGGATGGCCAAGGCAACCTCTTTGTCCATACGCTCAATGGTTCGGGGGTGGCGGTGGGCCGTGCGCTTATCGCTGTCATGGAAAATTACCAGAACGAGGACGGCTCGGTCACTGTCCCTGACGTTCTGCGGCCCTATATGGGCGGCCTCGAAAAGATAGAAGTGAGATAGATGCGTATTCTGCTTACGAACGACGACGGTATCCACGCCGAGGGTCTTCAGTCACTGGAACGCGTCGCCCGCACATTGTCCGACGACGTGTGGGTGGTGGCACCTGAAAATGATCAGTCCGGCTACGCGCACTCGCTGTCGATTTCGGAACCGCTGCGCCTGCGCAAGATCGGCGAGAAGCGGTTTGCCGTGCGCGGCACCCCCACCGATTGCGTCATCATGGGCGCGCGCAAGGTGCTGCCGGGCCTGCCCGATCTTGTTCTGTCAGGCATCAATTCCGGCTCCAATATCGCTGATGACGTGACCTATTCGGGAACGGTGGCCGGTGCGATGGAGGGAACTTTGCTTGGCATCCGTTCGATCGCGCTCAGCCAGTCCTACACGCATGATGGCGAGGAGCGCGTCGTGCCGTATGAAACCGCCGAGGCGCTGGCTCCGGATCTTTTGAAGAAGCTGCTGGCGATGCCGCATCAGGAAGGTGTGCTCATCAACATCAACTTCCCAAAATGTGCCGCGCAGGATGTGAAGGGTACGCAGGTGACATCGCAGGGCAAGGTCGTCCACCGCCTGTGGATCGATGAGCGCCGCGATGGCCGGGGGCTCCCTTATTACTGGATGCGGTTCGGCAGGGGCGAAAGCAACGGCAAGACCGGTACCGACATTCATGCCATCGAGAATGATTATGTTTCGGTCACTCCGCTGCAGCTTGATTTCACCGCATATGAAATCCGCGATCAGCTGACCAAGGCGCTTGCATGACAGATGAGGATCGCGAGGGGTTCGCAGCCTTCCTGCTTCGCCTGCGTGGCAAGGGAACAGTCCCGAAAGCTCTGATTGCCGCGATAGAAGCCACACCTCGCCGTGGTTTTCTGGCTCCACAGTTCAGCAATGTCGCCTGGTCGGAACGCATGTTGCCGATCGAGTGCGGCGAGGCGATCGAAGGCGCGGACATACAGGCAGCCATCCTCGCGGCCATGGGGCTGGAGCCGGGCATGCGGATCATGGAGATCGGCACGGGCTCGGGCTACACGGCAGCCGTGATGTCCAGGCTGGCGGGCCGCATCATTACAGTCGAACGTTACAAGACGCTGGCCGAGCAGGCGCGGCAGCGTTTCGATGCGCTGGGCATTTCCAACGTCATCGTGCGCCACGCCGACGGTTCCAACGGTCTCCACAATGAAGGTCCTTTCGACCGCATCGTGGTGTGGGCTGCGTTCGAGAGCATCCCGCGTTTCCTGCTTGAACAATTGTCGAGCGGCGGGCTTGTCATAGCGCCGGTCGGGCCGGCGGAAGGCGAGCAGCTCGTCGCCAAACTCACCAAGGTGGGCAGCCGCTTCGAGCGCGAAGACATCGGCGTGGTGCGTCTGCAGCCGCTTATCCCCGGAATTGCCTCTGTCATCTGATCAGCGTTTTTTAGGAAAATTTTACGCTGAATTGAATGGCTTAACCGACCAGTAACATTAACGCGCTTTAATCGTACCCAGTTCGTTCCGGGTCAGCGCGGGTCAGTGTCATGCAATTCAGCATTTTGAAGGCAAAAAGGCGCAATCTGGCGCGCGGATGCGCCATGTTCTTGGTCGTCGCCGTCGTGTCGGGTTGCAGTTCGGGTGCCATGCGGTTTACCGATGGTCTCGACGGGATAACCACCGCATCCACACCGCAGGCCAATGTTGGCGGATATGGCAATGTTTCCCAGCCATATCCGGGCGATGTTGCCGCCCAGCAGCCCGTCTATACAGGCGGCGGCTACGGTTCCGGATCGGTCGGGCGTTCTTCGCTGCCACCGCCGTCGCAGCCCGCCGCAGTAGCACAGGCTCCGGCTCCTGCCGCAGTTCCCGCTGCGCCAGCTCCGGCGCAGGTTGCGACCGCGCCCCGCCTCGATACGACCACGACCGCTTCCGTGGCGCAGCAGCAGGTGCCGGTTCCTTCCAACAAGCCGTTCCAGACGGCAGGGCAGGAAGCGCAGCGTCTTGCCGACCGCACTACCCAGCCGGTTTCCCAGCCCCAGCAGGTCGCGGCAGTGCCGCAGCCGGCCAGCCCGGCCAAGCCCGCACCGGCAGTCGCTGCCGCAGCAGGAGCCTACACGGTTCAGCAGGGCGATACGCTTTCGGCAATATCGCGCAAGACCGGCGTCAGCGTCGCTGCCCTGCAGCAGGCGAACGGCCTTGCTGATGGCAATATTCGTATCGGTCAGAGCCTGAAGGTGCCGGGCGCGACAGCCGCCGCAACCACGGCTGTCGCTGCGGTGAAGACCCCGGCCAATGTCGATCCGGTAAAGACCGCCTCGACGCCGCCCGCTCCGCAGCAGACCGCGAGCGAGAAGGTCGCTTCCTACACACCGCCCAAACAGGCAACGAAGGCGCTCGATCAGGTTCAGGACGATGGTGCGCAAGCTCCTGATTCCACCGGAATCGGCAAGATGCGCTGGCCGGTCAAGGGTCGGGTGATTTCGGGCTTTGGCGGACCTGGCGGAGACGGTATCGATATTTCCGTTCCGAAGGGCACCCCTGTGAAGGCGGCAGAGAACGGTGTGGTGATCTACGCCGGCGACGGCCTCAAGGAATTCGGCAACACGGTTCTGGTGCGTCACGACAACGGCCTCGTGACTGTCTATGGCAATGCCAGCGAGCTGAACGTCAAGCGCGGCCAGACCGTCAAGCGCGGCGAGCAGATCGCGCTTTCGGGCATGAGCGGCAATGCGAATGCGCCGAAGCTGCACTTCGAGATCCGCAAGAATTCGGCCCCGGTCGACCCGTCAACCTATCTGGAATAGGCAACAGGAACTGTTGGCGGGTCTTCCTGACCTCCAGTCTGCCCCGCCACTTCACCCGCCCCTGCGATGGGGCGGGTTTTTCGTCTTTGGAAAGCGCATTTGCGAAACAGCGATTGCGTCAGCATTCACGCAGTTGCGGCGTGAATGCCGCGACAGGATCAGATCTTCGACAGAGGCTTGCCGATCCGGCCTGCCAGATCCTGAATGAACTGCCACGCCACGCGACCGGAGCGGCTTCCGCGGGTGGTTGCCCATTCAAGTGCCTCCGCACGCAGCGAGTCCTTGTCGGCATCCAGCCCGTAATGGCTGGCATAGCCGTCCACCATAGCCAGATAATCATCCTGCGAGCATTTGTGGAAACCGAGCCACAATCCGAATCGGTCGGAGAGGGAAACTTTTTCTTCGATCGCTTCGGACGGATTGATGGCCGTCGAGCGCTCATTGTCGATCATGTCGCGAGGCAGCAGATGGCGACGATTGGACGTGGCGTAGAAGATCACATTGTTCGGTCGTCCCTCGACGCCGCCTTCCAGCGCTGCTTTGAGAGATTTGTAGGACGTGTCGTCATGGTCGAACGACAGGTCGTCACAGAACAGGATGAATCGGTGCGGCGCTGCCTTTAACAGGCTCATCAGCTTTGGCAGCGTGTCTATGTCTTCGCGATGAATCTCGATGAGCTTGAGCGGCGAGGTGGCTTTGCCGGATGCGTTGACCGTAGCGTGCGCCGCCTTGACCAGCGATGATTTTCCCATGCCGCGTGCGCCCCACAGGAGCACATTGTTGGCCGGAAAGCCGGTTGCAAAGCGTTCGGTGTTGTCCACCAGAATGTCGCGCACCCGGTCGACTCCCTTGATGAGGTCGATGTCCACCCTGTTCACGCTGTGAACCGGCTCCAGAAACGACAGTTCTGCCTGCCACACGAAGCAATCGGCGGCATCGATGTCGCTTTTCGGAACCTCTGCGGGAGCCAGACGGCTTACCGCTTCAATCAGGCGATCGAGCTTGCTGTTCAGGGCATCGAGTGGAGTGTCGGTCATGGTTGGCGTATTTCTTCTGCTATCCAATGGGTTTGAGAAGGCTGTATCATGGGTCGATTGGCGCGAAAAGCGCGGGATTGGGCGCGCAGCGCGGTTGCAATGGCTGCTTGAGCGACTATATTCCGGCCGGATTTTCTGGCCGGAATACGGCTTTCCTTTTTATCCAGGAGTTATTCATGTTCGTGACCCCGGCATATGCGCAGGCCGCAGGCGGCGCACCCGATATGTTCATCAGCATATTGCCTTTCGTTCTTATTTTCGTGGTAATGTACTTTCTGATCATCCGCCCGCAGCGCGCGCAGATGAAGAAGCGTGGCGAGATGCTGCAGGCTATTCGTCGGGGCGATACCGTTGTCACCGGCGGTGGCTTCATCGGTAAAGTGACCAAGGTCATCGACGATAATGAGCTGGAAATCGACCTCGGCGGCATGAAAGTGACGGCGCTGCGTTCGACCATTGCTGACGTTCGCGTCAAGGGCGAGCCGGTCGCGAACCAGAACGCCAAGAAATAACCGTAATGGGGGCCGATGGCCCTCATCACATGGCCCACGGGCACGCCAACAGGTTTTCGACAGATGCTTTATTTTTCGCGCTGGAAGACGTTTTCGATCTGGGCCGTCGTCCTGCTGGGCGTGCTGTTTTCGCTACCCAACCTCTATCCGCAGTCTCTGCTGTCCTCGCTGCCGAACTGGTTTCCGACGCGGCAGATGACACTCGGGCTCGATCTGCAGGGTGGCTCGCACATCCTGCTCAAGATCGATACGAACGACCTGATCAAGGCGCAGCTCGAAAGTGCGCGTGATGAAATCAGGACGCAGCTTCGCGATGCCCGCATCGGCTACACCGGCCTGTCGGGCACCAGCAAAGTGGTGCAGGTGCGCATTCGCGACGCCGGACAGGTGCCGGCAGCGAAGGAAGCGCTGAAGTCGCTGACCACACCGGTTTCTTCCGGCCTGTTCGGTTCCGGAAGCGTGACCGAAATGTCGATGGACGAGCCGGAGCCCGGCCTGCTCCGCTTCACCATGACCGATTCCGGCATTCAGTACCGTACGGCGACTGCACTCAACCAGTCGATCGAGGTGGTTGGCCGCCGCGTCAACGAACTGGGCACGACCGAGCCAATCGTTCAGCGTCAGGGTGACGATCGCATTCTGGTTCAGGTTCCCGGACTTCAGGACCCTGAACGCCTGAAGGACATTCTGGGCCAGACGGCCAAGCTGACATTCCAGATGGTCGATCAGAGCGTTCCGGTTCAGGAAGCCATGGAAGGCCGTCCGCCTGCCGGTTCGACCGTGCTGTTCTCGCGCGACGATCCGCCTGTTCCTTACCTCATCGAAAACCGTGTGATCGTTTCCGGCGAAAGCCTCGTCGATGCGCAGGCCACCTTCGACCAGCGGACCAACGAGCCGGTGGTGTCTTTCCGCTTCGATTCGAAGGGCGCATCGCGCTTCGGTCAGGCCACGCAGCAGAATACCGGCAAGCTGTTCGCCATCATTCTCGACAATCAGGTGATTTCCGCCCCGCGCATCAACGAGCCGATCCTTGGTGGTTCGGGCCAGATTTCCGGGTCCTTCACACCACAGACCGCCAATGATCTGGCTGTTCTCCTGCGCGCCGGCGCTCTGCCCGCGACGCTGACGATCGTGGAGGAGCGCACGGTCGGTCCGAGCCTCGGTGCGGACTCCATCAACGCCGGCAAGTTCGCCTCGCTGGTGGGTGGCACGCTCGTCATCATCTGCATGTTGCTGGTCTATGGCAAACTCGGTCTTATCGCCAATCTGGCGCTGGCGGCCAACGTTGCCATGATGATCGCCATTCTGACGCTGCTTGGCTCGACGCTTACGCTGCCGGGTATCGCGGGTATCGTGCTGACAATGGGCATGGCCGTCGATTCCAACATCATCATCTTCGAGCGTGTGCGCGAGGAGAGGGCGTATGGAAAATCCATTGTCCAGTCGTTCGATCAGGGCTTCAAGCAGGCGCTGGCAACCGTTGTTGATGCCAACCTGACCACCTTCATCGTCGCCGTCATCCTGTTCTATGTCGGCACCGGCCCGGTTCGCGGTTTTGCGGTAACCCTCGGCATCGGCATCATCACCACCGTGTTCACCGCTTTCACGCTGACGCGCTGGATGGTGGCGTTCTGGATCAAGCGTTCCAAGCCGACCGAATATCCGAAGGGGCTTGTGCATTACCTGCCTCTTGAGCCTTCCCTTCCTTTCATGAAGCTGCGCAACTGGGCCTTCGCGTTGTCCGGTGTCGTGTCGATCGCCATTATCGGGATGATGTTCGTCAAGGACTTCAACTACGGCGTCGACTTCAAGGGTGGCTCGGTTATCGAGATACAGGCAAAGTCGCATCAGGCCGATGCGGCGGATGTCCGTTCGCGCCTTGAGCAGCTCAATCTGGGCGACGTTCAGGTTCAGGAATTCGGAGATCAGGGCGAACTGATGGTTCGCGTCGCCGCGCAGGATGCCGGCGACAATGCCGAACAGTCTGCTGTCGAGAAGATCAAGGGCGAATTCCTTGACGATTACGACTTCCGGCGTGTCGAGACCGTGGGTCCAACCGTTTCCAGCGAACTGGCACGCACAGGCACCCTGGGTATTCTCGCTTCGATGCTGGCGTTGCTGATCTACATCTGGTTCCGGTTCGAGTGGCAATTCGGCGTTGGCGCCGTGGTGTCGACGGCGCATGACGTGATCGTGATCGTGGGCATCTATGTCTTCTTCGGACTGGAGTTCAATCTGTCGTCCATTGCGGCGATCCTCACCGTGGTCGGCTACTCGATCAACGATACCGTCGTTATCTACGACCGCATCCGCGAGATGTTGCGGAAGTACAAGAAGATGCCGATCGAGCAGATCATCAATCTGGCTCTGAACCACACGCTGTCACGAACGCTGCTGACCGGCCTGACGGTGCTACTGGCGCTCCTTGCGCTCTATTTCTACGGTGGCGAGGTCATTTCCTCCTTCGTGTTCGCGATCATCATCGGCGTGTTTGTTGGCAGCTACTCGTCGGTGTTCATTGCCGGCCCCATGCTGATCCTGTTCAAGCTCCGGCCGGACATGTTCGAGAAGGAAGAGGGCACCAAGAAGAGCGCAGGCTCCGCTCCTGCGCCGGCGTCAGGGGCGTGAATGACGGGCGTGGCTGAATCCTTTGAGCAGCGGTGAGAGCCGATGGGACAGGGTATCGTCATGCGCAAGGCGCATTTCCCAGGCCGCGCTCCCATCGAGGCGTACGGCAATGGCGGTTTTCGCTTTGCCGACATGTCGCACAAAGGCTCGATCCTGTGCCTCCCATCCGGTATTTACGGGTGGGAGCCGGCTGATCCCCTGAGCCTGACGGTCGCAGACTTCGATCGACTGCTCGCTGAAGCTGCCGATGTGGAAGTTTTTCTGGTCGGTATGGGACCCGATCTGCGGCCGTTGCCCAAGCCGCTGCGGGAAGCGCTCAAACAAGCCGGAATAGCCTCGGACCCGATGTCGACCGGAGCGGCCGTGCGCACATACAATGTGCTGCTTGCGGATAATCGTGCAGTCGGCGCTGCCTTCATCGCTGTCGATTGACAGCCATGGATACCACCCATCCACTGGTTACGGAGGCTGTAAGAGAGGCCGACCATGACCGCTATCTGGCTGCACTTTATGCCCCGCCGGAGAAACGCGATGCGCTGATGGCGCTTTACGCGTTCAATGCAGAGGTGGCGGGTGTGCGGGATCGCATTCGAGAGGCTTTGCCCGGTGAAGTGCGCCTGCAGTGGTGGCGTGATGCTCTTGGCGCGCCCACAGGCAGCCCGGAAACGGGCCAGCCCATCGCAGATGCCCTGCGCGATGTGATCAGCACATACAATCTTCCGATCGATGCATTCGAGAATTATCTCGAGGCACGGATATTCGATCTCTATGACGATCCCATGCCCTCCCGCACGGATCTGGAAGGCTATTGCGGGGAGACTGCATCGGCACTGATCCAGCTTTCATCCATCATTCTGGATGCTGAGAAGGCGCCCGGCTTTAGCGAGCTGGCAGGCCATGCCGGTTGCGCGCAGGCGATAACGGGCCTGCTTCTGCTGCTGCCAAGGCACCGGGCGCGAGGGCAATGTTTCATTCCGGCGGATATTCTGGGCGCCGTAGGCACATCGGCCACGGAGTTCATCAAAGGGGAAAACCGGGAAAGTGCTGCCGGTGCCGTCGCGGCGATGATTGCGCTGGCGCGTGAGCATTTGCTTGCCTTTCGGAAAGGCGCGGTCTCGCTTCCTGTCTCACTGCGGCCCGCTTTTCTGCCGCTTGCCCTGACGGCCGGCCTGCTGCATCGCATGGAAGGCAGGGAGGTCGCCGTGCTGGAAGGGCGAGTTTCGCTCTCGCATCTGCGACGCCACTGGTTGTTGTGGCGCCATGCGATGAGAGGATGGCGGTAGTCACTCCACCGAAAGCGGCTACCATTTGGGGGCCAACGGCAGGCGAAAACCAAGCGATATCAGGCGCGCCGCCTGATTCTGCATAACGCGACTAATTTGGGTGCGCTATTCAGCGGCTGCGGCAGCCTTGGCCGTCTCAAGCCATGCGGCGCAATCCTGCAAGGCACGTGCCGACATTGCCTGCTTTTTGGCAATGGTCTTTTCCTTGCCGCGCAAACGCTTGCCCTCCACCTTCGGCACCTCCGCCAGAGGGAAAAGTCCGAAATTGATGTTCATCGGCTGGAAAGAACGCTTGCCGGGCTCATCATCCGACAGGATGTGTCCGCCGGTGATGTGATTGAGAAGCGCGCCAAAGGCTGTGGTAACGGGCGGTACGGAAAGCGGGCGGCCAAGACGCGCAGCAGCGGCAAACCTGCCTGCGAGCAGGCCGATGGCAGCGCTTTCCACATAACCCTCGCAGCCGGTGATCTGTCCCGCAAACCGCAAGCCGGGCCGGGCCCTGAGCTGCAGCGTGTCGTCCAGCAATTGAGGAGAGTTGATGTAGGTGTTGCGGTGCAGCCCACCCAGACGCGCGAATTCCGCATTCTCCAGCCCGGGAATCGTGCGGAAAATTCGCACCTGCTCGCCATGTTTCAGCTTCGTCTGGAAGCCGACCATGTTGTAGAGCGTGCCAAGCGCATTGTCCTGCCGCAACTGCACGACTGCGTAGGGCTTGACCGCGGGATTATGTGCATTGGTCAGCCCCATCGGCTTCATAGGGCCGTGGCGCAGGGTTTCGGGTCCGCGCTCGGCCATCACCTCGATCGGCAGGCAGCCGTCGAAATAGGGCGTACCTTCCCACTGCTTGAATTCTGTCTTGCCGCCGGCAATCAGCGCTTCGATGAAAGCGTCATATTGCGCCTTGTCCATTGGGCAGTTGATGTAATCCTTGCCCGTGCCGCCGGGACCAACCTTGTCATACCTCGACTGGAACCATGCCACGTTCATGTCGATGGTTTCGAAGTGGATGATCGGGGCAATGGCATCGAAGAATGCCAGCGCATCGGCGCCGGTCTTTTCGGCAATGGCAGCCGCGAGTTCGGCTGATGTCAGCGGGCCGGTGGCGATGATTGCCTGATCCCAGTCTTCGGGCGGCAATGCCGTCATTTCTTCCCGGGCGATGGTGATGAGCGGGTGTGCTTCCAGCTTTGCCGTCACGGCCTGCGAGAAGCCGTCGCGATCGACGGCAAGCGCGCCGCCCGCCGGCACCTGATTGGCATCGCCCGATTGCATGATGAGCGATCCGGCCAGCCGCATTTCGGCATGAAGAAGCCCGACCGCGTTGGTTGCGGCATCGTCGGAGCGAAATGAATTGGAACAGACCAGCTCGGCCAGCCCGTCGGTCTTGTGCGCGTCCGTGCCGCGAACCGGACGCATTTCGTGGAGGATGACCGGCACGCCGGCCTGCGCCACCTGCCATGCTGCTTCCGATCCGGCAAGACCGCCGCCGATGATGTGAATGGGCTTGATTGTCATGCCGCGCACTTAATCCGTTGCAGCGTGGAATGCAATGTTCGGGCTTGGGTCCCCACAAACGACAACACCCGCCGGGGGAGGAGGTCCGGCGGGTGTCGTTAGGGTGGTCGATCAAGGGAGGAGGAGAAGATCGACCAATCGTCGTCGCCCGGGAGGAGGTAGGCTTCGACGAAACTTCTTGCTCTTTGAAGAGCTGAATTCTTAACAACGCCCGCCGGGGGAGGAGGTCCGGCGGGCGCCGTTAGGGTGGTCAGCCTTATTGGGAGGAGGAGGGCTGACCTTATCCGTCGAAGCGGGGAGGAGGTCGCTTCGACGAAATTCCGTTTTAGAAAACCTTACGGCTCAGATACGCCAGTTCGTGACGCGCTATGCCAAGGTCTTCAAGCTGGCGATTGGAAAGGCGACCCAGTTCAATCACAGCGCTGCGGCATGCGCGCCATCTGCGAAAGTTTTGGATCAGCCTCATCGCCATATTCCCAGAATTTTCTTCGGGGTGAGATGATCACCCCGAAGAAATCAGACCGACTTGCGGGCGACGAAGTGGATGTCGCTGCGGCTGATGCCGAGATCGGTCAGTTCACGGTTGCTCAGGCGGCTCAGCTCGGAAACCGTTTCACGATAGCGGCGCCAGTTGCGGTAATTGCGGATCAGGTTCATGGTCGTTCTCTTTATTGTTCTTGCGAGTTCGTTCGTCTTGGTACACAGCCTAGATAGGATGACCCGTCCCGCTTTGAAAGAGCAGATGGCGCATGGCAGCAATGCAATTTGTGCAATGCAATATCTTGGCTCCTTCACGGGTCCGACATAAAAAGGTCAAATTCGAAAAAGCACGTTCGAACAACGCTTTGGAATGCATGCTTGGTAATCCCACTCTTTTAATGGAAAAAGCATATGGCGCGCTATGTCGTGCGGCTGCGACAGGATGTTGAGCGCTGGGTCTCGAATGGGCTGATCGATACCGGAACGGCCGGAAAACTGCTTGCCGACGCCGAGAGCCGTGACCGCCAGGGCTTCGGGTCGGGAACTGTCCTTGCGATGATGGCGGCGCTGCTCCTTGGTGCGGCAATCCTCATCTTCGTTGCCGCCAACTGGGAAGCCTTTCCCAGATTGCTGCGCGTCGGCGCGCTGTTTTCCGTGATAGCCGGCGGCTATGTGGGAGGCGCCACCTTCAGAAGCAGAGGGCACGGGGCAATCGGCGAGGCGCTGTGGATCGTCGCGGCTGCAGCCTTCGGCGGCTCCCTCGCCCTTATCGGCCAGATGTATCATATTTCCGGCGACGAATCCGCCGCTATGCTGACCTGGTGCGCGGCAACGGCTCTGGCGGCCATCGTCCTGCGTTCCGGTCCGCTTACCGTTGCCGCAGTCGGCATTATTGATGCGTGGCTTGCCGGTCTGCTCACGGGCGGCCTGTTCAGTTTCTCCCATGTGGCCACGCCGCATCTGTTCCTGCCGGTTGCAGCGGTTCTGTTCGCCATTTCCTACTGGACGCAAAGTGCCACGGCCCGCCACCTCATTTTGCTGTCGGTCATCGCCTATGCAAGCTGGCTGGTGGTGGACGGAAACATCATCGAGAACGGCTTTGTCATGGCCTGCGTTTCGGCTGGGTTGTTTGCCGTCGCACATGTCGCGCCGCGCGAGGTGGACAATGTCGTGCGTCTTGGCGGGCGTTTGCCTGTTCACGCACTTATCGGCTTTCTGGTCGCAATGGCCCTGCTTCAGATCGAACTTGAAGGCGAGGGCACTTTTGTCGTTGCCGCTGCGGTGACGCTGGCCGGCATCGTCGCAGCGATCGTTCTGCAGGGAAGGACCAGCCGTGGGCTTCGCTGGATTGCCTATCTCGCCTTTGCTCTCGAACTGTGCCTGATATATGGGGTCACCATGGGCACGATGCTGGGCACCGCCGGCTTCTTCCTGTTCGCCGCTGTGCTGCTGGGATTGCTCGCCGTAATCATCCTCAGGCTTGAAAAGCGGATGGGGCAGACCCGGACGGATGGGGGCCGGGCATGACCAGCGGCAGAAAGCTGATATTCGCCTCCGTTGGGCTGGCGCTTGTGCAGATCATATTTCTGGGCTGGATGATCGTGGACCGCGCTGCCGTGCTGCGGGATGGCCGCGAGGTGCTCCTGAAAGTCGAACCGGTCGATCCGCGCGATCTTTTGCGCGGCGACTATGTGATCCTCAGTTACGGCATCTCGCGCATTCCGCTTTCGATAATTGCGGATATCGATGAGCTTGACGAAGAGCTTGCAACGCGCACCACCATTACCGTGCGCCTGCACAAGGCGGGGGATGGATATTGGGAAGCTGCAAATGCATGGGTGAAGCCACCGCCAGCACCTGCTGACGCCGATGAAGTGGACATCGCGGGGCAGATACCTGCGCTGAACCGCGTTCATATGCAGGGAGAGGTTCGTGTGACCTACGGTATTGAGCGCTTTTATCTGCCCGAGGGCGAGGGGCGCGCTATCGAGCGGGACATGGGCACCCGTCCCTTCGCCGTGCGTGTCGCCGTTTCAAAGGCTGGAAAATCGCAGGTGAAGGCGCTGATGGATGGCGACCAGCTGCTGTTTCAGGAGCCTCTCTACTAAACCTCTGGGACCGTGCTCAACGACAGGATGGGGCAGCCGGACTGTCGGCCATGAAGCTTCGCACTCCGCGGATGAGCTGTGAGTGCAAAGGTTGCCGATCTCCTGCGCGGGAGTGTCTGAGGATCAGCCGCTTCCCTTTGCCAACACAAAGATGCCCGGTTGCCGCCACAATCGGTTAATACGCCGCTAAGAAATTCCTGCGCAAATGACTATGAGCGCAAGCAGGAAACCGTGCTCGGGATCGGCGCGAGCAGCGAGCGATCTCTTTTTTTGTGCCCTTCTTTGTTGTCGGTCAGGGGGTTGTGTTAAATGCAGGTCGTGACGCGCAGGGGCTTTCGCCGCACCCTTACCATCATGTCCTTTGCGGTTTCGGCCATTGCTCTTGCAGCATGCGGAACGCCACAGCCAAAGCAGCAAACCAAGCCGCGTTCAAAGGAATATTTTCCCGAATCCAAATATGGCGTTAAGGCCAGCCCGCGTGTGGCGCAGGGCTCCAAGATCAGGCGCGGCGGTGGTCGCGATCAGGTCGGCAAGCCCTATCAGGTGGCCGGCAAATGGTATCACCCCAAGGAAGACCCGAAATACTCGAAAACGGGAGCTGCTTCCTGGTATGGCGACGCCTTTCACGGGCGGCTGACTGCGAATGGCGAGGTTTACGACACCGAGCATCTGACCGCCGCTCATCCGACAATGCCGCTCCCGAGTTATGCCCGGGTCACCAATGTGGCCAATGGCAGTTCCGTGATCGTCCGCGTCAATGACCGCGGTCCTTATCACGGCAACCGCATCATCGACCTGTCGAAGCGCGCGGCCGATATGCTGGGTTACCGCACTGCCGGTACGGCCAACGTCAAGGTTGAGTATGTGGGGCGGGCGCCGCTGAATGGCGACGACGAGCCTTATCTGATGGCTTCTTATCAGCCCGGAAACGGCGCCCCCGATCCATCGGTTGGCCTGCCGACAGGCGTGATGATTGCGATGAACGGCTCGACCCCGAGCATGGGCGGTGCTTCACGGGGCGTGCCGTTCCCCGGCCGGAGTTCCGATGCGCAGCAGGCATTTGCCTTTGGAGACGGAAGTCTGCCGGAATACGGGCCAATCGTCCCGATACGCCCGGACAGCGGCATGCCTGCGGATTCGCCCTTCGCGCTTGCATCGCTTTCCTACGCGGACGAACGCATTCAATCTGCCGCCGGGGCCTTTTCCGCCGTCGATCGCGGTGCAATGACGCCGCGGGCGGTCGTGGATTCGTGGAAGCGCGCCAATCCGGCGCAGAACGTAGCGGGCGATTACATCGCCGCCGGCGCCTACCGCAGTGAAGCAGAGGCACGTCGCGTCGCGAAGCGTCTGTCCGGTTTGGGGAAGGTGGTCATCAAGCGCACAGAAGGCGAGGGAGCCGAATGGCATGCGCTAGAGATTTACACTGACGGTCATGCGGATCTCGACGCCATCCTGCAGGCGGCATGGGAAAATGGCGCGCCCGATGCTCTCGTCGTGCGCAACTGATGGCGACGGCCGCAATCGAAGCGCATGCACGGCTGTTGATCTGCCCGCCTGCGGCCTGATAGCCTGAAGTTCATTCCTTACGGGCAGGCGTCTTCATGTCATTTTTTCTGCGCGTTCCGCTCATTGCCCTGACGGTACTGGTTTGCCTGTGGTTTTCCGGCGCCGGCGCTTTCGCGCAACTGTTTGAAACAAAGGCCCCACAAGCCTTCATGATCGATGGCGAAACGGGAAGCGTGCTCTACGCCAAGGATGCCGACGCTGCCATTCAGCCGGCTTCTCTGGCCAAGCTGATGACGCTGGAGATGGCTTTCGACGCGGTGAAATCCGGCCGGCTGACGCTGGATGACACATTCGTGGTCAGCGAGAATGCATGGCGCACCGGCGGCGCGCCCTCGCGCACCTCCACCATGTTCGCGGCTGTCAGGTCCAGCATTCGCCTTGAGGACCTCATGCGCGGCATTGCCGTGCAGGCCGCCAATGACGGCTGCATCATCATTGCCGAGGGCGTCGCCGGATCGGAAAGCGGCTTTGCCCTCCAGATGACGGAGCGCGCCCGCAAGATCGGCCTGCAAAAGTCCGTTTTCGTCAATGCGACGGGACTGCCAGCGGATGGCCAGATGACCACGGTGCGCGAGCTGGTGCTGCTTGCCCGTCACCTTCAGCAGACCTACCCGGATCTTTACCGGCTGTTTTCGGAAACCGATTTCACCTGGAACAAGATCAACCAGCGCAACCGCAACCCGTTGCTGGCGATGGATATCGGTGCGGAGGGACTGGCCGTGGGCGCCAGCGAGCAGAACGGTTTTGCCATTGTCGGCGCGCTATCGCAGAACGGCCGGCGCGTGATTGCGGCGCTTGCCGGCCTCTCTTCCGATCGTGAGCGTGCGGAAGAATCGCGCAAGCTTCTGGAATGGGGGCTGCGCTCCTTCGAGAAAACCGAAATTTTCGCTGCGAATGAAACGGTGGGAACCGCGCAGGTCTATGGTGGCAGCAAGGGCGGTGTCGCGCTTACCGCAACAGGGGCGGTCGATCTGCTTTTGCCTGTCGCCAACCGCGACAAGCTGACGGCGCGGATCGTCTATCAGGGGCCGCTTCGGGCGCCCGTCGAGCAGGGGCAGGCGGTTGGCTCGCTGCGCATATGGATAGGCGACACGCTGAGCCAGGAAGTGCCTTTGCAGGCAGCGGAGACGGTCGAGGTTGGCAAACTCCACAACCGGGCCTTCGATGCGCTCAAGGAACTGGCCATAGGCTGGCTGCGCTGATAAGCGAAGGACTTGTCGCGACAACGGAACGAAACATCAGCCAGTGCGCCAGGGATTCTTCATAAGCTTCGAAGGCGGGGAGGGCGCCGGAAAGTCCACCCAGATCGAGCGGCTTGCGAGCAGGCTGCGCGCCAAGAAGTATGATGTCGTGGTCACGCGCGAGCCGGGCGGTTCACCCGGAGCAGAAGCCGTGCGCCACGTCATTCTTTCGGGCGCGGCAGAGGCATTGGGGCCCAAAATGGAGGCGATGCTGTTTGCTGCTGCCCGTTCCGATCATGTCGAGCAACTGATCAGGCCGGCAATCGAACGCGGTGCGATCGTGTTGTGCGACCGGTTTGTGGATTCGTCGCGTGTGTATCAGGGCGTGACGGGCGGGCTGCCCCCCGAATTCATGGAGACGCTGGAAAAGGTCACCGTGAATGGCATGATGCCCGACATGACGATCATCTTCGACATCGATCCGACTGAAGGCCTCAGGCGAGCCGATGCGCGGCGCTCCAACGGCGATGCGCCGGACCGTTTCGAGAAGGAAACCGTCGAGATGCACAGGCAGCGGCGGGAGGCCTTCCTCGCCATAGCCGAGGCGGAGCCCGACCGCTGCGTGGTGATCGATGCCGCATCCTCTCCTGACGACGTCGACAATGCGGTGACGGAAGCCGTGTTCAGCCGGCTGGAAGCGTGCGCGATCACGAACGGCAAGAAGCGCGAAGAGGTGCCATGATGTTCGAGCGTCTGGCACCCGAGCAGCATGACACTCTGGAAGGCGTGCCTGAACCGGCGGAAACGCCTGTGCTGGTCGGCCATGAAGAGGCCGCCGGCATGCTGATCAATGCCTACCGCTCGGGCAAGTTGCCCCATGCGCTGATGTTTGTCGGCCCGGTCGGGATAGGTAAGGCAACGCTGGCCTTTCATCTTGCCCATCATCTGCTGAAATATCCGCGCCATCAGGAAGCTCCTGCACAGCTTGCGGTGCCGGATCCTGCTTCACCGCTGTTCCGGCAGATCGCACAGGGTGCGCATCCTTCGGTGCTGCACCTGACACGGCCTCTCAACGAGCGCACCAAGGCCTACAAGTCTGTCGTCACCGTTGACGAGATTCGCAAGGTCAGCAGCTTCCTGTCCCTGACCTCGCATGATGGCGGCTACCGCGTGGTCATCGTCGATCCGGCTGACGACATGAATGCCAATGCGGCGAATGCTCTTCTGAAAAACCTTGAGGAGCCGCCGGCGCGCACGCTTTTCATCCTCATCGTGCATGCGCCGGGTTCGCTTTTGCCAACCATCCGCTCCCGCTGTCAGGTGGTGCGCCTGTCGCCGCTGGAGCCTCTGCAGCTTACCAGTGTTCTGGACGCCGTGGGGCAGTCTTCCGCCGGGGGCGAGGTGGCGAAGCGGGCAGGTGGCAGCGTGCGCAATGCCATCATGCTCGCCCAATATGGCGGGCTGGAAATAGCGCAGGCCCTCGATGATCTGGTGCATTCGCCACGCTATGAGGTAGGGAGCGCCCACAGGCTGGCGGATGTGGTCGCAGGCCGCGACGGGGCCGTGCCGTTCGACATATTCAATCGTCACGCGCTCGATCTGCTTTCCGGTCAAGCGCGGCAGGCCGCCCTTGGCGGAAACCTTGCCCGCGCCAAATCGCTCACCGATGCTTGGCAGGACGCGCGCAATGCGATAATCGAGATGGAAACCTATAACCTCGACAAGAAGCAGCACGCGCTTTCGATGATTGATCGCCTGAACTCTGCATTTCGAATGTGAAGCTCTGCCTTGCCGCGGGATGGCAATCGCCGTTCCGATGCTATATCCACCGCACATTCTTCCTTTGCAGACTTCGAGACGGTCCCTTCATGTCGCGCGATAGTTTCTACATCACCACTGCCATTTCCTATCCCAACGGCAAGCCGCATATCGGCCATGCCTATGAGCTGATCGCCACGGATGCGCTTGCGCGTTTCCAGCGCTGCGACGGCAAGGATGTTTTCTTCCTTACCGGAACGGACGAGCACGGCATCAAGATGCTGCAGACGGCGAAGAAGGAGGGCATTTCGCCGCGTGAACTGGCGGATCGAAATGCCGCCGCGTTCCAGCGCATGGCCGTGGCGCTGAATGCCTCCAACGACGATTTCATCCGCACCACCGAGGAGCGCCACTACAAGGCCTCGCAGGCGATCTGGAAGGCCATGGCCGACCGGGGCGACATCTACAAGGGCGGCTATGCTGGCTGGTATTCAGTGCGCGACGAAGCCTATTACGGCGAAGAGGAAACCGAAGTGCGCGAAGATGGCGTGCGCTACGGACCGCAGGGTACGCCCGTGGAATGGGTCGAGGAGGAAAGCTACTTCTTCCGCCTTTCCGCCTATCAGGACAAGCTGCTGGAGCTTTATGAAAGCCGTCCCGATTTCATCGGACCGGCTGAGCGCCGCAACGAAGTGACGAGCTTCGTTCGCTCGGGCCTGAAGGACCTGTCCATCTCCCGCACCACCTTCGACTGGGGCGTTCCGGTGCCGGGCGACGAAAAGCACGTCATGTATGTGTGGGTGGATGCGCTCACCAACTACATCACTGCGCTTGGCTATCCTGATGAAAATGAAGAGAAATGGAAATTCTGGCCGGCCGATGCGCACATCATCGGCAAGGACATTGTGCGCTTCCACGCCATCTACTGGCCGGCCTTTCTGATCTCGGCCGGCATCGAGCTTCCGAAGCGGGTGTTCGGCCACGGCTTCCTGTTCAACCGCGGTGAAAAGATGTCGAAGTCGCTCGGCAACGTCATCGATCCCTTCACCATGGTTGAGCATTACGGCCTCGATCAGGTGCGCTATTTCTTCCTGCGCGAAGTGCCGTTCGGGCAGGACGGCAGCTACAGCCACGAAGCCATCGTCAATCGCACCAACGCCGATCTTGCCAACGATCTTGGCAATCTGGCGCAACGCTCGCTGTCCATGATCGCCAAGAACTGCGGTGGCGTGGTGCCGGCGCGTGGCGAGCTGGCGGAAGCCGACAAGGCTATTCTGGCGCAGGCGGTGGATGCGCTGGCGACCGCGCGCAGGACCATGGCCGAGCAGGCTATCCATCAGGCGCTGGCCGCGATCTTTGGTGTTGTCGCCGAAGCAAACCGCTATTTCGCGGGGCAGGAGCCGTGGGCGCTGAAGAAGACCGATCCGGCGCGCATGGAAACGGTTCTGTGGACGACGGCCGAGATAATCCGGCGCGTCGGCATCCTGTGCCAGCCTTTCATTCCCGGTTCCGCCGCCAAACTGCTCGATCTTCTGGCCGTGGGCGAGGATCAGCGCGATTTCGGGCATGTCGACACACTCGACGCTCTGGTGCCCGGCACGCCACTGCCGGCGCCGCAGCCCGTGTTCCCGCGCTATGTGGAGCAGGAGCCTGCCGCCTGATGCTGGTCGACAGTCACTGCCATCTCGATTTCCCGGATTTCGCCGAGGAGCGGGATGCGATCATCGCCCGCGCCCGCGAAGCTGGCGTGAGGCGCATGGTGACGATTTCGACGCAGGTGCAGAAGTTTGACCGCATCCTTGAAGTCGCCGAGGCGTATGATGAGGTCTATTGTTCGGTCGGCACGCATCCGAACAGCGTGGCGCAGGAACCCGTTGTTTCTGCGGAAGACCTGATCAGGCTCAGCAGCCATCCCAGGGTGGTCGCCATCGGCGAGTCGGGTCTTGACTATCATTACGACTATGCCACGCCGCAGCTTCAGGCCGCGTGCTTCCGCAATCACATCGCAGCCGCACGCGAAACCGGCTTGCCGCTGGTCATCCATGCCCGTTCTGCCGATGATGACGTAGCGGCCATTCTGGAAGAGGAGATGGGGAAGGGGGCTTTCCGCTTCGTCCTGCATTGCTTTTCCTCCGGCAGGCGGTTGGCAGAGGTCGGCGTTGCGCTTGGCGGATATGTCTCCTTTTCCGGCATTCTGACATTCCGGAACTCGCAGGACATTCGTGACATCGCGGCTGCCGTGCCGCATGAGCGCTTGCTGGTGGAGACGGATGCGCCTTACCTCGCCCCGGTTCCACATCGCGGCAAGCGCAACGAGCCTGCCTTCGTGGCCCATACGGCAGCGGTTCTGGCCGAAACCATCGGCGTCGATGCCGAACAGGTGGCAAGGCTGACCACGGAAAATTTCTTTCGTCTTTTCAGTAAGATGCCTCGACCCGATGAAGTGGCGATAAAGGCGTGAGCGACCGGCTGCGCGTCACCATACTGGGGTGCGGCTCATCGCCCGGCGTGCCGCGCATCACCGGTGACTGGGGCGCCTGCGATCCCGCCAATCCGAAAAACCGACGCATGCGCGCCTCCGCCATGTTCGAGCGTATCAGGGTCGACGGGCGCCGGACTACAGTGGTGATCGACACCGGCCCGGATTTCCGCGCCCAGATGCTGATGGCGAAAGTCGGCCATATCGATGCCGTGCTTTATACGCATGCCCATGCCGATCATATCCATGGCATAGACGATTTGCGCGGCTATGTGCTCGAGCAGAAGCGCCTCATCGACATCTATGCCGACGCAGCGACCATGGTGCGCCTGCGCGAGGCTTTCGGTTATTGCTTCGAAACGCCGCCCGGCAGTTCCTATCCGCCGATCCTGTGGGCGCGCGGCATCGATCATGACCGGACGGTCACTGTGGACGGAGAGGGCGGTGCCCTCACCTTCGAGCCTCTGCCGCAAGTGCACGGCGACATCACCTCGCTCGGCTTCCGCGTTGAAAACATTGCCTATTGCCCCGACGTCAGCGGTATTCCGGAAACCACTGCATTGCGGCTGAACGGCCTTGAACTGCTGATCGTCGACGCCTTGCAATACCGCCGCCATCCCAGCCATTTTTCGCTCGGCGAGGCACTGGAATGGATCGACCGGCTGAAGCCCAGACAAGCCGTTCTGACCCATATGCACATACCGCTGGACTACGAGACGGTGCGGGCTGAAACGCCGGACAATGTTCAGCCGGCCTATGACGGACTGGTGCTGGAATTTCCACTCCAGCCGGCCTGATGCGCGCTGCACACTCATTCTGTGCGTGTGCATCTGGGATCACACGATAACGTCCGGGCTTCGATAAAGGCGCAAGTCGCGCACTACATTGCCGATATAGTTCCATAATCTATCTTATGCGACTAACTCACCGCAGTGAATGGAACGCAGCTACGCACATATTGATCCGGATGAACGCCGCAAGATCGCCCGCTGGCGCGCCGCAAACCTCTCCGTTGATATTATTGCCGAGAAACCTGGACGACATCGATAAACCGTTTTCCGCGAGTTGAAACGCAATCGATTTGTCGACGGTCAGATCACGGATCTAACCGGCTATTACGGCATGGTTGCCGATCAGAAATCCCGTGAACGTCGCTCGAAACAACGCAAGCTCATCCGGTTTGATCATTTGCGTCAATCCGTGATCAAGCACATCAGCGATGGATGGTCGCCGCAGCAAATTGCCGTGAGAATGCAGATGGAGCGCCACCCCATCGCTGTCAGTCATGAAACGATCTATCAGTTTTTTTATTCCGCCGACGGTCGAAAAGAAGGGCTTTGGGAGTATCTGCCTGAACGTCGTGCCAGACGACGTCCACGTCATGCCCGGCGCCGTCATGGAAATTGATTTCTGCCGGAACTGAGCATCTTACATTGCCCGGACATGATCGCCAGGCGCAAGCAGTTTGGACATTGGGAATGCGATGCCAATGTGACGTCTCTGGTTGAGCGGGTAAGCCGTTTCACAGTTGTGTTGCGCAACAATTATCGTCAGTCACGTGCGGTAATGGATGGTGTGATTTGCGTACTGCAACCCCTGCCCCAAATAGCCCGGCGCTCGATCACCTTTGATCGCGGCACTGAATTCACGGAATGGGCTTACCTGCAGGGCGGGATCAGAACAAAAGCATGGTTCTGTGATCCGCAGTCCCTCTGGCAAAAGGGAACGGTCGAAAACACCAACAGGCGAACAAGACGATGGCTCCCCAGAGACCTTGATCCGCTAACGTTGAGTGACCGAGATCTCGTATTCATCTTTCATCGCCTCAACAATACGCCGCGCAGATGTTCGGGGTACAAAACACCGGCGGAGATTTTCCGTCAGAAACTTGTCGCAAACAGACATCGCTATGAATAAACTCGAACTGTAAAAGTCGCGGTTCGGCCTGAACTCACACACCCAAAAAGCAGGCATGTCGCCCTGATTCACAACTGTACTTTCGTGTGTACAGCCAAAGAGGAAAAGCCTTTGCGGCCGTTGGAAATCAGAGGTCGTGGCGGAGGGAGTGGGATTCGAACCCACGGAGACATCACTGCCTCGCCGGTTTTCAAGACCGGTGCCTTAAACCGCTCGGCCATCCCTCCTGCCCGACTGCCGCCTCACAGTAAAGGCATGCAATACACGCACGGCTTTAGCGCCGAGCATGGTCGGCAGTCAACAGATGAGACGGTTGCTGCAATTCTTATTTCCTGAAGTGCGCTCAGGGTGTCCCACCGCTGGGCTTTCGCAGGTTGCAGGACGATGGAGACGACAACCCCTGACGGCCCAACAACCCTTGACTGCATTGCCGGCTTGGGCGTAGGCCTCCGGTGTTCCCACGACATGGATAGGCGATCTGGCGATGGAAATTTTTACCGCAGCTGGCTTCACTGCGCTCCTTCAGGTGATTTTCATCGATCTGGTTCTGGCCGGAGATAACGCCATCGTCATCGGTCTCGCGGCCGCTGGCTTGCCGGCTGACCAACGCAAGAAAGCGATCCTGATCGGGGTTCTGGCTGCAACCATTCTGCGTATCGTGTTTGCGGTGATAACCGTACATCTCCTTGCAATACTCGGCCTGCTTTTGGTTGGCGGCATCCTGTTGCTATGGGTTTGCTGGAAAATGTGGCGCGAGCTGCGCACCTCTCATGAGGATGAAGAGGAAGCCACGCGGGTTCTGGCCGATGGCGCGGAATCTTCTCCCTCGAAGGCCCCCCGCAAAACGCTTCTGCAGGCGGCGATCCAGATCGTCGTAGCCGACGTTTCCATGTCGCTCGACAATGTGCTTGCCGTAGCTGGTGCAGCGCGCGACCACTTCACCGTACTCGTCGTCGGCCTCGTCTTTTCTGTCGCCCTCATGGGACTTGCCGCGTCGCTGATTGCACGGCTTCTCCACCGTTATCGCTGGATCGCCTATATCGGCCTGCTGATCATCCTCTATGTCGCACTCGACATGATCTATCGGGGCGCCCTGGAAGTGTGGCCGCATGTCAGCGATTATCTGGTTTGAGGCACATCCAGCGCATTTTCTGAAAGGCGCACCCTCCCCCGAACAAGCAGAAAAAAGGGCGCCCGAAAGGCGCCCTTCTCTGCTTTCGCTCCGCTGACGATTACTGCGGAAGCTTGTCGTCGATGCCCTTCACATAGAAGTTCATGCCCAGAAGGGTCTGATCATCGGCAACCTCGCCGTCCTTCAGCCATTCCGTACCATCCTGTCTGGTGATCGGGCCGGTGTAGGGATTCCATCCGTCTGTGATTTTCTGAACGGTTGCCTTGGCAGCCTCTGCAACCTCATCCGGCACGTTGGTGTAGGGTGCCATATAGAGGATGTCGTCCTTGAAACCTTCCCACCGGCTTTCCGCCTTCCAGCTGCCATCAATGACAGCCTTGACGCGGTTCACATAATACGGGCCCCAGTTGTTCACTGCGGCGGTGAGCTGTGCCTTGGGAGCGAACTTGGACATGTCGGCCGCTTGACCGAAGCCGTGCATGCCGCGCTCTTCGGCAATCTGCAGCGGAGCCGTCGAATTGGTGTGCTGGGCAATGATGTCGGCACCCTGATCGAACAGCGCCTTGGCTGCGTCGGCTTCCTTGCCCGGATCGAACCAGGAGTTGATCCACACAACCTTCAGCTTGAAATCCGGATTGACGGACTGGGCGCCGAGCATGAAGGCGTTGATGCCCATCACGACTTCAGGAATGGGGAACGAAACGATGTAACCGGCCACACCGGTCTTCGACTGCCTGGCCGCGATCTGGCCGCTGACATAACGGCCTTCATAGAAGCGGATGTTGTAGACGCCCATGTTGTCGGATGTCTTGAAGCCGGTGGCGTGCTCGAACTTCACGTCGGGGAACTTGTTCGCCACTTCGAGTTCGGCATCCATGAAGCCGAAGGAGGTGCCGAAGATGATCTTGCACCCGTCACGCGCCATGCGCTCAAAGGAACGGGCAGCGTCCGGACCTTCCGAAACGTTTTCGAGGAAGGCGGTCTCGACCTGATCGCCAAGCTCCTTTTCCACCATCTGGCGGCCCTGATCGTGCTGGAAGGCAAAGCCGAAGTCGCCGATGGAACCTGTGTAGATCCAGCAGGCCTTCAGCTTGTCCTGCGCCTGAGCGGGCGCAGACAGGGCAAGAGCTGCCACCGCTGCCATGAGAGCTGTCATGGTTTTTTTCATATGAGTGTTCTCCATCTGAGGTTTAACATCTAACGCGCTGAATTTCTTAGCGTTCAGGCACGAAGGGCTGGGCCAGGGAAGCTGGCGTGTTCATCATGGTCAGGCGCTTGTTACGCGAAATCACAACCAGAACCAATATCGTCGCGAGATAGGGCAAGGACGACAGGAACTGGGATGGCAGGGACTTCAGCAGCGCCAGCGGCTGGTAGATCAGCCACGACGAATTGCTGAACGCCGACAGGTCGATGGCCTGCACATGCAACTGTCCTATCCAGATCGCGCCGAAGATGTAGGCGCCGGCCAGAACCCGCCATGGCCGCCACGAGGCGAACACCACCAGCGCCAGCGCGATCCAGCCGCGTCCGGCGCTCATGTTTTCCACCCATTGCGGCGTGTAGACGAGTGAAAGATGCGCGCCGGCAAGCCCGGCGCAGGCGCCGCCGAACATCACCGCCAGATAGCGGTAGCGGATAACGTGGATGCCGAGGGCATGGGCGGAGCCGTGGCTGTCGCCGATGGCACGCATGGTAAGCCCCGTACGGCTGCGGAACAGGAACCAGGCGACGGCAATGACCAGCACGATCGACAGGTAGAAGATCGGATCCTGCCCGAAGATCAGCTTTCCGACCACCGGCAGCGAGGTGAGGCCGGGAATGTCGAGATTCTGCAACCGTACGCCCGGCTGGCCGACAAAACTGGTTCCAATCATGCCTGAAAGGCCGAGCCCCAGAATGGTGAGGGAAAGCCCTGTCGCAACCTGATTGGTCGCCAGCGTGAGCGTCATGAAAGCGAAGAGCAGGGAAAACAGAACACCGATGATGATGGCAGCGAGCACGCCGATCCACGGAGATCCTGTCAGATATCCAGCCCCGAAACCGCCAACCGCGCCCATGATCATCATGCCCTCGACGCCAAGGTTCAGGACACCGGCGCGCTCGGCAACCAGTTCGCCGATTGCGGCGATGAGCAGCGGCGTGGCGGCAGTGGCGATGGTAAGAAGGATGCTGATCCAGATATCCATCAGTTTGCCCCTTCCTGTGCTGCAATCGTGTCAGCTGCCGGATTTGTCCTGCCGACAAAGCGAATGCGGTAATGAATCAGCGTGTCGCAGCCCAGCACGAAGAACAGCAACATGCCCTGGAACACGCGCGCCAGCTTGTCCGACACGCCAAGCGAGGATTGTGCCGCCTCGCCGCCGAGATAGGTCAGCCCCAGCACGAGACCTGCCGCGATAATGCCGAGCGGATTGAGCCTGCCCAGAAACGCGACGATGATGGCGGCAAAGCCGTAACCGGGTGAAATCGTCGGCTGAAGCCTGCCGATAGCGCCGGAAACCTCCGAAATGCCGGCCAATCCCGCCAGCGCACCGGAAAGCATGAAGGCGAAGAAC
This sequence comes from Aquamicrobium sp. YD-1-mutant5, assembly GCF_059509755.1. Lineage (NCBI taxonomy): Bacteria > Pseudomonadati > Pseudomonadota > Alphaproteobacteria > Hyphomicrobiales > Phyllobacteriaceae > Aquamicrobium > Aquamicrobium sp. YD-1-mutant5. The sequence continues at coordinate 439,046 of NZ_JCAKKP010000001.1, forward strand.
ACCATGCGGTTCATGCTGAAGCCGGCGAACCGCCCTGCCCGCGGGCTGGAACCCATCACCCGCACTTCAAACCCCTTGAGCATGCGGCTCATCATCAGCCAGATGAGCACAGCCGCAACGATCGAGAAGATGAAGCCCAGATTGGCCCGGCCGGAATCCAGCAGTTCGGGCAGGCGCGCGGCCCGGCTGAACTGAACCGTCTGCGGGAAATTATAGCCCATGGGATCACGCCACGGGCCTCGCACAACCCAGTCGAGAAACAGTTGCGAGACATAGACCAGCATCAGGCTGGTGAGGATTTCGTTGGTGTTGAATCGTGCCTTGAGAAAAGCAGGAATGCTCGCGAATGCCGCTCCGCCGATCATGCCCATCAGGAGCATCAGCGGGAGAAGGTATGCGCCCTGCAGATCAGGATAAAGAACGGGCAGAAGCGAGCCGGCAATGGCACCGACCGTAAACTGGCCTTCCGCACCGATGTTCCAGATGTTGGCGCGGAAGCAGACGGACAAGCCCACCGCAATCAGGATAAGGGGTGCGGCCTTGATCGCCAACTCGTGCAACTGCCAGACTTCGGTGAGCGGTGAGATGAAATAGGCGTAGAGCGCCCTGGCGGGGTTAACGCCCAGAACCGCAAACATGATCGCGCCCGTAATCACGGTCAGCGCGAAGGCGATGAAGGGAGAGAGCATCGAAAACAGCGCCGAGCGCTGCGGACGTTTGACGAGCTCGATGCGCATCATGCCACCTCCGCCGTTTCGGTTGCATGGGCTGTGGCGGCATGCCCCGGCTCGGCGCCGCCCATCAGCAGGCCGATCTTCTCGTACGTCGCTTCGGCTATAGGCAGTGCGGGTGACAATTCGCCATTGTGCATCACGGCAATGGCGTCCGACATTTCAAAAAGCTCGTCCAGATCCTGGCTGATCACCAGCACGGCGGAGCCATTCCGGGCAAGGCTGATGAGCGCCTGCCGGATATGAGCCGCAGCCCCGGCATCGACGCCCCATGTCGGCTGGTTGACGATCATCACCGAGGGATTGCGGTCGAGCTCGCGCCCGACGATGAATTTCTGCAGATTGCCGCCGGAGAGGGACGCAGCTTCCGGATCAGGCGCGCTCTTGCGCACATCCATGATCCCGATAATGCGCTGTGCGGTGTCGTAGATCGCCTTGCTTTCGATCACGCCGCCTTTGCCGACGAATTTTTTGCCGTCCGTGGCGTGCCGGGAAAGGAGAAGATTTTCCGACAGCGTCATGCGCGGTGCAGCACCATGGCCGAGGCGTTCCTCGGGAACGAAGGCAGCGCCCAGCAGACGCCGGCCCGTTATGTCGAGCCCGCCCACATCGGCGCCGCCAATGCGCACCGACGCCCGGTCCTGCTGAAGCACCTCACCAGACACAGCTTCGAAAAACTCTCCCTGCCCGTTACCGGCAACGCCGGCGATGCCGACGACCTCCCCTGCCCGAACGGAAAGATTGATGTTTTTCAAGGCAATGGCAAACGGTGTTGCCGGCTTTCGGTTGAGATTGACGATCTCCAGCAGCGGCCTGGCCTTTTCGATTCCCGCAGCCGGCGTGCGCTCGACCGCGCGAACCTCGGTGCCCACCATCATCCGGGCCAGAGAAGACGCCGTTTCCTCGCGCGGGTTGCAGTGTCCCACCACCTTGCCGTGACGCAGCACGGTGGCGCGGTCGCAAATGCGCTTCACCTCTTCGAGGCGATGCGAAATATAGAGGATCGACTTGCCCTCGGCCCGGAGCCGCTCCAGCGTTTCAAACAGTTTGTCGGCCTCCTGTGGTGTCAGAACCGACGTCGGCTCATCGAGAATGATGAGTTCAGGCGTCTGCAACAGGCAGCGGATGATCTCGATCCGCTGGCGCTCTCCAACCGACAGATCGCCCACCAGCGCATCCGGATCGAGCGGCAGGCCATAGCTGTAGGACAAGGCGCGGGCCTTGGCCGCAATAGTGCTTATCGGCGCGCCGTCATTGAGCGAAAGAGCAATGTTTTCGGCTGCGGTCAGCGCCTCGAACAGCGAAAAATGCTGAAACACCATGCCGATACCGAGTTTCTTCGCAACGCCCGGACTGGTGATGCGCACCGGCTGGCCGTTCCACAGAATTTCACCGGAATGTGGCTCAAGAGAGCCGAATAACATCTTGACCAACGTGGACTTTCCAGCCCCATTTTCTCCCAGAAGCGCATGTATTTCGCCTTTGGCAATGCCAAGGTCGATCGTGTCGCAAGCTTTCAGGGAGCCGAATATCTTGGTCAGGCCACGAACCTCGAGCAGGTCCGCAGCGCCTTGATTTAAACTCACAGTGCCTCCCATCTGTTTAACAGATATGTTCTGTGTTCCCGATGGCATCGTAGGCACTGGCGCGTTTCTGCGCAAACCGATGCTTACTTTGAAAGAGCTTCAATAATTTCGATGGCATTCGCAGCGATGATTCAGGGAACGAGAACGGTTGTTCCCGTGGTTTTGCGCCCCTCCAGATCGGAATGGGCACGCGCGGCATCCTTGAGGGCATAGCGCTGATTGACCATGATTTTCACGGCCCCCGACAGCACCACCTCGAACAAAGCCGCTGCCGACGCTTCAAGTTCCTCGCGCGTGACATTGTAGCTGAAAAGCGTCGGGCGGGTCAGGTACAGCGATCCTTTCCGGGCGAGAATGCCGATGTCGAAAGGTGGGATCGGACCTGAAGACTGACCGAATGAAACCAGTGTGCCGAGCCTCTTCAGGCAGTCCAGTGAGCCTGCAAACGTGTCGTTGCCAACCGAATCATAGACGACATCGCATTTCCTGCCGTCGGTGATGCGTGCCACTTCCTGCACGAAATCCTCCCGGCGATAGTCGATCACGTGATGGAACCCGTGGGCTCGCGCGAGTTCGGCCTTTTCCGGCGAGCCGGCCGTTCCGATGACGGTGGCGCCAAGATGATGCGCCCACTGACCGAAGATCAGTCCCACCCCGCCGGCCGCTGCGTGATAGAGCACGGTGTCGCCGGGCTTCACCCGGAAGGTACGGCGCACAAGATATTCCACCGTCATGCCCTTGAGCATCATGCCGGCAGCCTGATCATCGCTGATCCCATCGGGAATGCGAACGACCCGATCGGCACCTACAACGCGCTGCTCCGCATAGGCACCTAGTTGAACCACATAGGCGACACGGTCTCCCGCTGCCAGCCAGTCAACCCCCTCGCCCACTTCGAGAACCACGCCGGCAGCTTCTCCGCCTGGCGTGAAAGGCAAGCCGTTCGGTGCTGGATAGAGGCCGGTGCGATGGTAGACATCGATGAAATTCACGCCGATCGCGGTGTGGCGAACGAGAACTTCACCCGGAGCGGGACGGCCGGGATCCGCGTCCTCGAAAACCAGCACCTCGGGGCCCCCATGCTTGTGAATGCGGATTGCCTTGGACATGTGAATTCAGGCCTTCTTCGCGCCGAGACTTGGAAAAAGCTGCATGATACCGCCGATACAGAACAGATAAAGCCCCGTGACGGTGATGCCACCCTTGGTGAACAGACTGACGTTTTCCGCCAGAATGCCGATCTGGCTGTAGAATTCGGCAAGGGCGGATTCTGCCAGCGCCAGAACCCCAAACGCGCACCACAAAAGGGTGATGGCGAGATTGATCGGGCGCAGGCGCTTGACCCGCACCGGATGCAGGAAATTGATCGGCACGAAGGTCAGCAGTCCGCAGATCACCACCACGGCGAATGACACCCATTCTCCCGGCCCGACCACGAACAGCGTGAACACAACCATGTTCCAGACCACCGGGAACCCCTTGAAGAAGTTCTCCTTGGTCTTCATGCCGGTATCGGCATAGTAGATCGCGCTCGAAACGACGATGATGGCGGCGGCGATAAACGACAGCCCCTCGCCCATTAGTCCGAACTGATACAGCGCGAATGCAGGAATCAGCACATAGGTGACATAGTCGATGATGTTGTCGAGTAGTTCGCCCGACCATGTCGGCAGGATTTCCTTGACCTCCAGCTTGCGCGCGATCGGGCCGTCTATGCCGTCCACGAACAATGCCAGTCCCAGCCACCAGAACATCGCAGTCCAGCGCTCTTCGCTGGCCGCAACGAGAGAAACGAAAGCAAGGAAAGATCCGGACGCCGTCAGAAGATGGACGGAAAAGGCTCTTGCCTGTGGCCAGGTCACCTTCTTCCTCGGTCTGGGAATACGGTCCCTGATCTTCCTGCCGGTCGGTTTTTTATCCACGGCCACCAGTCCACCTTGCATGGCATCCATAATCCCTCTTGATCAACCACCTGTCCGCCGGGGTCAATGCGGGAGCGTGGATTAGACATAAGGCCACACAGGATTTCTTGTCCGTAACAGGCGCAAAAGCGTTGTTTTTCTTGCAGCGGCTGAAAGGTCGCGTTGATGGGCCAGTGGGGAAAGGCGTATAGCTCGGGCGACAAGGAGGCTCCGATATGCCAACGACCGCCATCCCTGCTGAAACCGAAGCAAAGATCCTCGTTGCCGGAACCGGCCCTGCCGGTCTGATCGCCGCGCTTTCCTTTGCCGGAGCACGCTTTGCGGTCACGCTGGTCGGTCCTGAGCCCAATATCGAGGACGGGCGCACCACGGCATTGATGAATCCCGCCCTCGAAACGCTGGAACGGATCGGCGTTCTGACAGCGCTGTCAGATCAGTCCGCCCCGCTGAAGATCATGCGTATCGTGGATGCGACGGACCGGCTGATCCGCAGCACGCCCGCAACTTTCCATGCCGGTGACATCGCTGAAGAGCGCTTCGGCCTCAACATACCCAACAAGGTGCTGGTGGCGACGCTGGCGCAGGCCGTGGCGGCAAACACGTCGATCGCCTGGAAGAAGACACTGGTGGAAAGCTGGAACCTCGGTTCCGACGAGGCTGTGGCGCGGCTTGCAGATGGCAGCGAAGTTTCAGGAAAACTGGTCGTCGCTGCGGATGGGCGCATGTCGCCGGCTCGCCAGGCCGCCGGCATTTCGGTATCATCGCATCCGTTTCCACAGGCGGCGCTGGTTCTGAATTTTGGCCACACGCTCGATCACAACTTCACCTCCACCGAATTCCACACCCAGACCGGGCCATTCACGCAGGTGCCGCTTCCCGGCGGCCGCAGATCGAGCCTTGTCTGCGTCGTGCGTCCTGAAACCGCCAGCGAACTGGCGGCACTGGACGACGATGCCCTGTCACTTCACATTGAGCGGCGCATGCAATCCATGCTGGGGCGAGTGGCGGTGGAGCCAAAGCGCCAGATCTATCCGCTGTCGACCTCCACACCGAAGCGCTTTGCACGGAACCGGGTGGCGCTGGTGGGCGAAGCGGCTCATGTGTTTCCGCCCATCGGCGCACAGGGGCTGAACCTCGGCATCAGGGATATCGTCGATCTCGTTGATGTTTCATCACAAAATCGATCCGATCCCGGATCGGACAAGGCAATGATCACTTACGATCTCCGGCGCAGGCCCGACGTCGTGGCCCGCACCAGCGCGGTCAATCTCCTCAACCGGTCGCTGCTGTCGAATATGCTTCCTGCCCAGATCGCCCGCAGCGCCACGCTCGGGCTGCTCGGGCGCTTTGCGCCGCTGCGTGCTTTCTTCATGCGTGAAGGGCTGCATCCCGGTAGCGGTTTTTCCGCACTGGGCAGCGCGTTACGGGAACAGATCCAGCGGTAGGATCCCGGCCCGGATCATGTAAAGCAGGCCGGTGACGGTCATGATCGAGGCGCAGGTCGTGACCAGTATCGTGGCCGAAGCCCGCTCGACCCACACCCCATATTGCTGGGCAATGACGAAGACATTGGTGGCTGTGGGCAGAGCCGCCAGCAGAACGGCGGAAAAGAGCCAGACCTCTGAAAAATCTCCCATCAGGCTCAGCATCACGTAGCAAAGCAGCGGATGCACTATGAGCTTGAGCAGGCTGATCGGCACGATTTCGACAGGTATGCGCCGCAGCGGCCGCAGGGCAAGCGTCACCCCCATGGCGAACAGGGCGCAGGGAGCGGCCGCGTTCGCGAGATAGCCGAGCAAACGGTCGAGCGGCAGTGGCGGGCTCCATTCGAAATAAGCCGCCAGAACGCCAAGCGCAGTCGCGATGATGAAGGGGTGCAGCACAATGCGGCTGACGATGCCTGTCACAAGCTGCGGCCATGACCTGCGGTCGTCACCGCCAAGCGCCATCATCATCGGGGCAATGGTGAAATGCATGACGTTTTCGAAACAGAAGATCAGAGCGACGGGCACAGCGGCCTTCTCTCCGAAGGCGAGCACCGCCAGCCCCGGCCCCATATAGCCGATATTGCCGTAAGCAGCCGCCAGCCCCTTCACGGTGGATTCCGCGATATTGCCGGCTACCAGCAATGAGCCCGCGAACATCATCATGAAAATCAGAAAGGTGGAGAACACCGATCCAAAGATGAAGCCCCATTCCGTCAGCTCTTCAAACGGCGTTCTGGCCAGAAGCTGGAAGAACAGGGCCGGCAGCGCGACATAGATGATGAAGGTGTTCAGCCAGCCAAGCGCTTCGAGAGGCTGGCGCGTGATGCGTGCGACGGCGAACCCGACGAAGATCAGCCCGAAGAACGGAAGAACGAGGCCGGCAATATCGGACATGATCGTTTCGTCTCTTAACCGGCCAGCAGCCTTGCGCGCGGCGCACAGCCAGCTTTCAGATTCGCCCCCTGAACTTCAACCCGCTGTGAGAGATTTCGGATTTCCCTTCAGCCCTGCGGCCCAACCCGCAAACAGGCTCACATGGCTGTGTAACCTGTTCAGCATTGAATTAACCGGTGTGATGAGCCAAATAAGAAGCATGGACAGACTGGCGATCAAAAAAGCAAAGTTTTCAATCGGACAGGTTGTGCGCCATCGGCTTTTTCCGTTTCGCGGGATCATTTTCGATGTCGACCCGGAGTTTGCCAATACCGATGAATGGTATGAGGCAATTCCTGTTGGCGTTCGCCCCAGCAAGGACCAGCCTTTCTACCATCTTCTGGCTGAAAACTCCGAAACCGACTACATCGCCTATGTTTCCGAGCAAAATCTGGTTGAAGATGTTTCAGATGAGCCTGTGCGTCATCCGCAGATCAGAGAATTGTTCCTGAAGACACCAGATGGACATTACGAACCCAGATATCAGGTTCGTCATTAGAGCAATTCCTGCAAAAGTGCGCAGCTGTTTTGCGCTCGTAATTGCGTAGAAAAGAGCGCTTCTGCCTTTACCCGAAATCACACAAAGAAAAGCCCCGCACGCTTCATAAGCGGCGGGGCTTTTCTGTAGCCTGATCGCTCAGGCTTCCTTTTTCTGCGGCATAACGCGCAGTTCCAGTTCGCGCAGCTGCTGCGGCGTAGCCGGCGCTGGCGCCCCCATGAGCAGATCGAAGGCCTGCTGGTTCATCGGGAACATGGTGACCTCGCGCAGGTTCTTCGCACCGACGAGCAGCATGACCACACGGTCGATGCCGGCCGCCATGCCGCCATGCGGCGGCGCGCCATACTGGAACGCGCGATAAAGACCGCCAAAGCGCTCTTCCACCGTCTGCCGGTCCAGTCCCGCGATCTCGAAGGCCTTGACCATGGTTTCGGGAAGATGGTTGCGGATACCACCGGAAGCGATCTCGAAGCCGTTGCAGACCATGTCGTACTGGTAGGCCTTGAGGCTCAGCGGGTCCTGACCGCTCAGCGCCTCGATGCCACCCTGCGGCATCGAGAACGGATTGTGGGCGAAATCCACCTTCTTCTCGTCTTCGTTCCACTCGTAGAACGGGAAGTCGACAATCCAGCACAGTTCGAACCGCTCACGATCGACGAGGTTCAGTTCCTCACCGGCACGGGTGCGCGCGGCACCGGCGAAAGCAACGAACTTCTTTGGATCGCCCGCAACGAAGAAGGCAGCATCGCCATCTTCAAGCCCCAGTTGCTGGCGCACGGCCTCCGTACGCTCCTCGCCGATGTTCTTGGCGATCGGTCCGGCGCCTTCGAGCCTGTCGCCTTCCTTGCGCCAGAAAATGTAGCCCAGACCCGGCTGCCCCTCGCCCTGCGCCCATGAATTCATGCGGTCGCAGAATGCGCGCGAGCCACCGGTCTTCGCCGGAATGGCCCACACTTCGGCCTTGGGATCGTTGGCGAGGATGTTGGCGAAAACCTTGAAGCCGGAACCGCTGAAATGCTCGGACACGTCCTGCATCTCGATGGGGTTGCGCAGGTCCGGCTTGTCGGACCCGTATTTGCGCATGGCTTCGTCATAAGGAATGCGGCGGAACTCCTGCGTCACAGGCTTGCCGTCGGCAAACGCCTCGAACACGCCGCGCATCACCGGCTCCATGGTGGCCAGCACATCGTTCTGCTCGACAAAGCTCATTTCGAGGTCGAGCTGATAGAATTCGCCCGGCAGGCGGTCGGCGCGCGGATCCTCATCGCGGAAGCAGGGCGCGATCTGGAAATAGCGATCGAAGCCCGACACCATGATGAGCTGCTTGTACTGCTGCGGAGCCTGCGGCAGCGCGTAGAAAGTGCCCGGATGGATGCGCGACGGAACCAGGAAGTCGCGCGCGCCCTCGGGCGACGACGCGGTCAGGATGGGGGTGGAATATTCGGTGAAACCCACCTCGCCCATGCGCTTGCGCATCTCGGCGATGATCTTCGTGCGCATCACGATGTTTCTGTGCAGCGTTTCGCGGCGCAGATCGAGGAAGCGATACTTCAGGCGGATATCTTCCGGATAGTCCGGCTCGCCGAAAACCGGCAGCGGCAGTTCCTTCGCTGCGGAAAGCACTTCTATCTCAGTGGCGAAAACCTCGATCTCACCGGTTTCGAGATTGGGGTTCACGGCATCGGCTGCGCGCGCCTTGACCTCGCCGTCGACGCGAATGACCCATTCGCCACGTACGGTTTCAGCCGTCTTGAAAGCCGGCGAATCCGGATCCGCCACGATTTGCGTCAGCCCGTAATGGTCGCGCAGGTCGATGAACAGCAGGCCGCCATGATCGCGAACGCGATGCACCCAGCCCGAAATACGGATATTGGAGCCGACATCGGCCTTTCTCAACTGCGCGCAGGTGTGGCTGCGATAACGATGCATTGCCTGATTTTCCGCCTAACAATGGTTCAATGGGGCCGAAGCACTTGCCCGACCGCAAAATTGGCGCGAAAAGCGCATGGGCAGGCCCTTTTGTCAAGGCAAGAGGGCCGTAAGCCGCCTTTCGGGGCCCGTCTTGCCACCCGTTTCACATCCGATGGCTTGACGCGCCGGTCTGCGGCTGGAATTGAGAAACGAGTTTGATCTGAAAAGCGATTTGATGAACCTTATTACCACGCAGAGCGAACTCGAGAGCGCCATTGAAAGACTCGAGCAATCGGACTTTGTCACCGTTGACACGGAGTTCATTCGGGAAACAACGTTTTGGCCGGTGTTGTGCCTGATCCAGATGGCGGTTCCGGGCTTTACCGCGCTTGTTGATCCGCTGGCGCCCGGCCTCGACCTGAAACCCTTCTTCAGGCTCATGGCCAATGAGAATGTGGTCAAGGTCTTCCACGCAGCGCGGCAGGATATCGAGATCATCGTTCATCAGGGCGATCTGGTGCCCTCCCCGATTTTCGACACGCAGGTGGCTGCGATGGTGTGCGGGTTCGGTGATGCCGTCTCCTATGATCAGCTCGTCCAGAAGATCACCGATGTCAGGCTCGACAAATCCTCCCGCTTTACCGACTGGCGCTATCGCCCGCTTTCGGAAAAGCAGCTGGAATATGCCCTCGCGGACGTCACACACCTGATCGACGTCTACAAGCATCTGACGGCCCAGCTTGAGCGCGAGGACCGCGCACACTGGCTGAAGGAAGAGATGCAGGTTCTGACCTCGCGCGAGACCTATGATCCGCATCCGGACGATGCCTGGAAGCGCCTGAAGATGCGCGTGCGCAAGCCGCAGGAACTGGCGATCCTGAAATCGGTCGCCGCATGGCGCGAGCGCGAAGCGCGCGAACGCGACGTGCCGCGCGGCCGGATCATCAAGGATGACGCCATTTACGAGATCGCCCAGCAGGCCCCGCGCGACAGTGATGCGCTCGGTCGCCTGCGGACCATTCCCAAGGGCTGGGAACGCTCGTCGACCGCCGTGGCTTTGCTGGCAGCGGTGAATGCCGCCCTTGCCGTGCCGAAGGATGAATTGCCAAAGCTGCCGAAACAGCAGCAGCAGCCGGAGGGCACCAATGCCGCGGCCGAATTGCTGAAAGTGCTTCTGAAGATCATCGCCGAACAACAAGGCGTTGCCGCCAAGGTGCTGGCGTCGAGCGATGACATCGACCAGATCGCCGCTCATGGTGAGAAAGCGCAGGTACCAGCTCTGCAGGGCTGGCGGCGGGCAGTGTTCGGCGATAAGGCGCTGCGTCTCGTGCGTGGCGAAATCGCCATCAAGTTCGAAAAGCGCAAGATCGTGCTGCTGGAAGTCTGAGCCGGATACTGCCGGATCAGGATACGGTGGTCTGAACTCTCTCAGACTGCTCCGGCCAGATGCAGGGCAAACCACGCCCACAAAAGCACCAGCACCAGAAAGCCGCCGCCGAACAGCATGCCGCGCCGCGAAACGCGGTTGCTGGTTACATGCTCGAACGCGTGCGCGTAGCGCAGCAGCACGAACAGCCAGGCCAGTATCACGGCAATCCATGACACGCCCGCCGTCACATAAAGCGCCAGACAGACGGCATGGAACAGAACCGGAAGCTCGAACTGGTTCATGATGTTGTTCGACACGGCGGCGCTGACTTCCGGCTCGCCGCCGGAGCGCAGCTTCCACTGGCCGCGTGCCACTGAACCGTTCAGCATCGCCTGCCGGCGGCGCATGCCCAGCAACGCATACATGATCGCCACCAGCGCGAAATGCGCCACCATCGGCCACAGAATTGCGATCGGGTTCATGTCGTCAAATCCACGTTGCGGGCCGCGCCCGGCTGGCATGCCCAGTGTCAGGATAATTCAGTTTGCCTTCTCACATCTAATCACAGCTCACCGGATTATAAAAGAAATCCTCATTCATCCTTCGGAGCGTTGTACTCCGCCGATTTTGATAAAGACGGATTTTAAATTAAAACAAATATTGTTCATGTATATATAATTACTAATGATATTTTTAATGCAAAAATGAATGAAAATTACGCGAAAATCCCAATGATAACCGATTTCTGATTTTAAAATTTTATATGTTGTTCTGAAATATGGAGTTGGCGGCAGATCAAGAGACATTCTTGCATCGACGACACACCGTATAGCTCTGTCATGGGAGTGTTATCTCGCGGCGTTAGGTGCCGTTGCAGCGTAACTGCCAGCCTAAAGCGAGCCCCATGACCATCCTTCAACGACGCCAGTTTATTGCCGGTACGGCAGCGGCTCTCATGGCCCCTGCGGTCTTTGTGAACCGCACCGCCGCTCAAACGCCTGCGGCGTCCTTCTTTCCGTTTTCGGTGGCCAGCGGTGATCCGACCGCCAACAGCGTGGTGCTATGGACGAAACTGGCCAGAGCCGCCGATGATCTCGAACTCCTCTCCGGACTGCCGATCGATGTGGAATGGATTGTGGCCGAGGACGAGCGCCTGTCGACGGTCGTTCGCAGCGGTACAGGCAGCGCATTGCCGGAATATGGGCATTCGGTCCATGTCGATGTTCAGGGTCTGCGCCCCGATCGCTGGTATTGGTATGCGTTTCGCATTGGCGGTGAGATGAGCCCCATCGGCCGGACGCGCACATTGCCGGCCGCGGATGCGCTGGTGTCACGGTTTCGGTTCAACGTCGTCTCCTGCCAGCACTGGGAAAACGGCTTCTTCGACGCCTATGACGGCATGGCCGACGACGATTCTTCGCTGGTGCTGCATCTGGGCGATTACATCTACGAAGTCGGCCGTGGTGGCGTACGTACGCACGAGACCGACAAGCCGCTCAGAACGCTCGACGACTATCGCCGTCGTCATGCGCTCTACAAGACCGATGCGGCTCTGCGGCGCGCGCACGAGCGATTGCCGTTCATGGTCACGCTCGACAACCACGATGCGCTGACCGAAGACTCCAGCGACGCCGGGGAACTGGCGCGTCGCGCCGCCGCGTATCATGCCTGGTACGAGTTCCAGCCGGTGCGCCATGCGCCTGCCCTGCACTCTCCGACCATGCCTGTCTTGCGGGGTCTCAATATTGGCGACCTGCTGCGGGTCAGTATTCCGGATACCCGCCAGTTTCGTGATTCCGAAAGTGTCTGCGCTGCCGGATCCGACAAGGATTTCGCCTTTGGCGTGTTCCAGAAGCCGTGCGAGGCAGCCGAAGATCCGCAACGTTCCATGCTGGGCGTCGCGCAGGAAAACTGGCTGGATGCGCGCCTTTCGGGTTCGCAGGCGAAATGGAACGCCATCGCGTCAACCGTGATGATGAGCACCTTCGACATGGATCACGAAGGCGAGCTGTATCGCTATTTGCAGTCGTGGGACGGCTATCCGGCCGCCCGGCAACGCATTCTGGATCGCATTGAAGGTTCCAGGGTCTCAAATCCGGTTTCGATCGCAGGTGACATTCATTCAACGCTGGTTTCGGAAGTCACCCGCCGCGCGGGCGAGGAGCCCGGCAGGTCGCTGATGACGGAATTCGTCGGCACCTCGATCAGCTCGCTCTGGCCGGAACCTCTGGCCAGGCCGATGCATGATGCCCTGCCCGCCAATCCTCAGGTTCGCTACTATGAGAGCCAGAAGCGCGGCTACATGCATTTCGACGTAACGCCGGAAAGCCTGAACGTACAGATGCGCGCAATCGACCGCACCGACCAGCCCGGCGGCACCGTCCATACCGACAGGACATTTGTTGTCGAGAATGGGCAGGTGGGCGCAAAGTCTTAAAGCGCGCGGCAATGGAGCTGGCAGTGCGTACTACCGCGCCAGCCAGCGCTCATAGTCCGAAACCAGAAGGTGAACCGGCTCTACATCTTCCTCGATCTCGGAAAACCGGCCGATAGGGTCGCGGAAGATGTTGTCGGTGAGGTCGTCGTTGACGGTGGAGACCTCGCCGATCAGAATGTCGCCGCCCTCGCCCCAGAACGCGTGCCATACGCCCGGCAGCAGGGTCACGCTCTCACCGGGATCGAGCTTCAGAAGACCGCCGGGGGGAAGCCTGCGAATGGTGCCGTCGACGGGAACGGACACTTCGGCATGTGCATCTATCCCACCCTCGGTGTCGGGCATGAACAACTCCAGCACGAGCTTGCCGCCGCCGCGGTTGATGATGTCCTCCGCCTTGATGACATGGCGGTGCATGGGTGAGATCTGGTCCCTGCGCGAGATCATGATCTTTTCGGCATAGAGCATGCCGGCACCCTTGCTCATATCCTCGAAGCAGCCATTGCGGACCGTGAACAGGAAGAGCCCTAGCTCGTCGAATTTCCCCTGTCCGTAATCGGTGATGTCCCAGCCCAGCCGGGCATCGAAGACACCAGCAGATTCCGCCCCGCGCCGCTTCATTTCTTCGGGGGACCAATAGGCGAACGGCGGCAGGACATAACCGAAGGAGCGGATGAAGGCGTCGCCCTCACGGATGATTTCATTCACTCCAGAGCGCTTCATGATCCCTCCCCGTCAGTGTTTTTTGCCAGCGTCCCGAAGGTCAGCGCTCTCCGCGAGCAGCCAGCCTTCGCATGGAAGCGATACGCCGTCGGCTGATCTCGGTGCGCATGGCCATCATGTGCAGTGTGAAGAAAAGCAGCGTGAAGCCGATCGCCATGATCAGAAGGGGCCTCAGCAGGCTCCCGTCAATGGTCGGCCCGTCGACACGGAACACGGAAGCCGGCTGATGCAGCGTGTTCCACCAGTCCACCGAGAACTTGATGATCGGAATGTTGACGAACCCGATCAATGTGATGATCGCCGCCGACCATGCCGCCTTGCCCGAATCTTCCAGCGCGCGCGTCAGCGCGATGATGCCGAGATACATCAGGAACAGCACGAATACGGAGGTCAGGCGCGCATCCCACACCCACCATGTGCCCCACATGGGCTTGCCCCAGATGGACCCGGTAATGAGCGCCAGCGCGGTGAAGCACGCACCGATGGGCGCTGCCGACTTCAGAGAGACATCGGCGAGCGGGTGGCGCCATACCAGCGTGCCTATCGCGGAGGCAGCCATGAGCGCGTAGCACATCATGGAAAGCCAGGCGAACGGCACGTGAATGTACATGATGCGCACCGTCGTGCCCTGCTGGTAATCCTCGGGTGCGGCAAAGCTCATGTAGAGGCCGATCGCCAGAACAAGGCATGCTGCACCCGCCAGCCATGGAACAGCTCTGTTCGCAAAGCTGACGAAACGCGTCGGATTGGCGAGGTCCATCCAGCTGGCAATGCGGGTGCGTGAAACTGTCATGACAAGCTACATAACCTTGCCCTGCGCCGCGGGCAACTGCGACGCAAAGGCCGGTGCTTCGTCAGGCAGCAGCGTCCTCCTTCACCGGCGATATCCGGGACAGACGACGCACCTCCTCGTCATTGAGCAGTCCGCCTGCCCGCAGCAACGAAGCGAAGCGGCCATTGCGCAGGGACAATTCCGCAAAGCCGCCCATCTCGACGACCCTGCCCTTGTCCATGAACACCACAAGATCGGCATCCCTGACGGTGGTCAGGCGGTGGGCGATGATGAAGGTGGTGCGGTCACGGCGCAACTCGTCGATCGCCTGCTTCACACGCTCTTCCGTTTCCACGTCAAGCGCGCTGGTGGCTTCGTCCAGAACGAGGATCGGCGCATTTTTCAGCACAGCCCGGGCAATGGCGATGCGCTGGCGTTCGCCGCCCGACAATTGCCCGCCGCGCTCGCCGACAATGGTGTCGTAACCTTCGGCCTTGGAAAGAATGAAATCCTGTGCCGCCGCTGCCTCTGCCGCCGCGTGGATTTCCTGATAGGTGGCGTCAGCCTGCCCGATGCGGATGTTGTCCTCGATCGAGCGGTTGAGCATGCCGGCATCCTGAAAAACCGTGGCGATGCAGTTTCTGAGCGACGACGTGGAGACGCTTCGCGTGTCGATGCCATCGATCAGGATGCGACCTCGCTGCGGCGTGAACACGCGCTGCAGCATATTGATGAGCGTGGTCTTGCCCGCACCGGTCGGCCCGACGATCGCGACTGTCTGGCCGGCGCCCACCTCGAAGGTGACATTGTCCAGCCCCTGCCCCGAATTCGGAAACTCGAAGCCGACATTCTCGAAACGGACATGACCGGAAACCCTGCCGATATCACGCAGGCCTTCCGGCTCGCGGATTTCAAACGCTGAATCCTCCATGCCATAAAAATCCTCGAGCTTGGCGCGAGCCTCCGAGATCTGGTTCACGAAAGTGGAAACCTGATCGAGACGGGCAATGAGCAACGTAGCGAAGCCGGTGAAGGCGATGACGTCGCCGATCCGCAACTGGCCGTTCATGACCAGAAACGAACCAATCAACAGCACAACCATCATCGAGATCGTGGACGAGAGGCGATGCAGCGCGCTGGCCAGGGCCCACCAGTCCAGAACCGGATACTGGGCGTCGAGGAGCTCGCCGACAAACCGCTTCAGGGCTGCCGTTTCGTGGCCGATACGGTTGTAGCTCTGCAGCACCGCAACGTTGCTGACCGAATCGGACACATGCGCGAACACCTTGTGGTAGTGGCGTTCGACGCTCGCCTGCCCTTCGCGGGTCTTGCGCATGACCAGACGGCCGACGCCGTAATACACCACGCCAAGCACCAGCAGGACCATCGACATGCGCACATCGAGCGACAAAGCGGTGGGCACGAGCAGCATCAGAGCCACCGCAGTGGACAGATGCTGGCGCATGAATTCCAGCCACAGCGAAAACAGCGTTTCCACTGCGCGCAGCAGCGTATGCAGCGAATTGGACGTGCCACGCGTGTGGTGCCAGGCCAGCGGCATATTGATGATGCGCTCGAACGACTGCGAAAGCACTTCGCCGCGCAGCTTGTGAGCCATGCGATCGGCGCCGCGCGCCACGAGAACGAATGCAACGATGTTGAAGGCGCCAAGGCCGGCCCAGATCACCAGTGGCGGGACCACGTTCACGCGCTCGGAAATCGCATCAATGACGCGACCGAACATGATGGGCTCAAGGATAGCGACGATAGCCAGGGTGACATTGGCGGCACAAATAAGCGCAACGCGCTTCCTGTCTGCCGCCATATAGCCGAGCGCTCTCCAGTAGACTTGCAGAAGGGACACTCGTTTACTCCGCGAAACCGTTCATTGTGCGATGCACCATTTCTGGAAACATATGAACCGATGTGAACCAGAACAATGTTCCCTTAACGCGGGAGTTCCCGTTTCGCGAACAAAACATAGCTACGAAACGAAATCTGGCGTGATCGACTAACGGTTTGAGATCAAACGTAAAATGTCCTTCTGAAGGCGAAATTGCGGCAATCCCGCAAGGAGACTGCCGCAATTTTAGCGGGAAAGCACATGTCACTGGCAGGACAGCGGGCAGGCCGCCCTTATTTAAGGCTTCTTACTGACGCCCACACGCGGCTGAGCACCATTAGCCGGCAAGGTTACGACAACTTCTGTCTGGCCTTGCGACAGCGGAAATGTGGTGCCGTCCAGCTTCCTGCCGTTTACCTCCAGCGAAATCGCTTTTGCAGCCCGGTTGCGCACGACCCGGATGGTCTGGGAGCCGCCGCCCAGAGCCAGTCTGGCCGTATAGCCGTCCCAGTGCGCGGGAATGCGCGGGGTGATCTCGATCGCGTCACCACGCCTGTTTATGCCGAGTATGGCTTCGACAGCCGCGCGGTAAAGCCATCCGGCAGAGCCCGTATACCATGTCCATCCGCCCCGGCCTGCCTTGTCGGCCGCATAGACATCGGCGGCCACGACATAAGGTTCGACCCGGTAATGTTCGGCAGAGGCCTCGTCCGTGGAATGGCTGACGGGATTGAGCATGGAGAAGCATTTATAGGCTTCCTCGACGCGCCCCATTTCGGCCAGCGCAATGACGAACCACGTCGCCGCATGGGTGTACTGGCCGCCATTCTCTCGGACGCCGGGCGGATAGCTCTTGATGTAACCGGGATCCTTGTCCCAGTTTGCGAAGGGCGGCGTGAACAGCTTGAGTATGCCGTGCTCCTCGTCGACCAGCATTTCTCCCGCGTTGTCCATGGCCGTACGGGAGCGGGCCGGATCGTCCTCGCCTGAAATCACGCTCCAGGACTGGGCAATGGAGTCGATCTTGCACTCCTGCGACTCGCGGGAGCCCAGCGGTGTTCCATCGTCAAATGTTCCGCGGCGATACCACTGGCCGTCCCAGCCACTGTTTTCGAGCGCGCGCTTGAGCACATCCGCATGGGCCTGCCACGCCTTTGTACGCTTTGCATCACCCTGTTCACTGGCGATCGGAATGAAATCGTTAAGCGTCCTGAGCAGGAACCAGCCGAGCCAGACGCTCTCGCCCCTTCCCTCGTCACCCACGCTGTTCATGCCGTCGTTCCAGTCACCGCCAAGGATAAGCGGCAAGCCCGAGGGACTGCTGCGCTTCACCGCAAGGTCCAGCGCGCGGGCACAATGCTCGTAAAGCGGGACAATTTCGGCGGAAGGCTCCGGAGTGAAGAAGGCATCGTGCTCGCCCTCCCCAAGCTGCGACCCCTGAAGGAAGGGCAGCATTTCGTGCAGAATGGCCCGATCGCCTGAAACCTCGATGTAGTAGGCGGCGGCATGGGCGAGCCACACAACGTCGTCCGATATCATGGTGCGAACGCCTGCACCCGTGCGCGGAAGCCACCAATGCTGCACGTCGCCCTCGGCAAACTGACGTCCGGCCGCATTCAGTATCTGCGCCCGGGCAAGACCGGGATCATGGGCCATCAGCGACAGCGTATCCTGCAACTGGTCGCGGAAGCCGAAAGCGCCACTTGCCTGATAGAACGCGGAGCGTGCGCGGATGCGGCAGGAAAGGCTCTGATAAGGGAGCCAGTGATTGACCATGAAATCGAGCGTCTTGTCGGGCGTCTCTACCTGAATGGTGTCCAGGAAATCACGCCATCCAGCCTCGGTTTGTGCAAGGCGGCCATCGAAATCGACGTTGCGGTGTCGCTCGATAAGTGCGGCTGCTTCCTGTGGGCTTTCAGCATCGCCAAGCAGCCACAGGAGCGTGACCTCGCCATCGGCGACGAGTTCGACATCGCGGGAGAGCGCCGCGCAGGGATCATCGCCTGCCTCGATACGGCCCGAAAGCGGGCTGCCGGCGAGCACGGCGACGGGCTTCTCGCTCGAACCTCCCCTGCCTATGAATTCGCCGCGATCGGCTGTGACCGAGTCCGGCCTTTGATCACCGGCAAGGAAGGCGACCCGCCCGCCAAAATCGAGATTGTACGGGTTGGTTGCGAGCATGGCGCCCGTCGCGGCGTCCTGCGAGGGAATGATGGTGCCGGCGGTTCTGGAACGATGAGTGCCGAGAACCCACTCGGCATAGGCATAGACACGCAGACGCGCCGTGCCGGCCCCCGTGTTGCGGATGCGCAGGCGCGATATCCGCACTGGATCTGCAGGGTCGACAACGTGGGTAAGCTCCATGTCGAACGCCCCACGTCTGGCGCGGAAGGTCGTAAAGCCCTGCCCGTGGCATGTCTCGTAAAGCACGCCCGGATCGCGCACCACCGCTGCCAATGGCGAAAATGAAGCGCCGCTGTCGAGGTCATGAACGTAGATGCCCTCACCCGGCCGGTTGGTGACCGGATCGTTCGACCATGGGGTGAGCTGATAATCGCGACTGTTGCGGCTCCAGCTGAAGGCCGCGCCTTCAGCGGAGGTGTGGAAGCCGAAAGCGTCGTTCGAGATCACGTTGATCCATGGCTGCGGCGTAACCGTACGCCCCGCCAGCCGCACCACATAGCGGCGGCCATCGCCCTCGAAACCGCCAAAACCGTTCCAGTTGGACAGCCCTTTGCCATCAGCCGTCTTCGGCTTGAGCGGGACGCTCGGCTCCGGTGCTGCCGTCGCCACCGCGCCGATGGCGACACCGCTGGCGGTTTCGCGTGCCTGAAGCGCTGTTATTTCCGCGCGTTCGATCTGGTCGCTGATCGTACCGTTGCGCGTATGCAGAACCACGCGCGCCGAGGCCAGCAGCGTGCGATAGGTCGGCTCGTCCATCAGATCGCGGCGCACCGCGAAAATATGCTGGCGCGGGCCAAGCTCGGAACCGCGAAGGCGGCTGTTTTCGCACAGATAGTCGATGGCCTGCTGCAGATCCTGCACATAGGATGAGGACTGCTCGTTGACGATGACCAGATCGGCGGTCAGTCCGCGTGCGCGCATATATTCCTGATAGCGCAGGCCCTGCGCCACGATCTCCAGATCGGCAAGATCGTCGATGCGGATGGCGAAGATCGGATAATCACCCGAAATGCTGGTCGGCCACAGGCTGGACTGCTTGCCGAGACCTGCCGAAATCGCCTCCGACGGTAAGCGCATATTGGCGTCGGGATAGATCAGATAACGCGCCAGGCTTTGCCCGATAGCGGCTTCGGCGAGGCTGAGGCCGAGATGGCGGGTCTGCACCTGCGACCGGGTCCACGACAACATGGCCTGACGGGCGAAGCTTTCGGGATGATCGAGGCGGTTGATGGCGTCGTCCAGCTCTTCCCGGTTGGCTCCCACGCAGGTCCAGAAGGTGAGCGACACCTTCTTGTTCGCCGGCACGCGCACTTTCCGGCGCAGCGCGGCGATGGGGTCTAGCGTGAAGCCGGCTTTGCCTTCCAGACGTGCCCCTGTATCCATCGCGGCAGGATCGGCGATGGTGCGCCCGCGCCCGATGAAGGCGCGCCTGTCGGTTTCGGCTTCCGTATCGCGGGCAAGGCCGGTCGGGTCGGTCACGAAATGCACGGCGACGATGTCAGCCTCGCGCTGATCGCGCTTGCGCCGCTTCGCGAAGATCGCGCCATTGTCGTCGGCGATCTCGGTTTCCACGAACATCTTGGAGAAAGCCGGATGCGCATTGTCCGAGACTTCGGGTGCCAGAACCAGTTCCGCAAACGATGTCACTTCGATGTAGCGATCGCTCGAACCGTCATTGTGAAGCGTGACGCGGCGGCCCTCGCCGTGGCCTTCGGAAATGACGATGCATTCCACTTCCGAGCGCAGCGACTGCACGACCTTGGCAAAAGTGGCCTTGTCGTCGGAGAAGTAAGTCTGTGACACCTCGCCGGGCGCCTGCTTCGGCTCCGCCGTGGCGGACCACCAGTCTCCCGTATCGACGTCGCGCAGGAAGATGTAGGAACCCATGCGGTCTTCCACCGGATCCGGCTGCCATCGCGTGACCGCCAGATCGCCCCAGCGGCTGTAGCCGGAGCCAGTCGCCGTCACCATCATGGAATAGCGCCCGTTTGACATCAGGCTGGTCGCGCGCAGCGCGTTGGCGGGGTCTGGTACGATGCGGGTGTCGAGGCTCTGGACTTCCTGCTCGTCGAGCAGCGGCCGTTCCTCCGCCTCTGTGCGGACCGTATCGGCCGGAATTTCGCGCGGTGCCTTTTCCTGAAGCAGAAGCTCGGCCGATTCGATCACTGGGTCGGAGTGGAACCGGTCCCGCAGGCGACCCTCGAACACGACGTTCGCCACGGCGGCAATGGTCATGCCGGAATGGTGCGCATAGTAGTTCAGCACCACGGCATGGTTGGCGCCTTCAGGCACACGCTGCGGCGTGAAGTCCACGGCGTCATGATAGCCATAACGCCCCAGCGCACCGATGCTTCTCAGGCGCTTCAAATTCTCAACCGCTTCGCGCGGCATGAACTGGGCGGCGAGAATGGTCGCATAAGGGGCGATGACGAGATTCTGCGCGAGGCCCCGCTTCAGGCCAAGGCCTGGCACGCCGAAATTGGTGTACTGGTAGGTGAGCTCACGGTCGCGCGCATTGTATGCCGCTTCCGAAATGCCCCACGGCACGTTTCTTGAGCGACCATACTGTATCTGGCGCTTGATGATCAGATTGCTGGTCTGGTTGAGCAGGCTGCCGTGCGGCTCCTTCATCACCAGCGGCGGCATCAGATACTCGAACATCGAGCCTGACCATGACATCAGGGCACCACGGAAGCCGATCTCGACAATCGGGCGGCCGAGCTTGAACCAGTGCTCAGTCGGCAGATCGCCCTTGGCGATGCCGAACAGGGAGGTCATGCGCGCTTCGGAGGCCAGAAGATCATAGCAGCTCTCGTCCAGCTGATGCTCATCGACGCGATAGCCAATGGAGAGCAGCTTGCGCTCGTTACGCATCAGGAACGAGAAATCCATTTCGAACGCGTAACGGCGCGCCCTTTCCCGCAACTTGAGCAGACGGGTCCGCAATTCCTCGACCGTGCGATCGTCGGCATGGGAATCGTGGACATGCGCTTCGCAGGTGG
The DNA here is from genome assembly GCF_059509755.1 of Aquamicrobium sp. YD-1-mutant5. Classification (NCBI taxonomy): domain Bacteria; kingdom Pseudomonadati; phylum Pseudomonadota; class Alphaproteobacteria; order Hyphomicrobiales; family Phyllobacteriaceae; genus Aquamicrobium; species Aquamicrobium sp. YD-1-mutant5. Next base: position 460,442 of record NZ_JCAKKP010000001.1, read on the forward strand.
CTTCGAGCCTTGCCGCCCAGTCGACCAGGATTTCGGAACGGGCGGAGCCCACTTCGGTATGCATGGCGACCGCAAGCTTGCGGATTTCGCCCGACAGCACCGACAGGTTGATGGTGCGGATGGACGCCATCTCGGGCTGTTCCTTGATGGTCAGAACAGCGCGGCGCATACCATCCAGCCGGTCGGCCAGACGCTGGCGCAGCGGCCGCAACTGGCGCCTGTCGTCGGGCAATTCGTCGAGGCTTTCATCGATGATCGCCACAACGTCGAGCACGCCTTCGAAATCGCCGTGCAAGTGAACCGAAGGCGCTTCCGCCCACTCGGCGCAGGCCGCGGCCACGGTTACGAGGTGGCCGGCGAGATTGCCGCTGTCCACGCTGGAAATGTAGAGCGGGTGCAGGGGGGCCAGCGTTCTGGTGTCATACCAGTTGAAGAGGTGTCCCCTCTCGCGCGGCATGATCTCGATGGTTGAAAGCGTGACTTCGATCCGCGAGACGGCATCCGCCATACTGATCCAGCCGAAATCCCGGGCTGAAACCACCGAAAGCAGATAGACGCCCACATTGGTCGGCGATGTGCGGGGCGCCACCACCGGTGCGGGGCTTTCCTGAAAATTGTCTGGCGGAAGATGATGGTGCTCTTCGGTGACGAAATTTTCGAAATAGTGCCAGGTCCGCCGCGCGGCGATCCGCAGTTCGTGCATGTCGCGCGGTGCGAGGCGAAGCCGGTCCTCGGTTTCGGCCGAGCGGCTGATCAGCCAGGCGAAAGCCGGCGAGCCAACCCAGAAAAGAGCAAAGAAGAATGCAACGAAAGCGCCGGTCGAATCGTTGAAAACGGGAATGGCAAGGCCGACGACGCCGATGATGACGGCCCCGTACATGGCCGAATAGTACGAGCCGAGATCGTTGGCTCCGCTCTTATGGGCCTGCGAGGCAGTTCGCCATTCGAGCAGGTTCTTTCGTGAAACGAAGAGCCTGTAGAGCGTGCGGATGATCGCGTCGCCCATCATCCATGCGGAATGGGCCATCAGCACCACGCGCAGCGCTACATTGGCCGTACCAAAAGCGATGTCCCGCGCCAGTGCGGAAAAATGGCCGCGCGGCGTGGTGTCCAGGCTCTTGGGGAAAAGACCGTTCACGATGTTGAAGGTAGGCGCCATGAACAGCGTCAGGATCAGCAGCGCCTGCCACTGGGCGGCTTGCGTGAAGGGTAGCAGCGTCCAGCCGGCAATGGCCGCCATGACCCAGAAGATGGGTGTCAGCGTGCGCCTGAGATTGTCCACCATCTTCCAGCGCGACAGCGCCGGCACGCCCGAAAGCGGATTGAGGATGAAGCGCAGAAGTTGCCAGTCGCCCCTCGCCCAGCGGTGCTGGCGCGAGGCGTCGACGGAATAACGGGTGGGATAATCCTCGACCAGTTCAACATCCGTGACCAGCGCGGAGCGCGCGAACGAGCCTTCGAGGAGGTCATGGCTGAGGATGGCGTTCTCGTCGAAGCGGTCCTTGAGCGCGGCTTCAAAAGCATCGATGTGATAGAGGCCCTTGCCGGTAAAAGTGCCGTCGCCGAAGACATCCTGATAGAGATCGGAAACCGCGAAGACGTAAGGGTCGAGCCCCCTGTCGGACGAGAACACACGTTGCAGGAATGACGCCTCCTCGCCGGTGGTGAGCGACGGTGTGATGCGCGGCTGCAGAATCGTGTAGCCGGCGCTCACCTTCTTGGTCGCCGCATCGAAATGCGGGCGGTTGAGCGGATGGGCAAGCTTGCCGATGAGCTTGGAAACCGCATCACGTGTCGTGCGGGTATCCGCGTCCAGCGTCATCACATAGACGACGCCTTCGGGAAGCGGTGCGTCCAGCGGCAGAAATGTCGTGTCGCCGTCGCCGCGCAGCAGCAGATTAAGCTCGTGCAGCTTGCCGCGCTTGCGCTCCCAGCCCATCCAGACACCCTGAGACGGGTTGTAGAGGCGGCGGCGGTGAAGGAGGTGGAAGCGGGGCGTGCCCTGCGAGGGGTAACGCTGGTTGAGGCGGTTGATCTCGGCTCTGGCGAAATCAAGGATTTCCGTGTCGGACTGGCTCAGCTCCCTGTCGCTGTCCGGCCAGTCGGATAAAAGCGCGAAATAGAGTTCATCGGAAACATTGGCGAGATGATGCACCTCGATGTTGCGGATGTTTTCTTCCACATCATCGCGCGAGCCAATCAGTGAAGGTACGACGACAAGCGTGCGCGATGCGGCAGGTATTTCTTCCTTGTAGTCATAGCCGATCAGCCGCGTAGGCTTCAGGAACAGCAGCACTACCGTGTTGAAGAACCCGAGAGCGCCTTCGCTCGCTGGTACAGCGAACAGGATCAGCATGATCGCGAGCGCCCAGCCGGACAGACCAAGGGCGGCGAGCGCATTGCCACTCATGTAAAGCAATAAGGCGGTGAGGGCGAAGACGGGAACCGCTATGCCGGGCCAGCCCGCCTTGCGGAAGGAACGCTTCAGCGACAGGCCGAATGAGGGACGAAAACCAATCTCCCGCTCCAGCACCTCGCGGCGCGGCCCAACCAGATAAAAACCCACATCTGCTGTTTCGCCGGCCGATTTTTCCGCCAGTGCCACTGCGGTCTCGGCAACGTCATATTCCGACCGGCCCGAGCGACGGGCCAGTTCCTCGATGGCCGTCCGGTACTGGTCGCGTGAGGCAAAATCGAGCGCTGCGTAATCGCCACGCTGGCGAAGCAGTTCGTCAATGCGGCTGACTTCCTCGAACCACACCGTCCAGTCGACATCATTGATAAGGCGCAGGCCCCTGATGATGTTGCCGGTAGTGACATTACCGGCCGACAGCGTCTGATGCTCGGCCATGATGATCTGTTCGGCGTCGGAGCCGGATTTCTCAAGCTCTCCTTCAAGCCACAGAAGCGCCCTGCCCGCATTCTGCGATCCGTCGCGGAGGCGATACAGAAGCTGGGTGGCGAAGGTCGTGTCGCGGGCATAGACGCCGTAACGGTCAATGGTCTGCTCACGCTCGCTGCCATCGGCAGAGGCGAGAGCCGTATCGGCAACCTCGTTCGCCACCAGACGCATCTTCCTTGCGCGCTCCACGCGCACCGCAAGACGTCTGAGGTTTTCGATGAGCACGAAACGAAGCAGCGAAGGCAGCGCCCATATCTCGCCGATCTTCATCGGCTCGACAGCCTGAAAGCCCTCCACGATTGCCTTGAATGTCTGGGCGGAAACAGAACTGTCGGAATGCGCCACATAGGCCCAGGCGATCGCCAGCGCGCGCGGCACGGTTGTCCCGTCTTTTAGCGGCAGCGTGGGAAGCTGCTGATAAAAGCGGCGCGGCAGGTCGCGCTTGATCTGATAGATCGTTTCTTCGACCAGATAGTTGTTATCGAGCAGCCACTGGGCTGCTGGCGTGATCGTCTCGCCTTTCGCCTGAGCGGCATTGGTTGAACGGTACACTTCCAGAATTTTGGCCGCACTTTCGCGAATGCGGTTCTGGAAGTCGAAAGCGCCGAGCCCCGCAAGACTGTGCGTATCGCCCTCGGCCATCTGCCGTCCGAGCAGCCTGAGCCTGTCTTCCTGATAAAATTGCGACCTTATCGGTTCCTCCGCAGCCGAAGGAATGGATGCTGGCTCGATTGTCAGTTTATCCGGGCTGGTCTGAATATTCATAAAAAATCCGCAAGGCCAAAAAGAACCGTGGCTCGATCATGAGCAGTTCAATTGTAAACCGTTTTAAATGCAAATGGTTGCATCCGGCAGCAAATCCGGTTTTCCGAAGATCGTACCGCAGCACACACGAGCCAGCCTCCCCCCAATTCCGGTTGCAGTGACCGGAGCGAAAGGAGAGAAATCAGGCTTTTTCGTGTTTTGCGAGCAATGGGGCGGTGCTGGCGACGCAGCTCCAATAAAGCTTTGCGACAGACCTTAACAAAGCTGCCGAATGGCGTGATGCGGATGCATCCGGTATCGCTGCGCGCCCTCTCTGCAGGTGGCGCGCAAGCGACGTGTCACGTCAGATCGCGGCGGTAACGATCATTTCGACCTTGTACTGGGGCGTGGCAAGTTTTGCCTCGCCGGTGGCGCGGGCAGGCGTGTGGCCCTGCGGAACCCACTCGTCCCAGACCTTGTTCATCTCGCTAAATGTCGACATGTCCGACAGCCAGATGATGGTCTGGAGGATCTTCGTCTTGTCCGAGCCCACCTCGGCGAGCAGCTTGTCGACCGTGGCCAGAATATCGCGCGTCTGCGCCTCAACGGTCTCGCCTTCGCCTACCTGACCGGCGAGATAAACCGTGTTGCCGTGCACGACGATGTCGCTCATGCGCGGACCCACTCCAATTCGACGAATGCTCATTCTGTCTCCATTCCTGAAATTCTGACCGCCCATTATGGGCGGTAACTGTGTAGATAGCACATCAGATCCGGGCAAGCCTGAGAAATGCCGGAAGCCGTCGGTTGCGTAAAAAGCTGGCCGAAGGGTGGTCCATATCTTGTCCGCGAACTTCAGCTTTGGCATGAAGGTCCGGACGCCGCAGATCCCGCGGCATATTCTGCACAGAGGTAGCCATGGAAATCCGCCAGATCAGCGAAGACTATTCGGTAACCGGCCAGATTGCGCCAGAAGATATAAAACAGATCAGTGACGCCGGCTTCAAAAGCGTGATCTGCAACCGGCCCGATGGCGAGCAGCCCGACCAGCCGGGCAATGACGCCGTGCGCAACGCCGTTGAAGCGGCAGGACTGACTTTCCGCTACATTCCCGTCATCAGCGGCCAGATGACTGCGGAAAATGTCGCGGAACAGGCCAGTGCTCTGGCGGAACTGCCCTCCCCGGTTCTTGCCTACTGCCGTTCCGGAACCCGCTGCACCAATCTCTTCATTGCCATTCAGCAATCAAAGGGCTGAGTTTCGCCCAGTCCCGTTTCCCGCTGGATGGCTATTCAGCGGGAGCGGCAAAGCATTCCAGTTCGCTTAGCCGCCAGCCGTTGGTCTTTGATGCAATGTCGGAGATTTTCCAGCTTCCGCCGACCTTCTGCAAGGTCCAGACCATCTCGCGCGAACCGTCTTCTTCATCGGCAAACAGCCTGAAGGTGGCCGTCACTTCGGCGCGATCGCCGCTGACGCTTTCCGACAGTTTCAGGGTGCGGGCAAGTTCCTCATCATCGAAATCCTGCGCATCCAGCGCGGGATCGGAATCAATGCAGGGAACGCCGTCTTCGCTGTCCAGCGCCGCGTCATTCTGGTCAAACAATGTCTTGACGGGCTCGATGAACCTGTCGCGATAGTCGGTATCTCCGACAAAACGGCCCTGCGTGTAGAAGAATTTCACGGCATCGGAAGCCGGCCCTGCCATCGCGACGGAGGGAACGAGAGCAGTAAGTGCAGCGGCAAGCAAAGGCAGTTTCATTGCGATCCTCCAGCGATGAACGGTCCCGTCAATATCACGCATTTATCCGCTCGTCGTGGGGTCGGGCAATGAATTCAGAGATTATCCGCATTGGCATTCGCACCGATTTGGCTGGGGGTGGAAGGGCTGGATCGCTTTCGCTGCAGGGAAGAATCCGGCTATCATGCGGGCATGCGCATTCATCAGCTCCCCGAAACCATGATCAACCAGATCGCTGCCGGCGAGGTGATCGAACGCCCTGCCTCGGTGGTCAAGGAACTCGTTGAAAACGCACTCGACGCGGGTGCTGCCCGTATCGAGATCGTCACCGGTGGCGGCGGGCTCAACCTGATCCGCGTCACCGATGACGGATCGGGCATGAGCGAGCAGGAACTGCCTCTGGCCATCGGCCGCCACTGCACCTCCAAGCTTGCCGACGACATCCATGACATCCGCTCGCTGGGCTTCCGGGGCGAGGCGCTGCCCTCCATCGGATCGGTGGCCCGGCTTTCGATCCGCTCGCGGGCACAAGACAGCGAAAGCGGCGCGGAAATCGCAGTCGAAGGCGGCCGCATCGCTCCGGTGCGCCCGGCCCCGGCCAATCGCGGCACCACGGTGGAAGTACGGGACCTGTTCTTCGCCACCCCTGCCCGGCTCAAATTCATGAAGACCGAGCGCGCGGAAAGTTCCGCGACGAGCGACATCATCCGGCGCATTTCCATTGCCTTTCCTGCCGTGCGCTTCACACTGGCAGGCGCTGACCGCTCGACGCTCGACCTGCCGGCCACCGGCGATACGCTAGAGGGCCGGCTGGAGCGTATCGCGCAGGTGATGGGGCGTGAGTTCGCAGAGAACGCCATTCCCATCGATGCCATGCGCGAGGGCGTGCATCTTCAGGGCTATGTTTCCATACCCTCCTACAGCCGGGCCAACGCGCTCCAGCAATATGCCTATGTGAACGGGCGCCCGATCCGCGACAAGCTGTTTGCAGGTGCGATACGCGGTGCCTATGCCGATGTTCTGCCACGCGACCGACACGCCGTGACCGTGCTTTTCCTCAGCGTCGATCCCGCCACAGTGGACGTTAATGTTCATCCCGCGAAGGCCGATGTGCGCTTCCGCGATCCCGGCCTCGTGCGTGGCCTGATCGTGGGATCGATCCGTCAGGCGCTGGCGGAAGCAGGTGTTCGGGCGGCGACAACGGGAGCCGCCGGCATGATGGCGGCCTTTCGTTCCGGCCCCGCACCCTCGACCGGAGCCGGCCCGGCTTTCTCCTTTGGCGGACAGGCGCCCACGCACAGGGCGGCGAATTTCGATCTGCGGGGCTCTCCTCATCGTCCGCTCGATTCCAACAGCCGGTTTTCCGAGAGCGATCAGGCGAGCTTTACGCCGATGACGGCAGCGAGTGCCGATGCGCGCGCAGGCCTTGCCGAGGCAGATGAAGCGCTGGAAGCAACCGCTCTGGGCGCGGCGCGGGCGCAGGTTCACGAAAATTACATCGTCGCCCAGACGCAGGATTCGCTGATCATCGTGGACCAGCACGCAGCGCATGAGCGGCTGGTCTATGAAGCGCTGAAAAATGCGCTGCATTCGCGGGCAGTGCCCTCCCAGATGCTGCTTTTGCCGGAGATCGTCGATCTGCCGCAGGACGACGCAGAGCGGCTCGCTGTCCATGCCCCAACTCTGGAGCGCTTCGGGCTGAGGCTGGAGCGCTTTGGCCCCGGCGCGGTTGCGGTACGGGAAACCCCTTCCATGCTGGGTGAAGTCGACGTGCAGCAACTGGTCCGTGATCTGGCGGATGAAATCGCCGATCACGACACCACCGAAACACTCACGGAGCGGCTTCATCACATCGCAGCGACCATGGCCTGCCACGGCTCGGTGCGCTCCGGGCGCCGGCTCAAACCCGAGGAAATGAACGCCCTGTTGCGGCAGATGGAAGCCACGCCCGGTTCCGGCACCTGCAATCATGGCCGGCCGACCTATATCGAACTGAAGCTTGCCGATATCGAGCGGTTGTTCGGCCGGCGATAAAGAGCGCGAACTTGACCTTGCCACTTTTTGCGGCGATGAAAGATCAATTCAACTGGCAGATTTCCATGATGAACCGTTTTGAAGGGCCCGGCAGCCGCGAGGCCCGCATCCGCTATCTGGATGGCGACTTTCAGGTCACCAGCCCCGGCTCGTTCGTTCGCTGCGCTGTCACCGGCGAAAACATCACGCTCGACGAGCTGAGATACTGGAGCGTCGAGCGGCAGGAACCTTATGTGAGCGCAAAAGTGTCTTTCGAGCGCGAACTTGAGATGAACCCGCAACTGCGCGATCGCTCAAAGTAACACCGCTATCCGGCAAGTCGCCGTAATTTCCAGGCTTCCACCGTTTCGTTGATGATGCGAACCGGCGTATGCGGCTGGTCGAACACCGTGGCGACCTCCAGGACATTCAGCTTGTCCAGAAATTCCGGCCCCACCGCGCCATGGCGGAGCCGCACCGCATCCTTCGCCGTTGTGATCAGCTCAAGACCTTCGGCCTTCGCCGAGGACAACAGCCCGGCCAGTTCATCGGCATCATAGAAATGGTGATCGGGAAACGGGCGGGCCTGCACGACCGTCGCCCCTGCCCTCATTACCGTGTCGAAGAATTTTTCCGGGTGACCGATGCCTGCGAAGGCGAGAAAGCGGCGTCCCGCGAACCGTTCGCCATCGAGCGGCTGCAAGCCGGCATCGAAAACCGGCTTTCCGGCTCGTGCCACCTGACGCACAACGCCATCAGCGGCGCTGCCATCGCCCATTCGCAACAGGGCATCCGTATAGACGAGCTGATCGACAACCTTTGCCCGCAGCGGTCCGGCGGGAATGACCTTGCCATTGCCCAATCCGCGACGGGAATCGACCACCAATAGCGCATAATCGATGTGGATGCGGGCGCTCTGGAAACCATCATCCATGATGAGGAAGTTGCAGCCCTCCTGCTCCAGCAGAAGATGGGCGCCGGCGGCGCGGTTAGCGGTTACTGCAACAGGTGCATGCGCGGCCAGAAGCAATGGTTCGTCGCCCACATGCTTCGCCGCGTCGTGATGGGGGTCGACCACATGCGGGGTTGAAAATCCGCCGCCATGCCCGCGCGACAGAATGCCGGGCGCAAAGCCCATGGCGCGGGCCTGTTCGGCGAAAGCGATCGCGACAGGGGTCTTGCCGGTGCCGCCGACAGTGAAATTGCCGATGCACAGCACAGGTGCAGGCATTTTTTCGCGGCGTGCATTGCGCAGCTTGCGGCCTGCAACGAAGCTATAGGTAGCAGCCAGCGGCGAAAGCGCCACAGCGCGCCAGTCCGGTTTTTCCCACCAGAAAGGCGGTGCTTCGCTGGCCATGTGTCAGCCCTTGCCTGCCCGGTGCAATCTCGACTGCACGATCAGAGGATGAATGAACGGCTCCAGTGCCTTCATCGTGGCGGCCAGTGCCCCACGCATGTTCTGCACTGTCGTCGCTGCGGCAACCATCATGCCCTGTCTGGCATCCGGATTTGCCAGCAGATAATTGACGGCCCCTGCAAGCATGTTGCGATCACGCACGAGCTTGGCACCGCCGGCATCGATCAGATTCTTGTAGGCTTCGCGGAAGTTCTGGACGTCGCGTCCCGCCAGTATCGCCGTGTCCAGCATCGCCGGCTCCAGCGGGTTTTGCCCTCCTGTGGAAGACAGCGAACGGCCGACGAAGGCAATTTCCGTCAGCCGAAGATAAAGCCCCATCTCGCCGATCGTGTCGCCCAGCAGAATATCGGTATCGGCCGCGACGGGCTCGCCGGAACTGCGCCGCACCAGCCGCAGGCCCATGGCGCCGATCTCCTGCGCCAGCTCATCGGCTCTGGCCGGATGACGCGGCACCACGATCGTCAGCAGGCCAGGATGGCGCTTGCGCAGCGCGGCATGAATTTCGGCCGCCATCTTTTCCTCGCCGTCATGGGTGGAAACCGCGGCCCAGGTCGGCCGCGCACCAATCTGGCGCTGGAGAACCAGCAGTGCTTTTTCATCGACCGGCGGCGGCGGCGTATCCACCTTGAGGTTGCCCGACACGCTCACCGGACGTGCGCCCAGCGTGCGGAAGCGTTCGCCGTCGATCTCGGACTGCGCCACCACATGCGAAAAATTCTCGAACAGAGCCTCGGCAAGACTTGCACGCTTGGTCCATGATGCGAACGACTTGTCCGACATGCGTCCGTTGACCAGCACCTGCGGAATGTTGCGCGCACCGAGTTCGAGTATGGTCATGGGCCAGATCTCGGATTCCGCAATGATCGCGAGGTCAGGGTGCCAGTGATTGAGGAAGCGGCTGACGGCCGGCTTGATATCCAGAGGCACATACTGGTGAATGACGCTGTCACCCAGCCTTTCGCGCACAACTTTGGCGGATGTTACTGTGCCTGTCGTCAGCACGATATTGACGCCATAGCTCAGGATCGTCTGCACGAGCGGCACGATGGCGATGGTTTCGCCGACGCTGGCGGCATGGAACCAGATCAGGGGACCATCCGGGCGCTGCTGTCCTGCAATGCCATAGCGCTCTTTTGAGCGGCCCTTGTCTTCCTTGCCATTCGAGGCACGCCAGGCAACATAAGGTCCCATCAGGGGAAACGCGGCAGCACCCGCATATCGGTAGAGCGTCAACAGGGTTCGGGCCGCACGTTCGCTCATTGCGCTGTATCCACCAGGGCGTAGGCTTTTGCCGTAGCTTCGTTGAGCGATGCCGTCAGTTCCTGACGCTTGCGTTCCATTTCAGCATCATCCGCATCCTTGGTAACGAAGACAGGCGTGCCGATCACGAAGGACGATCTTCCAAAAGGCAGATTGATGGTGGTCTTGTCCCAGCTTTTTTCCAGCACCTTGCGGCGGCTGGTGGTCATGGCGGCCGGCAGGATCGGGCGCCCGGAAAGACGCGCCAGCAAAATGACACCCAGCCCTGCGTCGCGCGGGGTGCCGTGTGGAATGTCTGCAATCATGGCCACATTCTTGCCAGCTACCAGCGACTTTTTGAGGGCAATAAGAGCCTTGGCGCCGCCCTTGTCGAGATGGCGGGTGTTGTCGCGGCCGCCTGAGCCGCGAACGGCTTCGATCCCGAATTTTTCGACCACAAGCGCATTCAGCTCGGCGTCGGCACTGCGTGACACCATGGCGACCAGCGGGCGTCCTTTCGGATAGAAAACCGGCGCCATCAGGTGCTGGCCATGCCACAATGCGATAATTCCCGGCTGCAGATGCTCATATTCGCCATCGGCAACGACGGTAGAGCCGCGGGTCAAAGGATTGGTCAGCCTGACCAGACGCAGAAACCAGGAAAGGAGACTGGTCAGCACAGCCTTGGTAAAGCGCGACCGTGCGAGCGGCTGACGAATGCGACGCCACAGCCGCTTCAACGCCGTCTGGCGCTTTCCAGGCACAGCAGGCGCTTGCGCCTCAGCCGGTGCGGCGTCCTGCTCCATGCTCAGGCGTCGGCCTTGTTATCGGGATCGAGCAGCCTGTGCAGATGCACCACGAAATAACGCATGTGTGCGTTGTCCACGCTCGCCTGCGCCTTGGATTTCCATGCTGCCTGAGCAGCCTGATAATTTGGGTAAACTCCCACAATATCCAACGCATTGAGGTCACGGAATTCATTGCTTCCGAGTTCCTTCAGTTCGCCGCCGAACACCAGATGCAGAAGCTGCCTGTCATCACCGCTGCTCATATCCGTCCTCTTACTGAAAAACACCGCGCCCGGTCTAATCCAAACCGGCCGACAATTAAACCTTTAGCGATGCCTAAACCGGGAAATGTGGTGCGCGACCTTCCGGTTTGGCGATCACGGCATAAAGCTCGTCAAGAAGCTCGTTGCTGCCAGCGACCAGCGCGCCATGCCGGATCATCTCATCGGCGAATCGTGGCGGCAATCCATCTTCGGCAATAAGCTTGCCGCCAGCCTCTTCAAGAATGAGCGCGGCCGCGGCGAGGTCCCAGTCATGAGAGTCGGGTTTGACGAAGCTGGCATCGATGCGGCCGGCGGCAATCATGGCGATACGGTAGGCCAGAGACGGCACATAGCCGACCTTGCTGGCGCGCGCGATCAGATCCTTCGGAAGCTCATCGATCATGTCTTTGGGACCGGCTATTTCCGGCGATGAGCCAGCCGTCCTGACGGCAATGCGCTTGCCGTCAAGGAAAGCGCCGCCGCTGGTTGTGGCGGAAAAGATTTCACCCTTGGCGGGACAGTCGAGCACGCCTGCCAGCGACCGGCCCTCTTCAACCACCGCGATGCTGACGCACCATGTCGGATTTCCGGCGATGAAGGCGCGGGTGCCGTCGATGGGATCCACCACGAAAGTGCGCGGAGCATCCAGCCGCTTCAGATCATCGGCGGTTTCCTCCGAAAGCCAGCCATATCCCGGCCGCGCATTCAGAAGCGTCTCACGCAGGTATCTGTCGGCGGCGTAATCAGCCTCGCTGACCGGTGAAGACCCTTCCTTGATCCAGACCTGTGGGTCCTTACCGAAATAGCCCATGGCAATCTCACCGGCTTCCCGTGCCGCTTCCAGAAGCAGCGTCAGATCCTCCTGGGGGTCTGGAAGGTCGCGTTTGTCAGCTTCCGGCAAGGGTCATCCCTTCGATCAGCAATGTCGGCGCGGCCGTCCCGAAATTGCGGTCCAGATCGCTGGCCGGAACCATGTTCATGAACATGTCTTTCAGGTTGGAAGCGATCGTCACCTCGGAAACGGGATAAGCCAGTTCGCCGTTCTCGATCCAGAAACCGGAGGCGCCGCGGCTGTATTCGCCGGTCACCATATTCACGCCCTGCCCAAACACTTCCGTGACATAAAATCCGGATTTCAGGCTGGCGATCAAATCCTGCGGCGACGCCGCCCCTGCTTCGATCGCGAAATTGCTGGACGAGGGAGAGACCGAAGAGCCGCTGCGGGAACCCCGCCCGTTGGTGGTGAGGCCGAGCTCCGCTGCAGTGGAGAGCGAAAGCAGCCAATGGTTGAGAACGCCGTTGTCCACCATCACCAGCTTCTCGCCACACACGCCCTCGCCGTCGAAAGGACGGGAGGACTGGCCCCGCCGGCGCAGGGGATCATCGGTCACGGTGATCGCGGCATTGGCAATCTTTTGCCCCATCATGTCACGCAGAAAGCTGGTCTTTCGGGCAACCGCAGCCCCGTTGATCGCCCCGGCCAGATGACCGGCGATGCCGCGCGCCACGCGCGGGTCAAAGATCACATTCACCGTGCCGGTGGTGGCCTTGCGTGCGCCCAGTCGCCGGACTGCGCGTTCCCCGGCCTTGCGGCCGATATCTTGCGGAGACTCCAGATCCTCAAAATGCTGACGGGAAGAGAATTCATAGTCCCGCTCCATGCCGGTGCCCTCCCCGGCGATCACGCTTGTGGAGCGGGAGAAGCGGGTTACGGCATAGTGGCCGACAAAGCCGTTGGAGGCGGCCAGAACCAGCCCGCCCATGCCCGCACCGGCGCTGCTGCCGGAGGAGTTGCTCACCCCGCTGACGGCAAGTGCCGCTGCTTCCGCAGCCAGAGCATCCTCCTTCAGCCGGTCGGGAGAAATCTCGGTCGCATCGAACAGGTCGAGATCGGCAGGGTGGCGAACCAGAAGTGCGGGATCGGCAAGACCCTGATAAGGGTCCTCCGGCGAAACCTTCGCCATGGATACGGCTCTTTCAGCCAACGTGGCGGGATCCGATTCGGCAGTTGCAGAAACGCTTGCGACGCGCTTGCCGACGAAGACGCGCAGCGACACATCCTCGCTTTCCGATGCGCCGGTTTCCTCGACTTTGCCAAGCCGCACCGAAACGCCCGTCGACCTGCTCAGAATGGCGACCGCATCGGCTGCATCCGCACCGGCCTTTCTGGCCGCTTCCACCAGCGCCGAAACACGGTCTGTCAGCTTCGCGGCGTCGATCTTGTCAGTCATATCGAGATGATCCCATGAAGGGTGAGATGGCGACTTTCGAGCTTCCATCTATTGTCGGCACCGTGCTTTCGCAATGGCGAAGGCAGTTCGGCCGGCTTTTTCATGGGCATCAATGCTTTTTGGGCTCGTAACGCGCCTTCAGGGCCTCGTCGATCCTGCGCTTGGTCTCTTCCTTGATGGAAGCCGTTTCCTTCATCACCGCATCGAATTTGAGGAAATCGAGCACACGGAACCTGGAAACCGGCGGGCATATGATAACGTCGGGACGCACCTGCGTCAGCTTGTTGTCGATGATCGACTGCATCAGCAATTGCGTCGCACCGAACATCAGGTCGACCGAGGTCGGGCGTCGCGATCCGTTTTCGACCGGCACGCCAATGACGTCGACAGCCACGACGATGTCCGCTTCATGACTGATCAGATCGAACGGGATGGGGTTGTAGATGCCACCGTCGATCAGCAACCGCCCGTCGCGGATGACCGGCCTGAACAGAGCGGGTATGGCTGCGGATGCAGCGATCGCCGACAGAAGATCGCCATCCTCCAGCACCGCCAGGCTATGACCGTAATAATCGGTAGCTGTGATTTTCAGCGGAATCTGCAATCCGCCAAAGTTATCGGGGATAGATGCCGGCAGAAATGCCTTCAGGATCCGCTCGATGTTGAACTGGCTGACATGCAGCCCGCCCTTCATGAGCTCGGCAAGGCTGCCAGGGCGTGACTGCCATATGCGGCTGGCCACTTCCGAGCGTTTCGACAGGATGGAGCGGCAATAGTCGCGGATTTCCTTTCCGGTCATGCCGGAAGCCATGGCAGCGCCGATGATCGCCCCTATGGACGATCCGGCGATAGAAACCGGTCTGATCCCCAGTTCATCGAAGGCCTCGACGATATGGATGTGGGCCAGGCCTCTGGCACCGCCACCGCCAAATGCGATGCCGAAGGTGGGGCTCATTCAGCCTGTACTTTCTCGACATCCGGCCCCACCACCATGACAGCTGGTTCGCCCGAAAGCAGTTTGGCCGCAACCTTTTTGACATCGGCAACGGTGACCGCTTCCAGAAGGGCCGATCGGCGTTCGATGTAATCCCTGCCAAGTCCGGTCACCTGCAGTTCCACCAGAGTGGAGGCGATCGCCCCGGAAGAATTGAGATTGTTGATCGCATAGGCGCCAATCAGATATTTGCGGGCGGCCTCAAGTTCAGCCTCCGTCGGTCCCTCCTGCGCCATCTGCCGGATCACGCTGCGGATGACTTCCACGGTTTCAGCGGCGCGGTCCGATCTCGTCGCCGTGCTGATGCCCAGCGTTTCCGAATAGCGACGATTTGAAAGCATGGAGCCGACCGAATAAGCCAGCCCACGCTTCTCGCGTACTTCCTTGAACAGGCGCGACGTGAATGTTCCGCCGCCCAGGATTTCGTTCATCAGAACGGCAGCGAAGAAGTCTGGCTCGGTGCGTTCAAGCCCCGGAAAAGCCATCTGGATCGATGTCTGGGGAAGATCGTAGGCGACCTTCAGTTGCTGGTCGAGTTTGGGCTGGACACGCGCGACCGGAACGGACTTCTGCTTTTCCGGCAAATTGCCGAACAGCTGGTCGAGATCGCGCTTCAGGGTTTCGGCGTCGATTGCTCCAACAACCGCGACATACAAGCCATCACGGGCGAACTGGCTGTCGTGAAAGGCATGCAGATCATCGGTCGACAGGCCCGCAAGGCTTTCCTTCGTGCCTTCGTCCGGGCGGGCGTATGGGTGCTCGCCATAGACGGCACGCGCCCATTGCTTTCTGGCCTGATCGTTCGGGTCACGCTCGGCAGCATCGATGCCTGTCAGCAACTGGCTACGGATGCGGTCGACAGGACCCTGGTCGAAACGCGGCTTCTCGATGGCCAGACGCAGCAGATCGAAAGCCGCATCCTTGTCCTCGGCCAGAAC
Organism: Aquamicrobium sp. YD-1-mutant5; assembly: GCF_059509755.1. NCBI lineage: Bacteria > Pseudomonadati > Pseudomonadota > Alphaproteobacteria > Hyphomicrobiales > Phyllobacteriaceae > Aquamicrobium > Aquamicrobium sp. YD-1-mutant5. Next base: position 475,709 of record NZ_JCAKKP010000001.1, read on the forward strand.
GCGAACGGTGCCATAAATGCCGTCGCGGGTGCTCGAAAAGCGCATTTCAGCACCGACGTCATCGAGCTTTTCCTGAAAAGCATTGCTGTCGAGATCGCCGGCGCCCTCATCGAACAAACCGCTCATCAGGTTGGCGAGGCCTTCCTTGCCGACAGGATCCTGACTGCTGCCGCCCTGAAAGACGAAGCGCGTGGTGACGATCGGGACGGTGTAGTCTTCCACCAGCCAGGCAGTGACGCCTTTTTCCGAGCGGACTTCCTGAATCTTCACGTCCGCCTGTACGGGCAGCACGACAAGAGACAACAAGAACAATGTGCCAGCGACGAGCGCGCCGGCCTGCCTGAGAGAAATCGAAAGCTTTTGCATGCGCTTAATTCCCGGCTTTGATAGTCGGCAGAAGATATCCGGTGGTGGAAATCGATGGCTGGAGATAGCGCACCGCAGCGGCACTGACCTCCTCTGCCGTCACCTTGCCGATTCGATCCGGCCATTCCTGCAAATCCTGCACGGTTGCCCCGGTTGCCAGAGCGCTGCCATACATGTTGGCCATGCTGATCTGGCGATCCCTTGCAAAGATGGTTGCCCGGACAAAGCGCTTCTTGGCCTTTTCCAGTTCGTCGTCGGTAACGCCATCCTTTGCGATACGCTCGATCTGCTTGTTTATCGCCTGTTCGACCTGCTCCAGCGTCGCCTCTCCGCGTGGAGTGCCGTAAACGGTAAAGCTCGTGGCATCGAGCATGGTGCCGTTGTAGGACGCGCCGGCGCTTGCCGCGATGCCCTGCTTCACCACCAGTTCCTGATAGAGACGGCTGCGCAGACCGCCGCCCAGTATCTCTGAAAGGAGGTCGAGCGCTTCGGCCTCGCCGGGTTTTGCCGTGTTGTAGGAAGGCACGACCCATTGCGAGGAAAAGCTTGGAACGCTCACCCTTTCGTCGGTCAGCGTCACCGTACGCTTGGTGTTCTGCTCGGGTTCGACCGGGCGAACGCGCGCGGGCAGATCGGGGCCCCGTTCGATCTTGCCATAGGTCCGTTCGGCCATGGCTTTCACGGTTTCGGCATCGAGATCGCTGGCAACCACCAGAACCGCGTTGTTGGGCGTGTAATAGCGATCATAGAACTCGCGCGCATCCTTGCGGTTCAGCTCTTCCATCTCCTGCATCCAGCCAATGACCGGAATGCGATAAGGCTGGTTCTGCCAAAGGGTTGCACTGACTTCCTCGTCCAGCAATGCACTTGGATCGTTGTCGATACGCGAGCGGCGCTCTTCCAGCACCACGTCACGCTCGGTAGCCACTACCTCGTCGTTGAGCACGAGATTGCGCATGCGGTCGGCCTCATAGCCCATCATGCTCTCAAGCGCGTCGGAAGGTACGGTTTCGAAATAGGCAGTGTAGTCGTAGGAGGTGAAAGCGTTGTTGTTGCCGCCGATCTCGGCGATGGCGTGGTCGAACTCTCCGGCCTTGTGGTTGCTGGTGCCCTTGAACATCAGATGCTCGAAGAAATGGGCTATGCCGGATTTTCCGGGGGGCTCGTCGGCGCTTCCGACCTTGTACCACACCATATGGGTGGTGATCGGCGCGCGGCCATCGGGAATGACGACGACCTCCATGCCATTTTCAAGCGTGAAATGGGAAACCGCCCATTCCTTCTTTTCTGGCGTGTCTGCGAAGGCGGTGGAACTGAATATCCCGAGTGAAAGAGCCAGAAGCGCTGAACGAAGGCGGTTCGGGTCTGATCTCATGGCAGTCTCCGGTTGTTCGCAGTCCGAATCTCAAGGATTGCGGGTGGTGTGAAGGCCGAACGCGGCAGAAGTCAGGCAGCGACGATGAAGCGGATCACGGTCTCGCCATAACCGCGTTCATCGATGATCGAAAAATCCGGGCCGGGATCGAACGGAATGGAGGCGACCTCCTCCACAACGCACAACGAGCCGGGTTGCAGCCAGCCGCCTTCGCGCACGCTGCGCAGCGCGCGTTCGCCAAGTCCCTTGCCATAGGGCGGATCGGCGAACACCAGCCCGAACGGTGACAAGGTGCCGATGTTGCCGATGGCCGTGGCATCGCGCCGGAAGATTTTGGTCCTGCCGGTCAGGCCGAATGCTTCGACATTGGTGCGGATCAGACCCCGCCCCTCTGCAGACTCCTCGATAAAAACTGCATGCGAGGCGCCCCGCGACAGAGCCTCCAGACCGAGCGCGCCGGTACCGGCGAAGAGGTCCAGAACACGGGCCCCCTCAAGCTTGTCAGGGAAACGATGCGCGAGAACGTTGAACACGGCCTCGCGCGTGCGGTCTGTCGTGGGTCTGATGGAATCGGAATGAGGCGTGACCAGTGGCCGTCCCCGAAACTCGCCACCAACGATACGCATGCCTATGACCTCTTCGGACCCTTGCCCGGTCCGCCGCGGCCACCGGCCTGCGGCTTGCGAGGCCCTCGGTCCGGGCGCCCATCCTGGGGACGCCCACCGTCGGAGCGCTTGTCGACGGGTGAATCCTGATCGCGCTCACGCTGCGGACGTGCGCCAGGCGCCATCCACACATTGGCCCTGCGCTGGCCGGGCGGATCCAGTGGTGGGCGCTCCTTGTTGCGGGAGCCTTCCCTGCCACCTTCCGCCTTGCGCGGCGGCTTGCCGCCGAAGCCCTGACCTCCCCCCGGCCCCGGCCGGGTGGAGAGCTTGCCGAGTGCTTCGTCGCGGCTGCCTTCGCGCATCTTGCGGCGCTTGATCAGCCCGCCCTCGCCGATATCGAGGCGCGACGACTTCTTCGCCGCAGGACGCGCTTCATCAAAATCGCCATCCCGACGCTCTTCGCGTTTGACCGGCTTGTTGGAGAAGGGCTTTACGATGTCGGCATCGAAATTGGCGCCGGATTCCTCGACCAGGCGCTCACCCAGTTGGTCACGCAGCGTGCGTCCCTTGATCTCCAGCACATGACCTTCCGGCAGTTCGCCAAGCTGGAAGGGGCCGTAGGAGATACGGATCAGGCGGTTGACCTCAAGGCCGAGCGCGCCAAGAATGTTACGCACCTCACGGTTCTTGCCTTCGCGCAGGCCGATGTTGATCCAGGCATTGCTGCCCTGCACACGTTCAAGGCTTGCTTCCGCCCCGCCGTAGAATACGCCATCGACGGCGATACCGTTCTTGAGGTCGGCCAGCGCCTGCTCATCGACCTTGCCGTGGACGCGCACCCGGTAACGCCTCAGCCAGCCGGTGGCCGGCAATTCCAGCGCCCGCGCCAGCCCGCCGTCATTGGTCAGCAGCAACAGGCCTTCCGTGTTGATGTCGAGACGCCCGACGGTCATCAGACGCGGAAGCTCCGCCGGCAACACGTCGAATACGGTCTTTCGTCCTTCGGGATCGCGATTGGTCGTGACCACGCCCGCAGGCTTGTGGAACAGGAACAGCCGCGTGCGCTCAATCGGCGGGATGGTGACACCGTCGAGTTGAATCACATCACTGGCCTGAACATTGAAGGCCGGCGAGGTAAGCACAACGCCATTGACGCGGACACGGCCGGCCCCAATCAGTTCTTCAGCGTCGCGGCGCGAGGCAATGCCGGCTCGCGCCAGCCGCTTGGCTATGCGCTCCCCGCTCTCCTGCTCCTCGGCTGCAGGACGCGGCCGCGGTCTGAACTGGCCGCCCGCGGGTTTGCGATCGTCCGCGAAATCGCGCTTGGGCCGATCGCTCCGGTTGAATCCGCCGGAACGCTCGCCGCGCGGGGCAAAAGGCTTGTCACTCCCGTCCCGCTTCACAAAAGGCCTGGTGCCATCGCGCTTGGCGAAAGGTTTACCGTCCCCCTCCCGCTTCGCGAAAGGTTTGCCCTCGGAGCGTGGACCTCTGGCAAACCTGCTGTCGCTGCTGCTCTGGTCGCCCTCTTCGCGTGGGCGTCGGTCTGGACGAAAATCGCGTTGCGGTCTGTCGCCCCGTTCGTTTCTGCGCTGATCCCCGTCGCGAGCGGCGAACGGACGTTCACCATCCCCGCGCTTTCGGAACGGCGGCTTGCCATCAGGGCGCGGCCCCTTGCGGAAGGGGCGCTCGGCACCGGCATCCGCTGCTTGCGGACGGTCGGAGCGCCTGAAATCGCGAGCCGGACGTTCATCGCCTCCAAAATCGCGCTTCGGGCGATCCCGGCCCTCGAATTTCTTGGTGCCATCGCCACTATTTGCAGCGTCGAACTTGCGCTTCGGGCCTCCGGAGCGCGAATCCGCGCCGGGACGCTTGGCAAAGCTCTTGCCCGCTGCCGGTTTTCCAGCCCCTTTTCCGGCCGACGGCCCGCGCGGCTTCTGTCCGCCGGGCTTCGCTCCGGGTCTGCGTTTTGATCTGTCGTCTTCGGTCATGTGGTGTTTGCTCTTTTGGCGGGCTAGATAGCAGGACAGGCCCCCGCTTGCGAGGGGATAATAGCGGGAGATCGTATTGAATGAAGCGACCGGACTTCATGGCCCTGGCGCTTGAGCAGGCAAAGGATGCGGCGTTACGCGGCGAAGTGCCGATCGGGGCGGTTCTGGTAGCCGATGGCGTCGTCGTCGCTCAGGCCGGTAACCGCACCCGTGAACTTGCCGATCCTACCGCCCATGCGGAGATTCTGGTCATTCGCGAAGCGGCGGCGAAGCTCTCGGCCGAGCGATTGGGTGGATGCGATCTTTATGTCACTCTGGAGCCATGCACGATGTGCGCGGCCGCGATTTCTTTCGCCCGCCTGCGCAGGCTCTATTTCGCGGCGACGGATGAAAAAGGAGGGGCTGTCGTTTCAGGCGTGCGCTTTTTTGCGCAGCCAACCTGCCATCACACGCCCGACGTCTATTCCGGTCTCGGCGAAACCGAAGCGGCCACGATTCTGAAGGATTTCTTCAGGGCGCGCCGCTAGACGCCGGCGAAATCAGACCGGAAAGCCAGTTTACCAGGGCAGCCAGTCGAACATGCCGCCCTTCTTGGAGGCCGCACGCTTGAGCCGGCGCTCCTTGACATATTCGTCCTCGCCAAGCTCATCCTGCGGCGCGTTGGCGGAAGCGACGCGGTAATCCAGCGGCGGCTCGCTCAGATAACGGCGCGTGTTGGGGCTGCCCTGCTTGGATTGGGCAAGGCGCTTCTTCACCTCAGGGCTTTGCTCCCTTGCCATACGGGCATTTTCACGCGGATCGAACTTGTCTGAAACGAAGGTGTTCGCGGAAGCCGACGTTTGAGTCGGCAGATCGTTGATCACTTCCGGCTCATAGAATCGGTTGTCCTGATTGGCCGTGGCACTGGCGCGGATGCGCGCGCGGCGCTGTTCGGGCGATTCGGGCCACTGTGCGCTGGCGGTCGTGACGACATTGTCCTGGGGGGCGGGAAGATTGGCCTTCTGGGCAGCGGAAGGTTTCACCAGTTCGGGGCGCGGCTGATAGTCGATCTTTTCGCGCTTCGGGGGGGCAAATGTCAGCGCACTGGTAAGATCGGTCGCCAGTTGCTCGGATGCGGTCTTGTCAGTGCCATAGGTTGGCGAGGAAACACAGCCAGCGAGCAGAAGACCGGAAGCGGACAACGAAGCCAGCAACGCCACGCGACCACGGTTTTTGTCAGTCATGCCGAAAAAACTCACTTAGAGCGGCCCCCTGATTGATGCCGGCCGGACATTGTCGAAATTCCAACATGTCCTTGTAATGGTAAATCCGGCGACAATTTGTCGTCGGGAAACGTGGTCTTTACCTTAAGCTGTGTGCGAGGGCAACGCGTAGCCGGTACGCGCTGCCCTCAGCCACAATCAGATGCGCCCCTGCGCCTGCAGTTCATGCAGCACTTTGGCATCCCGCGCCGACACATCCGGGAAAGCGGGATCGCTGCCGACATCGTCCGTATAACGCCAGGAACGGGCACATTTGCGCAGGTTCCGGTCAACAGCCTTGCCGATCACCACGGCAACGCCGGGAATTTCGCGCAGGCTGAAAGCACCGGCAGGCGCCTCGTCAGACGAAATCACCAGATCGCTGGTGATGCTGATCTCGGCCAGATCGACATCGTTCACAACCTGCCGGAGCCCTTCGTCTGTCACGTAGACGACGGGAACGGCCTCAAGAGACGACCCGATGGTCTTGTTGGCCCGCTCCAGTTCGAGCGCCCCGGTGATGACGCTGCGCACCTGCCGCACCTTACGCCATTTGGCGGCCAGTTCGTCATTGCGCCATTCGGAAGGCACCTTGGGGAACTGGGCAAGATGCACGGAGCGTTCCTGCGGATAGCGATCGCCCCATGCCTCTTCCGTCGTGAACGGCAGCATGGGAGCAAGCCACTTCACCAGGCAGTCGAACAGATGGCGCACCACCTGTACCGCCGCTCTGCGCTTCACGCTGGAAGGCGCTTCACAATAGAGCGCGTCCTTGCGGACGTCGAAATAGAATGCCGACAGCTCGACCACCATGAAATCGAGCAGCGCACGGGTGATCCGCTTGAACTCGAAGCCGTCATAGCCGGAACGCACGATCTCATCGAGCTCGGCCAGCCGGTGCAGCATCAGCCGCTCCAGTTCCGGCATGTCCGCCAGCGGCACGTCCTCGCCATCGTCATGGGCAAGCGTGCCCAGCATCCAGCGGATGGTGTTGCGCAGCTTGCGGTAGGCGTCGATATTGGTCTGCAGCACGTTCTTGCCGAGGCGCTGGTCTTCCCAATAGTCGGTGGTCATCACCCACAGACGCAGAATGTCGGCGCCGGACTTGGACATGACTTCCTGAGGCACGACCACGTTGCCGAGCGACTTCGACATCTTGCGGCCATCCTCGTCCATGGTGAAGCCATGGGTGACGACGGCATCGTAAGGCGCCCTGCCCCGCGTTCCGCAGCTTTCCAGCAGCGAGGAATGGAACCAGCCGCGATGCTGGTCCGAGCCTTCCAGATAGACGTCAGCCGGCCATTTGAGGTCGGGACGATCTTCCAGCGTGAAGGTATGCGTGGAGCCTGAATCAAACCACACATCGAGAATGTCGGAAACCATCTTCCACGGCTCGTTGCCGCGCTCGCCAAGGAAACGCTCACGCGCACCTTCCGCGAACCATGCATCCGCGCCTTCCTGCTCGAAAGCTTCGAGAATGCGGGCATTGACGGCTTCGTCCTTCAGGACATTGCCGTCCTCGTCGGCGAACACGCAGATCGGCACACCCCATGCGCGCTGGCGCGACAGCACCCAGTCGGGACGGTCCTCGATCATCGCGCGCAGACGCGTCTGGCCGGCAGCCGGCACGAAGCGCGTGGCGTCGATAGCGTTGAGCGCGCGCGAGCGCAGCGTGGTGCCGTCGCCGAGCTCCTTGTCCATATAAACGAACCATTGCGGCGTGTTGCGGAAGATCACCGGCTTCTTGGAACGCCACGAATGCGGATAGGAATGCTTGAGGCGTCCCCGCGCGAACAGCATGCTTCTGCCGATCAGCGCTTCGATCACGGCCTTGTTGGCATCGCCCTTCTTGCCGTTGTCGTCGATAACACGTGCGGCACCGCCCTCGCGGCCCGGCCCGAAACCCGGAGCGTCCCTGGTGAAGAAGCCGGCATCGTCGACGGTGAACGGGATTGCGGTGTCGATGCCGCGCCCTGCGAGATCACGCGATGCATCCATCCACGCGTCAAAGTCCTCGCGGCCATGGCCGGGAGCGGTGTGCACGAAACCTGTGCCGGCATCGTCGGTGACATGGTCGCCGGGAAGCATGGGAACCGTGAACTCATACCCGCCGCCGAGACCCTTGAGCGGGTGAGCCAGCGCGATCGACGCCATTTGATCGGCGCTTACATCGCTCAGGCGGCGGAACTGCAATTTGGCCTTGGTGAAGCAGTCTTCGGCCAGCGCATCCGCGAAGATCAGCTTTTCGCCGGCCTGTGGCCCGAAATCGTTTTCGGCTGCGGTAACTTCGTACAAACCGTAGGCGATGCGCGGCGAGTAAGCGACGGCACGGTTGCCGGGGATGGTCCACGGCGTGGTCGTCCAGATGACAACCGACGCGCCATCAAGATCGGAGGCGCCAGCGGCCACCGGGAACTTCACCCAGATCGTGTCGCTCTCATAGTCCTGATACTCGACCTCGGCCTCGGCCAGCGCCGTGCGTTCGACGACCGACCACATCACCGGCTTGGAGCCGCGGTAGAGCTGGCCCGACATGGCGAATTTCAGGAGTTCACCTGCAATGCGTGCCTCGGCGTGGAAATTCATCGTCGTGTACGGCTTCTTGAAGTCGCCGATCACGCCGAGCCGGAGGAACTCCTTCGTCTGCACGTCGATCCACGATTGCGCGAACTCGCGGCATTCCTGCCGGAATTCGTTGATAGGCACCTCGTCCTTGTTCTTGCCGGCGGCGCGGTATTTTTCCTCGATCTTCCATTCGATCGGCAGGCCGTGGCAATCCCATCCCGGAACATAGTTCGAGTCATAGCCGCGCATCTGGAACGAGCGGGTGATGACGTCCTTGAGGATCTTGTTCAGCGCATGGCCGATATGGATCGTGCCGTTGGCATAGGGCGGGCCGTCATGCAGGACATATTTGGGGCGGCCGGCGGCATCCTCGCGCAACTGCCTGTAGAGGTCCATCTCCTCCCAGCGGGCCACGATCTGTGGCTCTTTCTCGGGCAGGCCGCCACGCATGGGGAAATTCGTCTGCGGCAGATAGAGTGTTTTGGAATAATCGATCGGTTCGACAGTATCGGTCATGGGTTCGCCATATGGATTGCCCGGCCGGTTTCGACACAGGGCCTGAAATTCGTGATTTCTGGAATATGCGCGAAGCGCGCGCACCGCAATTCCCGGCGGCTCCGGCAGGCGAGTTGCATCTCAGCCCGCCCGGAGCACCGGGCTGGTAATTCGTATCGCAAAGGCGACATGGTGCGGCTGGCGTATCATGGCCGCGCTTCTAACCTATGCAGACCCAGGAATAAAGGGCGCTACATGGTAAAGTCGAAGCGGTATGTGGCCGAAACACCCATCGTGAACTGATTGCGGGAACCGCGCTCACGCACGATGCTGGAATCCGCGGCAGGTCCCATGAGGCGCGAGTATTCACCGAAGACGCTGGTGGTGACAGGATCGGACACTTTCCATGTTACCGCACCGCCGACGCCAAGCGAGCGAACACCGCCACCCGGATTGTATTCGCTGAGGCCAGAGCGGAAGCTTTCATCTGCGGTGACGCCATAGTAAGCGTCGAAGTATTTCGATGATGCGAACGATGCGCGGGGTCCGCCGGAAATCCGGATTTCCGGAGTGACGTCGTGGAAGGCATCGACCGCGATATCGCCGACCACGCCCTTGTGAGCGCGGATGCCCTGACGGACTTCAGCCCTCATGCGCACCCAGTCCAGCGGATAGAATTCAAAGAAACCGCCTATTTCACCGCCCCAGCGCATCGGGTCCAGTCCGCGAATGGCGTCTTCGTCATTGTCGCGCTTCCACAGGAACTTGCCCGTCACACCGGCGCGAAAATCGCCCTGATCGGTCAGCGCCAGAGATATGTTGTCGTTACGCGATGAGAAGCGCACGGGATTGCCGGCCTTGCCGAGCGAGATGATCGGCGTCGCACCCAGCATGTATTTCTTGCTGCCCTCGAAGTCGGGCGCCACCAGCACTGTTGCACCGACGGTGAGATACCAGTCCCCGGACAGCCATCCGCCGATGCCATCGGCGGCATGGACAATCGTGGGAACGCCAAGAGAAAACATTGCCGACAACGCGGCCGCAGGCTTCAAAACAGACATGTCTCACCGTTTACGCAATACAAGTGGGAGTTGAAGCGATTGTTGCAGTCAGTTTGGTAAAATTTGTTTTAAATCCGTAATGTTATGATGCGCCGGCCTACTGGACGCTTCGAAGCGGCGGCACTAGCTTAGTCGTGTGGAGGGGTGGGTTAGCAGGAGAGGCAACATGACTTTTGAGAACAATTCAATCCGCAGCATCACCGACGAAGTGCGCTCCAAATGGGGCTGGTTCGTAGCACTCGGGGTTCTGCTGCTCATTCTGGGCGGCGTCGCGTTCGGTAATCTGTTCATCGCGACAATTGCATCTGTCTATTTTGTCGGCTGGCTGATGCTTTTTGCCGGCGTCATCGAAATCATTCACGCTTTCGGAGTGCAGACTTGGGGCCGGTTCTTCCTGTGGCTTGCGAGCGGCCTGCTCTATGCGCTGGCAGGCATTTTCGCCTTCTATAACCCGATTTTGGCGTCGGCAGTCCTGACCTTCCTGCTTGCCGTCTCACTGGTTGCGTCCGGGGTGCTACGCGCTTGGGTAGGCTACCAGAACTGGGATCAGAAAGGTTCCGGCTGGATCGTCACGGCCGGCGTTCTCACTATTCTTGCCGGCATCGTCATCGCTATCGGCTGGCCGGTGAACAGCCTGCAGATCCTCGGACTGTTCCTGGCAGTCGACCTGATCTTTCAGGGCTGGAGTTTTATTGCGTTCGGACTGGCGCTGAAGAAGTAAAGGTCAGAAGCTGATTTCGGCGTCCAGCGCAGAAAGGCTCCGGACACCACTCAGCACAGCCCTCGCCTCCTGCTCGTCGCGCTTCATCTGTGCGACGAGTGCGTCGAGTCCGTCGAATTTTTCTTCGCCGCGCAGATACGCGAAAAACGAAACATCGCAGACTTCGCCATAGAGATCGCCGGAGAAATCGAACACGAAGGTTTCGAGCAGCGGCGCTCCGTTGACATTGACCGTGGGGCGGCGGCCGAAACTGGCAACGCCATCATGAAGGCTTCCGTCTGCGCGCCGGAACCGCACCGCATAGATACCTTCGCGCAGTTCCACATCTTCCGGCAAACACATATTGGCCGTTGGAAACCCTAGCGTGCGACCGAGTTGCTGACCGCCGATGACCTCGCTTTGCACGGTGAAGCGGTAGCCGAGCAGTCCCGCCGCCTGCGACACATCTCCTGCGGCCAGCAGCTCTCTTATACGGCTGGAGGAGATGACCTGCGCGCCTTCGTCGCGAAAGGCGTCCACTAACGTCACGCCAAAGCCGTGACGCTCTCCGGCATTCATCAGATAGGCCGGGCCGCCCTGGCGGTCCTTGCCGAAGTGAAAGTTGAAGCCGGTGATGGCATGACTGATGCCAAGATTTTCCTGAAGGATTCCGGCCACGAAATCCTCCGCCGACTGTGCCGCAAACTGTTCCGTGAAGGCCTGCTCCACAACCGCTGAAAAACCCAGTTCTTCGAGAAGACGCGCTTTCATTGCTGGCGGCGTCAGCACGAAAAGCGGGACCTGCGGCCGGAAGAATTTGCGCGGGTGGGGCTCGAAGGTGAGGACAAGGGCGGGAACGCCACGCTTCCCGGCCTCTTCCAGCGCACGCCCCAGCACAGCCTGATGGCCGCGATGAACGCCGTCGAAATTTCCGATCGCCACGACACCACCGCGCAGATGCGCAGGCAGTTGCTCATTTCCGGCAATGCGCGCCAGCATGGGAAGTCCTACTGCAGTCGCGGCATGACGGCCACGGGGGCGTAGCCATGCTTTTCCAGAAAACCGGCAAGCTGTTTCGGATCCGGATTCAGGGCATCGCCATAATCGCGGGCATGGATGCCCCCCGAAATGTAAAGCGCATCGACACCATTGTCGGCCGCGCCCTTTATGTCGGTCATGATTCCGTCGCCGATTGCGAGCACTTCGCGACGATCCAGATCGCGCCCGACAATGTCGGCGGCAGCCCTGAGGGCAGCCTTGTAGATCGGTGCATGGGGTTTTCCGGCAATCAGCGTGCGCCCGCCCATCTGGCCGTAGTCACGCGCGATCGCGCCCGCGCACCAGATCAGCCTGTCCCCGCGCTCAACCACAATATCGGGGTTGGCGCAGATGAAGGGTAGATTGCGTGAACGCAGCCTCGTCAGCAACTCCTGATAATCCTCAGGCGTTTCGGTTTCATCATCGAACGGACCGGTGCATACGACTGCCTGCGCCTCGAAATCCTCAACCAGCTCGACATCGAGCCCATCATAGATATTGGTGTCGCGATCGGGGCCGATATGGAAAATCCGGCGTGGCGCCTCGGCGATCAGATCGCGCGTGACATCGCCGGAACTGACAAGCTTGTCATAGGTGCCGTCCGGAACGCCGATCGTGCGCATCTGGGTCACGACATCGGCTCCGAGCCTTGGCGAATTGGTGATCATAACGACTGCCACGCCCCTCGCCCGTGCTTCTGCCAGCGCGGAGACCGCCTGCGGGAAATGCTCCACCCCGTTATGGACCACGCCCCATACATCGCACAGCAAGGCGGCATAGTTACCCGAGATCGTTTCGAGAGAATTGATGATAGGAGAATGAACCGTCATGTCGGCAGGCACGTCCGTATCTCGAAGATTGTCAGGCCTGATGGCCTTGCGGGCTCCCGGATTAACCGATGCGGCCCTGACTGTCACCAGCTTTCCTGCCTTGCCCGTCCGGTTGCTGGTTAACGTGCTTTGAATGAAAGAGAGCAATTTTAGACAATTGCGCAAACCCGAAATTTAAAGGTTTCAGCGATAGTGCCTCCGACCAGTCAGAATTGGCAGCGGGGGCTAGAGCCAGATGCTTCGGAAATTCCTTGCCGACACGCGCGGCAATTATGCCATGATCACCGGGTTGCTGATGGCGCCCCTGTTCGGCGCTGTCGCGCTGGCTGTCGACTATTCGGAAATGTCCCGCCAGCGGCTCGATACACGCAATGCGCTGGACGCGGCCAACATTGCCACTGCCCGCGAGATTCAGTCCCAGATCAGCGACGCCGACGCCATCGCTTACGCCAACAATTTCTACTACGCCAATCTGCGGCATGTGGCACCGGCGAAATCCACGCTTCAGGTTACGCTGCCAAGTCAGGTCGTAGGCGGTGGCTCGATGACGATGTGCGCCACGCTGAACTATTCGCCGATTTTCTTCCCCGCAGCCGCCGCACTGGTTGGAAAAGAATCGGAGGATTATGACTTCCTGACATGCTCTGAGGTTCGCCTCAAGAACACGCTGGAAGTGGCGCTGGTGCTGGATAATTCTGGCTCGATGAAAGAAAAAGGACAAGGTTCTTCCTACACGCGGATGGAGCTGCTGAAAAAAGCTGCCGAAGAACTCATCAGCACGATGGAAAAACAGGCCGACAGCGTCAAGCAGGTGGAAAGGCCCATTCAGTTTGCGCTCGTGCCCTTTGCTGCTTCGGTAAATATCGGCAAAGAGAACGAAGGCAAGCGCTGGATGGATATGGATGGCGCCTCATCTATCCATCATGAAAATTTCAACTGGAGTACAGCCAAATTCGGAGATTCCAACCGTAGAATCGAGAAAATCAATGGCGTCTACCTCAAGAAGGGTTCCGATTGGGGGACTGAAGAAAATAACGTGGTGACACGCTTCACTCTGTTTGAGGAACTGAAATACTATACAGACAGCAAACAGACAAAGACGGACAGGTATGCCGAATGGGAGGGATGTGTTGAGCAACGTCCCTACCCTTACGATCTGAACGATGCACCAGCGGCCCCGTCCGTCCCTGATACTCTGTTCGTCCCGATGTTTTATCCTGACGATTCAGCCAATGGCTACAATGACTGGATCACGGTCAACGACTATCCTTCAGCCCCCGAAAGGAACAGCAAGTTCTGGGACCCCTCGGATCGAAACATGCCCTCGTCAAATCGTTCGTCCAATAACGTCAGCAAGTATTTCGACGTCAAGCTTAAAGACGGCAGGCAATATGGGTATGTCGCGCCTTATGGATCCCGTAAGATGGGCATGGGTAATGGACCTAATGCCAACTGCACAACCCAGCCGATCACCCCTCTGGTCGATGTGACCAAACCGGAGGGAATGACAAAGATTAAGAACGCGATTGCAGCGATGGAACCTTTGGGCGGCACAAGTGTCGGCAGTGGTCTTGCATGGGGCTGGCGGGTTCTTTCCAGCGGCGAACCTTTCACGGAAGGCCGGCCTGAAACCGATCGTGGCAACGATAAGGTGGTGATCGTCCTGACTGATGGTGCCAACACCTACTACCGGGCGGATAAGGTTCGCAAACTGAATGGCTCGACAGCGGCTGCGGCAGACAATGATAGGGTCGAGTCGATCTACGGTGACTATGGGTTCCTCAAGCCGTTGCACAGCTTGCTCAACTATGGGCGGCTTTTTCTCGGCCCGAACAAGACCTACAGCAAAACCGCCTTCACCAATGAAAACTACTCCAAGGCGATGAACGAAAAACTGCAGGAGCTTTGTGCGAATGCGAAGGCCGCCAACGTCATGATCATGACGGTCGGTCTGGATCTTGAGGCGGAAGCAAAAAAAGACGCAAAGGTCAAAGAACAGATCACCGGGCTGAAGACCTGTTCCTCGGACTCGCGCAACCGGCGCGATGCAACGGACCCCAGCAAGCCGGCAAAGCTGTTCTGGAACGCGGCTGGCAACGATCTGTCCAATGCGTTCCGCGAGATCGCGGACGAGTTGTCCAACCTGCGTGTGACCAGGTAAGATTCTGCCGGGCAGGCTTCGAATTTCAGACGCCTGCCCGGCAAAAGCCATGATCATTGGCCTTACAGGCGTCATGACTTTTGTTCTGCCTGCCAATCGCCATGAAATTTCATTCAGCCCTGCCCGCCGGAACCTGATGTCTGGCGCCGGCGCGCTGGTTCTCACAGCGCTGGCCGGTTGCGGTTCCCTGCCCCGGCATGGTCCCGGAGGCGGTGCATCTACCGCTTCCCGCCAGACGATGGATGGCATTCGCACGGCCGAAGGGCTGGCGCTCGTCTCACCCGATCACCAACTGGAGCAGGCAGCCCTGCAACAGGCGCAGTATATGGCCGCCTCGGGCAGGATGAACCATACGACCGGCTTCGGAAAAGATTTTCAGGCGCGGGTCAAAAGCAACGGCATCAGGGGTGCTGCGGCCGAGAATATTGCCGAAGGGCGCATGGATGCCGCCCGCGCCATCGACATGTGGATGAATTCGCCGCCCCATCGCCGCAACATGCTGGACGGGCGTTTTCGCCGCTTTGGCCTTGCCTGGGCAACCCGGCCGGAACGCCCCGAATGGCGCTACTGGGCCATCATTCTGGCAAGCTGACCGACGCCGCCCTTTCCTGATCGCAGAGAAACGGCTCTCGCTTCTTGACACCGTCCGGAGGGCTGACTATCTCATGGCTCGTTAGCACTCTCCGAAAGCGAGTGCTAACAGGTCCGGTCAAGCCGGACGGAGGAATTCTTTCTCATCATTGTGACCGAGGAAATCAAATGGCAAAGACGAAGTTCCGCCCGCTTCATGACCGTGTGGTCGTTCGCCGGGTCGAGTCCGAAGAGAAGACGGCTGGCGGCATCATCATCCCCGATACCGCCAAGGAAAAGCCGCAGGAAGGCGAAGTCGTGGCTGTGGGCTCGGGCGCCCGCGATGAAAGCGGCAAGCTCGTCGCCCTCGACGTCAAGGCCGGCGACCGCGTCCTGTTCGGCAAGTGGTCGGGCACCGAAGTCAAGCTCAATGGCGAAGACCTTCTGATCATGAAGGAATCCGACATCATGGGCATCATCGGCTGATCTGGCCGTTCCCATTCTTCAACAATCACTGCAATCCGAATTTCGGACCAAAGGTCCAGGAGTAAGCAATGGCTGCCAAAGACGTAAAATTCTCCCGTGACGCCCGCGAGCGTATGCTGCGCGGTGTCAACATCCTCGCCGACGCGGTGAAGGTCACCCTCGGTCCCAAGGGCCGCAACGTCGTCATCGACAAGTCCTTCGGCGCTCCGCGCATCACCAAGGACGGCGTTTCCGTCGCCAAGGAAATCGAACTGGAAGACAAGTTCGAGAACATGGGCGCCCAGCTCGTTCGCGAAGTCGCCTCCAAGACCAACGACAAGGCCGGTGACGGCACCACCACCGCGACCGTTCTGGCGCAGGCCATCGTTCAGGAAGGCCACAAGGCCGTTGCCGCCGGCATGAACCCGATGGACCTGAAGCGCGGTATCGATCTGGCTGTCACCGAGGTCGTCGCTGACCTCGTCAAGAAGGCCAAGAAGATCAAGACTTCCGAGGAAGTCGCACAGGTCGGCACCATCTCGGCCAATGGCGAGAAGGAAATCGGCGAGATGATCGCCGAGGCCATGCAGAAGGTCGGCAACGAGGGTGTCATCACCGTCGAGGAAGCCAAGACCGCCGAGACCGAGCTGGAAGTCGTCGAAGGCATGCAGTTCGACCGCGGCTACCTGTCGCCTTACTTCATCACCAACCCCGACAAGATGGTTGCTGAGCTGGAAGATGCCTACATTCTTCTCCACGAGAAGAAGCTCTCCAACCTTCAGGCAATGCTGCCGGTGCTCGAGGCTGTCGTTCAGACCTCCAAGCCGCTGGTCATCATCGCCGAGGACGTCGAGGGCGAGGCTCTGGCCACGCTGGTCGTCAACAAGCTGCGCGGCGGCCTGAAGATTGCTGCCGTCAAGGCTCCGGGCTTCGGCGATCGCCGCAAGGCCATGCTGGAAGACATCGCCATCCTCACCGGTGGTCAGGTCATCTCCGAAGACCTCGGCATCAAGCTTGAGAACGTTGGTATCGACATGCTCGGCCGCGCCAAGAAGGTGCGCATCGAGAAGGAAAACACCACCATCGTCGACGGCGCCGGCAAGAAGGCCGAGATTCAGGGCCGCGTTGCCCAGATCAAGGCTCAGATCGAGGAAACCACTTCCGATTACGACCGCGAGAAGCTCCAGGAGCGTCTTGCCAAGCTGGCTGGTGGCGTTGCCGTCATCCGCGTTGGCGGCTCGACCGAGGTCGAGGTCAAGGAGAAGAAGGATCGCGTTGACGACGCTCTGAACGCCACCCGCGCTGCGGTTGAGGAAGGCATCGTCCCCGGCGGCGGCGTCGCTCTTCTGCGCGCTACCCAGGCGATCAAGGCGGAAGGTGCCAACGCCGACCAGGCTGCCGGCATCAACATCGTCCGTCGCGCTCTGCAGGCTCCAGCCCGTCAGATCGCTACCAATGCCGGTGCGGAAGCTTCGATCATCGTGGGCAAGATCCTCGACAACAAGAGCGCGACCTACGGCTACAACGCTGCCAAGGACGAATATGGCGACCTGATCCAGCTCGGCATCGTCGACCCGGTCAAGGTGGTTCGCACCGCTCTGCAGGACGCCGCTTCGGTTGCCGGCCTGCTGGTCACCACCGAGGCCATGATCGCCGACGCTCCGAAGAAGGAAGCTGCTGCTCCGGCCATGCCCGGCGGCATGGGCGGCATGGGTGGCATGGACTTCTAAGAAAGTCCGGCTTCGCATTGGAAAGGGCGGCTTTGGCCGCCCTTTTCTTTTGTCTGCTGGAACAAACCCGCCAGCGCTCCGTTGATACGCGCAAGTTCAACTCAGGAGATGCGATCATGGTGAACAAGGATCAGGTGTCGGGTGTTGCAAAGCAGGCCAAGGGTGCGGTGACGGAAGCCGCCGGCAAGCTTACGGGCAACAAGAAGACTGAACTGAAGGGCAAGGCCGAAAAAGTCGAAGGCAAGGTCCAGAAAGCCGCCGGCGACATCAAGGAAAAGGTGCGCAAGGCCCACTGAGCACTTCCGACACAAGCTTTCAGGCAAAAAAGGCGGCTGTATCAGCCGCCTTTTTCTCATTCGCCAGCTCACCGTAAGGCGGCCCTGGATGCTTGTCGACAGTTCAAACGATTAGGCCATCGGGCTTCGGAAATCTTCCCTTGAAGCCGGAGAGGCAAAGCGTTAGGCCGGTGCGATCTCAATCCGCTTGTTCAGGAGACTGGCCCGTGAGCACAAAGAACACCAGAACCGAAACAGATACGTTCGGCCCGATCGAGGTCGCTTCCGATCGTTACTGGGGTGCTCAGGCGCAGCGGTCTCTCGGCAATTTCCGTATCGGCTGGGAAAAGCAGCCGGCTTCCATCGTGCGGGCGCTCGGCATCGTCAAGCGCGCCGCCGCCGAAGCCAACATGGAACTGGGCAGGCTCGACCCCACGCTCGGCGCGGCCATCATCGAAGCGGCACAGGAGGTGATCGACGGCAAGCTCGATGACCACTTCCCGCTGGTGGTCTGGCAGACCGGTTCGGGCACCCAGTCCAACATGAACAGCAATGAAGTGATATCCAACCGCGCCATCGAAAAGCTGGGCGGTGAAATGGGCTCCAAGAAGCCCGTTCATCCCAACGATCACGTCAACATGAGCCAGTCGTCGAACGACACCTATCCCACGGCCATGCACATCGCCTGCGCCGAGCGCATCGTTCACGACCTGCTGCCAGCTCTCAAGCATCTGCACGGCGCGCTGGAAGCAAAGGTTAAGGCGTTCGACCATATCGTGAAGATCGGCCGTACCCACACGCAGGATGCAACGCCCCTCACCCTCGGCCAGGAGTTTTCCGGTTACGCCACCCAGGTGAAGAACGGTATCGAGCGCATCGAGATGACCCTGCCCGCGCTGATGCAGCTTGCGCAGGGCGGCACCGCTGTCGGCACCGGGCTGAATGCACCCGTCGGCTTTGCCGAAAAGGTTGCCGAGAAGATCGCCGCCATCACCGGCCTCGGCTTCACCTCGGCGCCGAACAAATTCGAGGCGCTTGCCGCGCATGACGCCATGGTGTTCTCGCACGGCGCCATCAACACGGTTGCGGCCTCGCTGTTCAAGATCGCCAACGACATCCGCTTCCTTGGCTCCGGTCCCCGCGCCGGCCTTGGCGAACTTGCCCTGCCGGAAAACGAACCCGGCTCGTCGATCATGCCCGGCAAGGTGAACCCCACCCAGTGCGAGGCGCTGA
The DNA here is from genome assembly GCF_059509755.1 of Aquamicrobium sp. YD-1-mutant5. Taxonomy (NCBI): domain Bacteria; kingdom Pseudomonadati; phylum Pseudomonadota; class Alphaproteobacteria; order Hyphomicrobiales; family Phyllobacteriaceae; genus Aquamicrobium; species Aquamicrobium sp. YD-1-mutant5. Next base: position 494,407 of record NZ_JCAKKP010000001.1, read on the forward strand.
CGCAGGTTTGCGTGCAGGTGTTCGGCAACAATGCCGCGCTGACCTTCGCCGGCAGCCAGGGCCATTTCGAGCTGAACGTCTACAACCCGCTGATGGCCTACAATTTCCTTCAGTCTGTGAAGCTGCTGGCCGACGCATCGGTGTCCTTCACAGACAATTGCGTCGTCGGAATCGAGGCGCGTGAGGATAACATCAAGGCCTCGCTGGAGCGTTCGCTGATGCTGGTTACCGCGCTCGCGCCGACCATTGGCTATGATGCGGCTGCAAAGATTGCCAAAACGGCGCACAAGAACGGCACCACTTTGCGAGAGGAGGCTCTTGCGACCGGCCTCGTCAGCGCGGCGGACTATGATCGTCTGGTGCGCCCGGAAGACATGACCCATCCGGGTTGATGGCATCTGGCCGCAGCGAGCTGTTTCAGCTAAGTTGCGGCCATGCGCTATGTCATCCTCTTTGTCACCATTGCAGGTTTTTTGATCTGGGACGGCCTCTATAATGGAGGCCGTTACATGGATATGGTGGTCAAATCCGTGGACCACCTGCTGCGCATGGTCTCCGGCTGAGCTTTCCCGGCCATTTCCTGCCGCGACATCGCGCCGGTTGACGCGACTCAGCCTTCCGGATCAAAAGGGGGCGTCAGACGAATGCGCGTCCCGGACAGCTATGTGTGACCACCCTTCCACCACGACCCTTCAGGAGGCCGAATTGATCCGGCACATCGTGTTCTTTACCATCAAGCCAGACATGGATGTCGAGACAGTGCGCGAAGGGCTCATGAATCTCGGCCGCATCCCCCACTCGTCCCATTTCGAGGTTTCGGTGAACCGCAAGGTCGATCTGTATGAAAACCAGATCGATATCGTTGTGTATGCGGAGTTCGAGAACGAAGCCGCCCTGCATGCTTTCAAGGCGGATCCGATCTACTCGCAGACCACTGAAAAAGTGCGCCCCATGCGCGATCTGCGCTTTTCGGCGGATGTCGTTTCAGGCAACTGATCCCACATTCCCGACGCGCTTTCTGAACTGCATCCACGCTCCGGAATGCCGTGGAACAAACCCGCACAAGCGACAGAAGCGGGGCATCGCAGGTGCTGCCCCACTCTTGAAAAGATCATATTTTCAGTTCGTTATGACGATCAGATGATGAAGTTCGCCAGCGTTTCGTCGTCGGTTATGTCCTGATACTGCACGCCTTCGGCATCGAATTTTGCGCGCAGCAGTCCAAAATTGCGTTTGTCGCGGGTTTCGATGCCAATCAGCACCGAACCGAAATTGCGCGCCGATTTCTTGAGATATTCGAAGCGCGCCACGTCATCTTCAGGCCCAAACATCTGCAGGAAGTCGCGCAGCGCGCCCGGGCGTTGCGGCAGACGTATGATGAAGTATTTTTTGAGCCCCTCGAAGCGGAGCGACCTTTCCTTGACGTCGGGAAGGCGCTCGAAATCGAAGTTTCCGCCGGACACCACCGCAACGATGGTCTTTCCGCGAATGTCCTTTTTCACGAAATCCTTCAGCGCATCGATAGCCAGAGCGCCGGCGGGCTCCAGCACCACGCCCTCGACATTAAGCATCTCGATCATGGTCGCGCAGAGCCGGTTTTCCGGCACCAGACGTGTCGATGTCGCGGGGAAATCCCTGAGCAGGCGGAAGTTCTCCTTGCCGATTTCGGCAACGGCAGCGCCGTCGACGAAATTGTCCACCACAGGCAGTTTCACGCGTTTTCCTTCGGCAAGACTGCGCGACAGGCTTGGCGCGCCAGCCGGTTCGCAGAATATGAACTGCGGCCTCTGCTCTATGGCCTGGAAATATTGCGTCACGCCGGCTGCAAGCCCGCCTCCGCCCACAGGCAGCATGACGATGTCGGGGGCCGTGCCCCCCAGTTGCTCGACGATTTCGCGGGCGACGGTTGCCTGCCCCTCGATGATGTCGCGGCTGTCGAATGGGGGCACCATGTGTGCGCCATTGCTCTGCGTGAAGTCGATGGCCGCCTGATAGCATTCGTCAAAGAAGTCGCCGACCAGCTTGATCTGGACGAATTCGCCGCCGAACATGCGCGTCTTGTCGATTTTCTGCTGCGGCGTGGTCACCGGCATGAAAATCACGCCCTTGCGGCCGAAATTCCGGCACACGAAAGCAAAGCCCTGCGCGTGATTACCGGCCGAGGCGCAGACAAAAAGGCTGGCATTGTTGCCGGCAGCAAGCGTCTTGCGGAAGAAATTCAGCGCGCCGCGAATTTTGTAGGAACGTACCGGCGTCAGGTCCTCGCGCTTCAGATAAATGCGTGCGCCGTATTTGCGCGACAGGTAGTCGTTCTTTTGCAGCGGCGTTATCGGGAAAATCTCCCGTATGGCTTCCGCAGCGGTTGCGACCCTGTCGGCGAAGCTTGTCATGTCGTGTTTCCGGTATCGTGATTGAGCATCCGTTCCTGACGCGATTTTGGCATTTACGCAACACTGAAGATGTCGCAAACGGACAAGTACGGACTTCTGCGGCTGTGGACTTACTTCCGCCGCACTCTGCAGGTGGGAAAGGCTCTGACTGTGGGCATGAAGATCGCCCGTGGCGTGACTGACGGAAAACCAAGTGAACCTGAAGCCCCTGCTCGCCCTTGTGCTTTCGCTGGCTGTCGCCGGCTGCACCACGAACAAGACCGACGCGATTCTCGGCAGCGCACTGGTGCCGGCATCGGTAACGGATATCGCCGGAAATCACTCGATTTTCATCGCCACGACACGGAAGCGTTCCGACGATCCTTCCAGGGTGTTCGATGGCGAGCGTTCCGCCACTCTCAATTTCGCCCGCATCAATGTGACGGTGCCGCGCGAGCATAAGGTCGGGCAGATCGAGCGCCGCAAGCGCGGCAAATCCGACGCCCCCTCCAAATATTTCATGGCTTCCGAAGCGGTTGGCTACGATACCGGGCCGCAGTTCTCGCAGGCGCTGAGCGCCGATGTCGCCGCTCGTGGCGGCCGTGTCATGGTCTTTGTTCATGGCTACAACACAGGTTTCGATGCCGGTGTTTACCGTGCCACGCAGATTGCGCATGATTCCGGGTATCCCGGCACGCCGGTGCTGTTCTCATGGGCTTCCGGCGGTTCGACCACCAGCTATGTCTACGACAAGGAAAGCGCCAGCGTCGCCCGCGACCAGTTGGAGGTCACCCTGCGGCTGCTGGCCCAGAGTGGCGCGCGGCGCATCGATATCGTGGCGCATTCGATGGGCACCTGGGTGACCATGGAAGCGCTGCGACAGCTGGCCATCACCGGAGACCGCAATCTCAGCGGCAAGCTGGGAGATGTTGTTCTGGCGTCGCCGGATATCGATGTCGACGTGTTCAAGAGCCAGATGCGCCGCTACGGCAAACCAGAAAAGCCGTTCATCCTGCTTCTGTCGCAGGACGACCGCGCGTTGCGTCTTTCGGGCATGCTGGCCGGTTCGCGGCCACGGGTCGGCGACTATGCGGATGCGGGCAAGGAACTTGCCGATTACGGCGTCACCGTTGTCGATCTGTCGAAGCAGAAAGGCGCGGATTCCTTCAACCACACGAAATTCGCCGACAATCCCGTCATGGTGCGCATGCTGGGCCAGAGATTGCGCGAGGATGACGGCTTCGCCACCGATCGTGAGATCACGGACCGCATTCGTCAGGTAACGCAGCAGGCCGGAGCGGGTCTGCTGTAGTAACTCCCGGCGGAGGGCTGGACCCGACCGGTTTCTGCCTATATTCGGAAACGGCTCCTGCGGCTTTGTAGTCGTGTCGGAGACTGGACACTGTGGAGCTTTGGTGCCGTGCGATTGAAGGCTTTATGGATTGTCGCGCTGATCGCGCTGGTCAGCGGGTGTGCAGGTCCCGGCCGGCATGAACTTCTCAACATCTCCTCGTTTCCGGCAAAGGCTGCGGATATTTCGGCGGAGCATGAGATTTTCGTGGCCACGACCCGGCGCCAGTCCATCGATCAGCCGCGCACCGTCTATGGTGGTGACCGCTCTGCCAATGTCGCCTATGCAAGTGTCGACATAACGGTTCCCCGCATTCATGAGACGGGCCGCATCGAAAGGGCGAAAGGCCGGGCGCCTGCAGACCCCGCCAAGCATTTCACGGCGCGCAGCGTCAGCTTCTACAAGGAGCCGGAACAGTTCGCCCGCGCCATCGATACCAGTATCGTCGAAAATAAGGACCGCAGGGTTCTTGTCTTCGTCCATGGTTTTAACAATGGTTTCGACGACGGTGTGTATCGCATTACGCAGATCGTGAATGATGCGCAGTACAGCGGAACACCTGTACTGTTCTCATGGGCATCGAGTGCCAGGACGACCGGCTATCTGTATGACAAGGAAAGCGCCAACGCAGCTCGTGACGATCTTGAAGCGACGCTGCGCATGCTGGCCAAAAGCAAAGCCACAAGCATCGATATCCTTGCGCACTCCATGGGCACATGGGTGACCATGGAAACCCTGCGTCAACTCGCAATCAGGGGTGATCGCGACCTTGGGGGCAAGCTCGGCAATGTGGTTCTGGCTTCCCCGGATATTGACGTCGACGTGTTCAAGAAGCAGATGTTGCGCTACGGGACGCCGAAGAGACCGTTTGTCGTACTGCTCTCCGACGATGATCGCGCGCTTCGGCTTTCAACATTCATATCTGGCGATAAGCCGCGCGTTGGTGATTATGCGGACGCGGCCGATCTTGCCAGCTATGGCGTGATCGTTGCGGACCTTACTCAGGCCCGCTCCGGCGACAGGCTCAATCACGCCAAATTCGCGGACAATCCCTTCCTCGTGCAGCTTCTGGGTGAAGGCCTGCGGTCCAACGCGGGGCTGGCCGCAGCCGAAAGCGGGGATTTAGGCAATCCGATGAGCACCATCGGCAAGGACATTGGTCAGGCCGTGGGGTCGGTGGCCGATATCGTCATCACCACGCCGTTCAAGGTGCTGTCGATCGCGACTGGCGGATAAGATTGCGACCAAGCGCACTACAGCGTGTCCGTCGCTTTCGAGGTCAAAGCGCACGGTTCCAACTGGATTTCCGCTCTCCAAAAGCAGAAACGGGATATGCTCGCTGCGATATTCATCCGGGTGCTTGTCATCGTATCCTTGCACGCTTGATATACTGAAGCCTCAGCTCTCGCGCGCCGCGGCGATGGCGTTGAGCAACGCCTACTTGTCCATCGCGCCGTGAAAGGTCCGGGTTCCGACTATGAAGGCGGGCGTGCCCCCGAACCCGAAGGCATTGGTCTGGTCCAGTTGCGCGCGAGGATTCCGTCAACACGACTTATATCCTTCCGGAACGCTTCCCACAGCGCCTTCGGGTCGAGACCCGCGCCTGCGATGGTGGCGTTGACATCATCCTTGTCGAGCCTGCCTGGCGTGGCCATCACCGCGTTCAGGGCTTTCTCGTAATTCTCGCCAGCGGCAAGCATGAGGCTCGACGCCCGCTGTCGCCCGATCAGATTCGGCGGCCTGTCAACGAAACTCGAAGCGAGACCTAAATGTGGTACCCGGGAATCCTGCAGGCCGTTCGATGGATTTGTCGATCGAATCCTGCGCGCGACAGTGGGGCAAAGTCCAATCCTTCGCATCTGAAAACATTGAGGAATTTCGACGCCCCACTTTCTTCTAACCCATTGACAAAAAGGGAAATAACCGTCCCTCTGTGATCGCCATCCTTTCGGCCCTTCCAATCCAGAAATCTCACCCATTCATAAGGCGTGAGACCGGTGCCAGCCGAGGCCCCCTGTCTTTTAGCTATGAGCTTTCATACCGACCAGCGGACTTTCAGACCATTCCAGCTTTGCGAGCCTCTGGCCCTTCCCGGTTCTGAAACTGATCGTGCTTGATTCTCCTTCCAGCGCGATGTCACCATATCGACGCCGTTCCCTGCCGTTGTTGAGCCGGTTTCTGTGCCGCCCAGGGTTGAGAGCTTCAAGATTCCACAGCTCTCAATATTTGAGTGACAAAGCGCTCCGCCCTGCTCACAGGGGATTTTTGATCTTTCCAGAGAGGAATGTCGAACTAAGGTAGGAAACCGGCACTGCAAGGCTAAGGTTGTGCCTGGAAGTCAACAACAGCCGCCTCAGGACGATGAGGTGGAAGACGTTGTGGCGTGAAATATTCTTAAGGAGGGATCGTGAAGGCTCTTATCGTGATCGACATGCTGAACGACTTCGTGACGGGCATACTCAACAACGAAGCCGATGCAGCAAAAATCATCCCTCCGATTAAGCGGCTGATCAAGCATGCACGCGCAGATCCCGACTGGCTTGTTGTGTATTCGAACGATGCGCACCGTTCAGATGACAGGGAGATCAGCGTCTGGGGCCGCCATGCTATGGCCGGCACATACGGTGCCGCGGTTGTTGACGAACTTGCACCTGTCGGAGCGGAGCGGGAAATCGTTTCGCCAAAACGCTTCTATGGCGCTTTCGACGGCACTGATCTGGAAGAAGTTTTCAGAAAATACGGGGTAAGTGAGGTCATTCTGACCGGTCAGCATACCCATTGCTGCGTGCGCCATACCGCCTATGGCGCATTTGTTCGCGACTATAAAATTCGGGTCCCCGCTGATGCGGTTTGTGTCTTTCCCGGAGTAGATGGCGATGCGGCACTCGATTATCTGAAAACCGTCTATGGAGCAGAGATCACAACCACATCCGCGGTAATGCTGCCCAACAGCTGATTCCATGCCAGTCTTGGCGAGCAGTTGGCCCTACAAGAAGATTTATCCCCTCTGCCCGAGGCAGCAGCGCCGGGCAGAGGGTGATCACGTTATCTGACCAAAGCGCGGCACAACGTCGGCGCTCCGCCTTCTTGGCCGGCTCATTGTCTCGCAGATGCCCAGTGGCGCGGCAAACGTAGAATAAAAATGCCTGATGATGGTGAGCCGGGAGGGGATCGAACCCTCGACCACATGATTAAAAGTCACGTGCTCTACCGCTGAGCTACCGGCCCATCATTGAAATGCGGGATGTTCCGGGAAATCTCCGGAACCTGACTTCAGACGATGCCTCTCCGGCACCTTCCGACCACCGCATTATCCGCAGCAGTTCGCTGCCCCGGAATTGGGCCGGAACATAGGGAGCGACACAGAGCCGGTCAACAGTAAAAAGAGCGTCCCGACAGCCTTTCCAGATTAACTTCGACAGAAGTCAAACAGGGGCATAAAACCTCCGTCGAACTCCGTCGAACTCCGTCATCGAACGGCAGTTTCTGTTGTCGTTGGAACAATTTCGCCGCTAATCTGTTTCAGACACAAAGGGACGCTATCGCAGATCAGGAGAATCTTATGAAACGCATCGTTGCAGGTCTGCTTGCATCGGCCGTATCGCTGTCGTTTCTGGCGGCGGACATCTCGCTTGCCAGCGCGGCACCGATCTATGTCGCACCTAGTCAAACCATGACGAGCGACATCCAGCAGATCGATCACAGGCCGGGACACCATCCGCGCGCAAATCCCCGTTACAAGCGACCGGATCGACGCCCCGGGCCACGCCCCGATGGAAGGCACGAATATCGCCGTCCTCATAACAATGATGTCTACTGGCGCGGCCATCGTGGCTATCGCGAACCAAGACCCGGCTACAAGCGCCATGGCGATTACTGGTTCCCGCTGGCTGCGTTCGCAACGGGCATGATCATCAGCGGCGCCATAGCCAACAGCGCACCGCCGCCTCCCGCGCCTGCCTATCGCGGCAGCGGCAATGCTCATGTGAACTGGTGCTACAATCAATATCGCAGCTATCGTGCATCGGACAACACGTTCCAGCCCTATAACGGGCCGCGCAAGCAGTGCGTATCGCCCTATTACTGAGGGTTCCCCGAACACAGGAAAGCCCGCACAATGTGCGGGCTTTTTTTATTAAATCCAGAAGCTTATGCTTTTTTTTTGAAAATCAGATTCAACGCTTTCAGGCTTTGCCTGAGGAAGATGACGTGGTCAGCGTGCGCCGCACCGCATCGCGCCAGCCTTTCAGCTTCGCCGACCGTGCGGCTTCATCAAGCTCGGGATTGAATTGCTTGTCGAGCGCCCAGCTCCTGGCAAACTCCTCCATACCTGGCCACACCCCTGCCCTTGAGCCAGCAAGCCACGCGGCACCTAGAGCCGTCGTTTCAAGTATGGTCGGCCGGTCGACAGGAGCGTCCAGAATATCCGAAAGACGCTGCATGGCCCAATCGGAAGCGACCATGCCGCCGTCCACGCGCAGCACCGTGTCGGCCCCATTCGCCTTCCAGTCCTTGTGCATGGCATCGAGCAGATCGCGGGTCTGATAGGCCACCGATTCCAGCGCTGCATGGGCGAATTCCGCCGGCCCCGTGTTGCGCGTAATGCCATAGATGGCCCCCCGCGCCTCGGCATCCCAATGCGGTGCTCCAAGGCCGACGAAGGCCGGAACCAGATAGACCGACTGCGACGGATCTGCCTGTCGCGCCAGAGGCCCCGTTTCGTCGGCACGGCTGACGATCTTCAGCCCGTCGCGCAGCCATTGCACCGCGGCGCCGGCGATGAAGATCGATCCTTCCAGCGCATAGGTCGTCTTGTCGTCGAGGCGGTAGGCGATGGTGGTGAGCAACCGGTTCTTTGAGCGCACCAGATCGCTGCCGGTATTGAGCAGCGCGAAACAGCCGGTGCCATAGGTGGATTTCATCATTCCCGGCTGAAAACAGGCCTGCCCGATCGTTGCCGCCTGCTGATCACCTGCGACCCCCAGAATGGGAATGGCAGCGCCAAACAGCTTTTCGTCCGTCGCGCCGTAATCGTCGGCGCAATCCTTCACCTCCGGCAGAAGCGAGGCCGGAATGTCGAGGATGCGCAGAAGCTCCTCGTCCCATGCGTTCTTCTCGATGTTGTAGACGAGCGTGCGCGAAGCGTTGGTAGCATCGGTGGCGTGAACCTTGCCGCCTGTGAGGCGCCAGATCAGAAAGCTGTCGATGGTGCCTGCCAGCAACTCGCCTTTCTCGGCGCGCTTGCGCGCACCCTTCACCTTGTCCAGCATCCAGGCGATCTTGGTTCCTGAAAAATAGGGATCGAGGAGGAGGCCTGTCTTGCGGGTAAACTTCTTCTCCAGCCCCTGCTTCTTCAGTTTCGCGCACATCTGCGCGGTCCGGCGATCCTGCCAGACAATGGCGTTGTGGATGGGCTTTCCGGTTTCCTTGTCCCAGATGACGATGGTTTCACGCTGGTTGGTGATGCCGATGGCGGCCACATCGCCGGCCGCGCATTTCGCCTTTTTCAGCGCCTGTCTGACGGTTTCCAGAACGCCAGACCAGATTTCCTCTGGATCGTGCTCGACCCAGCCGGACGCCGGATAATGCTGGGTGAATTCTTTCTGACCGACACCGACGACGTTCCTGTCCTTATCGAACACGATAGCCCGGCTCGACGTGGTGCCCTGGTCGATAGCAAGGATGAAGCCGTTCACGGTTTTCTCTTGTCGCTGATGCAGTTCAATACGGCATCCTTCCGCATTTGGCGGATGGGATGCAAGGCTTTGAATGATTTATCAAAGTAAGGACGGGGACGGCCGAAGCCGCCCCCGCCGCAGTCGTCTGGAGGATTATTCCTGCCAGCTCTTGACCAGCTCGTCATAATTGACGGTGAGAGGCTTTTCCTTCTCGTTCTCGATCTTGAGCTGAGGCGCGAGGTTGCCCTTCGCCACCGCATCCTTGTTCCAGTATTCAAGGTCATGCTGCTCGGCCATCTTCGGACCGATGTCGCCCTGAACGCCGGAACGCTCGATACGCTCCATCACCTTTTCCTGCTCTGCGCACAGCGAGTCCATCGCTTCCTGAGCGGTCTTTGCGCCGGAGGATGCATCGCCGATGGCCTGCCACCACAGCTGCGCCAGCTTCGGATAGTCAGGAACGTTGGTGCCCGTGGGCGACCACTGCACGCGGGCCGGCGAGCGGTAGAACTCGATCAGGCCGCCCAGCTTCGGTGCACGCTCGGTGAAGCTCTCGTGACGGATCGTGCTCTCACGGATGAAGGTGAGGCCGACATGCGCCTTCTTCACGTCCACGGTCTTGGAGGTGACGAACTGCGCGTAGAGCCATGCGGCCTTGGCGCGGTCATCGGGGGTCGACTTCATAAGCGTCCACGAACCGACGTCCTGATAGCCGAGCTTCATGCCTTCCTTCCAGTAGACGCCATGCGGCGACGGGGCGAAACGCCACTTCGGCGTACCGTCCTCGTTCACGACCGGCAGGCCTTCCTTGACCAGATCAGCCGTGAAGCCGGTGTACATGAACATCTGCTGGGCAACCTCGCCCTGTCCCGGCACCGGGCCGGATTCGGAGAAGGTCATGCCCTGCGCGGCGGGCGGAGCGTAGGCCTTCAGCCAGTCCAGATACTTCTGGATGGCGTAGACCGCGGCCGGACCGTTGGTGTCGCCGCCACGGGCAACGCACGAACCGACCGGACGGCTGTTCTCGTCAACCTTGATGCCCCATTCGTCGACCGGAAGGCCGTTGGGCAGGCCTTTGTCGCCATTGCCGGCCATGGAGAGCCAGGCATCGGTGAAGCGCCAGCCGAGCGACGGATCCTTCTTGCCGTAGTCCATGTGGCCATAAACCTTCTGGCCGTTGACATCACGGCCGGTGAAGAATTCGGCAATGTCCTCATAGGCCGACCAGTTGACCGGAACGCCGAGGTCGTAGCCATACTTCTCCTTGAAGTCGGCCTTGTTCTTCTCGTCGTTGAACCAGTCGTACCGGAACCAGTAGACATTGGCGAACTGCTGGTCAGGAAGCTGGTAGAGCTTCTTGTCCGGAGCGGTCGTGAAAGAAAGGCCGATGAAGTCGTCAAGGTCGAGATTCGGGTTGGTGACGTCCTTGCCTTCATTGGCCATGAAGTCGGTAAGGTTGCGCACCTGCTGGTAGCGCCAGTGGGTGCCGATCAGGTCGGAGTCGTTGACCCAGCCGTCATAGAGGTTCTGGCCGGTCTGCATCTGGGTCTGAATCTTTTCAACGACATCGCCCTCCTGGATGATGTCATGCGTGACCTTGATGCCGGTGATGGCCGCGAATGCGGGTGCCAGCACCTCGGATTCGTAGGAGTGGGTGGTCATAGCTTCCGAAACCACCTTGATCTCCATGCCCGCAAAAGGCTTGGAAGCATCAATGAACCACTGCATCTCGGCTTCCTGGTCGGCACGCGAGAGCGACGAGACGTCACCGATCTCTTTGTCCAGGAATGCCTTTGCCTCGTCCATGCCCGCATAGGCGCTGCCGGCGCCAAGCAGAAGGACGAGCGCTGTCGTCGATGTTAAGATCTGCCGTCGCATGAAATTTCCTCCACTGTTAAGGTTTATGCGTAAGCCCGACGCAGCCGTCCTCAGACGGATGCGCCAACCGTTCCCTCCCTAAACGTAGCGAAACACCAGAATGGCGTAGACTACGGACAGAGCGAGAGCCCACCACAGGCCGGGGCCGACAAGCCCCAGCCACGCGAGATGGATGAATGCGCTGCCAAGCAGCGATATGAACAGGCGATCGCCGCGCGTCGTCTCGAAATGCAGAACGCCCACACGCGGATTTCCACCCGGCGAAACATATTCCCAGACCCCCATGCTGAAGATCAGCAGAGCGATGACGATGAAGAAGGTGGCAGTCGGCCACGTCCACGCCATCCATGACATATCGATGCCCATGATCAGACCCTCCCCAGGGCAAAGCCCTTGGCGATGTAGTTGCGGACGAACCAGATGACGAGCGCGCCGGGGATCAGCGTCAGCACGCCGGCGGCGGCGAGCAGCCCCCAGTCCATGCCGGCCGCCGACACGGTGCGCGTCATGGTGGCGGCGATCGGCTTGGCGTCGGTGGTCGTCAGGGTGCGTGCGATCAGCAGTTCCACCCATGAGAACATGAAGCAGAAGAAGCAGGCCACACCGATGCCGGAGGCAATCAGCGGCATGAAGATCTTCACGAAGAAGCGCGGGAATGAATAGCCATCGATATAGGCGGTTTCATCGATCTCCTTCGGCACGCCGGACATGAAGCCTTCGAGAATCCAGACGGCCAGCGGCACGTTGAACAGACAATGCGCCAATGCCACGGCGATGTGCGTGTCGATCAGGCCGAAGGCCGAATAAAGCTGGAAGAACGGCAGGGCGAACACTGCCGGCGGCGCCATGCGATTGGTCAGCAGCCAGAAGAACAGATGCTTGTCGCCAAGGAATCGGTAGCGCGAGAACGCATAGGCCGCGGGCAAAGCTACAGCAACCGAAATCACCATGTTTATAACCACATAGATGATCGAGTTGATGTAACCCGAATACCATGAGGGATCGGTGAATATGATCCGGTAGTTGCGCAGCGTCGGCTCGTGCGGATAGAGCGTCAGCGACGAGATGATCTCGTTGTTGGTCTTGAAGCTCATATTAATGAGCCAGTAGATCGGCAGCATCAGGAACACGATGTAGAGGGTGGGAACGACCCACCACCATTTCGATTCCTCGCCACGGCGCTTCATGAGGCGGGCGATCGCTTCCTGCGACATGCCGGAAGAAGCACTGCCTGCGCTGCGAGCGGTCGCCTGTTCCGTTCGTTCGTTGACACCAGCCATATCAGCGCTCCGCGTCATAGTTGGTCATGACGGTGTAGAACACCCACGAAAGCAGCAGCACGATCAGGAAGTAGACCAGCGACATCGCCGCTGCCGGTCCCAGATCGAACTGGCCGAGCGCCATCTTGACGAGGTCGATGGACATGAATGTCGTCGAGTTGCCCGGTCCGCCGCCGGTCACCACGAAGGGTTCCGTGTAGATCATGAACGAGTCCATGAAGCGCAGCAGCACGGCGATGAGCAGCACGCGCTGCATCTTCGGCAGCTGAATGTAGCGGAACACGGACCAGCGCGAGGCGCCATCGATCTTCGCGGCCTGATAGAAGGCATCGGGAATGGAGACCAGACCGGCATAGCAGAGCAGCACGACAAGGCTCGTCCAGTGCCACACATCCATGACGATGACCGTCATCCATGCATCGAACGGATCGCGCACATAATTGTAGTCGAAGCCCATCGAGTTGAGCGTGTAGCCGAGCAGTCCGATATCGGTGCGGCCGAACACCTGCCAGATGGTGCCGACGACGTTCCACGGAACCAGCAGCGGCAGCGCCATCAGCACAAGGCAGAGCGGCACGCCCCATCCTTTGCGCGGCATGTTGAGCGCAATGAAGATGCCGAGCGGCACCTCGATCGCAAGGATGATGAAGGAAAAGACGAGGTTGCGGCCCATGGCCGCCCAGAAGCGGTCGGAATGCAGCAGTTCCTCGAACCATTCGGTTCCGGCCCAGAAGAACTGGTTGTTGCCGAACGTGTCCTGAACCGAATAGTTCACCACCGTCATCAGCGGAATAACCGCCGAGAAGGCCACCAGAACCAGCACCGGCAGCACCAGGAACCATGCCTTGTTGTTCCAGGTCTTTTCCATATCAGCCCCCCTTGCCGCCATGGCCGTTTTCGGCGCGCGCCCCGTCTGCCCGCGCCACGTCCGTATGCCCCATCTCCACCCGCCATGAATCGGCATAGATGTTGATGCCGGCCGGATCGAACAGAACGTGCGGCTCGGCCGGAATCTCCGCATCCTCGCCGACGATAGCCGCGATGTCCTGACCTTCGAGCGTAGCGCGCAGCACCTTGTGGCGACCCACATCATCGATACGGGTGACGGCAACCGGCATGCCCTCTCTGCCGACGCGCACATATTCGGGGCGGATGCCCAGTTCGATCTTTCCGGGTCCGACGGACGGAGCGGCGGGCAGCTGTATGGTCCGGCTGCCCAGCCGGGCGGCATTGCCGTCGATTTCCGTGGCGAGGAAATTCATGCCCGGCGAGCCGATGAAATAGCCGACAAATGTATGCTTCGGCCGCTCGAACAGTTCGGCCGGCGTGCCGATCTGCACGATCTGGCCATCATACATGACCACCACATGCTCAGCGAAGGTCAGAGCTTCGGTCTGGTCGTGCGTCACATAGACCATGGTGTGGCCGAAGCGGCGGTGAAGCTGCTTGAGCTGCGAGCGCAGCACCCATTTCATATGCGGATCGATGACGGTCAGCGGTTCGTCGAACAGGATGGCGTTGACGTCGGAGCGCACCAGACCGCGGCCCAGAGAAATCTTCTGTTTCTGGTCGGCTGTGAGCCCCCGCGCCTTGCGCTTTGCCCAGTCGGCCAGATCTATCATGGCCAGCGTTTCGCGCACCTTGCGGTCTACCTCGGGCTCGGACACGCCGCGATTGCGCAGCGGAAAGGCCAGATTGTCGTACACCGTCATGGTGTCGTAGATCACCGGAAACTGGAACACCTGAGCGATGTTGCGCTCCTGCGTCGACAGGTTGGTGATGTCCTTGCCATCGAACAGAAGCTTGCCGTGCGAGGGCTTCAACAACCCTGAAATGATGTTGAGCAGCGTGGTTTTTCCGCAGCCGGAAGGTCCCAGAAGCGCGTAGGCGCCGCCATCTTCGAAGGTGTGATGCACTTCGCGCAGCGCGAAATGCTCATCTCGCGTCGGGTTGGGCAGATATGAGTGGCGGATATGGTCGAGATCGATGCGTGCCATGTGTCCCGCTCCTATGCCGCCTGTCCGGCCACCGCGACCGAGCGGCCGGCGGCGTCGAACACCATGATGTGGCGGGGATCGATGAAGACCTCGATCTCATCGTCCGGCTCGAACTGATGAATGCCATGGGCCAGCATCACCCAGCGCACATCGGCGAAATCCAGATGCACGAAGCTTTCCGAACCGGTGATCTCGGTAACGGAAACCCTGGCGCGAACCGGCACGGACGCTGCATCGACGCGCTCAAGCGACAGATGATGCGGCTGGAAGCCGATCGTATAGCTGCCGTCGGCAATGGATGCGATCTCCGGGGAGACCGGCAGGTTGATCGCGCCGTCGAGAATGAACGATGCGCCCTTCTTCGGCAGCACGATGGTGTTGAGGGGCGGATCCGCGAATGTGCGCGCGGTCAGCAGATCGACCGGTTTGCGGAAGACTTCGACGGTCGACCCGAACTGGGTGACGCGCCCTTGCGAAAGCGTTGCCGTGTTGCCGCCCAGCAGCAATGCCTCATGCGGCTCGGTGGTCGCGTAAACGAAGATCGTGCCGGCTTCAGCGAAAATGCGCGGCAGTTCCAGCCGCAATTCCTCACGCAGCTTGTAATCGAGATTGGCCAGCGGCTCATCCAGAAGCACAAGGCTGGCATTCTTGACGATGGCGCGCGCGAGCGCCGTGCGCTGCTGCTGCCCGCCGGAGAGATTGAGCGGCGTGCGATCGAGATAGGGCGTCAGCTTGAGCAGTTCGGCCGCACGACGCACCTCGCGGTCGATCTTTGCCTTGTCGACACCTGCCACGCGCAGCGGCGAGGCGATGTTCTCATAGACCGTCATCGCCGGATAGTTGATGAACTGCTGGTAGACCATGGCAACGTTGCGCTTCTGCACGGGCGTGCCGGTCACATCCCTGCCGTCGAACCAGACGGAGCCGCTGCTCGGCACGTCGAGGCCCGCCATCAGGCGCATCAGGCTGGTCTTGCCCGAAAGGGTGGGGCCAAGCAGCACGTTCAGAGATCCATGGGTCAGGGAAAGCGAGACATCCGCAATATGCGTTTCTCCACCCACCACCTTGGAAACATTTCGTAATTCCAGCACAGGCCCCTCCCCGCTATTCCGCCGCAGCCGATTCCCGGCGGCTCAGGCCCTTCATGAACTCATCCAGCGCAACGGCTTCCTTCTGCGACAATTTCAGACCACGCTTGGTCCTGCGCCACAGTACATCTTCCGACGTCACCGCCCACTCATGATCGACAAGGTAACGCACTTCGGCTTCATAGAGATCGGCGCCGAAATTCCGGCCCAGTTCAGCCAGAGATTTCGCATCGCCCAGCAGAACGCGGGCATTGGTGCCGTAGAGACGCACAAGCCGCCGTGCATGGTGAAGATCAAGGAAAGGATAAGCCTTCCGCAACTTCTCCACTTCGGCCTCATAGCCGGTTGGTGGAAAATCACCGCCGGGCAGCGGCGCATCTGCCGTCCATGACCGACCTTTTTTGCCGAGGATGCCCTCGATCTTCTCAAGCATGGATTCCGCAAGGCGCCGATAAGTCGTGATCTTGCCGCCAAAAGCGTTGATGATCGGCCCGTCGCCCGGTTCGGTTCTCAGCACATAATCGCGCGTTGCTTCCTGCGCCTTCGAAGCACCATCATCGTAAAGCGGACGCACAGCCGAATAGGTCCATACGATATCGGAGCGCTGCACAGGCTCGACGAAATATTCGCTGGCCGCAGCGCAAAGATAATCGATCTCCGCATCGGTGATCTTCACATCATGCGGATCGCCCGCATAATCCTGATCGGTCGTGCCGATCAGGGTGAACTCTTCCTCGTAGGGGATCGCGAAAATGATGCGCCCGTCCGCATTCTGGAAGAAATAGGCGCGCGGATCATCGAATTTTCTGCGCACGACAATATGACTGCCCTGCACGAGGCGCACATTGTGAGCATTGTTGCGACCAAGCGCACGCGACAGCACCTGGTCAACCCACGGACCTGCGGCATTGACAACCAGACGCGCCCTGACCTCGCGATGCTCCTCAGTCAGCCGGTCATGAAGAAGAATGCTCCAGATACCATCCTCGAAGCGGGCATCCTCCACCATGGTCCGGGTGTGGATTTCCGCACCCCGCGCCGCGGCATCAGCCGCATTCAACACAACGAGGCGGGCATCGTTGACCCAGCCATCCGAATATTCAAAAGCTTTCGCGAAACCTGGCTTGAGTGGCTTGCCTGAAGGATCGCGACGCATGTCGAGCGTGCGCGTCGGCGGCAGCAGCTTTCGCCCGCCGATATAATCGTAGATGAACAGGCCGAGCCGCAGCATCCATGCAGGACGCAGGCCTTTCGCATAGGGCAGGACGAAGCGCATCGGCCAGATGATGTGCGGCGCATTGCGCCACAGAACCTCGCGCTCCATGAGCGCTTCGCGCACCAGCCGGAACTCGTAATGTTCCAGATAGCGAAGGCCGCCATGAATGAGCTTGGTGGAGCCGGACGAGGTGCCGCTGGCCAGATCGTCCATTTCGGCGAGAAAAACCGAATATCCCCGGCCCGCGGCGTCACGGGCGATACCGCAACCGTTGATGCCGCCGCCGACGACAAGAATGTCATAGACTGGGGAACTATCCACCAAATGCCTCCCATGGTTTCGCAGCGCAGCAAATTTGCCGGCATCCAAACCATAAGAGAATTATTACGAACTAAATACGAATGTCAAACGAAACATGACTAAAATCTGACAGTCATCCACCGGCTGCCGATGTCTCGATCAGCGTCACGCCTGCATCTGCGCAGATGCGCCGAACGGACTCGATCTCGCACCGGTCGGTGATCATGGTGTTGACCTGCGACAGGTGCCCGATCCGCACCGGAGCCGTGCGCTCGAACTTGGTCCTGTCGGAAACGAGGATGACATGGCGCGCATTGGCGATGATCGCCTGCGCCACCTTCACCTCGCGAAAATCGAAATCAAGCAGCGCACCGTCATGATCGATCGCGGAGGCTCCGATTACCGCATAATCGACCTTGAACTGGCGGATGAAATCGACCGCGGCCTCGCCGACGACACCACCATCGGAGCCGCGCACAACGCCGCCCGCGATCACGACCTCAATCGAAGGGTAAACCCGCATCCTGTTGGCAACATTGATATTATTGGTAATGACCATCAGGCCGGAATGATCGAGAAGCGCCTTGCTGACCGCTTCCGTGGTGGTGCCGATGTTGATGAACAGGGAAGCATTGTCGGGAATGAGTTCCGCGGCGGCCTTCCCGATCGCATCCTTCTCGTCGGCCGCGATCTTGCGCCGTGCTTCATACTCCATGTTCTCGATACCGGAGGGAAACAGGGCACCGCCGTGAATGCGGCTCAGCAGGCGCTGGTCACACAGATCGTTGAGATCCTTGCGTATTGTCTGCGGCGTGACGGCGAAATGGGCGGCAAGATCATCGACCAGAACCCTGCCCCTGTCCTTGGCCATCTGGAGGATTTCGGCGTGGCGTGGCGGCAGATACATATCCGGCATGCTGCATGGCTCCGTTTTCGCTTTTTTCGCTTTTAAACGAAAACGAAAGCCGTGAACAGTGCAAACACTTCCCTTGCGGCATGCATGAGGCATGTGCGCCTAGCCACCCCAAGGGGCTGGCTAACCGCAACTACCTAGAAGGCCCGGAAAGTCACCATCGTAAAAGTGTCCTTGATGCCCGGAATGATCTGCACACGCTGATTGACGAAATGGCCAACATCCTCGTCATCATCGACATAGAACTTCGCGAGCAGGTCGAACTGGCCGGCAGTGGAATAGATCTCGGAAGCGATCTCGGCATCCGCCAGCTCGCTGGCCACCTCATAGGATTTGCCGAGGTCGCATTTGATCTGCACGAAAAACGTCTTCATCGCCTGTCCAGTCCGCAATCGGTTGTGTTGATGCTGTTGTCGCAGTTTGGCCGGCTGCTTTCAAGTTGTGCGGCGAAAGGCTTACAGGGCCGGGATGTCGCCTCTTGCCCAACCTTCCGAAATCGCGGCGGCGCGCTCGACGAACTGTCCGGCCGCGATGGCGTCGCGAATATCCTGCATGAGGCGCTGGTAGTAGGCGAGGTTGTTCCAGGTCAGCAGCATGGCTCCCAGCGCTTCCTGCGAGCGCACGAGATGATGGAGATAGGCCCGGGAATAGTCGCGCGCGGCGGGGCAATCGCTTTCCTCGTCCAGCGGGCGGTGATCGTCGGCATGGCGGGCATTGCGCAGATTGACCTTGCCGCGACGCGTGTAGGCCAGTCCGTGCCGCCCTGCCCGCGTCGGCATCACGCAGTCGAACATGTCGATGCCGCGCGCCACTGATTTCAGTATGTCGTCAGGCGTGCCGACGCCCATCAGGTAGCGCGGCTTGTCGACGGGTAGTTCCGGACAGGTGATCTCAAGCATGTCCAGCATCACTGCCTGCGGCTCGCCCACGGCAAGACCGCCAACCGCGTAGCCCTTCAGATCCATCGCCTTCAACGCCTGCGCCGACCGCACGCGCAGTTCCGGATTGTCGCCGCCCTGCACTATGCCGAACATGGCCTTGCCCGGCTGGTCGCCGAATGCCGTCTTGCAGCGCTCCGCCCAGCGCAGCGACAGCTCCATGGCCCGCTCGATCTCGGCATGTTCTGCCGGCAGCGCCGTGCATTCGTCGAGCTGCATCTGAATGTCGGAATCGAGCAGTCCCTGAATTTCGATCGAGCGCTCGGGCGTCATCTCATAGGGTGCGCCGTCGATGTGCGAGCGGAAGGTGACGCCATGCTCGGTCAGCTTGCGCAGCTTCGACAGCGACATAACCTGAAAGCCGCCGGAATCGGTGAGAATGGGCCAAGGCCAGCGCGCCAGTTCATGCAGGCCGCCGAGCCGTGCGACACGCTCGGCTCCTGGCCGCAGCATGAGGTGGTAGGTGTTGCCAAGGATGATGTCGGCGCCTGTGCCGCGCACCTGATCCATATACATGGCCTTGACGGTTCCGCCGGTGCCTACAGGCATGAAAGCCGGAGTGCGCACCGTGCCGCGCGGCATCACAACTTCGCCGCGCCGCGCCTTTCCGTCGCTTGCGAGCACACGAAATGCAAAATTGGTGGTCATGTTGCCTGCCTGAAAAGAAGGCTGGAATCGCCATAGGAATAGAAGCGGTAGCCGGTCGAAATTGCATGCTCATAGGCCGCACGCATTGTTTCCATTCCGGCAAAGGCCGAAACCAGCATGAACAGCGTGGAGCGCGGCAGATGGAAATTCGTCATCAGCATGTCCGCGGTGCGGAAGCGGTATCCGGGCGTAATGAAAATATCCGTAGCGCCGGACCACTCCTTCACTGTGCCATCTTCCGCCGCCGCGCTTTCCAGAAGACGCAACGAAGTCGTCCCGACCGCAACGATGCGGCTTCCCCGCTCATGGGCGGCATTGAGGGCGGCGGCAGTTTCAGCGGACACGACGCCGCTTTCGGAATGCATCCTGTGCTGATCGGTGTCGTCCGCCTTGACCGGCAGGAAGGTGCCGGCACCGACATGAAGCGTCACGAAGCGGCGTTCCACGCCCATGGCATCGAGTGCCGCAAACAGCTCCGGTGTGAAATGCAGGCCGGCGGTAGGAGCGGCAACGGCGCCCTCCTCCCTCGCGTAGATGGTCTGGTAGTCGCGCCGATCGCGCTCGTCATCCGCGCGCTTCGAGGCGATGTAGGGCGGAAGCGGAATGTGTCCGACCGCATGCAACGCCTCGTCGAGGAAGGGACCCGACACATCGAAAGCCAGCAGCACCTCGCCGCCTTCCCGCTTTTCAACAACAGTGGCATCAAGCTGGCCGAGGAAACAGGATGAGCCGTCGTGGCCGAAATGAATTCGGTCGCCTTCGGCCACCCGTTTGCCGGGCCGCATGAAAGCCAGCCACCGGTCGGGGCCGACGCGCATATGCAGCGTCGCGTCAACCTGTGCGGTTGCATCGCCGCGGCGGCGCATGCCCTTCAGCTGTGCGGGGATAACTCTGGTGTCGTTGAACACGAGCACGTCGCCCGGCTGCAGCAGCGAGGGCAGATCGCGCACGGAGAGATCTTCAAACGGTTCGCCGGAGCGGACTTTCAGCAGTCTGGCGGAGTCGCGAGGCTCAGCCGGGCGCAACGCAATGCGCTCTTCAGGAAGATCGAAATCGAAAAGATCGACACGCATCAGAGATAGCGGACCATCACCGCTCCGACGATCAGGAGCCCCGCGCCGGCCAGCCGTCCGAGCGATATTTCGCGCACGGCAACGCCCAGAAATCCAACGCGGTCGATGACCATTCCGGCAATGAGCTGTCCGGTAATCAGAAATGCGATCAGCGCTGCGGCACCGATGCGCGGAATAAGGAGAATGCTCGTCGTGACATAGACAGTGCCGAGCAGGCCGCCCGCCACGAACAGCCATGCCTGCGGCTCGCGCCAGGTAATAGAGGTGCCCTGCGTGCGGGTGACGATGAAAGTCACCACACCAAGAACAATGGCGCCGGCAAGAAAGGAGATGGCAGCAGCAGCCAGCGGCGAGCCAAGCCCGCGCGCCAGCTCAGCATTGATGGGCGCCTGAATGGCGACGAAAGCGCCAGCCATCACGCCCAGCAGTGCCCACAATACAGCTGCCATCTCCATGGTCCCTTCAGCTTCAGGCCGCGACGTCGGCCGCAACCTTCAGCGAGACGATCTTGTCGGGGTTCTGCACGGGCTCACCGCGCTTGATCTTGTCGACGTTCTCCATGCCTTCGATCACCTGGCCCCAGACCGTGTACTGCCGGTTGAGGAAAGAAGCGTCCTCGAAGCAGATGAAGAACTGCGAGTTAGCGGAATTCGGGTTCTGGGCGCGAGCCATGGAGCAGGTGCCGCGGCCGTGATTGGTGTTGGAGAACTCGGCCTTCAGGTCCGGCTTGTCCGAACCACCCATGCCGGCGCGGCCCGGGTTGAAATCCTTCGAGTCCGTCTTGCCGAACTTCACATCGCCGGTCTGGGCCATGAAGCCATCGATGACTCGGTGGAAAACAACGCCGTCATAAGCGCCTTCGCGGGCCAGTTCCTTGATGCGCCCGACATGGCCGGGGGCCAGATCGGGGAACAGTTCAATCACCACCTGTCCCTGCGTGGTTTCCATGATGAGCGCGTTTTCGCGGTCCTTGATCTCAGCCATGTTCAGAATTCCTCTTTTAAAATGATCAGTTGTCAGCCGCTATGCGGGCTTTGACGATGCGATCGGGACTGGCCACCGAGCCATTCTGCGCGTTTGAGCCCTTCTTGATCTTGTCCACCAGGTCCATGCCGCTCTCGACTTTGCCGACAACGGTATAGTCGCCGTTCAGAGACGGGGCCGGCGCAAACATGATGAAGAACTGGGAATTCGCGGAGTTCGGGTTCTGGGCGCGGGCCATTCCGACCACGCCACGCTCGAACTTCTCGTTCGAGAACTCCGCCGGCAGGTCCGGAAGATCGGAGCCGCCCGTGCCGACGGCACGTGGATTGAAGCCGTCTTCCATGTCGCCATATTGCACATCACCGGTCTGGGCCATGAAACCGTCGATGACCCGGTGGAAGGCCACATTGTCATAAGCGCCGTCGCGCACCAGCTTCCGGATCTGCTCGACATGCTTCGGCGCGAGGTCGGGGCGCAGCCCGATGGTGACATCGCCATCCTTGAGTGTCAGGACAAGAGTGTCTTCAGGTTCGGCGGCCATGACCGGGAGCGCGGCGACGGCAAGGCCGCCAACCACGATGGCAAAGGCCGCGAGCTTCTTGAGCATGATGGAATATCTCCAGCTATTTCGCGAATTTGGCGATCAGAGGTGAGACGACCGCAGCGGGCACGAACGGCTCGATGTTACCGCCCATGGCAGCGATCTGCCGCACGAGTGTGGCGGTAATGGTTCGCACCGAAGGACTTGCCGGCAGAAAGATGGTCTGAAGATCCGGCGCCATGACTTCGTTCATGCCAGCCATCTGCATCTCGTAGTCGAGATCCGTGCCGTCGCGCAGGCCGCGAATCATGATCGAGGCCCCGAGACGGCGCGCCGCCTCCACCACCAGCCCGTCAAACGAGACGACGGAAATGCGCTCGCTGTCACTGCCCAGCTCATGGCGTGCAACCGAGCTGATCAGATCGACGCGCTCTTCGAACGAGAACAGCGGCTTCTTGCCCGGGTGAATGCCTATGGCGGCATAAACCTTATCGGCAATCGCAAGCGACGCTTTCAGCACGTCCAGATGGCCGTTGGTGAGCGGGTCGAAGGAACCGGCATAGATGGCGATACGTTCAGTCATGGCAGATTGCTTCTAGAGACAGCCGGAGCCGAACGCAACGCATTGGCTTCCTCAAATGGGTTTGGCGCACATGAATGCAGAATGAACATGCATGTCAGAAGCCGTTCAAGGCGAATCACCGAACTTAAGCAGAACAATCAGCATGAAACCAAAACCACAGTCACGCGTTCAGGTTACAGGAGACACGATCATGATTATCTACATGCTCGCAGCCGCCATGACTATCGCGATGCTGATAGCCACAGTTTTCGGACTGCATCAGGAAGCTGAACGCAACCGCTCACAACGCCGCTCTGCCGGCTTTCCGCTGCGCCCGCGCAATCCCTACCAGATGTAGGGAAGCGCAGGAGCGGTAGTGCTGAGCCGACACGAGCCGCTGCGGATCATTCCGCCTGCGGCTCACCGCCTTCAGAAATTGCCGGGCCTTCGGAAGTTGCCGAAATGTCGCCGGCTGCGTCAGCACCTTCGCCGCCATTGACGGCATCAGTTTCGGCGTCGCCGTTTTCGTCCTCGTCAGATCCCGGTTCGGAAATCCGCTCGACGGAAACCACCTTCTCGCCTTCGGCGGTGTTGAAGATGGTAACGCCCTTGGTGGCGCGGCTGGCGAAGCGAATGCCGTGGACGGGCACGCGGATCACCGTACCGCCATCGGAAACCAGCATGATCTGATCGTCATTACCCACGGGGAATGTCGCGACAAGCCGTCCGATTTCATCGACCTTCGAGACGTCGGTGGCACGAATGCCCTTGCCGCCACGATTGGTCAGCCGGAAATCGTAAGAGGAAGAGCGCTTGCCATACCCGAATTCCGTGACGGTGAGCACGAACTGTTCGTGCTCCTTCAGGAACTCATAGCGCTCGTCATCGATTTGCGCATCGTCGCCAACTTCCTCGTTGGTGAGCGCGATTTCCTCATCGTCGCCATTGCCGGACAACAGACGCCGCTCGACGGCAGCACGCTTGAGATAAGCGGCGCGCTCGGCCGGGCTTGCATCGACATGCTCGATGATCGTCATGGAAATGCCGCGATCGCCTTCCACCATCGATATGCCGCGCACGCCGACCGAATTGCGGCCGGCGAAGACACGCACATCCGAGACGGAGAAGCGGATGCACTGCCCCGACGCAACCGTCAGCAGCACGTCGTCATTTTCGGTGCAGGTCTCGACGCCCAGAATTTCGTCGCCCTCATCCAGCTTCATGGCGATCTTGCCGTTGCGCTTGACGTCAACGAAGTCGGACAGCTTGTTGCGGCGCACGGTGCCACGGGTGGTGGCGAACATCACATCCAGCTCACCCCAGCTTGCCTCGTCCTCGGGCAGCGGCATGATGGTGGTGATGCGCTCGCCCTGCTGCAATGGCAGCATGTTGATGAGCGCCTTGCCGCGCGATTGCGGGCTGCCGATGGGCAGGCGCCACACCTTTTCCTTGTAGACGATGCCGCGTGACGAGAAGAACAGCACCGGCGTGTGCGTGTTGGCCACGAACAGCCGGGTGACGAAATCCTCGTCCTTGGTCGACATGCCGGAGCGGCCTTTGCCGCCGCGACGCTGCGCCCGGTAGAGCGACAGCGGGACGCGCTTGATGTATCCGGAATGGCTGACGGTAACGACCATATCCTCACGCTGGATAAGGTCCTCGTCATCCATATCGGCGCCGCCATCGGCAAGCTCCGTGCGGCGCGGCACGCCGAACTCGTCACGAACGGCGATCAGCTCGTCCTTGACGATCTGCTGGATGCGGGCGCGCGAGGACAGGATGTCCAGATAGTCGCGGATTTCCTCGCCAATGGTGTTCAGTTCGTCGGCGATCTCGTCACGGCCAAGCGCGGTCAGGCGTTGCAGCCGCAGTTCGAGAATGGCGCGCGCCTGTTCCTCGGAGAGGTTGTAGGTGCCGTCCTCGTTGATGCGGTGGCGCGGATCGTCGATCAGATGGATCAGCGATTCCACATCCGCCGCCGGCCAGCGGCGCTCCATCAGCTGCTCACGCGCCGTCTGCGGATCGGGCGCATGGCGGATCAGCTTGATGACTTCATCGATATTGGCCACGGCGATCGCCAGGCCAACCAGCACATGAGCCCTGTCGCGCGCCTTGCGCAGCAGATATTTCGTGCGGCGGCTGATCACCTCCTCGCGGAATATCGCGAAGGCCTTCAGCATGTCGATGAGCGTCATGACCTCCGGCTTGCCGCCGTTCAGCGCCACCACATTGGCGCCAAACGAGGTTTGCAGAGGCGTATAACGATAGAGCTGGTTGAGGATCACCTCGGCATTGGCGTCGCGCTTCAGCTCGACGACCACGCGATACCCCTGACGGTCGCTCTCGTCGCGAATATCGGAGATGCCCTCGATGCGCTTGTCGCGCACCAGTTCGGCCATCTTCTCGATCATCGAAGCCTTGTTCACCTGATAAGGAACCTCGGTGATGACTATGGCTTCGCGATCACCGCGCATGGGCTCGATATCGATCTTGCCGCGCATCACGATGGACCCACGGCCGGTCGAATAGGCATTGTAGATGCCCGAACGCCCAAGGACGATGCCTCCCGTTGGGAAATCCGGACCGGGAATGATTTCCATCAGGTCCGTCAGATCGATGGCGGGATTGTCGATGATGGCAATGGCGCCGTTACAGACCTCGGCCAGATTGTGCGGCGGAATGTTCGTGGCCATGCCGACCGCGATGCCGCCCGAGCCGTTGACCAGCAGGTTCGGAAAACGGGCGGGAATGACGCGCGGCTCCTGACCGGAGGCGTCATAGGTATCCTGAAAATCGACAGTGTCCTTGTCGATATCCTCCAGAAGCTCATGAGCGACCTTCGCAAGGCGCGCTTCGGTATAGCGCATGGCCGCCGGCGGATCGCCGTCGATGGAGCCGAAATTGCCCTGCCCGTCGATCAGCGGCACGCTCATCGACCAGTCCTGCGCCATGCGCACAAGGGCGTCGTAGATCGAGGCATCGCCATGCGGATGGTATTTACCCATCACGTCGGCCACCGGGCGGGCCGACTTCACATATTTGCGGTTCCAGTGGTAGCCGCTTTCATGGGACGCGTAGAGGATACGGCGATGGACGGGCTTGAGGCCGTCGCGAACGTCAGGCAGAGCGCGGCTGACGATCACGCTCATGGCGTAATCGAGATAGGAGCGCTGCATCTCCTCGACGATGGAAATCGGTTCGATGCCAGTCGGATCGCCGTCGGCACCGCGCGGTGTATCTTTGTCGGTCAAATCAGGTCACACATTCTGGGAATCATTCTTCCCTTATATAGGATCGACCCTCAATTCTCCAACAGCCAGCGATCTTTTCCAGAACTGATTTTCCACGTTATTTCAAATGGATATGGGTTTTTGGAGAAAATTGGCAAACCAGTCGCCCGCAAGCGCGGAACCATCCGCCCGAATACGCCGCCCCGCCACTGGCGCCAGCGGCCGCGTTGCGTTAGCCTGAAACGACAGGGGACATATGCCAATGCCGAATTTCGACAGCCTTTTCAATGCGTTCGTTACACTGCTTGTAACGATAGATCCGCCCGGACTGGCACCGATATTCCTGGCTGTAACGAGCAACATGAACCGCGCCCAGCGCATGCAGGTGTCCGTCCGCGCCAGCGTGATCGGCTTCGCCCTGCTGGCACTTTTTGCAGTCGCGGGCTCTTCCATCCTCTCCGTCTTCGGCATCACGCTGGCGGCATTCCGCGTCGCCGGCGGATTCCTGCTTTTCTTCATTGCCTTCGAGATGGTTTTCGAGAAGCGCAACGACCGCAAGGAAAAGATTTCCGACGTTGCCATAACCCGCGACCACATCCACAACATCGCCGCCTTCCCGCTCGCCATTCCCCTGATTGCCGGCCCCGGCGCGATCTCCGCCACCGTGCTTCTGTCGGGGTCGTTTCAGGGCTTTGCCGGACAGGCAGCGCTTGTCGGCATCATCTTCCTGTGCCTTGCCGTCACCTATCTGGTGTTTCTGCTGGCTGAACGCATCGACCGCATTCTGGGCGAAACCGGACGCTCGATCCTCACGCGCCTGCTGGGCGTCATTCTGGCGGCGCTGGCCGTGCAATTCGTGGCTGATGGCGTGAAAGCCCTCATCGCCGGCTGACAGGCCGGCTCAATCAAATCTTAACCCTCATTCCCGAGTTTCGGAAAATCATCCTTTCCGGAGAATCGTCATGAGCAGGTTTCTGATCATCGCCATCGCCGTTGCGTCGCTGTCAGGGTGCGGCTCGTCGCAGGCCATGCGCACAGCCAGCGGCGCTGCCATCGGTGCGGGTTCGGGCGCACTTGCAGGCGCCGCAGTCGGCGGAACCGGGGGAGCCGTTGTCGGCGGGCTTGGCGGCGCGGCACTTGGAGCCGTCATCGCCACCAGCAACTGATTAAGGGCTGCCCGACAGTAAGGCGCGTGATCGGTAAAAACGGTTCCTTCTGCTTGACCCTGATTTCCACGCGATGTTGAACTTGCCTGCATTGCATCACGAGCAGGAGCCAGCCATGCATCATCTTCGCCTCATCGCCGCCGCCGGGTTTGCAGCCTGTGTGGTCTCAGCGCCTGCACACGCCCAGCAGGCCCAGCCCCACATCACGCTCCCGCTCGAGGCCTCCGGTGAAGCGAGCATCAACACTGTTACCTACACATGCGGAAGCGAGACCCTTTCGGTCAGCTATGTGAATGCGGATCCGAACTTCCTCGCCATCCTGCCGGTCGAGGGAAAATCCACCGTCTTTGCCTCGGTGATAGCCGCTTCGGGAGCCCGCTACGCAGCAGGCCAGTATGAATGGTGGTCGAAGGGCGACGACGCCACATTGCGCGACCTGACTGCCGGTGAAGACGCAAAACCCGTGCTCGAGTGCACTTCGGCTTCCGAATAGCAGCAAAGCATCGCAGGCGTTTTCTACCCGGAAACAAAAAACCGCCCCGTCGCAAAACGGGGCGGTTTCATTTCTGGAGGCAAGCTGATCAGTCGTTGGCGGACAGGTTGGTTCCCAGCGTGTCCTTGACGAACAGCAGGCCGACGATCAGCGACATCGCCGCAATCGCCACCGGGTACCAGAGGCCGAAGTAGATATCGCCCTTATAGGCACTCAGCGCGAACACGGTTGCCGGCAACAGGCCACCGAACCAGCCATTGCCGATGTGATAGGGCAACGACATGCCGGTGTAGCGGATGCGGGTCGGGAACATTTCGACCAGAATCGCGGCGATCGGCCCGTAAACCATCGTCACATAGAGGACGAGGATGAACAGGATGCCGATCGTCAGCGGCCAGTTCACCTTGTCGGGGTCGGCATACATGGTGAATGCACCCGAGTTAGGAATGCTGTAGGCCGTTATCTCGGTGGCACCGGCAGCTTCCTCGGCAGTGATCACCTTGTCGGTGATGGCCTGCGCGACCGGAATGGTTTTCTTATCACCATTGCGTACGGCCGCCGCATCCAGATTGAGTTCAGGATTGGCTGCGACGAAGGCATCCAGTTTCTGGTCGGCCACCACGCTGGCTGCACGCCGCAACGGATAACCGCCATCCTGCAGCGCGATGTTGACGCCCTTCTGGAAGGCCGTTTCCTTTGCCTTGGCATCGGCGCCGGCGGCAATGGCATCGAACGACCCGACTGTTTCATCGCCGATGGTAACGGTGGCTGCCGTGCCCGGCACGGCTGTCGCCACCACGTCATACGGCACCGAGTTGCGGGTGAGGAACGATGTGGCGATGTCACAGGATGTGGTGAACTTGGCGGTGCCAACCGGATTGAACTGGAACCGGCAGTCGCCCGGCGCGGCGGTCACGGTTGCACGCATGTTCTGCTGAGCGGCCGCAAGCGTCGGGTTCGCCGCCCATGTCAGTGCCTTGAACAGCGGGAAGGTGGTGAGGATCGCCAGCACGAAGCCCGCCATGATGATCGGCTTGCGGCCGATCTTGTCGGAAAGCCAGCCGAACACAACGAAGAAGATCGAACCGACGGCGAGCGCAATCGCGATCATGATGTTTACCGACCACGCATCGACCTTCAAGACATTGGTGAGGAAGAACAGCGCGTAGAACTGGCCGTTGTACCAGACTACGGCCTGCCCGGCGGTGAGACCCAGCAGCGCCAGCAGCGCGATCTTCGCGTTCTTCCACTGGCCGAAAGCCTCCGAGAGCGGCGCCTTCGAGGTTTTGCCCTCAGCCTTCATGCGCTTGAAAGTCGGTGATTCCGAAAGCGACAGACGGATCCATATGGACACGCCCAGCAGCAGGAAGGAGACGATGAAGGGAATGCGCCAGCCCCACGCCGCATAGTCCTTCGCGTCGAGCGAAGCCTGCACCAGCAGGATCACGATCAGCGACAGGAACAGGCCGAGCGTTGCCGTGGTCTGGATCCACGAGGTGTAGAAGCCGCGCCGGTCGTCGGGCGCGTGCTCGGCGACATAGGTGGCGGCACCACCATATTCGCCGCCCAGCGCAAGGCCCTGAAGCATGCGCAGAACGATCAGGATGATCGGCGCGGCCATGCCCCAGCTCGCATATCCCGGCAGGATGCCGACCAGAAACGTCGAAAGCCCCATGATGATCATGGTGACGAGGAAGGTATATTTGCGGCCGACGAGATCACCCAGGCGGCCGAACACCAGCGCGCCGAAGGGGCGCACGAGAAAGCCGGCAGCGAAAGCGAGCAGAGCGAAAATGTTGCGGGTTGCTTCAGGGATAGCCGGGCTGAAGAAGGTAGAGCCGATGAACACGGCCAGAGACCCGTAAAGATAGAAATCGTACCATTCGAAGACGGTACCGAGAGAAGAGGCAAAAATGACCTTCTTCTCCTCCCGGGTCATGCCGCGGCTCGAACCGCCGGCGGTTGATGCCATTGCCATTGGGGGTCCTCCTCTTTGCTGCCTCCCTGGCGACCCTCCTGTCGCCGGTAAGAGGCAAAAGGCGCCGACTTCAGCCGAGCGCCATATGCAAAAAAGTGACAGAAAGCCGTGGCAAACGGCACCAGTGCTTTCGGATTATGACTTTCGTCTAATATAGCCGGCAAAGCGACGAACGGCCGATTTCGCGCACCGCGTCATGCGCGCCCGGCAAGTTGCTGTCGCAAAAAAGTTTTCCGCTGCTGGATCAGTCGAGACTGTCGAGAAGCTTTACCGCGGCGACGAAATCATGATGCCGCTGCGCGCGTCGCGCCACGGCCTCGGCATCCTGCCCCCACTGGGCGATCTGCCAGTCTTCATCGACATGGGCTGCCAGCCAGGCGGCTTCCGATTCGATCTCACCGGCTTCAACCGCCAGTGCCAGCAAGGCCGAACCGGTCAGCGATGTCATGACATGCAGGCCGGCCAGCCGAAAGGGATCATTGCGGCGCGCCAGCCATGCGCCCAGCACCGCAATCGACTCGCGCGGCTGCTCGACATGCATGACGCCTTCGGCAAGATTGAAACGCGCCCCCACACCAGTCTGAACCCAGTCGAGAACCGGATCCCAGTGTGTGTTCTGCTTCTCGACAAGGCTTTCCGGGCCTTCGGCGCGATAGCAAAGCATGTCGGTCGAGGCGAAACGCAGAATATCCTCCAGCACCGCCTGCGGATCGGTGGCCACGCCATCAATCGCCGTGTTGACCAGCCTCAGGACGGGCATCTTCATCGGATCGATGACTTCGGTCTGCTCTTCGAATTCCTGCGCCACCAGCTTCGTCGCCGCTTCGGTCGGCAATGCGAGCAGGTTTTTGCCGGGCGTGCGCACGGGCTTGCCGTCAAGATGAACCGCGAAGTTCTCACCATCCTGCACAACGGCAGCCTGCTTGTAGAACCGCTTCGGCAAAGGGGTGCGCATCTGTATCTGGGCGCGTTTGACCGGATCGGGATCCGACAGCTGAATGTTGTTTTCAGCGTCTTTCAGCACATCTCGCATATCCGGCTTCCCGCCCTTATCCGGTGAACCCATTACTCGTCCTCGGCATTCTGCTCGTCGAAACCGAGCAAATTCCAGCTCTGGCGCATATGTTGCGGCATGGGCGCGGTCACATCGATCCTGCCGCCGTCGGGATGGGGAATCACGATGCGGCGAGCATGCAGGTGCAGGCGATTCTGCATTCCCCCGGGGAAATCCCAGTTGGTGTCAGCTTCGAAATATTTCGGATCGCCGATGATCGGGCAGCCGATATGGGCCGCATGCACACGCAACTGGTGAGTGCGGCCCGTATAGGGCTCCATTTCCAGCCATGACAGCGACTGTGCCGCCTGCTCGACGACACGGTAGAAGCTCACCGCGTGATCGGAGCCCTTCTCGCCATGTCTGGCCACCCGCATACGGTCGCCATCCGGCGTCTGCTCCTTGATCAGCCAAGTGGAAATCTTGTCCTCGCGCTTCGGCGGAACGCCCTTCACCAGTGCCCAATAGGTCTTCTTCGTCTCGCGATGACGGAACGATTCCGACAGCTTCATCGCCGCCAGACGCGTGCGCGCCACCACGAGCACGCCGGAGGTGTCCCGGTCGAGCCGATGGACGAGGCGCGGCTTCTCGCCCTTCTTATTGCGCAGCGCCTCCAGCATGTCGTCGACATTGCGGGTCACGCCCGAACCGCCCTGCACGGCAAGGCCGGCCGGCTTGTTGAAAACGTAAACCTTCGGATCCTCATGCAGCAGCATGCGGGCCAGAACATCGCCATCATCCTGATTGCGGATGGAGTGGCCGGTCATGTGCTCGCTGGCCTTACGATCCACCTCAAGCGGCGGAATGCGGATGACATGGCCTGGCTCGACGCGCGTATCGGCCTTGGCGCGGCCGCCATTGACCCGAACCTGCCCTGAGCGCAGCAGTTTCTGCAGATGTCCGAAACCCAGCCCCGGATAGTGAGCTTTGAACCAGCGGTCGAGCCGCATGCCGGCCTCACCGGCCTCAACCGTTATCTGTTCTACGCCTGCCATGAGCCTGTCCATTGATCCCGGCCGCCAGATAGCACCAAGCGCCCGCTTTTGCGAGCGGCCTTGCCACATGGGGGATTTATTGTATCAGCCGCGTTCCTTGCGCAGCTTCGCCCAGTATTCAAGGCGTTTCCTGATTTCGCGCTCGAAACCGCGTTCGGGGGGATCGTAAAACGTCTTTCGGCCCATCTTTTCCGGGAAATAATCCTGCCCCGAAAAAGCGTCCGGCTCATCGTGGTCGTAGCGATAGCCGGCGCCGTAGCTTTCTTCCTTCATCAGCTTTGTCGGCGCATTCAGGATGTGCCGGGGCGGCAGAAGGGAACCGAACTCCTTCGCGGCACGCATCGATGCCTTGTAGGCGGTGTAGACCGCATTCGATTTCGGGGCGGTGGCGAGATAGACGCAGGCCTGCGCCAGCGCCAGTTCGCCCTCCGGGGAGCCCAGAAAATCATAGGCATCCTTGGCGGCGTTGCAGACCACCAGCGCCTGCGGATCGGCGAGCCCGATGTCTTCCACCGCCATGCGCACCAGCCGCCGGCCGAGAAAGAGCGGGTCCTCGCCGGCATCGAACATGCGGGCCAGATAATAGAGCGCGGCATCAGGATCGGAACCACGCACCGATTTGTGCAGGGCGGAGATCAGGTTGTAATGCCCGTCCTGCCCCTTGTCGTAGATCGGGGCACGCCGCTGCACCACGTTCAGCAGGGTTTCCGCATCGAACACCTCGCCCGGTCCCGCTGACCGCCACACTTCCTCGGAAAGGGTGAGCGACGCGCGTCCGTCACCGTCCGCCATGCGGATGAGCGCCGCCCTCGCCTCCTCGTCGAGCGGCAACGGCTTGCCTTCCGTTTCCTCGGCACGGGAAAGAAGCCTGGCGATGCTATCCTCGTCCAGAGACCGGAAGGTGAGCACGCGGGCGCGGGAAAGCAGCGCCGCATTCAGCTCAAAAGACGGATTTTCGGTCGTGGCACCGACCAGAATGACGGTGCCGTCTTCCATGACGGGCAGAAAGCTGTCCTGCTGGGCGCGGTTGAAGCGATGAATCTCGTCGACGAAGAGCAGGGTCTGGCGGCCGTTGGCACGGCGCAGGCGCGCCGCCTCGAACACTTTCTTGAGATCGGCAACGCCGGTGAAGATCGCTGAAATCTGCTCGAAGGCGAGGCTCGTCTCGCCCGCCAGCAACCGCGCCACGGTGGTCTTGCCGGTGCCCGGAGGTCCCCAGAAGATCATCGAGCCCAGCGAACCGGAGCGGATCATGCGCGACAACGCACCGTCCGGCCCGGTCAGATGCTCCTGCCCCACAACCTCGGCCAGCGTTTTCGGCCGCAAACGGTCAGCCAGCGGCTGGCCGGGCGGGGTTGCCTCGGGCGTTGCGGAACCGAACAGGTCAGCCATCAGCGCCGTCTCAGTACCGCAGCACCTGGCGCATGAGCTGGCCGTTGCGTTCAATGGTGAACCGCCACCAGCGCGCGTTCTGCTGGGATGCATCGGACAGCTTGCGCGCGGTGTCGATGGTCTGGCCGTTGACCTCGCGGACGATGTCACCCGGCCTGAGGCCGAAATCACCGGCCGGTGAATTGCGATCGACCTCGACGACAGCCACACCCTTGATGTCGGCGTTCATGCCCAGACGCTGGGCGAGCCGTGGCGACAGTTCCGCCACCCTGGCGCCGGCGAAGGGGCTGCGGCCGCGCAACTGCACCTGTGCCACCGACGCACCTTCCGGCGCGCGCTGCAAGGCGATGTCGACCGTCTTTTCCTCGCCCTTGCTCAGGACGCCGAGCTGAGATTGCGTACCGATCGGCTGCGTTGCCAGACGATAGCCGAGTGCATCGACACCTTCGATGCGGGCGCCGTTGAAGCTCAGCACCACGTCGCCAGGCCGAAGCCCGGCCAGTTCCGAAGGCCCTCCGGCCTCGACCGCGGAAACCAGAGCACCGTAAGGCGTTTCCATTCCGAGCGATTCCGCGATCTGGGGGGTGACCGCCTCGAAAGTCGCGCCGATATAGGGACGCTCGAAGAAATCGCGACCGGCCTTAGCCGCCTCCACGAAAGCGCGCACCATGTTAGAGGGAATGGCGAAGCCGATGCCGATCGATCCGCCGCTGCGGCTGTAGATCGCCGTGTTGATGCCCACGAGCTGGCCGCCCATGTTGATGAGGCCGCCACCGGAGTTGCCCGGATTGATGGCTGCATCAGTCTGGATGAAGAAGCCGGAATCGGAAATGCCGATGTGGCTGCGCGCCAGCGCGGAGACGATGCCGGAGGTCGTCGTCTGGCCGACGCCGAACGGATTGCCGATGGCAAGCACGAGGTCGCCGACCTGCAACGCGTCGGAATCGCCGATCGCAATCACCGGAAACGGCTTGTCGGAATCGATCTTCAGGACAGCGAGATCGAGCGACTCATCCTTGAGCAGCACCTTGCTCGAGAACTCGCGGCCATCGGACATGGCCACCTTCACCTCGTCCGCGTCCTTGATCACATGGAAATTGGTGACGATGAAGCCGGCCTCATCGACGAGAACGCCGGAGCCGAGCGAGGACTGCGAGCGCGGCATGGAGCGGCCGAAGAACTGCTCGAAGAAGGGGTCGCCATCGAAGGGCGAGCGCACGCGCGCGGTCTGGGAGGCATAGACGTTGACCACGGCCGGCGCGGTCTGCCGGACCAGCGGCGCGTAGGACAATTGCACTTCATCGCGGCCGAAGGGCACCCGGCGATCGGGACCGCTGTTCTCGCCACCCCCCGATCCCTGCAGAAGATCGGTCAGGACTTCCGAGAGCCCGGGAGACTCCTTCTTTTCCTGCGAAATCGCGTAAGGCACGGAAGGTGCAGCGAGAAGCAAAGACAGAGCGCCTATGAAAGCTAGGCTGAAGCGCTTGGCGACCATGGACGAATCCTCCGGGCAATATCACTGCTTATTGTGGTGATGATTGTGCTGAATGAAAGGCCTGATAAGCCTGAATTCCCGCCCCCTTCAAGGCATCTGGAGAAGATTTCCCGAAACCCGGCAATTCCCCGACCGTCCGCCACTTTCCGTTTTATTGCACCAGCGGGCAGGCACCGCCCGCGCATACACGAAAATGTGGCCGGCAGAAGCCGTCGTTACGGTCGAAACCATGCCATGCGGGCGTTATATAGTTGAAATCGCGACAAGGACAACGCCAGCGAGGCAACGCCGATGCCTGCCTATTCTTCCCCCCGGATCGCAAACAGGGAAATCACGCCGGAAGCCGCATTTATGGATCGGCGGCGCTTCCTTGCCGGTGCCGCCGGACTGCTCGCCTTCGGTGCAACCTTGCCCGCCACGGCAAAACCGCTCACGGCGAGTGAGAGCGCTTTCTCGACCGACGAGAAGCTGACGTCGGAAGATGACATCACTTCCTACAACAACTTCTATGAGTTCGGCCTCGGGAAAGGCGATCCGAAATCCAGATCGGGTAAATTCGAGCCGACGCCGTGGACCATCAGCGTCGACGGAATGGTGGCAAAGCCGCGCGAATTCGGGGTGGACGATCTTCTGGCCTTCCCGCTTGAGGAACGCATCTATCGCATGCGCTGCGTGGAAGCATGGTCCATGGTCATCCCATGGACGGGATTTCCCCTGTCGGCCCTTCTCGACAAGGTCGAGCCGCTCGGTTCGGCCAGATATGTGGCGTTCGAGACGGTGGTGCGGCCAGACCAGATGCCGGGCCAGAGCGGTTATTTCCAGTCCATCGACTGGCCCTATGTCGAAGGCCTGCGGCTCGACGAGGCACGTCATCCGCTGGCGATTCTGGCACTCGGTCTCTACGGTAAGACATTGCCCAGTCAGAATGGCGCGCCCGTGCGCCTTGTCGTGCCGTGGAAATATGGCTTCAAGGGCATCAAGTCGATCGTGCGCATCACGCTTACCGACAAGCAGCCGCCGACCAGCTGGAATATTCTGGCGCCGCATGAATACGGCTTCTTCGCCAACGTCAATCCGGCGGTCGATCACCCGCGCTGGAGCCAGGCAAGCGAAATACGCATCGGCGAAAGCGGCTTCTTCGGAGCGAACCGGCGCCCTACCCTGCCCTTCAATGGTTATGGCGCAGATGTTGCCGATCTTTATGCCGGCATGGATCTGGAAGCCGACTTCTGATGGCCGGATTTCCGGCAGCTTTGTCGCCGCGCCTGCGCAAGGCATCGATATGGATGCTCTACCTGCTCGGCCTCCTTCCGGCGGCATGGGGCTTCTGGCTAGGCGCCACCGGCCGGTTGCCGGGAAATCCCGTCAAGGAATTCGAGCACCTTCTGGGCTTATGGGCGCTGCGCTTCCTCATCGCCACGCTGGCGGTCACCCCTTTGCGCGACCTGTCCGGCATCAACCTGTTGCGCTACAGGCGCGCGCTCGGGTTGCTGGCGTTCTGGTATGTGCTGATGCACTTCACGACCTACATGGTGCTCGATCAGTTCCTGAATGTCGCGGCGATCGTCGAGGATATTACCCGGCGGCCCTTCATCACCATCGGCATGGCGGGCCTGCTGATGCTCATGCCGCTGGCGCTCACCTCCAACAACTGGTCGATCCGCAAGCTGGGCTCGCGCTGGGGCAACTTGCACCGGCTGGTTTATGTCACTGCTGCTGCCGGCGCGCTGCACTATGCGATGTCGGTGAAGATCGTGGGGCCGCAGCAATGGATTTACATCGCAATCATTGCGCTGCTGCTGGCGTGGAGACCGCTACGCCCGTATTTCAACGCTCGCAAGCGCCGCCGGCGCGCACCTGAAAGGCCGGCATGAAACGGAGCTGCCTCCGAAGTACAAAAAGGCCGGGAGATCACTCTCCCGGCCTTTTTCAATTAACCAGCTACACCTGAAAATCAGGCTGTTTCGGTCTCGGCAGCAGCTTCGGCTTCCAGGCGGACGCGGTCGGCAGCGCCCTTGGCCGAAGTGTCGCGCTCGACGAACTCGATCACGGCCAGCGGAGCGTTGTCGCCGCGGCGGAAGCCGGCCTTCATTATGCGCAGATAGCCGCCGTTACGGTTGGCGTAGCGCGGAGCGATGGTGTCGAACAGACGCTTCACAACGTCTTCGTTGCCGATCTGAGCGATCACCTGACGGCGGGCGTGCAGGTCGCCGCGCTTGCCGAGGGTGACCAGCTTCTCGACGATCGGACGCAGGTCCTTCGCCTTCGGCAGCGTGGTGACGATCTGCTCGTGCTCAAGGAGCGAAACAGAAAGGTTCGCGAGCATCGACTTGCGATGGCTTGCACTGCGGGAGAAACGACGGCCTTTGAAACCGTGGCGCATGGCTCTTTTCCTTCTTTAGCTGTTCAGGAGGCCACGGCCTCCGATGGTTTTCCGCATGGCCGTCGGACCGGAATATCCGGTCCTCGGTACCATGCTCTATTCAGGCTCAGTACTGGTCTTCGTACCGCTTTGCGAGATCTTCGATGTTCTCCGGCGGCCAGTCCTGAACCTCCATACCGAGGTGCAGACCCATGGAAGCCAGAACTTCCTTGATCTCGTTCAGCGACTTGCGGCCGAAGTTCGGAGTGCGGAGCATTTCCGCCTCGGTCTTCTGGATCAGGTCGCCGATGTAGACGATGTTGTCGTTCTTCAGGCAGTTGGCCGAACGGACCGAAAGCTCCAGCTCGTCCACCTTCTTCAGAAGCGCCGGATTGAAGGCGAGTTCCGTCACCTGCTCGGCGGCGGCTTCCTTCTGCGGCTCCTCGAAGTTGACGAACAGGGCAAGCTGGTCCTGCAGGATGCGGGCAGCGAATGCCACTGCGTCCTCGCCGGTCACCGAACCATCGGTTTCGATGGTCATGGTGAGCTTGTCCTTGTCGAGCTCCTCGCCGTGGCGGGTGTTCTCGACCTTGTAGGAGACCTTCTTGACCGGGGAGTAGAGGCTGTCGACCGGGATGAGACCGATCGGGGCGTCCTCGGCCCGGTTGCGCTCGGCAGGAACATAGCCCTTGCCGGTGTCGACCGTGAACTCCATGCGGATTTCCGCACCCTCGTCCAGCGTGCAGATCACGTGGTCGGGGTTCAGGATCTCGACGTCGCCGACAGTCTGGATGTCGCCGGCGGTGACGGTGCCCGGACCCTGCTTGCGCACAACCATGCGCTTGGGGCCTTCGCCTTCCATCTTGATGGCGATTTCCTTGATGTTCAGGACGATGTCGGTGACATCTTCGCGAACACCGGCAATCGACGAGAACTCGTGAAGAACGCCGTCGATCTGCACGGCAGTGACGGCTGCGCCGCGCAGCGACGATAGCAGCACCCGGCGCAGGGCATTGCCCAGCGTGAGACCGAAACCGCGCTCCAGAGGCTCGGCAACCAGCGTGGTCACCGTCTTGCTCTTTGACGAGAACTCGACCTTGTTCGGCTTGATCAGTTCTTGCCAGTTTTTCTGGATCATATTCTATTCCTTCCGCTACCCCACCACCATCCAATCGTGGTGGGCGATCTGGAAAACCGCAAAAGCGCCCGAAGGGCGCTCAAGCAGAGAGAGAAAAGTCAGACGCGACGCTTCTTGCGCGGGCGGCAGCCATTGTGCGGAATCGGCGTCACATCACGGATCGAGGTGATGGTGAAACCGGCAGCCTGAAGCGCGCGAAGAGCCGACTCGCGACCCGAACCCGGACCGCAAACCTCGACTTCCAGCGTACGCATGCCATGTTCCTGCGCCTTCTTGGCGGCATCCTCGGCAGCCATCTGAGCAGCGAACGGGGTCGACTTGCGCGAACCCTTGAAGCCCTGGGCGCCAGCCGACGACCAGGCAATCGCATTGCCCTGAGCGTCGGAGATGGTGATCATGGTGTTATTGAAGGTCGAGTTGACGTGAGCGACACCCGACGAAATATTTTTACGTTCGCGACGACGAACGCGTGCGGCTTCCTTGGCCATTTTTGTCCTTTCAGTTGATCTCTGCACCGCCGTAATGCCAGCGGCTACACCTTTGAAGCGATACGGGCATGGCGCAGGACAGCATCAACCGATGCCACCCGGCCCCGCACATTCAAAAAATTACTTCTTCTTGCCGGCGATCGCCTTGGCAGGGCCCTTGCGGGTGCGCGCATTGGTGTGCGTGCGCTGGCCGCGAACCGGCAGCGAACGACGGTGACGCAGACCGCGGTAGCAGCCCAGATCCATCAGCCGCTTGATGTTCATCGAAACTTCGCGGCGCAGATCGCCCTCGACCTGATAGTCGCGGTCGATCGTCTCGCGGATCGCCAGAACTTCGGCGTCGGTGAGCTGGTTCACGCGGCGCTCGGCCGGAATGCCGACCTTGTCGACGATTTCCTGAGCGAACTTCTTGCCAATGCCGTGAATG
This sequence comes from Aquamicrobium sp. YD-1-mutant5, assembly GCF_059509755.1. Lineage (NCBI taxonomy): Bacteria > Pseudomonadati > Pseudomonadota > Alphaproteobacteria > Hyphomicrobiales > Phyllobacteriaceae > Aquamicrobium > Aquamicrobium sp. YD-1-mutant5. The sequence goes on from NZ_JCAKKP010000001.1 coordinate 533,441, forward strand.
TACTGGAGCGCGATAACGACGCGCTTGTTGGTCGGAATATTTACACCGGCTATACGAGCCATCTTCCAGTTCTCCATGTGGGCCGGGCTGAGCCGGCACTGTTGCATTTACCCGCGTCCGGTGGAGGCCGGCCCCTGCGGGGTAGTCAAACAAGCGAACATGCCAAAAAGGCACGCCCACCTCACGCCTTGTGGGAATGAGGCGTCGCCATACTTCACATGACGGCTTACGTCAAGTGAAAGTCTTAATAGTTAACCGACTGTCTCGGGCAGCAACGCCTCGATCTGCGCGGTTACCTCGTCCATGGACGCCATGCCATCGACGCCCCTGAGCATGCCCTTGGCGTGGTAGTAACCGATCAGAGGAGCGGTCTTCTTGTAATATTCCCGCAGGCGTTCCTCGAACACTTCCGGATTATCGTCCTTGCGCACCGGCTGTCCGGCGGCCTTTGCTTCTTCGGCGCGCCTGACGATACGGCCCACCAGGGCACCATCATCGACCACCAGCTCAATCACCGAATCAAGCTTCTGGCCGCGCTCCTTCAGCATCGCCTCGACCGCATCGGCCTGTGCGAGCGTGCGCGGATAGCCATCGAGGATGAAGCCTCTGGCGCAATCCGGCTGGTCTATGCGCTCGGCAACGATCGCGTTGACGATGGCATCCGAAACCAGCTCGCCGGCATCCATGACCGCCTTGGCTTTCTGGCCAACCGGCGTCTGGGCAGCCACGGCAGCGCGAAGCATGTCGCCGGTGGACAGCTGCGGAATGCCGTATTTGCTGACCAGCCTCTGTGCCTGGGTCCCCTTGCCCGCCCCCGGCGGGCCCAGCAGTATAAGCCTCATCTTCCCCTCTTACCTCCACGCAGCTTCGACTTCTTGATCAGTCCCTCGTATTGATGAGCGATCAGGTGTCCCTGAACCTGAGCCACAGTATCAAGCGTCACGCTGACCACGATGAGAAGCGAGGTGCCGCCGAGGTAGAAAGGAACGCCCGTCGCCGCAATCAGATATTCCGGCATAAGGCAGATGGCGACCAGATAGATGGCACCTATCACGGTGATGCGGGTGAGCACATAGTCGATGTACTCAGCGGTCCGCTCGCCAGGACGATAGCCGGGAATGAAGCCTGAATGCTTCTTCAACTGGTCAGCCGTTTCCTTGGGATTGAAGACGATAGCCGTATAGAAAAAGGCGAAGAACACGATCATCGCGCCATACAGGAACATGTAGATGGGCTGACCGTGACCGAGCGCCGTCAGAATGGTCGACGCCCATGAAGGCAGGTTCTGCGTATTGGAGAAACCGGCGAGCGTTGCCGGCAGCAGCAGCAGCGACGACGCAAAGATCGGCGGGATGACGCCTGCGGTGTTGAGCTTCAGCGGCAGGTGCGACGTGTCGCCCTGGAACATGCGGTTGCCGACCTGACGCTTCGGATACTGGATCAGCAGCCGGCGCTGGGCACGCTCGACGAACACGATGATGGCAATTACCGCAACCGCCAGAACCATGATGGCAAGCACGAGCCCGGTAGACAACGCGCCGGTACGGCTCAATTCCAGCGTACCGCTGATGGCATGCGGAAGGCCCGCCACAATGCCCGCAAAGATGATGAGCGAAATACCGTTGCCGATGCCGCGTGCGGTGATCTGCTCACCCAGCCACATCAGGAACATGGTGCCGCCCGTCAGAGTGATGACAGTCGAAATCTGGAAGAACAGCCCCGGATTCGAAACGATGTTGTTGCCGCCCTGAAGTCCGACGGCGATGCCATAGGACTGAACCAGTGCCAGCAGAACAGTGCCGTAACGGGTGTACTGATTGATGATCTTGCGCCCCTGCTCGCCTTCCTTCTTGAGGGCTTCGAGCGTAGGAACGACGGACGTCATCAGCTGCATGATGATCGACGCGGAAATATAGGGCATGATGCCCAGCGCGAAGATCGCCATGCGCTCGACGGCACCGCCGGCAAACATGTTGAACATGCCAAGAACGCCGCCGCTCTGCTGCTGGAAAGCCTGCGCAAAAGCGTCGGGGTTGATTCCGGGCAGCGGAATATAGGTGCCCAGACGATACACAAAGAGCGCACCGAGCGTAAACCAGATGCGCTTCTTGAGATCTTCGGCCTTGGCGAAGGCCGCAAAATTGAGATTGGATGCCAGTTGTTCAGCAGCCGAAGCCATGCAAAATTCTCCGCAGGACGACGCGGGGGCCCGCTTCGGGCGGCGCGTATCACCGAAGACCCGAGATAGGCCCGGCGCAGCCAAGATGCAAGCGGCCGCATTGACGCGGCCGCTTCATTATTCCGAAATTATTCGGCAGCCGCCACTTCGGGCAGCTTGATGGAGCCGCCGGCCTTCTCGATCTTCTCGACCGCGGCCTTGGAAGCGCCAGCAACGTCGAAGGCAACCTTGGCCTTCAGCTCGCCGCCGGACAGAATGCGAACACCGTCCTTGACGCGACGCACGACACCGGCCTTCACCAGCACGTCAGCCGTCACCACTTCCTTGGCATCGAGCCTGCCGGCATCGATTGCCGTCTGGATGCGCTCGAGAGAAACCACGGAGTAGCTCTTCGCGAAGATGTTCTTGAAGCCGCGCTTGGGCAGTCGGCGATAGAGCGGCATCTGGCCACCCTCGAAGCCGTTGATGGCCACGCCGGAGCGCGACTTCTGACCCTTGACGCCGCGACCACCGGTCTTGCCGAGGCCCGAGCCGATGCCACGGCCCACGCGCTTCTTCGAAGGCGTCGCGCCTTCGTTATCACGCAATTCATTGAGTTTCATGTCAGGTCTCCTGCGCTGTAGCTCAGCCCTCGTCCACAACGCGGACGAGATGCGAGACGGCGGCGATCATGCCACGCACCGAAGGCGTATCCTCCAGCGTGCTCTTCTTGTGCATCTTGTTGAGGCCGAGGCCGACCAGCGTGGCACGCTGCTCCTTCGGACGGCGGATCGGCGAACCGATCTGCTCAACAGTGACGGTCTTGGTAGCTGTTTTTGCCATGATGATGATCCCTCGTCAGCGCCGACTATTCCTCGGCAGCCACGGCAGTACCGCGACGAGCCTGGAGGGTCGAATACTTGATGCCACGGGCAGCGGCGACATCCTTCGGATGAAGCTGCTTCTTCAGGGCGTCGAAAGTGGCGCGAATCATGTTGTAGGGGTTCGAGGACCCCATCGACTTGGCAACCACGTCGTGCATGCCGAGCGTCTCGAAGACAGCGCGCATCGGACCACCGGCGATGATACCGGTACCCTGCTTGGCGGTGCGCAAAAGCACGCGGCCAGCGCCGTGACGGCCTTCAACATCATGGTGAAGCGTACGACCCGAGCGCAGCGGCACAAAGATCATGTCGCGCTTGGCAGATTCGGTTGCCTTGCGGATGGCTTCCGGCACTTCGCGTGCCTTGCCGTGACCGAAGCCGACGCGGCCCTTCTGGTCGCCGACGACGACGAGAGCTGCGAAGCCGAAGCGACGGCCACCCTTGACCACCTTGGCGACGCGATTGATGTGAACCAGCTTGTCGACGATGCCGTCGTCGCGCTCTTCACGGTCGCGGCCGCGCTCGCGGCCACCTTCCCTACGTTCCTGTGCCATATCCTGATCCTTGTTTTTTTCCGGAAGCACGGATTGCTGAAATGCCGGCACCCCTGTTCTGGAATGCCGGCGGCGAAATTTCGTCTCCTGTGGACGATCCGGACGAAAAAGTCAGCAACTTTTTGTCGCTGACTTGTCCGAAACGCCTTAGAAGCTCAGCCCACCCTCACGGGCGGCATCGGCAAGAGCCTTAATGCGGCCATGGTAGATGTAGGCGCCACGGTCGAAAACGACTTCTTTCACGCCTGCCTTGGCAGCACGCTCGGCGATCAGCTTGCCCACTTCCGCTGCAGCAGCGGTGTCGGCGCCGGTCTTCTTCGAGTCGCGGAAAGACTTTTCCAGCGTCGAAGCAGCAGCCAGCGTGCGGCCCTGAGCGTCGTCGATGAGCTGAACATAGATGTTCTTCGACGTGCGGTGAACCGACAGGCGCGGACGACCGTTGGCAACGGCCTTGAGCTGACGGCGAACACGGGCGGCGCGGCGCTGTGTGGTTTCCTTGGACGACATTTTGTATTTCCTGCCTTGTAAAACGGGAGCTGCTTATCCGGTAAACCGGAATGTGCGGTAGACCAGACAGCCTCCCGCAGCACCTTCCCGTGGCGTTGACGTTATTACTTCTTCTTGCCTTCCTTACGGAAGACCTTCTCGCCCGCATAGCGCACGCCCTTGCCCTTGTAGGGCTCCGGCTGACGATATTCGCGGATCTCGGCAGCCACCTGGCCAACCTTCTGCTTGTCGATACCAGTGATGCTGATTTCGGTGGGCTTCGGGCAGGCAAGCGTGATGCCTTCAGGGGCCTCGTACACCACTTCATGGCTGAAGCCCAGCGACAGCTGGATGTTCCTGCCCTGCATGGCGGCACGATAGCCGACGCCCTGGATTTCAAGCTTGCGCTCGAAGCCGTCCTTGACGCCGATCAGGATGTTCTCGATCTGCGAACGGGACATGCCCCACTTGGAGCGGGCGTCCTTGGACTGGTCACGCGGCTCGACGCTGATCTCGCCGTTGTCCAGCTTGACCAGAACCTCTTCGTTGACGACGAACTGCAGTTCGCCCTTCGGGCCCTTCGCCGTAACGGTCTGACCGTCGATCGTCGCGGTCACGCCCTGCGGGACGGATAGGGGCTTCTTACCAATACGAGACATGGTATTGTCCTCGTCACTCTAATTGTTTCAGGTCCTGCCGGGAGTTACGCACTCACCGGCAATTCCTATCGGGAACGGTTACCTGATCAGAACACCTGGCAGAGAACTTCTCCGCCAACATTCTGTTCACGGGCCTCGTGATCAGCCATCACGCCCTTGGGCGTCGAAAGGATGGCAATTCCAAGACCGTTGGCAACCTGCGGGATCGACCTGGCCGAAACATAAACGCGGCGGCCGGGCTTGGAGACGCGGGAAATCTCGCGCACCACCGGGGAGCCGTCGAAATACTTCAGCTCGATCTCGATCTCGGACTTGCCGTTGTCGAAGTCGGTCTGGCTGTAATCACGGATATAACCTTCAGCCTTCAGCACGTCCAGAACACGGGCACGCAGACGCGAAGCGGGCGTGGAAACGGTGTTCTTCTTGCGGCCGTAGGCATTACGGATACGGGTCAGCATATCGCCGAGAGGATCGCTCAGGGACATCTCGTCTACTCCTTACCAGCTCGACTTGACCAGGCCCGGGATCTTGCCCGTATTGCCCAGATCGCGCAGCGCGATACGCGAAACCTTGAGTTTGCGATAATAGGCGCGCGGACGGCCGGTGACTTCACAACGGTTGCGAATGCGGATCTTGGCCGAGTTGCGCGGCAGCGCCGACAGCTTGAGCTGAGCGCGGAAACGCTCCTCAAGCGGCAGCGACTGATCCATCACGATGTCCTTCAGCGCCTTACGCTTGGCTGCGTACTGATCGACAAGCTTGCGGCGCCTGTTGTTCTTCTCGACTGAGCTGGTCTTTGCCATTTCAGATTTTTCCTTTTCTCGCTGCCGTTACTGGCGGAAGGGGAAGTTGAAAGCCTTGAGCAGCGCCCGGGCTTCGTCGTCCGTCTTCGCAGTCGTACAAACGATGATGTCCATGCCCCACATCTGATCAACCTTGTCGTAGTTGATCTCCGGGAACACGATGTGCTCCTTGAGGCCCATGGCGTAGTTGCCACGACCATCAAAGCTCTTCGGATTGAGGCCACGGAAGTCGCGAACGCGCGGCAACGCAATGTTCACGAGACGATCGAGGAACTCATACATCTTCTCGTTGCGAAGGGTCACCTTCGCGCCGATCGGCATCTGCTCACGCACCTTGAAACCGGCGATCGACTTGCGCGCGCGGGTTACAACGGCCTTCTGACCGGTGATGAGGCCGAGATCCTCAGCAGCCACGGAAGGCTTCTTGGAATCTGCGGTCGCTTCACCGACACCCATGTTCAGCACGATCTTCTCGATGCGCGGAACCTGCATTTCGTTGGAGTAGTTGAACTGCTCCTGCAGCGTCTTGCGAATGGTCTCTTTGTAGACCTTCTTCAAGCGCGGCGTGTTCTTGGCTTCTGCCTGTGCTGCCTTAGCCATTGATCGTTTCTCCCGAGCGCTTGGCGAAGCGCACCTTCTTGCCATCCTGCTCAACGCGGAAGCCAACGCGGGTCGGCTTTCCATCCTTGGGGTCGGCAATGGCGAGATTCGACAGTTGAATCGGCGCTTCCTTGGTGATGATGCCGCCTTCCTGAGACTGGGTCTGCTTCTGGTGGCGACGAATGAGGTTCACACCGCGCACGATGGCGGTGTCTTCCTTTGGCTGCACGGAAAGCACTTCGCCGGAGCGGCCCTTATCCTTGCCGGCCAGGACGACAACCTTGTCGCCTTTACGGATCTTTTGCATGATTGCGGCTCCTTACAGCACTTCAGGCGCGAGCGAAATGATCTTCATATGGTTCTTCGCGCGAAGCTCGCGCGGAACCGGCCCGAAGATACGCGTGCCGACCGGCTCTTTCTTGTTGTCGACCAGAACCGCTGCGTTCTTGTCGAACCGGATCACGCTGCCGTCCGGACGACGGATGTCCTTGGCCGTGCGAACGACGACCGCCTTCATCACATCACCCTTCTTAACGCGGCCGCGCGGAATGGCTTCCTTGATCGACACCACGATGATGTCGCCAACGGAGGCATACTTCCGCTTTGAACCGCCCAGCACCTTGATGCACATGACACGACGTGCGCCGGAATTATCCGCCACGTCGAGGTTTGTTTGCATCTGAATCATGACTGGCCGCCTTTTTCTTCTCTATTGGGAGAGGCCCTGCCCTCCCCGGTCTGTCCAAAATTCGTTAAACGCCCAATCAAGCCTGGTCCTGGGTCACGACAACCCAGCGCTTGTCCTTGGAGATCGGCGCCGATTCCTGGATCAGGACGCTGTCGCCAACCTTGTGGACGTTGTTCTCATCGTGCGCCTTGTACTTCTTCGACATGCGCACAACCTTCTTCATCACCGGATGGGTGAAGCGACGCTCCACCTTCACGACGACGGTCTTGTCATTCTTGTCGCTGACGACGACGCCCTGCAGAATACGCTTCGGCATGGTTTTTTCCTTATGCCTTCTTGGCCGCGGTTTTCTCCGCGGCGATGGTCTTGATGCGAGCGATGTCCTTGCGGACCTGCTTGACGCGGTCGGTCTTCTCAAGCTGGCCGGTGGCCTTCTGGAAGCGCAGGTTGAACTGTTCCTTCTTCAGGGAAGCCAGTTCGTCAGAGAGCTGATCCTGCGTCTTCGAGCGGATATCTGAAGCTTTCATCTCTGCTCTTCCTTATTCAGCAATGCGCTGCACAAAGCGCGTGCGCACCGAAAGCTTGGCAGCACCGAGACGCAGCGCCTCACGCGCGACATCTTCCGGAACGCCATCGATCTCGAACATCACGCGACCCGGCTTGACCCTGCAAGCCCAGTAGTCGACCGAGCCCTTACCCTTGCCCATACGGACTTCGGTCGGCTTGCTCGTCACGGGAAGATCCGGGAAAATACGGATCCACACGCGGCCGGCGCGCTTCATTTCACGGGTGATCGCGCGGCGGGCCGCCTCGATCTCACGCGCGGTGACGCGGTTCGGCTCCAGCGCCTTCAGTCCGAAACCACCGAAATTCAGATCGGTGCCGCCCTTGGCGGTGCCGTGGATACGGCCCTTGAACTGCTTGCGGAACTTTGTGCGCTTTGGCTGCAGCATCTTACTTGCTCCAAATTCTCAATTATCAGGCGTTCTCGCGACGACGCTGGCCGCCCCGATCGCTACGCTCGCCAGTGTTGGCATCACCCTCGGTGGCCCGACGCTCGGAAGCCATCGGATCGTGCTCGAGGATTTCGCCCTTGAATACCCACACCTTCACGCCGCAGATGCCATAGGCAGTCTGGGCTTCAGCCGTGCCGTAATCAACATCGGCGCGCAGCGTGTGCAGCGGAACGCGACCTTCGCGGTACCACTCCATACGAGCGATTTCGGCGCCACCGAGACGGCCCGCGCAGTTGATGCGGATGCCCTCGGCGCCCAGACGCATCGCCGACTGAACGGCACGCTTCATGGCGCGGCGGAAAGCGATACGGCGCTCGAGCTGCTGCGCGATGGACTGCGCGACCAGCGTGGCGTCGATCTCGGGCTTACGCACTTCAACGATGTTGAGGTGCGTTTCCGACTGGGTCATCTCGGTCAGCTTCTTGCGAAGCTTCTCGATGTCTGCACCCTTCTTGCCGATGATCAGGCCCGGACGAGCGGCGTGAATGGTCACGCGGCACTTCTTGTGCGGACGCTCGATCACCACCTTGGAAATGGCAGCCTGCTTCAGCTCCTTCTCCAGATACGCACGGATCTTCAGATCCTCATGCAGCAGCTTGCCGTACTCTCCGGTGTTCGCGTACCAGCGCGAATCCCAGGTGCGGTTGATGCCGAGGCGGAGACCGATCGGATTGATTTTCTGGCCCATTATGCGGCCTCCCCTTTCTCTTCGACTTCACGAACAACGATCGTGAGGTGCGAAAACGGCTTCTCGATCCGGCTGGCGCGACCGCGGCCACGGGCGTGGAAGCGCTTCATGACAATCGACTTGCCAACATACGCTTCCGCCACAACCAGCGAATCAACGTCGAGATCATGGTTGTTCTCTGCGTTTGCGATCGCCGATTCCAGTGTTTTCTTCACTGTTTCGGAAATACGCTTGCGCGAGAATTCCAGATCGTTCAGCGCAGTCTGGACCTTCTTGCCACGGATGAGCGCGGCAACCAGATTGAGCTTCTGCGGGCTGACGCGGATCGTGCGCAGAACGGCACGTGCCTCGTTGTCAGCAAGCCTGCGCGGAGCTTTGGCCTTGCCCATCGTTACTTCCTCTTCGCCTTCTTGTCCGCTCCATGACCGTAATAGGTACGGGTCGGGGCAAATTCACCGAACTTGTGGCCGACCATGTCCTCATTCACCGAGACGGGAACATGCTTCTGACCATTGTATACACCGAAGGTGAGGCCGACGAACTGCGGCAGGATGGTGGAGCGACGGCTCCACATCTTGATCACCTCATTGCGACCGCTTTCACGAACCTTGTCTGCCTTCTTCAGAAGGTAGCCGTCGATGAAAGGGCCTTTCCAAACAGAACGAGTCACAGGGGCTTACCTCTTCTTAGCTCTTACGCTGATGACGCGAGCGAACGATAAACTTATCGGTCGCCTTGTTGGACCGCGTCTTCTTGCCCTTGGTCGGCTTGCCCCATGGCGTCACAGGATGACGGCCACCCGACGTGCGTCCCTCACCACCGCCGTGCGGGTGGTCAACCGGGTTCATGGTCACGCCGCGGTTATGCGGACGCTTACCGCGCCAACGGGTACGGCCAGCCTTGCCGTCCTTGATGTTGGCGTGTTCCGGGTTGGAAACGGCGCCAACCGTGGCAAAGCAGGAGCCGTGAACGATGCGCTGCTCACCGGAGTTCAGGCGAAGGATCGCCATGCCCTGGTCACGACCGACGAGCTGACCATATGCACCCGCCGAACGGGCAATCTGGCCGCCCTTGCCGGGCTTCAGCTCGATGTTGTGAACGATCGTTCCGACCGGCATTGCCGAAAGCGGCATTGCATTGCCGGGCTTCACGTCGGCGGATTCGCCGGCCACAACCTTGTCGCCGGCAGCAAGACGCTGCGGAGCCAGGATGTAGTTCAGCTCGCCGTCTTCGTACTTCACCAGCGCGATGAAGGCCGTGCGGTTCGGATCGTACTCAAGACGCTCCACCGTGCCCACGACGTCAAGCTTGCGGCGCTTGAAGTCGATGATGCGGTAAGTGCGCTTGTGACCGCCGCCGATGAAACGCGCGGTGACGCGACCGGCGTTGTTACGGCCGCCCGACTTGGTCAGTCCTTCGGTCAGACCCTTGACGGGCTTGCCCTTGTGAAGACCGGCGCGGTCGACGATGACCAGCTGGCGGGTGCCTGGCGTGATCGGGTTATAGTGTTTCAATGCCATTTTCTTATCCTCGCCGCTTCGCTCACAGGCCGGTCGCGACGTCGATGGAGTGGCCGTCGACGAGGGTGACGACCGCCTTCTTGACGTCGCCCTGACGGCCAATCGTGCCGCGGAAGCGCTTGACCTTGCCCTTGCGGACAAGTGTGTTCACTGCCGAAACCTTCACGCCGAACAGCGCCTCGACAGCAGCCTTGATTTCCGGCTTCGTCGCCTTCTTGGCAACGTTGAACACAACCTGGTTCTGCTCGGATGCCATGGTCGACTTTTCGGTGATCGCCGGCGAGACGATCACGTCGTAGTGGCGGAGATCGGTCATTTGAAGCGCTCCTCGAGAGCCTCGACGGCGGCCTTCGAAAGGACCAGCGTGCCGCGGCGCAGAATATCATAGACGTTGATGCCCTGAACCGGCAGCACGTCGATGTTCGGGATGTTGGTAGCCGCCAGCTTGAAGTTGGCGTCGAGTTCCGCACCACCGATCACCAGAGCGTTGGTCAGGCCCAGCGACTGCAGGCTTGCAACCAGCGACTTGGTCTTGGCCTCAGCAAGCTTCAGCTCGTCCACGACGATGATCGAGGACGCTTTGGCCTTGGCCGAAAGCGCATGCTTCAGACCCAGAGCGCGAACCTTCTTGGGAAGGTCATGCTCGTGGCTGCGGACAACCGGGCCGTGGGCCTTGCCACCACCACGGAACTGCGGTGCACGTGCCGAATGGTGACGGGCGCGGCCCGTACCCTTCTGCTTGTACATCTTGGCGCCGGTGCGTGCGATTTCCGAACGACCCTTGGCCTTGTGCGTGCCCTGCTGCTTCTTGGCAAGCTGCCAGCGCACGACGCGCTGCAGAATGTCCTCGCGCGGATCAAGACCGAAGATCTCGTCCGAGAGCTGAACCTTGCCAGCATCCTGGCCGGCAAGCGTTGTGATCTTGATATCCATTATTCCGCTCCCTCGCTGGCCGGAGCTTCAGTCTTTTCAGCTGCCTTGGCAGAGGCACGGAAGGCCGCCGGCTTCGGCGCATTCTCGGGCAGCGCCGCCTTCACGGCGTCGCGCACCAGAATCCAGGCACCCTTGGTGCCGGGAACGGCGCCGCGGATCAGGATGAGGCCACGCTCGACATCGGTCGAGACGACCTCGACATTCTGCGTGGTGACGCGGGTAGCGCCCATGTGGCCGGCCATCTTCTTGCCCTTGAACACCTTGCCGGGGTCCTGGCGCTGGCCGGTCGAACCATGCGAGCGGTGCGACACGGAGTTACCATGGGTAGCGCGACCACCACCGAAGTTGTGACGCTTCATGACGCCCTGGAAACCCTTACCGGTCGAAGTACCGGTCACGTCGACCTTCTGGCCCGCGACGAAATGGTCGGCGGTGATCTCGACGCCGATGTCGAGCAGGTTGTCGTCAGAAACGCGGAACTCGGCCAGCTTGGCCTTGGGCTCCACGGAGGCGGTGGCGAAATGGCCACGCATCGCCTTCGACGTGTTCTTGACCTTGGCGAGGCCGACGCCGAGCTGAACGGCCGTGTAGCCATTCTTCTCCTGCGTGCGCTGTGCCACGACCTGGCAGTTCTCCATGCGGAGAACCGTGACAGGGACATGCTCCCCGGCATCGTTGTAGATGCGGGTCATTCCCAGCTTTTGTGCAATTACACCTGAACGCATCGGTTCATTTTCCTTCAGAGGAGCTCAGGGTTTCCCCTTTGAGCTCATGTTTTAAGCTCTCAGAGCTTGATTTCGACGTCCACACCTGCGGCCAGATCGAGCTTCATGAGCGCGTCAACCGTCTGCGGGGTCGGGTCCACGATGTCGAGAAGACGCTTGTGGGTGCGCATCTCGAACTGCTCGCGGCTCTTCTTGTCCACATGCGGCGAACGGTTGACCGTGAACTTCTCGATGCGAGTCGGAAGCGGGATCGGGCCGCGGACATTGGCGCCAGTGCGCTTTGCCGTCGAAACGATTTCCCTGGTCGAAGCATCGAGCACGCGATGGTCAAACGCTTTCAGGCGTATGCGGATATTCTGTCCGTTCATTCGTCTATTCCTTGTTCTGGCGCGGCGCGGGCGTTTACCCGCCCGCGACAGATCGATTGTTTGTTCTTATTCGACGATTGCGGCGACGATGCCGGCGCCGACGGTGCGGCCGCCTTCACGGATGGCGAAGCGCAGGCGCTCTTCCATCGCGATCGGCACGATCAGCTCAACATCAACCGTGATGTTGTCGCCCGGCATCACCATC